>NC_014165.1:698329-1396658 GCF_000092645.1 Thermobispora bispora DSM 43833
CGGGGCCGGTCGGGCTGCGCCTGCCCTCGGTCGTCTTCGCCGCGCTCGCCGCCGCCGGGGTGGGCGCGCTCGGCCGGGCGCTGGGCCACCCCAGGGCCGGGCTGTACGGCGGGGTGCTGCTCGCCGGGATGCCGATCTTCTCCAGGTACGCGCAGGAGGCCCGGCCGTACGCCCTCGCCCTGGCGGTGGCGGTCGGCGCGACCCTGCTCCTGGTGCGCGCGCTGCGCCGGCGCACCGCCGGGGCCTTCGCCCTGTACGGCCTCGCCGTGGCCGCGCTCGGCCACGTGAACCTCTTCGCCGGGCTCATCGTGGCGGCCCACGGCTGCTTCACCCTGCTCACCCGGGGCCCCGTGGTGCGCTGGTGCGCGGCGGCCGGGGCCGCGCTCGCCGCGGTGGCGCCGCTCGCCTGGGTGGCCTCCCGGCAGCGCGCGCAGATCGGGTGGATCCCCCGGCCGGACCTCGCCGACGCCGGCATGCTCGCCGTCCGGCTCTTCGGGGACGTGGGCGCGCTGCGCCCGGCCTGGCTCGGCCTCGCCCCGTTGATCTGGGCGCTCGCCGTGTGCGGCGCCGTACGGCTCGCCCGTGGCGGCGCCGATGGCCTCCACCGGCGGTGCGGCGGGGACCCGGGGGTGAGCCCGCCCGGGCGGCCGCTGCTCGCCCTCGCGCTGCCGTGGCTGCTCGTGCCGCCGCTCACCCTGCTCGCGGTCTCGTGGGCGGCCCAGCCGGTGTACGTGTTCCGGTACGTGCTCTGCTGCGTCCCGGCCGCCGCGCTGCTCGCCGGGGCGGGGCTCGCCGCGCTGCCCGGGAAGGCCGTGCCCGGGGTGCTCGCGGCCGGGCTCGCGCTCTCCCTCCCCGGCCACGCCGCGGTCCGCGGCCCGGAGGGGCGGCAGGACGACCCGGGCCCGGTCGTCCGGCTGGTCGCCGCGGCCGCGCGGCCCGGCGACGGGGTGCTGTTCGTCCCGGCCCGGGTGCGCAAGTACGCCGTGGTCTACCCCGAGGTGTTCGGCCGGCTCACCGACGTGGCGCTCGCCACGTCCCCGGAGCGGCACGGCAGCTTCACCGGCCGGCAGGTGGGCCGCCGGAGGCTGGTCGCCCGGCTGCACGGGCTGCGCACGGTCTGGGTGGTCGGCCACACCGGTGCGACACGGCTGAGCGAGCGGCGGTTCCGGCTGCTCAGCCGGTCGTTCGTCCACACCGGGCAGTGGCGGTTCCGCGGGATGTTCGTCGCCCGCTTCGTGGCGCGGTCTCAGGTCAGCTCGAACGGCGCCGGGGTCGGGAAGTACGCCTCCAGGAATCGCCTGAGCAGCTCGTCCTGCTCGGGCGTGGTCGGGGCCGTGTCGTTGAGGCAGAACGCGTCGTGCTTGCGGCGGGCGAGCATGCGCCGCAGCTTCGCCGGGGTCTTGCGCAGGGAGAGGTCCACGTAGGTGTACTCCACGTACCCCGGGACGGCCCGCCCGCTGAGGTAGCCGTAGTAGTGCGCGAGGGAGGAGACCACCGAGATGTCCGATGAGGTGCGGAACTTGTTCCGCGCCGTGGCGGCGAACTCGGCGGGGAACCGCTCCTCGAGCTCGTACAGCAGGGAGCGGCGCAGCGCGTACGGCGCGTGCTTGAGCTTCTGGGTGAGCGTCCGGCCGCAGAGCTCCTCGATGATCCGCCGGTTGTTCATGCCGGCCGCGTGGACCGGCGACTCCTGGGCCTGGGGGTCGCCGAACGGCACGTGCGCCGTGCTCGGGAAGAACCGGGTCACCCCGTTCCCCTCGAAGAACAGGCTGGGCGGCATCGGGCGGCCGAGGAAGAAGTCGTCGTTGAGGTAGAGGAAGAACTCCGCCAGCCCGTCGATGTGGTGGAGCTGGGTCTCGATGGCGTGCGAGTTGAACACCGGCAGCACCGACGGGTCCGTGAAGATCTCCTTGTGGTCGACGACGGAGACCATCGGGTGGGAGGTGTCGAGCCAGGCGGGGACCTGCCCGTCGGTCACGATCCACACGTGGTTGACCCACGGCGCGTGCATCATCAGCGAGCGCAGCGAGTAGCGCAGCTCGTCCCGGCTGGTGAACCGGGCCTCGCACGTGGCCTGCGCGCTGATCCGCAGGTCCGGCCGGCCGGCGCTCTCCGCGGCGAGCGCCCGGTCGCGGCGGGCCCGCCACTCCGGGTCCGACCCGTCCACCCAGGTGTAGACCGCGTCGATCGGGAAGTCGATGTCGTCGATGAGCCGCCGGAGGAACTCCGGGCGGGTCGGGTAGGTCCGGGTCCGGCGGACGGCCGGCACCAGCGTGTTGAACAGCTCCTCCCCGCCCGGCACCGGTTCGGCGTCGGCCGGGACCATGTCGCACGCGCGGTTGGGCCGCGGCGCGGCCAGCATGTCGCCATCGCGCGCCCAGAACTCCAGATCACACCCGTGCTCGGGGCCGAGGACGAGCGTGTGGGACGGGCTGGCGAAGTACATGGCCACCCGGACCACCCGGACGTCCTCCCGCAGCCGGGACGCGCGCCGCAGCGGGGTCACCTTGGGGACGCCCCGGAACCGCACCGGCCCGGCGTGGAGCGGCCGCCCGCTGCGGGCGAGCGCGGTGAGGGCCCGGGTCCGCTCCTCCTCGGGCACCGCGACGATCGGCGGGCGGACCTGGAGCGGCCGGACGCAGAAGAACGGCACGCCCGCGTCCGAGAGGATCGAGCAGACGAGGTCGAGCGTCTCCCGCCTGGCCTGGAGCGGGCTGGCGTCCGGCCGGATCAGGGCGGTCCCCGGCGCGGGCCGGGTGAGCGGCAGCCGCCGGCGCAGCCGCCGGTAGAACGTCGCAACGGGCATGATCTCTCTCCTGCTCACGGAATGTAGCGGAGCCGTCGCGCACTTGAGTCAGGCTTTGCCCAGGGCGGTGTGATGGTCAAGAACTGATAACGAATTACCCTGTCTGTTTCCGAACCGTGCGCGAACAGCTACCGACTGTAGCCATTCTTACCGCATGGGTGGCTTCACGCTCGACGACGTGCTCGCGAAACGGAAGCGACGGGACTCCTGGTGGACGGTCTTCCTGGTCGACCCGCTCGCCTGCCGGCTCACGTTGTGGGTGGCGAACCACACCTCGCTCACCCCGAACGCGTTGTCGATGATCTCGCTGGCGATCGGGCTCGGCTCGGCCACCGCCTTCGCCGCCGGGGTCCTCCCGCTCGGGGCGGTGCTGTTCTACCTGAGCTTCATGGTCGACTGCATGGACGGGAAGCTGGCCCGGCTCAAGGGGAACGGCGACCCGTTCGGCCTGTGGCTCGACTACGTGGGGGATCGCCTGCGGGTGCTCTGGTGCGCCCTGGGCCTCGGATTCGGCGAGTACGCGCGCACGGGGGACGTGGCGTACGCGTTCACCGCCTTGGGCGTGATCGTGCTCGACTTCTTCCGTTACATGAACGCGCCGCAGCTCAAGCGGGTCAAGGAGGCCATCCGGACGGTCACCGTCCGGCGGATGGAGACCGAGTGCGTGTTCGTCGAGGACGTGCTCCAGACGAGGCCGCGCAGCGAGGTGAAGAACCTCGAGGTCGAGGAGGGGAAGGCCCTCGTCGACCTGCAGAAGGCGTTCCACCGGCGCTTCCCCTGGTACGACCGCTTCCGGGTCTTCCTGGTCCGGCGGCGGGTGCGCACGCACGTGTGGAGCGGCATCGAGTTCCACGCCGCGGTGTTCGTGATCGCCCCGCTGTTCGGCGCCAGGGCGCTGATCCCGGTGGCGATCTTCGCCGGGGCGCTGCTGCTGGCGTTCGAGATGAGCCTCGTCTACCGCGTCTGGCTGGCCACCCGTCAGATACCGAAGAGCGCGCCGGAGCGGGAGAGGATTCTCGTCTGATCGGCCGGGGGCCGCTGCCGCGCCTTGTCCAACTCACCACGGGGGGATTGATCTCATGCCATCGGACAGGCCGATCTTCGTCATCGGCTGCCCGCGCTCGGGCACCACGATGCTGCAGCTCATGCTGCACTCGCATCCGCGTATCGCCGTACCGCCGGAGACCAGGTTCGTGGTCCCGGCGTACTTCTCCCGCCGGATGTACGGCGACATGCGGCTGGCGGAGAACCGCCGCAGGCTCGCCACCTGGATCGCCACCGGCAAGAACACCAAGTTCCGCGAGCTCGGCCTGGACGCCGACGAGTTCGTCCGCGCGGCCATGCTCGGCCCGGGCAGCTTCGGCTCGGTCATCGGGATGGCCTTCCAGTGCTACGCCGAGCGGTTCGGCAAGCCGCGCTGGGGCGACAAGCGGCCCAGCTACTACCGGCACGTCGAGATGCTCCTTCGGATGTTCCCGGACGCCCAGTTCGTCCACCTGATCCGGGACGGCCGCGACTGCGTGGCCTCGCTCAAGGAGATGCCCTGGTACCGCCCCGACGCGATCTACGCGGCGGCGAACTGGGCCGAGTCGATCGACTTCGCCAAGCGGTACGCCCGCAAGCTGCCGAAGGACACCTACTACCAGCTCCGGTACGAGGACCTCACCGCCGACCCGGAGACCGAGCTGAAGCGGCTCTGCGACTTCCTCGGCGAGGAGTACGACCCCGCGATGTGCGAGCCGTGGCACATCGCCGAGATTGCCGTGCCGAAGCACAAGGTCTGGCACAGCAACACGCACGGCGAGGTCACCACGGCGCACTCGGGCAAGTGGGTGACGAAGCTGGAGCCGTGGGAGATCGCGCTCTGCGAGGCCGTGCTCGGCGACCGGCTCGTGGCGCACGGGTACGAGCTGAGCGGCGCGCCGAAGCCCGACCGCCGGCACGTGGCCGCGTTCAAGGAGGCGTACCACCGGCGGCGGCTCTCCCGGCTCCGCAAGTACAACCGGGACCGGCTCACCCGGCTGCGCGAGCCCGGGCCGATCGCCGCGCTGCTCACCGAGGGCCAGCGCAGGCTCGCCGGGCTGCCGCGGCAGCGCGACCGTGAGCTGATCCCCCGCTGACCCGGGCCCGCCGGCCCGGGGCGGTGCCCCCGGCGTGGGGGCGGCGGCACCGCGCCCGTACGGCACGGCGCCGCCGCGAGGTCACGCCTACCGGCGGCGCAGCCCGCGCAGGCCGAGCACGAGCAGGATGATCGCGATGACCCCGGCGGCCACCGGGGCGAGCCGCCGCAGCATGGGGCCGCCGGCGAGCTCGAGGAGGTCGAGCGCCTCCTCCTGCGGCCGCGGAGCGGCCTCGGCCGCCGCGGGCCGTACCGCACCCGGGGCGGGCGGCCGGGCCGCCGCCTCGGCGCCGCCCTGAGCGGGGGATCCGCCCGGAGCCGGGGTCTCCTCCGCCCGGGCAGGCCCCTCCTCGGTGGCGGGCGCGCCCTGCGCCCCTTCCTGCGCCCGCTGCTCCTCCTGCGCGAGCAGGGCGGCGAGATTGGTGGCGAAGCGGTCGATGAGCTTGCCGCCCACGTCCGCGAGCACACCCCGGCTGAACTGCGCGGGCCGCCCGGTGATGTTGAACGACGACTCCACGCGCACCGTGGTGCGCCCGTCCTCGCCGAGGAGCCGTGCCGTGACCTCGGCGCTCGCGGTGCCCTGGCCGCGCACCTCCTTGCCGGACGCCTTGATGGTGAGCGTCCGCGTCTCAGGGTCCACCTTCTCGAAGCGCGCGCTGCCGTGGTAGGAGACGGTGATCGGGCCGACCTTCATCTTGATGGTCCCGGTGAAGTCGTCACCGTCGACCGACTCCAGCGCCGCGCCCGGCAGGCACGGCGCGACCCGCTTGACGTCGAGGAGTACCGGCCAGGCCTGCTCGACCGGGACCGGGACCGTGAACTCGTGCTCGAACCGCAACGCCATGCTCTCTCCGTTTCCGAATGTGGGCCCGCCCGCTCAGGCGCGGTGCGCGGCCGCGAGGACGGCCCGGCGGGTGAGGACCCGGGCCAGGTGCCGGCGGTAGTCGGGCTGGGCGTGCAGGTCGGCCGGTGGTTCCGTGCCCTCGTCCGCCCGATCGGCCGCCGCGCGCAGCGCGGCGTCGTCGCCGATCTCCACGCCCCGGAGGGCCTCCTCCGCGGCGGCCGCCCGGACCGGGGTGGGCCCCATGTTGGTGAGCCCGATCCGGGCCTCCTCGATGGTCCCGTTCGACCGCCGGACCGCGGCCGCCACGCCGACCGTCGCCCACGCCTGGGCCGTGCGCTGGAACTTCTCGTAGTGGAAGCCCCAGCCCGGGCCCAGCTTGGGCACCCGGACGCCCACGAGGATCTCTGCCGGCTCCATCGCCGTCTCCAGGTAGTCGACGAAGAACCCGGAGGCGGGGACGGCCCGCTCCCCGGACGGTGACCGGAGCACCAGCTCGGCGCCGAGCGCGAGCGCGACCGAGGGCAGGTCGCCCGCCGGGTCGGCGTGCGCGAGCGAGCCGCCGAACGTGCCGCGGTGCCGTACCGCCGGGTCGGCCACGGTCGCGGTGGCCTGCGCGAGCAGCGGGCAGTGCTCCTTGACCAGCGGGGAGTTCATCACCTCGTGGTGCGTGGTGGTCGCCCCGATGTAGAGGTGGTCGCCCCGGTCCTCGATGCCCCGGAGCTCGGGGATCCGGCCCACGTCGACCAGGGCGGCCGGGAAGGCGAGCCGGAGCCGGAGCAGGGGCAGCAGCGACTGCCCGCCGGCGAGGACCTTGGCGTCCTCACCGGCCTCGCTGAGCGTGGCCACGGCCTCTTCCACCGAGGCCGGGCGGAAGTACCCGAACGACGCAGGGATCATGCCTGAGCTCCTTCCGCCTCCCGGATCGCCCGCCAGACCCGCTCCGGCGTGCACGGCATCCGCACATCGCGCACCCCGAACGGGCGGAGCGCGTCGACGATCGCGTTCACCACCGCCGGGGTGGACGCGATCGTGCCCGCCTCACCGACGCCCTTCACCCCGAGCGGGTTGGTGGTCGCGGGCGTCTCGGTCCGGTCGGTGACGAAACCGGGCAGGTCGGCCGCGGACGGCAGCAGGTAGTCGGCCATGGTCGTGGTGAGCAGGTTGCCCTGCCCGTCGTAGACGGCCTCCTCGAACAGGGCCTGCCCGATGCCCTGGGCGATGCCGCCGTGGACCTGGCCCTCGACGATCAGCGGGTTGATCACCCGGCCGACGTCGTCGACGGCGACGTACGACCGGATGGTGACCGCGCCGGTCTCGGTGTCCACCTCCACCGCGCACAGGTGGGTTCCGTGCGGGAACGAGAAGTTCTCCGGGTCGTACGTGGCGGCCGCGTCCAGCCGCGGCTCGAACCCGTCGGGCAGGTCGTGCGCGGCGAACGTGGCGAGCGCGATCTCCTGCAGGGTCTTCGAGGCGGAGGTGCCCCGGACCTGGAACCGGCCGTCGGCGAACTCGATGTCCTCCGGGTTCGCCTCGAGCAGGTGCGCGGCGACCCGGCGCGCCTTCTCCTTCACCTTCTCACAGGCCTGGAGGAGCGCGATCCCGCCCACCGGCAGCGAGCGGGAGCCGTACGTGTCCATGCCCTTGGGCGAGGAGGCGGTGTCGCCGTGGAGGACGGTCACGTCCTCGAACGGCACGCCGAGCGCGTCGGCGACGATCTGGCTCCACGCGGTCTCGTGCCCCTGGCCGTGCGGGCTGCTCCCGGTCACCACCTCGACCTTGCCGGTCGGGAGGACCCGGACCTCGGCGTGCTCCCAGCCGCCCGCGCCGTACGACAGGCTGCCGAGCACCCGGCTGGGCGCCAGGCCGCACATCTCGGTGTAGGTGGAGACGCCGATGCCGAGCTGGACCGGATCCTTGCGCCGGCGCCGCTCGGCCTGCTCGGCCCGCAGGTCGTCGTACTTGAAGAGCGCGAGCGCCCGCTCGGTCGCCGCCTCGTAGTTGCCGGAGTCGTAGGTGAGGCCGGCGATGGTGGTGTAGGGGAACTCGGTGTTCTTGATCCAGTTCCGCCGGCGGAGCTCGATCGGGTCGATCCCCAGCTCGGCGGCGAGCTCGTCCATGAGCCGCTCGATCGCGAACGTCGCCTCCGGGCGGCCGGCGCCCCGGTAGGCGTCGGTCGGCATCTTGGTGGTGAAGACGCCCGTGCAGGTGAAGTCGTAGGCGTCCATCTTGTAGATGCCGTTGTACATGAACGCGCCGAGCAGCGGGACGCCCGGGGTGACGAGCATCAGGTAGGCGCCCATGTCGGCGAGCAGGTCGACCTTGAGGCCGCGGATCCGCCCGTCGCGCTCGGCCGCGATGCTCACCCGCTGGATCTGGTCGCGGCCGTGGTGGACGGTGAGGTTGCCCTCGGACCGCGACTCGGTCCACTTCACCGGCCGGCCCAGGCGGCGGGCGATGAGCAGGCAGAGCACCTCCTCGGCGGTCACCTGCAGCTTGGAGCCGAACCCGCCGCCCACGTCCGGGGCGATCACCCGCAGCTTGTGCTCGGGGATCCCGGTGGTGAGCGCGAGCATGACCCGGAGGATGTGCGGGATCTGGGTAGCCGAGTAGAGCGTGTACTGATCGCCGTCGGTGGTCGCCACCACCGCGCGCGGCTCCATGGCCGAGGGGATGAGCCGCTGCTGCACGTAGGTCCGCTCGAGGACCACGGGCGCGTCGCGGAACGCCGCCTCGATGTCGCCCTGGGCGAACTTCCAGGTGAACGCCTTGTTGCCCGCCTCGTGGACCTTCGGCGCGCCCTCCTTGAGGGCCTCGGTCATGTCGAGCACGGGCTCGAGCGGCTCGTAGTCGACCTCGATCGCCTCGAGCGCGTCCGCGGCCTTGTACCGGTCGGTGGCGACCACGCACGCGACCGCCTCGCCGACGTACCGGACCGTGGACACCGCCATCGGCGGGTGCTCGGGGATGACGATGTCCTCGCTCACCGGCCAGGCGCACGGCAGGCTGCCCTGCTCGCCGGCGAAGTCCTGGCCGCTGAACACTGCCACCACGCCGGGCCGGTTGCGGGCGGCGGACGTGTCGACCCTGGTGATCCGGGCATGCGCCATCGGGCTGCGCAGGAAGGCCACGTGGAGCATGCCGGGGAGCTGGATGTTGTCGGTCCACTTCGTGCGGCCGGTGACCAGCCGCGCGTCCTCTTTGCGCCGCCGGGCTCTGCCGATCTCCCGGCCGGTCTCTTTCCGCTCTTCGGTGAGCACTTCGGTCATCGCGCCGCCACCCGCATCTCCTCAGCGCCCCGCCGTACGGCGCGGACGATGTTGCAGTACCCGGTGCACCGGCAGAGGTTGCCCTTCAGGCCCTGCCGGATCTCGTCCTCGGTGGGGTCGGGGTTCTCCCGGACCAGATCGATCGCCGCCATGATCATTCCGGGAGTGCAGTAGCCGCACTGCAGCGCGTGCTCCTCGTGGAAGGCCCGCTGCATGGGGTGCCAGTTCCCGTCGCTCGCCAGGCCCTCGATCGTCACGATCTCGCTGCCGTCGGCCTGGACGGCGAGCACCGAGCAGCTCTTGACGCTCTTGCCGTCCATGAGGACCGTGCAGGCGCCGCAGTTGCTGGTGTCGCAGCCGATCGGCGTGCCGGTCTTCCCGAGGTGATCCCGGAGGAAATGGACGAGGAGCAGCCGGGGCTCCACCTCCTGCTCGTACGTGATGCCGTCAACGGTCACGGTTATTCGGGGCATAGGGTCCTCCCCAACGCGGCGGTGATATCCGTGACGGTACGCTCCGGTGCCGTCTGGTCAACCCCCCAGTTGCATCGTTCCCAGAACTCTCGGGTGTTTCGGGCCGCGGCGGGCGCCGATCTCGGGCCCCGGACGCCGCGGAATTCGTGCGGTGATATGGCCCCGCGCCGGAAAGCCGTCACGTCCGGTGGGGAATCGGTATCGGCGCGAACGGCCGTCCGGAAACCTTGATCATCAACGCGCGCCGTGGTTTAGTGATAGACCGCAACAAAAGAACACAGATGCCCTTAATGTGCCTATTCCGCTGGTCGGGGAGGCGTCGCAGTGGACAGCTTCGACGTGATCGTGGTCGGTGGCGGTGCGGCGGGGGTGCCGCTGGCGGTGCGGCTGAGCGAGGACCCCGGCCTGCGGGTGCTGCTCCTCGAGGCGGGGCCGGACGCGCGGCGGCGTCAGGACTACCCGGCCGAGCTCATCGCGGCGAGCATGATGTCGGCCGCGATGCCGGGCCACCCGAACAATTGGGCGTTCACCGCGCAGCTCACTCCGGAACTCGGCTGCTCAATGGCGCGCGGCAGGATTCTCGGCGGCTCCACCGCGCTCAACGGCGCGTACTTCGTGCGGGCCCGGAAAACCGACGCGGACCGGTGGGCCGCCGCCGGAAACCACGAATGGTCCTATGAGAAGATCCTGCCCTACTACATCAGGCTGGAAAAAGATCTCACCTACGGCGATGCCCCGGGGCACGGTTCCAGCGGGCCCATGCCGGTGAACCGGGTGACCGAAAATCTCTCACCCGTCACCGACGCGTTCTACGAGGCCGCCGAAGAGCTGGGTTTCTCGTATGAGCCGGATAAGAACGACATGACGTCGAATGAGGGGTATGGGCCGCTGCCGCAGAACGCGGTCGACGGGGTGCGGATGAACACCGCCCTCGCCTATCTCAGCCCGGTCCGCGAGAGCCGGCCCAACCTCACCGTCCGGGGGAACACGGTCGTCCACCGGATCATCCTCGACGGCGACCGGGCCATCGGCGTGGTGGCGCGCACCGGGCGGCGGACCACCGTGTTCCGGGCCGGCACGATCGTGCTCTGCGCCGGCGCGATCAAGTCACCCCACCTGCTGCTGCTCTCCGGCATCGGCCCCGCGGACGAGCTCCGCCGGGCGGGCATCCGGGTCCGGCACGACCTGCCCGGCGTGGGCAAGGGGTACACCGACCACCCCGACATCCTCTTCAACTGGGTGCCCAGGCGCCGGCTCGACGATCCCTGGCTGCCGCGGCTCTTCGAAGGGGTGCTGCACTGGACCGCGTCCGGATCCGCCACGTCCGGCGACCTCGAGATCCTGCCCATGCTGCGGCCCTTCGGCCGGGCGGTCTTCGGCCCCGCGGGCAAGGGCCTGCTCACCATGGCCGCGCACCCGCTCGCCACCCTGCGGGGCATGATGGGCACCTCGCTCAAGCGCAACCTCGACCAGCTGCTCCACAGCGCCGGGCTCAACCTGGTCGTGGCGCTCCAGCGCCCCGAGTCCCGCGGGGAGCTCACCATCGTCTCGCCCGATCCGGACGTGCACCCGAGGCTGCGGCACCGCTACCTCACCACCGCCCGGGACCGGGAGCGGATGCGCGAGGCCCTGCGCGTCGCCGCCGGCCTCCTGCGGTCGAAGGCGTTCCGGCCGTACGTCAAGAGGTTCGGCGAGATCGACCGGAAGACCCTCGACAACGACGCGCTGCTCGACGCCTGGGCCCGGCGGCACATCGGCACCGCCTTCCACACGGCCGGGACCGCGAAGATGGGCCCGGCCGGCGACCCGGAGGCGGTCGTGGACCAGTACGGCCGGGTGCACGGCATCGACGGCCTCTGGATCGCTGACCTGTCCATCCTCCCGGACGTGCCCAGCCGCGGGCCGGCCGCCACCGCGGTGATGATCGGGGAACGCGTCGCCGACTTCATCCGCGAGAAGGCCTGATCGGCGAGGGGGACCGATCGGCCTCGGCGCGGCGGGCCCGGCCGGGCCTACGCGGGCAGAGGCCGAGCGGTTCCTCGAGCGGGCTCGATCGGCGGGGGAGCGGGTCTCGCCGGCGTCGGGAGCGGGCTCGATCCGGTCGTGAGCGAGCTCGATCCGGTCGTGAGCGGGCCCGGTGTCGTCCGGTAGCGGGCCCGATCGGTGGCCGTGAGCGGGCCGGCGTTGCCCGGGAGGGGCTTGATCGGCGGTTAGCGGGCCCGGCGTCCGGGCCGCTGGCTCCCCGAGCCGGCCGGATCAGGCCGCCCGGCGGACCACCACGTCCCCGATCCGCGCGGCCAGATGCAGCTCGATCGTGGCGGCCTCACCCTCGCCCGGCGCCGCCGGCGGCACCACCCGCTCGACCCGGACCCCGAGGCCGCTGTGCACCTTGTGGTCGATCAGCAGCTCGCCCATCCGGCCGCGGCCGTGCACCTCGAGGCGGGCCTCCGGAGGGACGATCACGGTCAGCTCCCCGAGCACGACCTCGGCGCGGCAGCGGATCCTGCCGCCGGGGGCCAGGGGCACGCGGCTCAGGTCGAGCGTGCCCGCACCGGCGTGCACCGCGTAGCTCTCCCGCACCTCGGCGGCGCTCCCCGGCCGCCAGGTGCAGGAGCCGATCCGCGGAACCCGGGCCGCCGCGGTCCGCATCAGGAGCGCGAGCGCGGTGAGCGCGCCACCGACGAGCGGCAGGCCGGTCGAGCCGCCGGCCGACCGCTGCACCGTGACCATGCGTCCTCCTCTGTCAGGGTGAGCCGGAAGGCGAGGGAGCCGGGCGGCGCGCTCCGGTGCGTGATCGCCGTGGTGCCGGCCTCGGTGGGCCGCGACGGCACGCGCCGGGCGCGGCAGGACCGGCGACGGGGTCGTCAGGGGCGGGCTCATCGGCCACCACCCGCCGGGTCGGCGGGGTCCGGCGGCCGGTCCGGAGCGGGCGGTGCGGCGGGACCGCCGTGCTCCGGCCCGGCGGGCCCGGTGTCCCGCGGCGCGTGGTACGGCCCCCGCGGTACGTACCAGGCGCCCGGCCGGCGATACGCGCCGGGGCGAGGCGGTGGCGGCGCGTCGCCCCGGCCGGTGGCGAGCGGCACCCCGTGCCGCAGGGCCCGCTCCCGCATCGACTTGGCCAGGGCCAGCAGGTCGACCCCGCGGGCGTGCGCGGCGAGCAGGGTGAGGGCGAGCAGCGTGCCGATCACGATCGTGCCGCGGTCGATCCCGCCCGACGCCACGTTGAGGAGCACGCCGAACGCGAACACCGCGCCGAGCAGCGCGAGCACGGTCTCGGCGTCGAACTGCCGGCGGGTCCACCGCTCCAGGTGGCTCGGGCTCTCGTCGGGCTGCCGCATGAGCAGGTACGCGGAGGCGTACAGCAGCAGCCCGGTGCCCGAGGCGAGCACCAGCAGGGCGAACCCCACGCGGAACAGCACCGGGTCGATCCCC
Source organism: Thermobispora bispora DSM 43833 (assembly GCF_000092645.1). Classification (NCBI taxonomy): domain Bacteria; kingdom Bacillati; phylum Actinomycetota; class Actinomycetes; order Streptosporangiales; family Streptosporangiaceae; genus Thermobispora; species Thermobispora bispora. Next base: position 711,270 of record NC_014165.1, read on the forward strand.
GTGTACCTGCCGAGGCCGGCGCACACGCCGGTGAAGAGGCCACCGTCCCGGTGGCGGCGCAGCACCCGGCCGGGCTCCGGCCCCGCCGGGGCGTGGGAGGGTGCGGTCGGTACCTCGGGCATGCCTCCATCCTCACCGGTGCCCGCCGCGCCGCGGAATCCGGGAGACCCCTGACTCATCCCGGAGCCCGGCCCGGGGCGGCTCAGGACGCCCGCCGCCGCGCCGTACCCGATGCCGCCGCCGGGGCCGCGGCGCGCGGCGGCCCTGCCCTCGCGGCGCCGCCGTTCGCGCACGTCGGCGGCCATGCGGTCCCCCGGCGTACCGGGCCCCGGCCGGCCGTGCCCCCGTCCGGCCGGATCAGGGACCGGTCAGGGTCCGGCCCGGATGCGATCAGAGCCGTGGCATGTGACGATGCTGTCCGAGATGTACGAGATGCCGACCGCGCCCAAGGCGTGCCCGCGGATGGTGAGGCCGGTGGCCGGCCGGGTCCTCGCGGGTGTCGCGCAGGGGGCCGCGGCCCAGCTACGGCTCGATCCGGTCGTCCTGCGGCTCGCCTTCGTCCTGCTCACGCTCGTCGACGGCCTCGGGTTCGTCGCGTACGTGGCGCTGTGGATGTTCACCCCCAAGGAAGAGGTCCATGGCCCGGAGCCGCGGCGCGACTGGGGGCAGGTCGTCGCGTACGGCGTGCTGTGGCTGGTCATGGTCGTGCTGAGCTGGCTGATCGGCGGCGGCCTCGGCTTCTGGCCGATCGCGGTCGGCGGGATCGGCTCGCTGATCATGTGGCAGCAGGCCGATCCCGGGCGGCGGGAGCGCCTGGTGAGCGGCGCGGTCCGGCAGGTGAGCACGGGCTGGCTGCGCACCGCGATCGGCGTGATCCTCGTCGTGGTCGGCGCGATCGGCTTCCTCGCCGCCAGTGGTGAGCTGGCCCGGGCGCGCACCGGCCTGGTGTTCAGCGCCGTGGTCGTCGGCGGCATCTTGATGATCACCGCCCCGTGGCTCGCCTCCCTCATCAGGGAGCTGCAGCGGGAGCGCACCGAGCGCATCCGGCAGGAGGAGCGGGCCGAGATGGCCGCGCACATCCACGACTCGGTGCTGCAGACCCTCACCTTGATCCAGCGCAACGCGCACGATCCGCGCGAGGTGCTGCGGCTCGCCCGGTCGCAGGAGCGGGAGCTGCGCGCCTGGCTCTACCAGCCCAAGCCGGGCGACGACACCATGCTCGCCGCCGCGGTGCGGCGGATCGCGGCCGAGGAGGAGGACACCCACGGGGTGAAGATCGAGGTCGTCTGCGTGGGCGACTGCGAGCTGGACGAAAGGCTGGTCGCCATGCTCCACGCCGCGCGGCAGGCCATGGTGAACGCCGCGAAGCACAGCGGCGCCCCGGTGATCTCCGTCTACGCCGAGGTGGAGCCGGAAGAGGTGACCGTGTTCATCCGGGACCGGGGCAAGGGGTTCGTGCTCGACGAGATCCCCGAGGACCGGATGGGCATCCGGCAGTCCATCATCGGCAGGATGGAACGTAACGGCGGAAGCGCGAAGATCAAGACCGCCCCCGGTGAGGGCACCGAGGTCGTGCTGACCATGAAGCGGAGCCCGTGACCCGGGCGGCGCGGGCGGTGAGGGAGTCGATGAAGACCGTACGGGTGCTGATCGTCGATGATCATCGGCTGTTCCGGGCGGGCGTGCGCGCGGAGTTAGGGCCGTCGATCCAGGTCGTCGGGGAGGCGGGGGACGTCGACTCGGCGGTCAAGGCGATCGAGGAGCTCAGGCCCGACGTGGTGCTGCTCGACGTGCACATGCCGGGCGGCGGTGGCCTGGAGGTGCTGCGCCGGGTGCGCGAGGCCGGGATCCCGACCCGGTTCCTCGCCCTGTCGGTGTCCGACGCCGCGGAGGACGTGATCGGGGTGATCCGCGGGGGCGCCCGCGGCTACGTCACCAAGACCATCAGCGGGCCGGAGCTGACCGACGCGATCCACCGGGTGGCCGACGGGGACGCGGTCTTCTCGCCCCGGCTCGCCGGGTTCGTGCTCGACGCGTTCGCCTCGACCCCGGCACCGCCGATCGACCCCGAGCTCGACTCGCTCACCCAGCGCGAGCGCGAGGTGCTCCGGCTGATCGCCCGCGGCTACGCGTACAAGGAGATCGCCAAGGAGCTCTTCATCTCGGTGAAGACCGTCGAGACGCACGTCTCCAGCGTGCTGCGCAAGCTCCAGCTCTCCAACCGCCACGAGCTGTCCCGCTGGGCCAGCGCCCGGCGGCTCGTGTGACCCCGGCGTGTCCCCGGCCCGGCACCGTGTCGGCCCGGCCACCATGGGTATGAGCAGCGGCAGTGCGCACGACGTGGGGGGACGAGGGTGAAGCCACTGCGCCCGCTGGCGGGCTGCCTCGGCGTGCTCGCGGTCGCCAACGTGCTCAACAACCGGGTCGCGCGCCGGATGGCCCCGGTCACCTCGGCCGCCGCGCTCACCGCGATGCTGGTGATCGTCCGCCGTCACGGGGTGACCTGGCCGGAGCTGGGCTTCCTGCGCGCCCGGCGCGGCGCCGCGCTGGGCGGCGCGCTCGCCGCCGCGGTGGCGGCCGGGTACGCCGCCGGCGTCGCGATCCCGCACACCCGCGCGTTCTTCCACGACCAGCGGGCGCTCGGGCTGTCCCGCGCCCGCCTCCTGGAGGAGGCCCTGGTCCAGGTCCCGGTCGGCACCGTGCTGCTGGAGGAGATCGGCTTCCGCGGCGTGCTGCCCGCCCTGCTCGGCCGGGTGCTCCCCGGGCCCACCGCGGCCGCCGCCTCGGCCGCCCTGTTCGGGCTGTGGCACGTCCTCCCCGCCGTCGACATGGCGAAGGCCAACCCGGCGCTCGGCCGGCTGGCCGGCGGTTCAGCGGGCGCCGACGGGCCGGCCGGCGCGGACGCCGGGGACGGCCGGGCCCGCACCGCCCGCCTGGTGGCCGGCACCGTGGTCACCACGGCCGCGGCCGGTGTGCTCTTCCACGAGCTGCGCCGCCGCGGCGGGCTGCTCGCCCCCGCCCTGCTCCACCTCGCCACGAACTCCCTCGGCTACCTGGCCGCCCACCTCTCGGCACAGGTACGCCGGCCCGCCTGACCGGCGGCCCGGCCGGGATGGCCGCCCGCGCCGCCGTACGGCACAGGGCCGGTGGGCCGGCGCGGTGGCGCACCCCGGTCGAGCGGGCCGGACGGGGAACCGCCGCGCGCGGTGCCGTGCCGCCGGGGACGCGCGGTCACCCGCAGAGGTCCGGGGCCGCGAGACGGGGATCGGTCACGTCCGGAAGAGCCGCGCGGCCCGTGCGTCCGGGGCGCGCGGTCACCTGCGGAGGCGCCGTGCCGATGGGGATGATCGGTCACGTCCGGAAGAGCCGGGCGGTGCCGTACGGCCGGGCATCGGGCGGTGACCACGGCACAGCCGGGCGTCAGCAGGTGACCATGGCGGGTGTCAGGCGGTTACCACGGCGTGGAACGCCTCGGCGAACGACCCCTCCGGCAGCCCGGCCGCACGGGCGTTCGCGCTGAGCCAGCCCTTGACCATGCCGGCGAGGTCGGGGATGTGGGAGGTCTGGCTCTCGTGGGCGCGCAGCGCGGCGATCTTGCGCTCCACGGTCGCGGTGACGTCGACGTAGCGGTTCGGCGTCATCGTGCCCGACAGCCAGACCTCGCGCACGGTCCACGGCTCCAGGCCCTCCTCCGTGATCAGCTCGGGGAAGGCGCGAGGGTTCCGCGCGTCCGGGTAGACCGCGTCGAGGGTGGCCGCGCCCACGGCCCGGTGGTCCGGGTGGCTGGGCCCGATCGCGGCGTAGTTGCGCTCCGGAGTGGAGGTGATGACCAGGTCGGGCCGCACCTGGCGGATCACCCGGGTGATGGCCCGGCGCAGCTCGAGGGAGTACTCCACCGCGCCGTCGGGGTAGCCGAGCCACCGGAGATCGGAGACGCCGACGCACTTGGCGGCCGCCGTCTGCTCCGCGCGGCGGGTGGCGGCGATCTTCTCGGCGGGGGTCTCGTGGTCGGGCCAGCCGGCCTCGCCGTCGGTGACCAGGCAGTACACCACCTCGGCCCCGGCGTCCGTGAGCTTCGCGATCGTCCCCGCGCCACCGAAGTCGATGTCGTCCGGGTGCGCGACGACCACGAGCACCTTGCGGATGGCGGCCTCATCGAGCATGCGCTAATGCCCCTTTCGTCCGGCGCGCACCGCCACCGGGAGCGGGAAGCCCGCGGCGCGTGCGGCGGTCATCGGTCTTCGGTTGTCATTGGACCGCCTTACTCTAAGGACGTGTCCACCCGAGCAGTCACCCATCCTCTGCTGGACGGCCTCAACCCGCAGCAACGGGAGGCCGTCCTGCACCAGGGAAGCCCGCTCCTGATCGTCGCAGGCGCGGGCTCGGGAAAGACGCGGGTGCTCACGCATCGCATCGCCTATCTGCTCGCCGAGCGGCGGGTCCACCCCGCGGAGATCCTCGCCATCACGTTCACCAACAAGGCGGCGCGGGAGATGAGGGACCGGGTCGACCGGCTGGTCGGCCCGCGCTCGCAGCTCATGTGGGTGATGACCTTCCACAGCGCCTGCGTGCGCATCCTCCGCAGGGAGGCGAAGCGGCTCGGCTACCCGACCAACTTCACGATCTACGACCAGGCCGATGCGCAGCGGCTCATGGCGATGGTCTGCCGTGAGCTCGACCTCGACCCCAAGCGGTACCCGCCGCGCTCGTTCGCCGCGCAGGTGAGCGCGTTCAAGAACGAGCTGATCGACCACGAGACCGCGGCGTCGCGCGCCCAGACCCACCTGGAGCGCACCCTCGCCGAGGCCTACCGCATCTACCAGACGCGGCTGACCGAGGCGGGGGCGATGGACTTCGACGACCTCATCATGCAGACGGTCGCCCTGTTCCAGCTCTTCCCCGAGGTGGCGGAGCACTGGCGGCGGCGGTTCCGGCATGTGATGGTCGACGAGTACCAGGACACCAACCACGCCCAGTACGTGCTCGTCCGCGAGCTGGTCGGCCGCCCCGAGGTCCGCACCGTGGACGGCGACGTGGTGCGGGAGGGCGTCGCCGACCCGGCCGAGCTCGTCGTCGTGGGCGACGCCGACCAGTCGATCTACGCGTTCCGCGGCGCGACCATCCGCAACATCCTCGAGTTCGAGCGCGACTTCCCCGACGCCCGGACCATCCTCCTGGAGCAGAACTACCGCTCCACCCAGACGATCCTCGACGCCGCCAACGCGGTGATCTCCCGCAACCAGGGCCGCAAGCCGAAGAACCTCTGGTCGGACCAGGGCCCCGGGCCGAAGATCGTCGGCTACGTGGCCGACAACGAGCACGACGAGGCGCTGTTCGTCGCGCAGGAGGTGGACCGGCTCGCCGACGAGGAGGGGATCAAGCCCGGCGACGTCGCCGTGTTCTACCGCACGAACGCCGCCTCCCGGGTGTTCGAGGAGGTCTTCAGCCGTACGGGCCTGCCGTACCGGATCGTGGGCGGGGTGCGGTTCTTCGACCGCAAGGAGGTCAAGGACCTGCTCGCCTACCTGCGGATCCTGGTCAACCCGAACGACACCGTGTCGCTGCGCCGCATCCTCAACGTGCCCAAGCGCGGCATCGGCGAGCGGGCCGAGGCGATGATCGAGGCGTTCGCCGCCCGGGAGCGCATCCCGTTCTGGGAGGGCCTGAAGCGGGCCCAGGAGGCCCCCGGCCTCGCCACCCGCTCGCTCAACGCGATCCGGGACTTCGTCGCGCTCATCGAGGACCTGCGGGCCCGGGAGCTCCCCCTGCGCGACCTCGTCGAGGAGGTGGCGAACGCCACCGGCTACCGGGTGGAGCTGGAGGAGTCGGACGACCCGCAGGACGCGAACCGGCTCGACAACATCAAGGAGCTGGTCTCGATGGCCGCCGAGTACGAGGCGGCCAACCCGGACGGCGGCCTGGTCGGCTTCCTCGAGCAGGTCTCCCTGGTCTCCGACGCCGACGAGATCCCGGACGGGGAGGACCACGGCGGGGTGGTCACGCTGATGACGCTGCACACCGCCAAGGGCCTGGAGTTCCCCGTGGTCTTCCTCACCGGCATGGAGGACGGCGTCTTCCCGCACCAGCGCTCCATGACCGACCCCAAGGAGCTGGAGGAGGAGCGCCGGCTCGCCTACGTGGGCATCACCCGGGCCAAGCAGCGGCTCTATTTCTCCCGCGCGGTGGTCCGCTCCGCCTGGGGCGCCCCCTCGTTCAACCCGGCGTCGCGTTTCCTCGACGAGGTGCCGGCCGAGCTGATCGAGTGGCGGACCGACCCGGGCAAGACCCCGTGGACCGCGGCGACCGAGCGGCGGGAGCCCGGGCGGTCCCGTACGGCCGGGCCGGCCCGGCCGGGCGCCCGCCCGATCCCCGCCCTGGCGCCGGGCGACCGGGTCGCGCACGAGAAGTTCGGCGTCGGCACGGTGATCAGCGTGGACGGGGTGGCCGAGAAGGCCCGGGCCACGGTCGACTTCGGCGGCGCAGGCGAGAAGACGCTGCTCCTCGCCTACGCGCCGATCGAGAAGCTCTAGCCGGGCCGCGGGCTGGCCGATGGTCACCGGAGTCGGCAGCTCGCCGGTGTCGACGTCGAGCTCGGTGAGGTTCGCCACCGTGCCACGGGCGGGCGGCTTGATGGACACCCGCCTGCCCCAGCCGGAGAAGACGGTGTCCGTGGTCACCCGAGACTCAAGGTCGGCGTCGTCGTAGGAGCTGACCAGGCGGGTGATCTGCCCTCGGCCGTCGACGTACAGCCTGTGGTCGATCTCGGTCTTCGCCTCGGCGGCCTTCGGCTTCGTGTTCACCCGCACGTCGCGGAACCACTTCGACGTCTTCCACAGCTCGCCGAAGGTGATCGTGCCCCGGCAGACGCCCTTGACCTTGGTGGCGCGCGAGATCAGCGTCCGCAACGTCCCCGGCTCGGTGATGTTGATCGGCTGTCCCAGGCTGCCGGTGAAGCCGGCCGCCGGACCGCCGGGCCACTTGAGCCAGGTCTTGCCGGCGGGCAGGAAGCCGGAGATGAGCCCGCCCTTGAGGTACGGTCCTGCCGATGCGGATGGCCTGCTCGGGCCGGAAGCAGGACCGGACATCCTCGGAGAACAGCTCGAGGTCCCTCGCCTTGACGTGGAACTCGCCGGTCATGTCCGAGGCGGTCACGCCGCGCGGGCCGAACTGGAACTTCCCCGTGCGCCGGAAGAAGACCTCGCCGCCTCGGAGCGAGGTCCGGTCGATGAACGTCATCCCGCGCCCGGTGATGAACTGCCTCCGCAACGCCGCCACGGGATCGGCCGGGCGGGCCGTCGCCCGGGCGTGCGCGGGGTGAACGGGCCGGGGGCGAAGACGACGGCCGCCGCCGCGCATGCCAGGACGGCCGAGAATCGCTTCATGAATGGTTTCCTCTCTGGCGCTCTCGCCGAATGAGAGCGGTGGGAAGAGTTCTACCAGCATTGATCATCGCGGTGGTGCGGATTCCTCCCCCGTGCTCATAGAGCGTGATGAGCTGGGAAAAGCCGCGAAAGTGAATCCGGGTGAAAAGCGCCGGACCGGCGGTGGAATTTCGGTCAGCTTCGGCGAGAGTCTGTGGTGCGGGTATAGGCCGCTGTCAGGCGATCGCGCGCCATGAGGGTTTCCCGCATACCGGACGTCCGTGCGGATTCCAGGCCGGGGATTCGGTGGCCGCGCGGGTATCGGGCCGTCGATCCAGACCGGCGTCCGTGTCCGCTAGCGCGGAGGCGGCGGTGTCCCGGACCTCGAGGAGATCGCGGTGTCCGGCGGTGGGAGCGGCGGACGTTCCGGTCCGCGGCACGTGAAAAGATGGAAGTCACGACGGCCGTCACCCCGGCTCCCGATCAGGGACCCCGTGCCCGGCCACCTGCGGGCGGGGGCTACTCTTCATGCGCGGAAGTCGCCGGGCGAGACGACGGCGCCTGGCCTCGACATCACTTAGGGACGGACCCTCGTGGACCTGTTCGAACATCAGGCGAAAGAACTCTTCGCGGAGTACGGCATCCCAGTACCACGCGGCATCGTCGCGCACACGGCGGAGGAGGCGCGCGCGGCGGCCGAGACGCTGACCGGCCGAGTCGTTGTCAAGGCGCAGGTCAAGACCGGGGGCCGCGGCAAAGCGGGCGGCGTGAAGCTCGCCGACGGTCCCGACGACGCGTACGAGAAGGCGCAGCAGATTCTCGGCATGGACATCAAGGGCCACACGGTCCGCAAGGTCCTGGTCGAGGAGGCGAGCCAGATCGCGGAGGAGTACTACTTCTCCTTCCTGCTCGACCGCGCGAACCGCACCTTCCTCTCCATCTGCTCGGCCGCCGGCGGCATGGACATCGAGGAGGTCGCGCGCCAGACGCCCGAGAAGGTGGCCAAGGTGCCGATCGACCCGCTCACCGGGGTGGATCGCGCGAAGGCCCGGGAGATCGCGATCGCCGGCGGCCTGCCCGAGCGGGCGCTCGACGGCGCCGTGGACATCATCGAGAAGCTCTGGGCGGTCTTCGTCGACGAGGACGCCACCCTCGTCGAGGTGAACCCGATGATCCTCACTGTCGACGGCGCGGTGCGGGCGATCGACGGCAAGGTCACCCTCGACGACAACGCGCTCTTCCGCCAGCCCGACCACCAGAAGTACGTCGACAAGGCAGCGGAGGACCCCCTGGAGGCCCGCGCCAAGGAGCTCGACCTCAACTACGTCAAGCTCGACGGCTCGGTCGGCATCATCGGCAACGGCGCCGGCCTGGTCATGTCCACGCTCGACGTGGTGGCGTACGCCGGGGAGTCCTTCCCGGGCCAGCCGAAGCCGGCGAACTTCCTCGACATCGGCGGCGGCGCCTCGGCCGAGGTCATGGCCAACGGCCTGCAGATCATCCTGTCCGACCCGTCGGTGAAGTCGGTGTTCGTCAACGTCTTCGGCGGCATCACCGCCTGCGACGCGGTCGCCAACGGGATCGTCTCCGCGTTCAAGCTGCTGGAGAGCCGCGGTGAGGCGGTGACCCGGCCGCTGGTCGTCCGGCTGGACGGCAACAACGCCGCCCTCGGGCGGAAGATCCTGACCGACGCCGCGCTGCCCGGCGTCGAGCTGGTGGACACCATGGATGAAGCGGCCAAGCGTGCCGCCGAGCTCGCCGCGGTAGGTGCCTGATGGCTATCTGGCTCACTGAGAACAGCAAGATCATCGTCCAGGGCATGACGGGCTCGGAGGGTACGAAGCACACCCGCCGCATGCTCGCCGCCGGGGCCAAGGTCGTGGGCGGGGTCAACGCCCGCAAGGCCGGCATCATTCACGAGGGCCTGCCCGTCTTCGGCACGGTCAAGGAGGCCATGGCGGAGACCGGCGCGGACGTCTCCGTGGTCTTCGTGCCGCCGGCCGCGACCAAGGCCGCGGTGATGGAGGCGATCGACGCCGAGATCCCGCTCTGCGTCGTGATCACCGAGGGCGTTCCGGTGCACGACACCACCGAGTTCTGGGCCTACGCCGTGTCGAAGGGCAACAAGACCCGGATCATCGGCCCGAACTGCCCCGGCATCGCCTCGCCCGGGAAGTCGAACGCCGGCATCATCCCGGCCGACATCACCAACCCCGGCCCGATCGGCCTGGTCTCCAAGTCCGGCACGCTCACCTACCAGCTCATGTACGAGCTGCGGGACATCGGCTTCTCCACCTGCGTCGGGATCGGTGGCGACCCGGTCATCGGCACCACGCACATCGACGCCCTCAAGGCGTTCCAGGAGGACCCGGAGACCGAGGCGATCGTGCTGATCGGTGAGATCGGCGGGGACGCGGAGGAGCGGGCCGCCGCCTTCATCGAGAAGCACGTGACCAAGCCGGTCGTGGGCTACGTCGCCGGGTTCACCGCGCCCGAGGGCAAGACCATGGGCCACGCCGGCGCGATCATCTCCGGCTCGTCCGGTACGGCGCAGGCCAAGAAGGAGGCCCTGGAGAAGGTCGGCGTCCGCGTCGGCCGCACCCCGAGCGAGACCGCCCGCATCATACGGGAGATCATCAAGTCGCGCTGACGGCACGACGCCGTCCGCGGCCTTCGGGTACGGGTCCGGGCCTCCGCGGGGAGGGACCGGACCCGTACCGGCCCGGGCCAGGGTGCCGCGGGCCGGGCCGCCACCGGAGCGGGCGTTCGCCTCGGGCGCGGGGTCTCGATCCCGGCGAGGCGGCCGGGTTCGCCGGAACATCGGCGTGCCTCCCCGGCGATCCGGGCCCCGGCTGCCACCATGGGGTAATGTGACGGTCCTCTTTGACCAATTCAAGAACGCCCCTCGCGTCGTTCTGCAGCGCCTCGGCGACGAGGAGGAGGCCCGTCGCCCGCTTCCCGTCTCCGGCGTGCTCGCCGCCGTCTGGACCCTCGGGGTCGGCCTCGCCGTCCTCACCACGCTCACCCTGATCGGCTGGATGGCCGCCCCGCGCGGCGCCTTCGCCGAAGGTCTCCCCGGGGTGTTCCGCACCGCCTGCCTGATCTGGCTCGCCGCGCACCACACCGGGTTCGCCATCCCGGGCGGCGCGGTCGGGATGCTCCCGCTCGGGCTGATGGCCCTGCCCGGTTTCCTGCTCTACCGGGCCGGGCTGTGGATGGCGCGCGACGCGGATCTCCGGGTCCGCATCCCGGTCCGGTCATCCGAGGAGTCGCCGGAGGACGCCGAGAACACCCGCCGCCGCGCCCAGCTCGTGCTCGTCGTCCAGGCGGGCGTCTCGCTCGCCGCGCCGTACGCGATGCTCGCCGGGGTGATCGCCCTCGTCGCGCGGAACGAGGTGGTGCAGCCGTTCCTCGGCGAGGCGCTGATCAGCCACTTCGCGCTCGCGTTCGCCACCGGCTCGATCGCCACCGCGCGCACGATCGGGCCGTGGCGGTCGATGCTCCGGCTCCTCCCCGAGCGGCCCCGCTCCCTCGTGCTCGGTACGGCCGCCGCGCTCGGCATCATGCTCGTCGCCGGCATGGCGCTCGTGCTCGGCGCGATCACGGTCAGCTTCGGGGAGATCCGCCGGCTCACCGACGCCCTCGACCCCGGGTTCATCGGCGGGCTGCTGCTGCTCATCGTCGAGGCGCTCTACCTGGCGAACGCCGCCATCTGGAGCCTGGCGTACATGGCCGGGCCGGGGTTCGCGGTCGGCGCCGGGACCCTGGTCGCCCCCACCGGGGTGAAGCTCGGCGCGGTGCCCAGCCTGCCGCTGCTGGGGGCGCTCCCGTCGTCGGGCGCCGCGCCGGCCTGGGCGCTGACGGTGGTGGCCGTGCCGTTCGCCGCCGGCGTGGTCGCCGGGGTGGTGGTGGCGCGGGTCGCGCCCACGGCGTCGCTCGAGGCCGCCCCGCTCTGGGGGGTCGGCTGCGGCGTGACCACGGGCGCGGCCGCTGGCCTGCTGGCGCTCCTCTCCGGCGGGCCGCTCGGCGGGGCGCGGCTGACCGTGATCGGCCCGTCCGCGTGGGAGGTGGCGTTCTCCGTCGCCCTGGAGGTGGGCGTCTCGGCCGGCATCTCCGCGGGCTTCGTGAACTGGTGGCTGGTCGGGCGGCGCCCGGCCGGCGAACCCGATCGGGAGCGCGTCTCCGCGCTCCGCGCCGTGCTGCGGCGGCTCCGCCGGGGCCGGGACCGGGCGCTCCCCGGGCACTGGCTCGACGCCGCCGAGGCGGACACCCAGCCGCTGCCGGTGATCAGGGACGACCGGGCCGGCGACCCGGTGGCCGGGACCGCCGGGGAGGCCGCGCGGGCGAACCGGATCGCGCCCGCGCAGCCCGGGCGCCCGGAGATCGTGGACGAGACCGACGACCGCGGCGGCCACGTCATCTACGTCGACCCGTACGCCTGGGACAAGAACTAGCTTCCGGGCCGCCGAGCGGCGGCATGATCCACCGGGGCTCGTGCCGTGGTGGGCCAGCCGCGCCCCGAGGCCGGGCCCGACCGCGGGCCCCGCGCATGCGGGACGCGGGCGATCAAGGCGGCACGTGCCGCGCTCAGACAGACGCGGGCCCCGCGCATGCGGGGCGCGGGCCACCGGTTGCTGACGCTCTCACGCCGAGGATCCGCGGCCCCTGCGTGTGCGGGCGTGGGGCGGCCGCCCCGCGACCGCCCCGACGTCAGCCCGCGGGGTCTGCGCGTGCGGGCGCGAGATCGATCGCGGCCTTCGGTCCTCCGCCTCGGGTGTGCTGGTATCCGGAGGGGGATCGGCGTACCGATCGTCTATGCCCGCTTCGGGTGCGCGGTCCACCGGAGCACGGATGGTGCACGGATGCTCCGGCTCCGGCCCCTGCTCCTCATCGCCTGCTCGGGTGACCTCGGCACCGGCGCCGATCCGCCGCCCCGTACGGGATCCGGATACCGGATCAGGCGCGATATCCGCGTCATTTGGGTGATGAATCGCTCATATCGCGATTCAGGGACATGGTAGAAATTCCCGCGAAATCAACGGTGCACGCCCGCGGCGGTGGGCCCAAAAATCGAAATCAATCGATTCTTGATCTTCGCTTGGGGGTAATAATGCCTACGGCGTTCAGTGCTCAACCCCGAAAGGAAGCCGCATGCCAAAGGTCATCGGCCGTCTCGGACTCATTCTGTCCACGGCGTTCCTGATGACGGGGATCGCCGCCGCTCCGGCGAGCGCCGGAACGGCCGTGACGGCGAAGAAGCCGAGGTGCGCGTACGTCAGCCATAAGGTCGGCCGGGTCACCCAGACCGTCCGGGTGACCAATTACTGCCGGTACACCATTTCCTTCTCCGTCAAGCGCCGCGGTCCGGACAGCCCGTGCTATATCCTCCGCCCGCGCCACTACAAGTGGTACCAGTGGGCGAGGGGCCTGGATTTCCAGGGAATCCGGTGGCACTGCGCATAGCTCCCCTCAACTCCCGCCCAGAATGACGGTGCCCGGCCGGCTCCTCTCGCCGGCCGGGCACCGTCACGTCTGGGTTCGTTCGGCGATGCGGGCGATTCATTCGATCGTGTCGTGAGTCCGGAATTCCCGGACCGCGCCGTGCGGCACCGCCGCAGCGGGGCCCGTGCCCCGCTCCCGGTTCGCCCGTGCCCCGCCTCCCGGTGCCGCCTCCCGGCTCGCCCGGGCGGGCCCGCCTCTCCGGTCGCCTGGCCCGCAGCGTCCCGGCCGCCCGCCGTGGGCCTGCGCCCGGTCACCGTACGGCCTGGCGCGCCTCGCGGCCGGGCCGTACGGGGAGGAGAACCGGTGAGCGGCCGTCACAGCAGAGACGGGAAGGACGGGGGGAGGGGCACCCCCAGCTTCTTCTCCACCGAGCGCCTGAGCTGGTCGTTGCAGTCCTGCTGGGCCTCCACCGTTCCCGCGCCCTTGGTGCACTCGTAGTAGGCGGACAGCTCAGCGGAGAAGTAGTACTGGACGGCTGCGCTGGCCGCGCCGAGGAGCAGGGCGATCGATGCGATCACCACCGCGCCGATCGCCATCCCCAGCCGCTGCTTGGCGAGCTGCAGGGTGCGCAGGTCGCGGATGGCGATCATGATGCTGAAGAGGGAGAGCACCAATCCGGCCGTGGGCAGCAGGAGCGTGAAGATCAGCGCGATGAGCGCGAACGCGAGCGCGCGGCGGCCTCCCATCTCGGGGGTCATGGGCAGGGGTGTCGTCACGATCTCCTCGCCTCGTCTTGAGCACGGGCCGTCGTGGTTCCGCGGACGGTGCCGATACCCTTTGTGCGGTAGGGGTCGCCGCCCTCCAGGTCCGGACTTCTAAGGAACCATCTCCCGGCGACCGTCTGCAAAACGACGGCCACAGATGAAGGAGTTCCCGCCCTGACTTTCCGGCTCGTTGTCCTCGTCTCGGGTTCGGGGACGAACCTGCAAGCGTTGCTCGACGCCTCGGCCGACCCGGCCTTCGGCGCGCGCGTGGTCGCCGTGGGCGCGGACCGGGACGGCATCGAAGGCCTGGCCCGGGCGGAGCGCGCCGGGGTCCCCACGTTCGTCGTGAAGCTGAGCGACTTCCCCACCCGCCAGGAGTGGGACGCCCACCTCGCCGCGCGCATCGCCGAGCATGAGCCGAACCTGGTGGTGTCCGCCGGCTTCATGAAGATCCTCGGTCCGCACGTGCTCGGCGCGTTCCCGGTGGTGAACACCCACCCCGCGCTGCTGCCCGCCTTCCCCGGCACGCACGCGGTGCGCGACGCCCTCGAGTACGGGGTCCGGGTCACCGGATGCACAATCCACCTCGTCGACGCGGGGGTGGACACCGGCCCGGTCATCGCCCAGGAGCCGGTCCGCGTCGAAGAGGGGGACGACGAGGCGACCCTGCACGAGCGGATCAAGACCGTCGAGCGCCGGTTGCTCGTCGACGTCGTCGGCCGGATGGCCCGCGAGGGCTGGTCGGTGTCGGGGCGGCGGGTGCGGATCGGCGGCACGGAGGGTCCCGGCGGGAGTCCCCAGACCGGCCAGGAGTCAGGGAGGATCACGAAGTGACGCGAATCGCCATCCGGCGCGCGCTGATCGCGGTGTACGACAAGACCGGGCTGGAGGAGCTGGCCCGTGGGCTCGAGGCCGCTGGGGTGGAGATCGTCTCAACCGGCGGCACGGCCGCCACGATCGCGTCCTTCGGCGTGCCGGTCACGAAGGTGGAGTCCCTCACCGGCTTCCCCGAGTGCCTGGACGGCCGGGTGAAGACGCTCCACCCGCGGATCCACGCGGGCCTGCTCGCCGACGGGGAGAACCCCGCGCACGTCAAGCAGCTCGAAGAGCTGGAGATCGAACCGTTCCAGCTCGCGGTGGTGAACCTGTACCCGTTCGCCGAGACCGTCGCCTCCGGCGCCGCACCGGCCGAGTGCATCGCGCAGATCGACATCGGCGGCCCGGCGATGATCCGCGCGGCGGCGAAGAACCACAACACCGTCGCCGTGGTCGTCGACCCCGCGGAGTACCCGGCCGTGCTCGCCGCGGTCGAGGCCGGCGGCTTCACGCTCGAGGAGCGGCGGCGGCTCGCGGCGAAGGCGTACGCGCACACCGCGGCCTACGACGTGGCGGTCGCCTCCTGGTTCGCGAACGACTACGCCCCCGAGGGGGAGTGGCCGTCGTTCCTGGGCGCGGCCTGGCACCGCAAGGCCGTGCTGCGCTACGGCGAGAACCCGCACCAGCGGGCCGCGCTCTACGTCGGCTCGGGGGAGGGCCTCGCCACGGCCGAGCAGCTCCACGGCAAGGAGATGTCCTACAACAACTACGTGGACGCCGACGCGGCGTGGCGGGCGGTCTGGGACTTCGCCGAGCCCTGCGTGGCGATCATCAAGCACACGAACCCGTGCGGCATCGCGATCGGCGCGGACGTGGCCGAGGCGCACCGCAAGGCGCACGCGTGCGACCCGGTCTCCGCGTTCGGCGGGGTGATCGCGGTGAACCGGGAGGTGACCGTGGAGCTCGCCGAGCAGATCGCGCCGATCTTCACCGAGGTGGTGGTCGCGCCGTCGTTCGCCCCCGAGGCCCTGGAGGTGCTGCGGCAGAAGAAGAACATCCGGCTCCTCGCCTGCCCGGGCCGGCCGTCGGACCGGGGCGAGTTCCGCCGGATCGACGGGGGAGTGCTCGTCCAGACGGTCGACCGGCTGGACGCCCCGGGCGACGACCCCGCCTCCTGGGAGCTGAAGGCGGGCAGCCCGGCCTCGCCCGAGGTGCTCGCGGACCTCGCCTTCGCCTGGCGGGCCTGCCGCGCGGTGAAGTCCAACGCGATCGTGCTCGCCTCCGGCGGGGCCACGGTCGGGGTCGGCATGGGGCAGGTCAACCGGGTGGACTCGGCCCGCCTCGCCGTGACCCGGGCGGGTGATCGCGCGGCCGGCGCGGTCGCGGCCTCGGACGCGTTCTTCCCGTTCCCGGACGGCCTGCAGGTGCTGGCCGAGGCCGGGGTGACGGCGATCGTCGAGCCGGGTGGGTCGATCCGGGACGACGAGGTCATCGCCGCGGCGAACGAGGCGGGGGTCACCCTGTACTTCACCGGGACCCGCCATTTCTTCCACTGATGGCCCGGACATCTGTCCGGTTTATTCATCAAATTGCCGAATGTCATAAATAGCGGCGCGGGCAGGGGGAGGAGCCATGAGCGCGCAGATTCTGGACGGCAAAGCGACCGCGGCCTCGATCAAGGCCGACCTCGCCAACCGGGTGAAGGCGCTGGCGGCGAAAGGGATCACCCCCGGCCTCGGCACGATCCTGGTGGGCGATGACCCGGGCAGCCAGGTCTACGTGGCGGGCAAGCACCGCGACTGCGCCGAGGTCGGCATCGCGTCCATCCGCCGGGACCTGCCGGCGACGGCGACCCAGGCCGAGGTGGAGGCCGTGATCGACGAGCTCAACGCCGACCCGGCCTGCACCGGCTACATCCTCCAGCTCCCGGTGCCGCGCCACCTCGACACCCAGGCGCTGATCGAGCGGATCGACCCGGCCAAGGACGCCGACGGCCTCCACCCGGTGAACCTCGGCCGGCTCGTGCACATGGTCGACGCGCCGCTGCCGTGCACGCCCCGGGGGATCGTGGTCCTCCTCCAGCGGTACGGCGTGCCGCTCAAGGGCGCCGAGGTCGTGGTGATCGGCCGGGGCATCACGGTCGGCCGCCCGCTCGGCCTCCTCCTCACCCGCCGGACCGAGAACGCGACCGTCACCCTCTGTCACACCGGCACCCGGGACCTGCGCTCCCACGTACGGCGGGCCGACATCGTGGTGGCGGCGGCGGGCGTGCCCGGCCTCGTCACCGCCGACATGGTGAAGCCCGGCGCCGCCGTGCTCGACGTCGGCGTCTCCCGCGTGGACGGCAAGATCGTCGGGGACGTCGCACCGGAGGTGCGCGAGGTCGCCGGCTTCATGGCGCCCAACCCGGGCGGCGTCGGCCCGATGACCCGGGCGATGCTGCTCACCAACGTGGTGGAGGCCGCCGAGCGCCTGGCCGCAGCCTGACCCGGGGCGTCGGCGGCACCGCGCCCCGGTGGCCGCCGAGCACCGGGCCGCGCGCGGCATGGCCAGGACCGGCACCGCACCACGAGTGGCCCGGCGAGGCCACCACCACACCTCGAATGGCTCGGTCAGGCCCGGAACCACACCACGAGTGGCATGGGCAGGCCCGGCGGCCCGGGCCCGCGGGCCCGGGCGCGCCACAAAGGACGCGTGCCGCCGGAGCCTCGCTCAAGAGGCGCGGCGGCCCGGCCGCTGGCGTTGCTGCTGCCGCCGCTCCTGCTCCTGCTCCCGCGGCCCCGAGGACCGCTGGGACGGCACGACCGGGGTGGGCCGTACCAGGCCGAGGGCGACGACCTCGTTGGCGAGCCGGGTCCGCCGGTTCGCCCCCTCGGGGATGCGGAACTTCTGGTACAGCCGCAGCAGGTGCTGCTTGACCGCCGCCTCGGTGACGACGAGATCGTCGGCGATCTCCTTGGCCGTGGCCGGCGAGACGAACGCCTCGTCGGACAGCGCCGGCCGGCACAGCGAGGTGAGGACGTCGAGCTCCCGCCGGGTCAGCTCGGGGGCGATGGCCCGGCGCAGCTCGACGTCGGGGGCGAGGTCCTCATGCGGGATGCCGCCGATCCTGGTCCGGGCGGCGCCGAAGGAGATGACGTCACCGTCCTCCAGGACCCTCCGCGCGATCGGCCTCCCGTTCACCCGGGTGCCGTTCCGCGACAGACCGAGATCCACGACGTACACGTAGGGCCCGCGGCGGACGAGTTCGGCGTGCAGCCGTGAGACGGTCGGGTCGGTGAGCCGGATGTCCACGCCACGGCCACGCCCGACCGTGGTGACCTCGGAGCGCAACGACACGATCTCGCCGCTCTCCTCGATCCGAATGAACGGCCCCTCCACGGAAGTTCCTCCCCAGGCAGCCCGCCGTTACTCTCGCTCTAGCTTCGGCTTACCCAGCCATGGCGGTGGGGAATCGTTTTTTCCGTGCGCTGGAGCGGATCGGGAAATTGGTCTGAACCTGTCCTTAGCGCTTTACCGGCCCGCCGGTAGACTGCGGTGGACAATATGTGGAGGAAACGCGTATGGCGGACAACCCCACCAAAGGTCTCGCCGACGTCGTCGCCGCGTCAACAGCGCTGAGCGACATCGATGGCAAGGCCGGCCGGCTCTCCTACCGTGGGTACGACATCCACGACCTGGCCGGCCGGACGAGTTTCGAGGAGATCGCCTACCTGCTCCAGCGCGGGGCCCTGCCCAACCGGGCGCAGCTCGACGCGTACACCGCGGAGCTCGCCGAGGGGCGCTCGCTCGGCCCGCTGGCCGAGGCGTGCCTCGGCGCCATCGCCGAGCGGCAGGAGCCCATGGAGGCCCTGCGGTCCCTGGTCTCCCTCACCGGTGCCGACGACCCGGATAAGAACTCCAACGCACCCGAGGCCAACCTCCGCAAGGCCGCGCGCCTCACCGCCCAGCAGCCGATCCTCGTCGCCCGCTACCACGCGGCCCGGACCGGCGCCACCCTTCCCGAGATCGACCCCGAGGCCGGCATCGCCGAGGCCTTCCTGCACCAGATCACCGGCCGGCGCCCCTCCCAGCGCGAGATCGAGATCTTCGACACCTGTCTCGTGCTCCACGCCGACCACACCATGAACGCCTCGACGTTCGCGGCCCGGGTCTGCGCGGCCACCCTCTCCGACATGCACTCGGCGATCGTCGCCGCGCTCGGCACGCTCAAGGGCCCGCTCCACGGCGGCGCGAACGAGCAGGTGATGCGGACGCTGGAGGCGATGGACCCCCGCGGCGTGGCCCGAGCCGTGCGGGAGAAGCTGGCCCGGGGCGAGAAGATCATGGGCTTCGGGCACCGGGTCTACAAGACGGAGGACCCCCGGGCGACCCACCTGCGGCGCATGTCGCAGGAGCTCGCCGAGGCGTCCGGAGACGACACGTACTTCCGGATGTCCAGGGAGATGGAGGAGGTCGTCTTCGCGGAGAAGGGCCTCTACCCGAACGTGGACTTCTACGCGGCCACGGTCTACCACTACCTGGGCATCCCCACCGACCTGTTCACCCCGGTCTTCTCCATCAGCCGGATGGCGGGGTGGACGGCCCATGTGATCGAACAGCACGCCGACAACCGGCTGATCCGGCCGGACAGCGAGTACGTCGGCGAACGGGACAAGAAGTGGCTGCCGATTGACGAACGCTGAGTTGAGTACCCGGAGGAACGGCGGCGGTTTCGCCTGGGGACCGTACCTGCTGGTGCTGCTGTGCGCGGCCGCGGGGCTCGCCCTGATCCCGTTCGGGGTCGAGCCCTGGGTGAGCGGGGTGGTCCTCGGCGGCTCCCTGGTCCTGGGCGCCGCCCTCCGCCTGGTCATATCCGATGAGCAGGCCCACGGGCTCAAGGTGCGCAGCCGGAAGACGGACGTCCTCGTCCTCGCCACCCTCGGCGCCGCCCTGGTGGCCGGCTCGCTGAGCCTGCTGCTCCCGTTGCACCGTACCTAGGCGCGGCTGGACATTCGCCCGTCCGATAGCCTCAACGGCCAGTGAGCCTCACAAGGACCGTCTGGCCAGTTAGTCAGAAGGGGAACCCCACGCATGCCCAAGATCAAGGTTGCGGGTCCGGTAGTCGAGCTCGACGGCGATGAGATGACCCGCATCATCTGGCGGTTCATCAAGGAGCAGCTCATCCTGCCCTACCTCGACATCGACCTGAAGTACTACGACCTCGGCATCCAGAACCGCGACGCCACGGACGACCAGGTCACGGTCGACGCGGCGTACGCCATCAAGAAGTACGGGGTCGGGGTCAAGTGCGCCACGATCACCCCGGACGAGGCGCGCGTCAAGGAGTTCGGCCTGAAGAAGATGTGGAAGTCCCCGAACGGGACGATCCGCAACATCCTCGGCGGCGTGATCTTCCGCGAGCCGATCATCATGCGGAACATCCCGCGGCTCGTTCCGGGCTGGACCAAGCCGGTCGTGATCGGCCGTCACGCGTTCGGCGACCAGTACCGCGCCACCGACTTCCGGATCCCCGGCGAGGGCACCCTCACCATCACCTTCACCCCGAAGGACGGCGGCGAGCCGATCGAGCACCACGTCTACGACTTCAACGGCCCCGGTGTCGCGCTCGCCATGTACAACCTGGACGAGTCCATCCGTGACTTCGCCCGGGCCTCGATGCAGTACGGCCTGATGCGCGGCTACCCCGTCTACCTGTCCACGAAGAACACGATCCTCAAGGCGTACGACGGGCGGTTCAAGGACATCTTCCAGGAGGTCTACGAGAACGAGTTCAAGGAGAAGTTCGAGGCCGCCGGGATCACCTACGAGCACCGCCTGATCGACGACATGGTCGCCTCCTCCCTCAAGTGGGAGGGCGGCTACGTGTGGGCCTGCAAGAACTACGACGGCGACGTGCAGTCGGACGCCATCGCGCAGGGCTTCGGCTCGCTCGGCCTCATGACCAGCGTGCTGATGACCCCGGACGGCAAGACCGTCGAGGCCGAGGCCGCGCACGGCACGGTCACCCGCCACTACCGGCAGTACCAGCAGGGCAAGCCCACCTCGACCAACCCGATCGCGTCGATCTTCGCCTGGACCCGCGGCCTGCAGCACCGCGGCAAGCTGGACAACCAGCCCGAGGTGATCGACTTCGCCCAGAAGCTCGAGCAGGTCTGCATCGAGACCGTCGAGGGCGGCCAGATGACCAAGGACCTCGCGCTGCTCGTCGGCGGCGACACCGAGTGGCTCACCACCGAGGAGTTCCTCGGCGCCCTCGCGGAGAACCTCAAGAAGAAGATGTCCGCCTGAGCGGCGGTTCTCCGCGGGCGCCCCTCCGGGGCGCCGGGTGGGTCCCCGCCCGCCGGGCCGGGATCCGCGCCCACCGGGTGCGGCCGGTCCCGCCTGGGCGGGGCACCCGCCCCGCCCGGACCGCCGGGAGCGCCCGCCCCGCCGGAGCGCGTCCGGCGAGACCGTGGCCGGCTCCGCGAGCGCGCCGCAGCGGACGGCCGGAATCCGCCATACAGTCGATCATGGTCCGTTCGTGACGCCGAGCCGGGGGAGACGGCATGCCGCAGATCGAGCCGCTCACGCAGTGGGATCCCGTACGGCTCGGCCCGTTCACGCTCACCGGCCGGATCGCCGAGGGCGGCCAGGCCGTGATCTACCTCGGCCGTGACCCGGAGGGCCGGTGGGCCGCGGTCAAGCTGCTCAAGGTCAAGTTCACCCGTGACCCCGCCGCCCGGTCCCGGTTCGCCCGGGAGCTCAAGGCCACGCTCCGCGTCCCCGGCTTCTGCACCGCCCGGGTCCTCTTCGCCGACGTCGACGGCGACCGGCCGTACATCGCGAGCGAGTACATCAGCGGCCGGACGCTGGTGGAGACCGTGGAGGCGTGGGGGCCGCTGAAGGGCGAGTCCCTGACCCGCCTCGCGGTCGGCACGGCGACCGCGCTCACCGCGATCCACAAGGCCGGGATCGTGCACCGCGACTTCAAGCCGGACAACGTCATGATCTCCCGGGACGGGCCGCGGGTGCTCGACTTCGGCATCGCCCGCATCCTCGACGTCACCGGGACCACCACCAGCCGGGCGGTGGGCACCCCGGCCTACCTCGCCCCCGAGCAGATCTCCGGCGGCAAGGTGGGCCCGCCCGCCGACGTGTTCTCCTGGGCCGCGACGATCATGTACGCGGCGACCGGGCGGGCCGTGTTCGGCGGCGGCACGTTCGCCACCATCCTCAACCGCGTCCTCAACGAGGACGTCGACGTCGGCGTGCTCGCCGAGCCGCTCCGCGGCGTGGTGGCCGCCTGCCTGCGGAAGGCGCCGGAGGAGCGGCCCACGGCCGAGCAGGTGCTGCGGTGGCTGCTCGGCCGGCCGGGCGACGACCCGGAGGAGGCCGTGCTCTCCGCGGGCGCCGCGCACGCCCGCGGGCTCGCGTTCCACAGCTGAGCCCGCCCGCGCCGCACCGAGTCCTCCTGCGCCCGCGCCGCACCCGCTGCGTCCACCCGCGCCCGCCGTACCGAAGCTCTCTCAGGGCCGCGCCGCAACGCCGGCACGTTCTCGCGTCCGCGCCGTGCCGGGGCATGTTCCGGTGCCCGCGCCGCACCGGACCCCGTGCCCGCGCCGTGCCGGAGCGCCTGCTCGCGCCCGCGCCGGACCAGGGGCCGCCTGCCCGCCCGCGCCATGCCCGGAGCAGGGAAAGCGCGGCGTGTCGGACGAGGGCCGCGATCCCCCGACCCGATATGAATGATCTCAGGCTCTTGGGGGACGGACGGCATGGGTCGCAAGGTCATCACGGTCTTGAGCTGCGCGTTCATCACGGTCGTGGTCTGCGCGCTCGCCGCCGGGACGGTGCGGCCCGCGGCCGCGGCGGATCAGTGGGGGAGCGCCGACCTCCGCGTCACGATCTCCACCGCGCCGAAGGTCGCCCAGCCCGGCCAGCCCATCACCTACCTCGTCAAGGTGCGCAACAGGGGGCCCGGCGACGCGGTGCTGCCGGTGCTGCGCGTCCGGATGCCGCGGGACCTCCGGATCGTGCACGTGGACGTCGCCGAGTGCGGGCTGGCGAAGAACGGCCGGGTGGTGGTCTGCCCCTCGTCCGTGGACGTCCCGGCCGGGACCACGGGGAGCGTGCGCATCACCGGGCTGGTCCGGCCGGCGGCCCGCGGGCCGCTGCGCGCCCGGGCCACCCTCACCTCCGAGGTGGTGGACCCCAACGAGGCCGACAACGTGGCCGAGGCGGTGACCAAGGTCGGCCCCGGGGCCGACCTCGCGGTCCGGTTCGGCCCGGCCGTCGGGCAGGTCCGCCCGGGGCACCGGTTCGCGGTCCGCGCCGAGGTGCGCAACCGGGGGCCGCGGACCGTGCGGGACGCCTTCCTGTTCCTCCGGCAGCAGCAGGCCCGGCTGGTGTCGGCGTCCGGGGCGCGGTGCCGCCGCTGGCGCTCGTTCGCGTGGTGCACCCTGCCGCCGCTCCGGCCCGGGAGGACGGGCCTGGTCCACCTCGTGTTCCGGGTGCCCCCGCACGCGGTCCAGCCGGTGCGCGCCACCGCCGTGGTCTTCTCCGGCCGGCTCGGCGACCGCAGCCCGGCGAACAACCGGGCGCGGATGCGCCTCGCCCTCCACTCGGCCTGACCGGGTCTCAGGCGCCGCGCAGCCGCAGCATGGCCTCCCAGGCGTCGGCGACGATCTCGTGAAGCCCGGGGCGCTCGGGCTTCCAGCCGAGCTCCCGCTTGATCTTCTCCGCCGAGGCCACGAGCACCGCCGGGTCGCCGGGCCGGCGCGGGCCCACCACGACCGGGATCGGCCGGCCGGTGACCTCGCGGCAGACGTCGATGACCTCCTTGACCGAGAAGCCGGTGCCGTTGCCGAGGTTGTAGATCCGGTGGGTGCCCGGGGTGCACGCCCGCAGGGCGAGCAGGTGCGCCCGGGCCAGGTCGGCGACGTGGAGGTAGTCGCGCACGCAGGTCCCGTCCTCGGTGGGGTAGTCGGTGCCGAACAGGCTCACCGACTCCCGCTCGCCGAGGGCCACCTTGAGCACGTTCGGGATGAGGTGGGTCTCCACCGCGTGCCGCTCGCAGAACCGGCCGTACGCGCCCGCGACGTTGAAGTAGCGCAGGCTCACCGCGGCGAGGCCGTACAGGCCGGCGAACGCGGTGAGCGCGGTGTCCACGGCGAGCTTGGACGCGCCGTACGGGCTGGCCGGCCGGGTGGGGTCGGTCTCCTCGATCGGCACCCGCTCCGGCTCGCCGTACACGGCGGCCGTGGAGGAGAACACGATGCGCGGCACACCGGCCGCCCGCATCGCCTCCAGCAGGGCGAGCGTGCCACCGAGGTTGCACGCCCAGTACTCGCCGGGCCGCTCGACCGACTCGCCGACCAGGGACTTCGCCGCGAAGTGGAGCACGGCGTCGAACCCTTCGGCGAGGAGCCCGCCGGCGTCGGTGATCGACCCGCGGACGAACCGGGCACCCTCCGGCACGGCGTCGGCGTGCCCCGTGGACAGGTCGTCGAGCACGGTGACGTCGTGCCCCTCCTCGACGAGCTGCGCGGCCACGACGCTGCCGATGTAGCCGGCTCCCCCGGTGACCAGCAGCCTCACTGCTCACTCCCGTCGCTGACCGTTAGCCGTTCTAAAGGTCCGCCCCTAGCTTAGGCGCCGCGCCCCGGCGCAGATCTCCGCCGGTACTACGCTGGCATCATCGGCATCCTCCGAACGGATTGATGACGTGGGCACAGCCGCGCTGACCATCGGCCTGGTTCTGATCTTCGTCTCCATCGGCGGGTTCTTCTCCGCGGCCGAGATGGCCATGGTGTCGCTCCGGGAGAGCCAGATCAGGCGGCTCTCCGCCCGCGGCCGCCGCGGGGCGAGGGTGGAGCGGCTCGCACGCGACCCGAACCGGTTCCTCTCCGCGATCCAGGTGGGGATCACGGTGGCGACCGTGCTGTCCGGCGCGGTCGGCGCCGAGGCCCTCGCCTCCGAGCTCACCCCGGTGCTCATTCGGTGGGGCATGGCGGACGGGCTCGCCGTCCCCCTGGCGTTCGCCGCCGCCACGCTCGGCATCTCCTACCTGTCGCTCGTCTTCGGGGAGCTCGCGCCCAAGCGCCTCGGGCGGCAGTGGGCGGAGGGCCTGGCCCTGCTGGTCGCGCCGCTGCTCGAGCTGATCGCCACCCTGTCCCAGCCGGTGATCTGGCTGCTGTCGAAGTCCACCGACGCCGTGGTCCGGCTCTTCGGCGGCAACCCGCTCACCGACCGGGCCGAGATGACCACCGAGGAGCTGCGGGACATGGTGGTCGGGCACGCGGACCTCACCCAGGACGAGCGCGACCTGATCGCGGAGGTGTTCTCGGCGAGCAAGCGCCAGATCCGGGAGGTGATGCTCCCCCGGACCGAGGTCGAGTTCATGGCGGCCGACACCACGCTCGCCGAGGCCGCGGTGCTCGCCGCGGCGATGCCGCACTCCCGGTTCCCGGTCTACCGCGACTCCTACGACGACATCATCGGGTTCGTCCACGTCCGGGACCTGCTCGACCCGGTGCTGACCGGGCGGATCGAGCCGATCAGCGAGCTCGTGCCGATCCGGCCGGTGAAGTTCGTGCCCGCGAGCAAGAACGTGCTCACCGCGCTCGCCGAGATGCGCGACGAGGGCCACCACCTCGCCATCGTGGTCGACGAGTACGGCGGGACCGCCGGCATCGTCACGCTGGAGGACCTGGTGGAGGAGGTGATCGGGGAGATCCGCGACGAGTACGACCGGGCGGGCCGGGCGGTGCGCGTGGTCGCCGGGGACATGGAGGTCGAGGGCCTGGTCAACCTCGACGAGTTCGCGGACCAGGTCGGCGTGCGGCTCCCCGAGGGGCCGTACGAGACGCTCGGCGGGTACGTCATGGCGGCGCTCGGCCGCGTCCCCGCGGTGGGCGACACGGTCGAGGGGCCCGGGGTGCGGCTCACCGTGACCGAGATGGACGGCCGCCGGGTCGCCCGGGTCCGGGTGGCCCGGGCGCAGCCACCGGCCGCGAACGGCGACGATCCGGAACCATCGCCGTGAAGTGTCACAACCATTGCCGAACGAGTGACAGAATTACGTGACATGGTTCGCCCACGTGTGCTGTCCGGTATCCAGCCCACCGCCGACTCGTTCCACCTCGGTAACTACCTCGGCGCGGTGCGCCAGTACGTCGCGCTCCAGGACACGCACGAGGCGTTCTATTTCATCGCCGACCTGCACGCGCTCACGGTCTCGCCGAAGCCGGAGGACCTGCGCCGCCGGACCAGGGTCGCCGCGGCCCAGCTCTTCGCCGCCGGGCTCGACCCCGACCGGTCCACGGTGTTCGTGCAGAGCCACGTCCGCGAGCACACCGAGCTGGCGTGGATCCTCATCTGCCTCACCGGCATGGGCGAGGCCGGCCGCATGACGCAGTTCAAGGACAAGTCGGCCAAGGTCGGTGAGGGCGGCACGAACGTCGGCCTGTTCACCTACCCGATCCTCCAGGCCGCCGACATCCTGATGTACCAGGCGGAGCAGGTGCCGGTGGGGGCGGACCAGAAGCAGCACCTCGAGCTCAGCCGCGACCTCGCCCAGCGGTTCAACAACCGGTACGGCCAGACCTTCGTGGTGCCGAGCCCGTACATCATGCCCGAGGTCGCCAAGATCACCGACCTGCAGGACCCCACGTCGAAGATGTCCAAGTCCTCCTCCAGCCCGCAGGGCATCCTCGACGTGCTGGAGGACCCGGCCTCGCTGCGCAAGAAGATCATGCGTGCGGTCACCGACACCGGCAGCGAGATCGTCGCCGACGAGGAGAACAAGCCGGGCATCACCAACCTGCTCCGGATCCACTCTGCGCTGACCGGGGTGCCGATCCCCGAGCTGGAGCGGCGGTTCGCCGGGCAGGGGTACGGCGCCTTCAAGAAGGAGGTCGCCGAGGCGGTGATCGAGACGTTCACGCCGATCCGGGAGCGCACCGAGAAGCTGCTCGCCGACGAGGTCCAGCTCGACCGGATGCTCGCCGCGGGCGCCGCGCGGGCCCGTGCGGTGGCGCGGGAGACCATGGAGAAGGTCAGGGACCGCGTCGGTCTCCTCCCCGCCATGCCGATCGGCTGAGCGGGCACCGGGCCGCGCGCCGGACACCCCCACGGCCGGGCGCCTTCGGCGGGTGCGACCCACCGGGCGCCCGCCGGTACCCGTGCCGGGAGACTCCAGGACACCCGCACCCCGGAGCGGGACAATCGGCCCTGGGGGACCGATCGTCCGCCGGATCGGCGGGGGGAGGGGCACATGATCCGGCTGGTCAACGCGGCCAAGGCCCGCTCGCGCGCCATCGCCGAACGCGCGCGGCTCAGGTACCGCTGGCTCGACCACCTCGTCCGCACCCACCAGCGCTACCGGCACTGCTCCGGTGACCGGCTGGCCGGCGCCTTCACCTACTTCGCGTTCCTGTCGTTCTTCCCGCTGATCGCGCTCGCGTTCTCGGTGTTCGGCTACTTCGCGGCCGCCCGCCCGGAGATCCTCACCATCCTCACGAAGGCGATCTACGCGCAGCTCCCGGGCCTCGCCGAGCGGCTCCCCCTGGAGCAGATCGCCGACGCCCGGGTGCCCGCCGGGATCATCGGCCTCGGCGGCCTCCTCTACGCCGGGCTCGGGGCCGTGGACGCGATGCGGTACGCGCTCCGGGAGATCTGGATGGCCGGTCTCCCGCGGCACAACCCGCTCGTCGGCAGGCTCCGCGACCTGGTGACCCTCCTGCTGGTCGGCGTCACGGCGCTCGCCTCGGTCGCGGTGGGCGGCTTCGCCACGAGCGCGACCGGCACGGTGACCGGCTGGTTCGGCCTGGCCGGTTCGCCGTGGGGCGGGGCCGCGGTGTGGCTCGCCGGGCTCGGCGCCGCCCTCCTCGCCGATCTGGCGATCTTCCTGGTGCTCTTCGGCTGGCTCGCGGCGCCGTCCCAGCCGTTCGGCGTGGTGCTCAGGGGCGCCCTGCTCGGCGCGGCCGGGTTCGGCCTGCTCAAGCAGCTCGCCGTCCTCCTGCTCGCGCACACCCTGCGCAACCCGGTGTACGGCACGTTCGCCGTCGTCGTGGGGCTGCTGCTGTGGATCAACCTCTCCGCCCGGGTCGTGCTGTACGCGGCGGCCTGGACGGCCACGGCCATGCTCGGGCCGCCGCCCACGCCGACCCCGGCGCCGTGGCCGGTTCTGCCGCCGCGGGCGCGGCCGGCCGGGCCGGGCTAGCCCGGACCGCCGGGGGAGCCCGCGGCCGGTCCCGGTGGGCGGCCGCCGTGCCCGGCGGCGCGGCTCCGGCGCGGGGTCACTCCGGGGGTCACTCCCGGGCGGTACGGCGGGCCCGGCGCAGCCGGTAGGCGGCGAGCAGCCCGACGAGGGCCAGGGCGCCCCCGGCCGCCGGGACGGCGAACGCCATGGGGCTCCGCTCCCCGGAGCTCCGTACCGCCGGCGCGGGCGCCTGGGCGGCCGGTGGTACGGCCGGGGCGGCCGGCGCGGCCGGGAGGGCCTGCACCGGGGCGGGGGAGGGCGACGGCGTCTCGGAGAGCGGGGGCACCAGCGTGCCCACCGGGGTGACCTTGCCCCGGACCGCGAAGCCCCAGTCGAGCAGGTCGGCGACCTCGTCCCAGAACCAGCCGGGGTGGCGCATGATCACCACGATGATGGTGTGGCCGTTCCGGGTGGCCGCGCCCACGAAGCTGCCGAGCGCCTTCGACGTCCAGCCGTTCTTCACGCCGATCATGCCCTGGTAGCGCCCGAGCAGCCGGTTGTGGTTGGCGATCTCGTAGTGGCCCTTCGGCGCCGGGAACTTCGCCACCTTGGTGCTGACGTACCGGCGGAAGTCGGGCATGGCGAGCCCGGCCCGCGCGATGAGCGCGAGGTCATAGGCCGAGCTGCGCTGGCCGGGCCGGTCGAGGCCGCTCGGGGTCTTCGCCACGGTATCGTACGCCTGGAGCCGCCGGGCCACCTGGTTCATCTCGGCGAGCGTCTTGCGCATGCCCCCGTTGGCCTCGGCGAGCGCGTTGGCGGCGTCGTTGCCCGAGACCATCAGCAGCGCCCGGAAGAGGTCCTCGACCGTGTAGATCGGCTTCGGGACGAGCCCGACCGCGCTGCCCTCCTCGTTGCACGCCTCGGGGCTGGGCCGTACCACCCGCTTCTTGTCGAGCTTCGGGATCAGGGTGATCGCGGTGAGCGCCTTGAGCGTGCTCGCGGGACGGTAGTGCCCGTGCGGATCCTTGGCGGCGAGCACGTCACCGGTGTCCGCGTCCGCGACGAGGTACGCGGCGGCCTTGGTCTTCGGCGGGCGCCGGACCCCGGCGGGCACGATCTCCCCGCGGCTGGCGAGCCGCTCCCCGCCGATCGTCCCGGACGGCCGATCGGCGCGCGCCACCGTGGCCGCCTCGGCGCGGGGCGCCGTGCCGAGCAGCGCGGCCGCGGCGGTCACGATCGCGAGCAGGGCCGATGCCCGTCCCAGGTGATCTCTCATCGGTAGGTCAGCCTAGCCGTACTTCGCACGTCGCGATTTATGCCCCTAAGTTCGCCGGAACGCCCGCTGATTGGCCATCCCCATACTGAGTACATGACAAGACGGGTAGCGGGTTTCCTGGTCGCCCTGGGCGCCTTCATGGTCGTCGAGTGGACCAACCTCGCGTTCAACCTCACCGACGGCCACCCGACCTCGTTCTACGTGATCCACGGGATCCTGATCGCGGTCAACATCGTTCTGGGTCTGGCGCTGACCACCGTCGGCGTGCGGGGATGGAAGTCGGGTAGGGAATCCCAGCGGGAGATCCATCCGACGACCACGGAGGCAGCGCAGTGGCGATCGAGTTCAAGCCATCACAGGGCCCGACCTTAGGCGTGGAGTGGGAGCTTCAGCTCGTCGACACCCACACCCGGCTCCTCCGCCAGGAGGCCAAGGAGGTGCTGGCCGCGGTTCCCGAGCTGAGCGACGGCCCGCGCCCGAAGGCCATGCACGAGCTCATGCAGTCGCAGATCGAGATCGTCACGGACATCTGCCACACGGTGCCCGAGGCCGTCCAGGACCTGCGCAAGACGATCGAGCGGCTGCGCGACGTGGTGGAGCCGCGGGGCATCGCGCTCGCCTGCACGGGGACCCACGCGATCAGTGACTGGCGGGACGCGGTCTACGCGCCGGTTCAGCGCTACACCGAGCTCGTGCAGGAGATGCAGTGGCTCGCCTGGCGGATCCAGACCTTCGGCGTCCACATCCACGTCGGGGTGAGCGACCGGGACAAGGTGATCCCGATGATCAACGCGCTCGCGGGCTACCTGCCGCACTTCCTGGCGCTCACCGCCTCCAGCCCGTTCTGGGGCGGGCAGGACACGGGCCTCGCCTCGAGCCGGGCGATCGTGTTCGGCGCCCTGCCGACGGCCGGGCCGCCCCACCTCCTCGCCGACTGGGCGGAGTTCGAGGAGTACATGGAGACCCTCCTGCGCGCCGGCACGATCCGGAGCATCAAGGAGGTCTGGTGGGACATCCGGCCCCACCCGGACTTCGGCACGATCGAGATCCGGATGTTCGACGGGATCCCCACCATGCGGGAGGTGGGGATGGTCGCCGCACTGTCCCAGTGCCTCGTGACGCTGTTCGACCAGCAGCTCGACCGCGGGTACACGCTGCCGCTGCCGACGGCGTGGGTGGTACGGGACAACAAGTGGCGCGCCACGCGCTACGGCCTCGACGCCGACATCATCATCGACGATCGTGGCTCCACCGCCCCGGTGCGCGACGTATTGTATGAACTTCAAAGGGAGCTCGAACCCATCGCTGAGCGTCTCGGCTGCGCCGAGGAGCTCGCCGTCATGAGCGACGTGCTCGAACACGGGTGCTCCTCCGAACGTCAGCGGACGATCGTCGCAGGTGGAGGGACCCTCCAGGACGTCGTCGACGCCACCATCATCGAGTTCGCCGAGGACAGGTTCGTCACCTCGAACCCCAACCGCGAGCCGACGCACTCAGCGAGCTGAGCGGTATGCCTGATTTGTCAGGAAATAGCGGCTTACATCCGGCAAGAGGTGGTCGCCGGTGTAAATAGTAGGCAACCACGCTGCCGGAAAAGGCCGCGGCGTGAAAAGATTATGGCCGGAAGGGTCGGTGACGGCGGCACGCAAGCGGCCGCACGGCCCTTTTGGTGTTTCGTTATGTGTCATGTCCTCTTTTGACTGGCCGAATAGTTATCTATAGCGATATTCGGCGGTCGGTGAGGGCTCGCAGGAGAAGGGAAGACCCGTGACCACCTCATCGAAGCTCGCACCGCCCGAGGGGGCCCTTTTGGGGGGAGATGACCTGGCCGAGCAGTTGGCGGTATTCCTCCGCGAGCACAACGATGAGCTGATCGAATTCCGCCGGGATGTGCATGCCCACCCGGAGACCGCTTTCCGGGAATATCGCACCACGGAGAAGATTGTTCAACGCCTGGCGGCCGCCGGATTGCGCCCGCGGCTGCTCTCGCGGGGCACCGGTCTGTGGGTCGACATCGGTGACGGGGATGGGCCGACCGTGGCATTGCGCGCGGATATCGACGCGCTGCCCATGCAGGATGAGAAGAACGTTCCCTACCGGTCGACCAACCCGGGCGCCTGCCACGCCTGCGGGCACGACGTGCACACCACCGTGGTGCTCGGCGCCGGGCTGTTCCTCGCGGCCCAGGCCGAGGCCGGCGCGCTCCCCGGCCGGGTGCGGCTGATCTTCCAGCCGGCCGAGGAGACCGCGAGCGGCGCCCTGGAGGTCATGCGGGAGGGTGGCCTGCACGGGGTGGACCGGATCTTCGCCCTGCACTGCGACCCCCGGATCGAGGTCGGGCGGGTCGGGCTGCGCGTGGGCCCGATCACCGGCTCCTGCGACAGCATCCAGATCAAGGTCTCGGGCCCCGGCGGCCACACCGCCCGCCCGCACCTCACCGTCGACCTCGTCTACGCGCTGAGCAAGATCGTCACCGAGCTGCCCGCCGCCCTGTCCCGCCGGGTCGACCCCCGCTCCAGCCTCAGCCTGGTCTGGGGGCAGGTGGCCGCCGGGTCGGCCTTCAACACGATCCCCGACGAGGGCCTGGCCCAGGGCACGGTGCGCTCCCTCGACGAGGAGGCCTGGCACCGGGCCCCCGACCTGGTCAAGGCGCTGCTCGACTCGGTCGCCAGCGCGTACGGGGTCGACGCCGAGCTCGACTACCGGCGCGGCACCCCGCCGACGGTGAACGAGGCGACGAGCGTCGGGATGATGCGCGACGCGGTCACCCAGGTGCTCGGGGAGAGCGCCGCCGTGCCCACCCCGCAGAGCCTCGGCGGGGAGGACTTCTCCTGGTACGTCGAGTCGGTGCCCGGCGCGCTCGCCCGGCTCGGCACGCGCTCGCCCGACATGCCGGAGGAGCTCGACCTCCACCGGCCGGAGTTCGACGTCGACGAGCGGGCGATCGGCGTCGGCGTCC
This sequence comes from Thermobispora bispora DSM 43833, assembly GCF_000092645.1. NCBI lineage: Bacteria > Bacillati > Actinomycetota > Actinomycetes > Streptosporangiales > Streptosporangiaceae > Thermobispora > Thermobispora bispora. The sequence continues at coordinate 743,068 of NC_014165.1, forward strand.
AGGTGCTCGCCGCCACGGCGCTCAACGCACTGTGGGCCGACCGTGGCAAGCCGGACCAGCCGGCGGTATAGGCGTGCCACGGCCGCCGCCCCGGGAAGGGCGGCGCCTGAAGGTCACCCGGCCCTCGCGCCGGATCGCCACCCGGCCCTCGCGCCTGATCGCCGGCCGGAACGCCCCTCTCCCGGGCTCGCTGGTCACAGGGCGGCGTGAGCTGCATAACGGACGTGTTGCGGAGCCGTTTGCGCCTTTGGCCGATACGGGACGAACAACTATCTTCCGTGCAGGTATGCCGTGCGTTCGCGCGTAGATGCGCAGGGTGCGGACGGCGGGGACACGGAAGGGGAATCGAACTTGCTCCGCTCACGAGTGAGCACGCTGGCTGCCGCCGCCGTGGCGGGAGCCGTACTGATGGCCGCCACCGCATGCGGGGGCGGTGACACCGCGACCTCGGAGTCCTCCGCGTCGCCGGGCGGCGGCGCGTCGACGGTCAAGGTGGGCCTCGCCTACGACATCGGCGGGCGGGGTGACGGGTCGTTCAACGACGCCGCCGCGGCGGGCCTGGACAAGGCGGCCGCCGAGCTGAACATCGAGACCAAGGAGCTCGAGGCGTCGCCGGGCGAGACCGACGCGCAGAAGGAGCAGCGGCTGCGCCTGTTCGCCTCCAGCGGCTACAACCCGATCATCGCGGTCGGGTTCGCCTACTCGGCGGCGGTGGCCAAGGTCGCCCCCGAGTTCCCCCAGGTGAAGTTCGCCATCGTCGACGACGCCGAGGCGAAGGGCGACAACATCACCAACCTCGTCTTCGCCGAGGAGCAGGGTTCGTTCCTCGTCGGCGCGGTCGCGGCGCTCAAGTCCAAGACGGGCAACATCGGCTTCATCGGCGGCGTCGAGACCCCGCTGATCAAGAAGTTCGAGGCCGGCTACGTCGCGGGCGCGAAGGCCGTCAAGCCGGACATCAAGGTCCAGAGCAAGTACCTGACCCAGCCGCCGGACTTCACCGGCTTCAACGACCCGGCGAAGGGCAAGACCGTCGCCCAGGGCATGTACGACGCGGGCGCCGACGTGATCTACCAGGCGGCCGGCGGCTCCGGCAGCGGCGTGTTCGAGGCGGCCAAGGCGGCCGGCGCCATGGCGATCGGCGTCGACTCCGACCAGGCGGCCCTCCCCGCGTACGCGGAGGTCAAGGACGTCATCATCACGTCGATGCTGAAGAAGGTCGACGTCGCGGTCTACGACTTCATCAAGAACGCCACCGCCGGCACCGTGCAGTCCGGCCCCGTCGTCTACGACCTGAAGGCCGGTGGCGTCGACTACTCCACCACCGGCGGCCACGTCGACGACATCAAGGCCACCCTCGACGAGTACAAGCAGAAGATCATCAACGGCGAGATCACGGTTCCGACCGGCGCCTGACGCGGCGGCCGTGGGGACCGGTGACCCCGGTCCCCACGGCCCTTCCCGTCACTGATGATCAACCCGGACTCCGCACGGAGGAGGCGGTCATTTCCACCGCGACGGAACCTGCTGCGGTGGAGCTTGTCGGGATAACCAAGAGGTTCCCCGGGGTCGTCGCCAACCGCGACATCCACCTCCGCGTCGCGAAAGGCCAGATCCACGCGATCGTGGGGGAGAACGGGGCCGGCAAGTCCACCCTCATGAAGATCCTCTACGGCATGCAGCGCCCCGACGAGGGTGAGATCCGGATCAACGGGTCGCCGGTCGGCTTCCACAGCCCCGCCGACGCGATCTCCGCCGGCATCGGCATGGTCCACCAGCACTTCATGCTGGCCGACAACCTCACCGTGCTGGAGAACGTCATCCTCGGCAGCGAACCCCGGCGGGGCGGCATCGCCATCGACTTCGCCGCGGCCCGGAAGAAGATCAAGGAGATCTCCGACGCGTACGGCCTCGGCATCCGGCCCGACGTCCCGGTGGAGGAGCTGGGCGTCGGCGACCGGCAGCGCGTGGAGATCCTCAAGGTCCTCTACCGCGGCGCGCGGATCCTCATCCTCGACGAGCCCACGGCCGTGCTCGTCCCCCATGAGGTGGACGAGCTCTTCGAGAACCTGCGCGGCCTGGTCCGCGAGGGCCTGACCATCATCTTCATCTCGCACAAGCTCGACGAGGTGCTCCGGGTCGCCGACGCCATCACGGTGATCTGCCGCGGCACCACCGTCGCCACGGTCGACCCCAAGCAGGTGACCGCCCGCCAGCTCGCCGAGCTGATGGTCGGCGGCGAGCTGCCGAGCCCGGAGACGCGCGAGTCCACGGTCACCGACGTCACGGTCCTCTCCGTGCGGGACCTGACCGTGCGCAACCCGGACGGCCGGGTGGTCGTCGACAACGTGAGCTTCGACATCCGCAAGGGCGAGGTCCTCGGCATCGCCGGGGTGGAGGGCAACGGCCAGAACGAGCTGGTCGAGGCGCTCATGGGCATCCGCCCGTCCACCGGGCGGATCGTGCTGAACGGCACGGACATCAGCGAGTACCCCACCCGGAGGCGGCGCGAGGCGGGGATCGGCTACATCCCGGCCGACCGGCACCGGCACGGCCTGCTGCTCGAGTCGCCGCTCTGGGAGAACCGGATCCTCGGCCACCAGACCCGCCGCCCGAACGTCAAGGGCCGCCGGGGCATCTGGCTCGACCGGGCGGGCGCGCGCGCCGACACCCGGCGGATCGTGCGGGAGTACGACGTCCGCACCCCCGGGATCGACGTCCACGCCACCGCCCTCTCCGGCGGCAACCAGCAGAAGCTCATCGTGGGCCGGGAGATGAGCGGCGACCCGGTGCTGCTGATCGCCAGCCACCCGACCCGCGGGGTCGACGTCGGCGCCCAGGCGGCCATCTGGGACCACCTGCGGGCCGCCCGGGCCAAGGGCCTGGCGGTGCTGCTGATCTCCGCGGACCTCGACGAGCTCATCGGCCTGTCCGACACGCTCAAGGTGATCCTGCGCGGCAGGATCGTCGCGGACATCGACCCGTCCACGGTGACTCCCGAGCGGCTCGGCTCGGCCATGACCGGCGCTGAGGAGGGCATGTGACTTCCTTTCTCGATCGCGCGCTCGGCCGGGTACGGCTCGGCGGCTGGCTCGCCTTCGCCGCCCCGCTGCTCGCAGTCGCGTTCGCCGCGCTGATCACCTCGGCGGTGCTGCTGATCGCCGGGCACCGGCCGGTGGCGGCCTTCTCCGCGCTCGTCGAGTACGGCTCGGCCCCGCGCACCATGGCCGTCATCGTCAACACGGCGACGCATTACTACATCGCCGCGCTCGCCGTGGCGATCGGGTTCCGGATGAACCTGTTCAACATCGGGGTGGACGGCCAGTACCGGCTGGCCGCGGTGGTGGCCGCCGGCGTCGGCGGCGCGGCGCTCCTCCCCGGTGTGCTCAACCTCCTGCTCGTCATCCTGGTCGCGGTGGTCGTCGGCGCGCTCTGGTCGGCGATCGCGGGCGTGCTCAAGGTGGTCCGGGGCGTCAGCGAGGTCATCTCGACGATCATGCTGAACGCGATCGCGACCGGCCTCGGCTCGTGGCTGCTGATCAACCACCTCGGCGTGGTGACCGGGAACGAGATGGCGACCCGCCCGATCCCCGAGGGCTCCCGGATGCCCGGGCTGTCGCTCATCCCCGGGGCGGACCTGCCGGTCACCGGGTTCCTCGTGCTCGCGGTCGCCCTCGGCATCGCCTACCACGTGCTGCTCAGCCGGACCCGGTTCGGCTTCGAGCTCCGGGCCACCGGCCAGTCCCTGACCGCGGCGGTGGCGAGCGGGGTCGACGTCAAGAAGATGGTCATCGCCGCGATGACCGTCTCGGGCGCCGTGGCCGGGCTGATCGGCATGGTCGAGCTGCTGAGCGGCTCGTACCGGTACAGCAACAACTTCCCGGCCGGGCTGGGCTTCACCGGGATCGCGATCGCGCTGCTCGGCAGGAACCACCCGGTGGGCATGGCGCTCGGCGCCCTGCTCTGGAGCTTCCTGGACAACTCCTCCGACGCGCTCCAGCTCCTCGACATCTCCAAGGAGATCGTCGCGATCATGCAGGGCGTGACCGTCCTGTCGGTGATCATCGCGTACGAGCTGGTCCACCGGTACCAGGTCGTCGCGGGTCAGCGCCGGGTCGGCAAGGAGCTGAGCGCGTCCGGCGCGGAGGACGCGGCGGCCGGGACGGGCGCGCTCGCGCGCTAGGCGGCTGGCGAGGAGAGCACATGACACTCCTGCTTCCGGCGCCCGGCGGGACGGCCGCGTGCCGCCGCGCCCCGGCCGGGCCCGCGCTCCCGGCCGGGCCGGCCGTACCGGGCGCGCCCGCGCGCGGCGCGATGATCCTCACCCGGCCGGTGGACATCCCCGGCGATCACGTTCCCGGCGGCCGAGACCCGGTCGCCGGACCGCCGGCCGGTGCCGGCGAAGGTGGTGGCCGCACCGTGATGGTGCCTGTGAGAAAGATGGTGCCGTAGTGACCACGACGGAGCTGCCGGTGGCCAAACCGGAGCGGGCCGAACGCCGGCTCCGGCTGAACGGGCCGACGCTGCTGCTCGGAATCGCGTTGCTGATCGTGCTGCTCGCGGTGGCGCGCGTGATCACCGGGGCCGACGACCTCACCTCGGCCGGCACCGTGGGCGCCGCGCTCGGCCTCGCCGTGCCCATCGGGCTCGCCGGCCTCGGCGGCCTGTGGTCGGAGCGGGCCGGCGTGGTGAACATCGGGCTCGAGGGCATGATGATCCTCGGGACCTGGTTCGGGGCCTGGGGCACGCTGGAGTTCGGCAGCCCCTGGGCCGGGGTGATCGCCGGCGCGATCGGCGGGGCGCTCGGCGGCGTGGTCCACGCGATCGCGACCGTCACCTTCGGCGTCGACCACATCATCTCCGGGGTGGCGATCAACATCGTGGGCCTCGGCTTCACCCAGTACCTGTCCAAGCTGGTCTTCGAGGGCATGCCCGGCGGCGGCAGCAAGCAGTCGCCCCGGCTCCCCGCGATGGAGACGCTGAGCGTGCCGTGGATCGGCGAGCCGCTGCGGTCGCTCGAGGCCTCCCACACCTTCCTGGTCTCGGATGTCGCCGGGGTGCTGCTGGGCATCACCCAGAACGTGCCCGCGTTCACCCTGCTCGCCATCCTGCTCGTGCCGCTGTCGTACTTCCTGCTGTGGCGGACCGCGTTCGGGCTGCGGTTACGAGCCTGCGGCGAGCGGCCGGTGGCCGCCGAGTCGCTGGGCGTGAACGTCTACCTGTACAAGTGGATCGCGGTGGTGGTCTCCGGCCTGCTCGCCGGGCTGGGCGGGGCCTTCCTGTCGATCGTGGCCGCGCAGATCTACCGGGACGGGCAGACCGGTGGCCGCGGCTACATCGGCCTCGCCGCGATGATCTTCGGCAACTGGCGGCCGGGCGGCCTCGCCGGCGGCGCCGCGCTGTTCGGGTACACCGACGCGCTCCAGCTCCGGCAGGGCGGGGTCTCGGTGCACGCGCTGCTGCTCGTGATCACGCTGCTCCTCGCCGCGGTCGCGGTCTACCACGCGGTGCGGCGGCGCCGGTGGGCGGCGCTCATCTCCGGGGCGGCGGCGGTTGTGATCTTCGTGGCCTTCACGGTGACCGACGTGGTCCCTGAGCAGTTCACCTCGTTCACCCCGCACCTCACCACGCTGCTGGTGCTGGCGCTCGCCTCCCAGCGGCTGCGCATGCCGGCCGCCGATGGTGTTCCGTATCGGAGAGGGCAGACCACATGACGATCGATTGGCAGCGGCTGCGCGACGCGGCGTGCGAGGTGATGGCGAACGCCTACGCGCCGTACTCCAAGTTCCCGGTGGGCGCCGCCGCCCTGGTGGACGACGGCCGGGTGGTGACCGGGTGCAACGTGGAGAACGCCTCCTACGGCCTCGGCCTGTGCGCCGAGTGCGGCCTGGTCTCCGCCCTGCACGCCACCGGGGGCGGCCGCCTCGTGGCCTTCACCTGCGTGGACGGGCACGGCGAGCTGCTCATGCCGTGCGGGCGCTGCCGCCAGCTCCTGCTCGAGCACGGCGGGCCCGACCTGCTCATCGAGACCCCCGAAGGACCGCGGCGGCTCGCCGAGCTGCTGCCGTACGCCTTCGGGCCGGACGATCTGTCCCGCTAGTGCGGCACCGGAGCGAGAGGTAGGGGACATGGGGTTCGATGCGATCGAGGTGATCGTCACCAAGCGGGACGGCGGCGAGCTGTCCACCGCGCAGATCGACTGGGTGGTCGACGCATACACGCGCGGCGCGGTGGCCGAGGAGCAGATGGCCGCGCTGCTCATGGCGATCCTGCTCAACGGCATGAACCGCCGGGAGATCGCGGACTGGACCAAGGCGATGATCCGGACGGGGGAGCGGATGGACTGGTCCGCCCTCGACCGGCCGACCGCGGACAAGCACTCCACCGGCGGGGTGGGGGACAAGATCACGCTGCCGCTCGCCCCGCTCGTGGCGGCCTGCGGCGCGTACGTCCCCCAGCTCTCCGGCCGCGGGCTCGGCCACACCGGCGGCACGCTCGACAAGCTCGAGTCCATCCCCGGGTGGCGGGCCACGCTCTCCCAGGAGGAGATGCTCCAGGTCATCCGCACCGCCGGCGCGGTGGTCTGCGCCGCCGGCGCCGGGCTGGCGCCGGCCGACCGGAAGATCTACGCGCTCCGCGACGTCACCGGCACGGTCGAGTCGATCCCGCTGATCGCCTCCTCGATCATGTCCAAGAAGATCGCCGAGGGCACCGGGTCGCTCGTGCTCGACGTCAAGGTCGGCTCGGGCGCGTTCATGAAGGACGTGGCGAGCGCCCGGGAGCTCGCCCGGACCATGGTCGACCTCGGCCTGGACGCGGGCGTGCGCACCGTCGCCCTGCTCACCGCCATGGACCGCCCGCTCGGCCGGGCCGTGGGAAACGCCCTGGAGGTCGCCGAGGCCGTCGAGGTCCTCGCCGGCGGCGGGCCGTCCGACGTGGTCGAGCTCACCGTACGGCTCGCCCGGGAGATGCTCGAGGCCGCCCAGGTGCCCAACCCCAAGGACCCCGAGCAGGCCCTCAAGGACGGGTCGGCCATGGACGTCTGGCGGCGCATGATCCGCGCCCAGGGCGGCGACCCGGACGCCCCGCTGCCCGAGGCCAACGAGGTCACCGTGGTCAGCGCGCCCGCCACCGGGGTGCTCACCCGCCTCGACGCCTACGCGGTCGGGGTGGCGGCCTGGCGGCTCGGGGCCGGCCGGGCCCGCAAGGAGGACCCGGTGTCGGCGACCGCGGGCGTCACCCTCCACGCCAAGCCGGGCGACCGGGTGACCCGCGGCCAGCCCCTGCTCACCCTGCACGCGGACGACCCGGCCCGCTTCGAGCGGGCGCTCCAGGTGCTCGAGGGCGCGTACACGATCGAGGAGAACGGCACCCCGGACCTGCTCCCGCTCGTCATCGAACGGATCGCCGGATAGGGACCGCGCCACGGGCGGCGGTACGGCGCCGCCCTCGAACGCCCCGCGGCGAGCACCGGCGGGACCGCGCGGCGGGCCGTACCCGTACACCGATCGCACGGCGCGGCCCGCCGGCCGCGCCCGGACCTGAAAGACTGAACCGCATGGCGAAGAAGATCGACGCGCCGCACCGGATCCCCGCCGAGGGCGGGAAGATCATCGACGAGTACATCGGCCGGGTCGGCACCGGCGACGACCGGGTCTCCATCGCGCACATGCAGGCGCCGCCCGGGTGGGCCGAGCCGGCCCAGACCCCGGAGTTCACCGAGTACACGATCGTGCTCAAGGGCTCGGTCGTGGTGGAGCACGCCGGGGGCACGGACGTCGTCTCGGCCGGGCAGGCGTTCGTCAGCGAGCCGGGGGAGCGGGTGCGGTACAGCGCCGGCCCGTCGGGGGCCGAGTACATCGCGGTCTGCCTGCCCGCGTTCTCGCCGGATACCGTGCACCGGGACGAGTGACGGATACCGTGCACCGGGACCAGTGAGGAATAGGATTAGGCGAATGACCGATCGGAGTGTGGTGGGCGGATGACGCAGACGCCCACGCTAGAGGAGATCCGCAAGGCGCCCAAGGTCCTCCTCCACGACCACCTCGACGGAGGACTCCGCCCCGAGACGATCATCGAGCTCGCCCGCGAGCGCGGCCACCGGCTGCCCTCCACCGACCCGGACAACCTCGCCGAATGGTTCCGCGAGTCGGCCGACTCGGGCTCGCTCGAGCGCTACCTCGACACCTTCACCCACACGGTCGCCGTGATGCAGACCCGGGAGGCCCTCACCCGGGTGGCCGCCGAGTGCGCCGAGGACCTCGCCGACGACGGGATCGTCTACGCCGAGGTCCGGTACGCGCCCGAGCTGCACACCGACGGCGGGCTCACGCTCGACGAGGTCGTGGAGGCGGTCCTCGAGGGCTTCCGGATCGGCTCGACCGGCCCCGACGGGCGGCAGCGGATCAGGGTGGGCACGCTGCTCACCGCCATGCGCCACCAGGCGCGCTCCATGGAGATCGCCGAGCTCGCCGTGCGCTACCGCGACGCGGGCGTGGTCGGCTTCGACATCGCGGGGGCCGAGGCGGGGTACCCGCCCACCCGGCACCTCGACGCGTTCGAGTACCTCAAGCGGGAGAACGCCCACTTCACCATCCACGCGGGCGAGGGGTTCGGGCTGCCGTCGATCTGGCAGGCGATCCAGTGGTGCGGCGCCGACCGGCTCGGCCACGGGGTCCGGATCATCGACGACATCACCGTGGCGGACGACGGCACCGTGACGCTCGGCCGGCTCGCCGCCTACGTCCGGGACAAGCGGATCCCGCTGGAGATGTGCCCGACGTCGAACGTGCAGACCGGGGCGGCGAAGTCGATCGCCGAGCACCCGATCGGCCTGCTGCGCCGGCTCTGCTTCCGGGTCACCGTGAACACCGACAACCGGCTGATGAGCGGCACCAGCCTCTCCCTGGAGTTCGCCAAGCTCGTCGAGGCGTTCGGGTACGGCTGGGACGACCTGCAGTGGTTCACGGTGAACGCGATGAAGTCGGCCTTCATCCCGTTCGACGAGCGGCTCGCCCTGATCAACGGTGTGATCAAGCCCGGTTTCGCGCAGCTCAAGTGGCGGATGTGAAGCCCACGGTCTTCCGGTCGAAGGTGGCCTGGGTGTTCGGCTGGGCCTGGATCGTCTTCGCCCTGCTGAACGCCTGGGACCTCGCCGTGCGCGGCACCATGCCCTCGGCGCTGATCGCCGCCGCCGTGCTCGGCATCATCACCGTGTTCGTCTTCCTCACCGCGCTCCGCCCGGCGATCGTGGCCGAGGCCGGCGGGGTCCGGGTCCGCAACCCGCTCCGCACCGCCTACATCCCGTGGAACGCCCTCGGCGCCGTGACGGTGACGGACGCGATCACCCTCCAGTCGGGCCCGGCCAAGGTCCGGTGCTGGACCCCGCAGGCGTCGCCGCGGGAGCGCGCCCGGGCCGCGGCCCGGGCGGCCAAGGCCGCCAAGGACCCGAACCTCACCCCGGCCCAGCGCGCCGTCGCCGAGGCGGCCGGCCGTACCCACGCCGACTGGGTGGCCGAATGGCTCACCGCGCTGCGCGACGAGCGGCGGGACATGTCCACCGGGGAGACCACGGTCACCTGGTCGTGGTGGGCGCTCGCTTCCGTGGCGGCGGCGGTCCTTCTCGCCGGGCTGATCGTGGTCCTCGCGCTCACCGGCTGATCGCGGTTCCCGCCTGCACCGGCTGAGCGCGCCGCCCGAACCAGGCCGGGCGGCCCGCGCGGTGTGGCGGCCGAGAGGCGCACGGCGCGCGGGCCGCCGCCACCGTCCGCTCAGGACCGGGCGGTGGGTTCACCGTGCCCGGCCGGTGGCGAGGTCCTTCCGGCAGTCCGTGCACGGCCCACGGCGGGGTGTGGCCGCACGGGGCCGCACCCCGCGAGCGGCGTCAAAGCCCCACGGCGGCGGCGAGGTCCTTGCGGAGCAACTCCAGCTCCGCGGCGGCCGTCGCCCGCGCCCCGGCGACGTCGCCGCCGCGCACCGGGACCACCACCTCCAGGTAGCACTTGAGCTTCGGCTCGGTGCCGCTCGGCCGTACCACGACCCGGGCGCCGCCGGAGAGGCGGAGGCGCACGCCCGCCGTGGGCGGCAGGCCGCCCACCCCCTGCGCCAGGTCCTCGGCCGACTCCACCGCGCGCCCGGCGAGCCGCACCGGCGGCGCGGCGTTCAGCCGGTCCACCGCCTTGGCGATCAGCGACCGGTCGGCCACCCGGAACGAGAGCTGGCTCGTCGCGTGCAGGCCGTACCGGCGGGCCTGGTCGTCGAGCAGGTCGATGAGGGTCTTGCCCTCCCGCTTCGCCGCGGCGGCCACGGCGGCCATGGTGAGCGCGGCCCCGATGCCGTCCTTGTCCAGGACGGGCGGCCCGGCGTCCGATCCGACGCTGTACCCGAGCGCCTCCTCATAGCCGAAGACCAGGCCCGGCCCCGCGCGCATGATCCACTTGAACCCGGTGAGCGTCTCCGCGTACCGCACCCCGTGCTCGGCGGCGATCTTCGCGAGCAGGGAGGACGACACGATCGTGGTGGCCACCAGCCGGTCGCCGGAGGTGTGCCGCAGCACGTGCTCCGCGAGCAGCCCGCCCACCTCGTCACCGGTGAGCGTCCGGTAGGCGCCCTCCCGGGTCCGGGCCGCGACCGCACACCGGTCCGCGTCCGGATCGTTGGCGAGCACGAGGTCCGCGCCGGTCTCGGCCGCGAGGGCGAGCACCAGGTCCATCGCGCCCGGCTCCTCCGGGTTGGGGAACGCCACCGTGGGGAAGTCCGGGTCGGGCGCGGCCTGCCGGTCCACCACGGCCGGGCGAGGGAACCCCGCGCGCTCCAGGGCCCGCACCATCACCTCGCCGCCCACCCCGTGGAGCGGGGTGTAGGCGATCGAGAGCTCCCGGGCGTCGCCGAGCGGGAGGCCCAGCAGCGCCTCGAGGTACGGCTCGACGATCTCCGGCCACTCCACCGTCCGCCAGCCGTCGCCGAGCGGGAGCGCATCCACCCGCCCCACCGTCTCGATCGCCGCGGAGATCTCCCGGTCGACCGGGGAGACGATCTGCCGGCCGTCGCCCCAGTAGACCTTGTAGCCGTTGTCCCGCGGCGGGTTGTGCGACGCGGTCACCATCACCCCGGCGTCGGCCCCGAGGTGCCGCACGGCGAACGCGAGCACCGGGGTCGGCCACGCACCGGCGAGCAGCGAGGCCCGCAGCCCGGCCCCGGTGAGCACCGCGGCCGTGTCCCGGGCGAACACATCCGACTTGTGCCGGGCGTCGTACCCGATCACCACGTGCCTGCCCGGGCCCAGCACGCGGGCGAGCCCGGCGGCCGCGCGCATGACGGTCACCCGGTTCATCCGGTTGGGCCCGGCGCCGAGCTCACCGCGCAGCCCGGCCGTGCCGAACTCCAGGGTCCCGCCGAACCGGTCGGCGAGCGCGGCGAGGTCCCCCCGGCTCAGGATTCCGGAGAGCTCGGCGCGCGTCTCCGGGTCCGGGTCCTGGTCGAGCCACTCCCGGGCGAGGGAGACGAGGTCCGTCGAGGTCACCGTGCGCTCCCCGGGGTCACAGCTTCTCGACGACCTGGGCGAGCAGGTCGCCCATGCGGGTCGCGGTGGCCCGGCCGACCGCGAGTACCTCCTCGTGGTCGAGGGGCTCGCCGGTGAGCCCGGCGCCCAGGTTGGTCACGAGGGAGATGCCGAGCACCTCGGCGCCCGCCTCGCGCGCCGCGATCGCCTCGAGCACGGTGGACATGCCAACCAGGTCGGCGCCGAGCGTGCGGAGCATGCGGATCTCGGCCGGCGTCTCGTACGTGGGGCCGCGGAGCGCCGCGTAGACCCCCTCGGTGAGGCCGGGCTCCACCTCGCGGACCAGGCCGCGGAGCCGGGCGCTGTAGACCTCGGTGAGGTCGACGAACCTCGGGCCGGTGACCGGGTTGGCGCCGGTGAGGTTGATGTGGTCGCTGATCAGCACGGGCGTGCCGACCCGCTGGGTCTCCGGGCGCAGGCCGCCGGCGGCGTTGGTGAGCACGACCACCCGCGCTCCGGCCGCCGTGGCCGTGCGCACCCCGTGGACCACGGGCTCCACGCCCCGGCCCTCGTAGAGGTGGGTGCGGCCGAGGAAGATCAGTGCGGTGCGCCCGCCGCCGGTCCGGACCGCGCGGACCTTGCCCGCGTGCCCGGGGACCGCCGGTGGGGCGAAGCCCGGCAGCTCGGTCACGGGGAACTCGGCGATCGTCTCCCCGATCCGGGCGGCGGCCGGTTCCCAGCCCGAGCCCATGACGAGGGCGACGTCAACCGTGGACAGCCCGGCGCGCTCGCGCAGGATGGCCGCGGACTCGGCGGCGAGCTGGTAAGGATCGTTCGTCACCCTGCTGAGGGTACAGAACCCCGCGGGCGTTCAGTCGCCCAGCTTCTTACACGGGCGGGTGCGGAGCTGATACACGTAATCGTCCGGTGCGCCGGCCTTCTCGGCGGCGTCCGCGATGATGCCGAGGTAGCGGGCGGACGGCAGGCCGCCCTCATAGCTGTCGAGCACGTACGTCCAGGCGAGCACGTCTCCGTCGAGCGTCGCGACCCGGAGCCGGAGCTTCCGGTAGATGCCGAGGTCGCTGCCCATCCACTGGTCGAGTGAGGCCTCGTCCCACTCGGGCACGTCGTAGAGCACCACGAAGACCTGCTCGTTGGGGTCTTCGACGATGGTGACCAGGGCGCCTTCCCACCCGACGTCCTCGCCGCCGAAGGTGAGCCGCCAGCCCATGATCCAGCCCGTCCCGCGCATGGGCGAGTGGGGGGCCCACTCCGCCATCTGCTTGGGGTCCATGTTGCTGCCATAGGCCGCGTAAACAGGCACGGCAAAAGCGTAATCCAAGATCCCGAAGTCGCGCCGGAGGACCGCGATACCGCTCATGAGCTGGTGGTACGCCGGCCGGGATATGGTGGTGCGAACCACGCTGTCATGTCGTTATGGGCCATACGGAAGAATAGGTTTCGTGACGAGGATTGCGATCATTGGTGGCGGTCCGGGGGGGTATGAGGCGGCGCTCGTCGCCGCGCAGCTCGGTGCGAAGGTCACGGTCATCGAACAGGACGGCCCCGGCGGCGCGTGCGTGCTCAGCGACTGCGTGCCGTCCAAGACGCTGATCGCCACCTCTGTTCGCAAGCAGGCCCTGCTCGACGCGGCCTCCCTCGGCGTCCGGTTCAGCGGCGGACCCGACGGCGACGCCGGGCACGTGCTCGCCGACATGCCTCTGGTGAACCGGCGGGTGAAGGAGCTGGCCCGCGCGCAGTCGGAGGACATCGCCAAACGGCTCGCCGCCGAGGGCGTCGACGTCATCGAGGGCAGGGGCCGGCTCGTCGACCCCCAGCGGATCAGGGTGGGAGATCAGACGATCCGCGCGGACGTGGTCATCGTGGCCACCGGCGCCCACCCCCGCGTGCTGCCCGGGGCGGAGCCGGACGGGGAGCGCATCCTCACCTGGCGGCAGCTCTACGACCTCGACGAGCTGCCCGAGCACCTGATCGTGGTCGGCTCCGGGGTCACCGGTGCGGAGTTCGCGGGCGCGTACCGCTCGCTCGGCTCGGAGGTCACGCTGATCTCCTCGCGCGACCGGATGATGCCGAACGAGGACGCCGACGCCGCCGAGGTGCTCGAGGCCGTCTACCGCCGCCGCGGCATGAACGTCCTCGGCAGGTCGCGCGCCGCCTCGGTCCGGCGCACCGCCGACGGGGTGGTGGTCACCCTGGAGGACGGCCGGGTCGCCGAGGGCACCCACTGCCTCATGACCGTCGGCATGGTCCCGAACACCGCCGGCCTGGGGCTGGAGGACAACGGCATCCGGCTCGACCGGAACGGGTTCATCGAGGTCGACAAGGTGTCCCGGACCTCGGCGCCGGGCGTCTACGCCGCCGGGGACTGCACCGGGGTGATGATGCTCGCGTCCGTCGCCGCGATGCAGGGCCGGATCGCGGTCTGGCACGCGCTCGGCGAGGCGGTGGAGCCGATCCGGCTGGCCACGGTCGCGTCCAACATCTTCACCGACCCGGAGATCGCCTCCGTGGGGGTGACCCAGCGGCAGGTCGACTCCGGGCAGGTGGACGCGAAGGTGGTCAAGCTGCCCCTCGCCACCAACGCGCGGGCGAAGATGCAGGGGTTCCTCGACGGGTTCGTGAAGCTGTTCTGCCGGCCGAACACCGGCATCGTGCTGGGCGGCGTGGTGGTGGCGCCGCGCGCGTCGGAGCTGATCCTCGCCGTGTCCACCGCGGTGCGGAACCGGCTCACCGTGGACCAGCTCGCCCACACCTTCGCCGTCTACCCCTCGCTCTCCGGTTCGATCACCGAGGCCGCCCGCCGGCTCATGTCCCGCGAGGCGGCCTTCCTCTGACGCGCGTACGGCCCTCTGACGCACGTACGGCCCCGGCCTTGACGTGACGTACGGCCCCGGCCTTGACGTGACGTACGGCCCCGGCCTTGACGTGACGTACGGCCCCGGCCCTTATCCGAGACCTACGGCTTGGACGCGGCCTAGCGGACATTGTGGGCTTTCCGTACCGAGCGGCCAGAGCAGAGCTCGGCTCGATCCCGGTCCACCGGCTCCGGGGGACGTGGCCATCGGCCGCCAGGATGGCGGGACCGCGCGATCCCGGGCCTCCGTGGGGCCGGTGCGGGGAATGGGCCGCCCCCCGCCGGTGAACCCGGGCCACCGTGCCTGCGGATCGCCCATGGCCGGTCGCAGCGAGCCCCGCCGGACGCCGGTGGGGCGGCGAAGCCATGCAGAACACCGCGGCCGTGATCGCCGTGCCCGCGGCCCCGGAGCCACGGGAGGGACATCGCCCTGACAGGCCCGCCCCGGAGGTCGCGGGGACCGCTCTGGAAGCCGCCGGAAAAGCACGTGACCCCGCACCGGGGGGCACGGGGTCACCGGATTCCTGGAGACGTCAGGGCCGGCCGGGGGTCACCAGTCTCCGCCGCCGAAGTCACCCCCACCGAAGTCGCCGCCGCCCCAATCGCCGCCGCCCCAGTCACCGCCGGAGCCGCCCCAGTCGCCACCGGAGCCGCCCCAGTCACCGCCGGAGCCGCCCCAGTCGCCACCGGAGCCGCCCCAGTCACCGCCTCCGCCGCCGCCGGAGTCACCGCCGAGACCGCTCGCGAGGCCGGCGGCCAGGCCCCAGCCGGCGCCCATCGCGGAGCCGAGCATGGTGCCGACGAGCATGCCGGTGAGCAGGTCCCCGCCGAAGCCGCCGTAGTAGCCGTAGGCGTACGGCTGGTAGGCCGGGCCCGCGTCCCAGTACGGCCGGCGGTGGCCGTCCACGACGACCTCGCGCATCTGCGGGGTGAGCCCGCGCTCCACGGCGTCGGCGTCGGCCGCGCAGGCGGGGACCTCGCGGACCATGCCACCGGGCGGAGCCCACTGGACCTTGCGCACAGAGGGACCGTGCTGCGGGTTGAAGAAGCACGGGGGAAGCCGTTCGGGGAGCGGCTCGTTGTTCACCCGCGCCTTGACGCACGCGAGCGCGTACCGGCCCTCCTCCAGCGTGGCGGTCACCGTGCGCAGGTCGTCGGCACGCCGGACGGCGGCCAGCTCGGCCTTGGCCCGCTCGTACGCGTCGAGCGCGCGCTGCCAGTCGGCGGTGGTGTCCGCCGTCTGCGGCAGCATCTTCACGTCCATG
This sequence comes from Thermobispora bispora DSM 43833, assembly GCF_000092645.1. Taxonomy (NCBI): domain Bacteria; kingdom Bacillati; phylum Actinomycetota; class Actinomycetes; order Streptosporangiales; family Streptosporangiaceae; genus Thermobispora; species Thermobispora bispora. Next base: position 758,705 of record NC_014165.1, read on the forward strand.
TCGAGGGCGGTGATCTCCTCACCGAACTTGGTGACGTCCTCCTCGACCGTCTGCTTCACCGCGGCGAGCTCGCGGGCCTCCTGCTCCTCGCGCTTGCGCTTGTTGCGGCGGGCGAGCAGCCAGATCCCGCCCCCGCCGATGGCCGCGAGGCCGAGGATCGCGAGGAGACCGCCGGTGCCGCCGCCGTCATCCCCGCCGCCGTCATCGCCGCCGCCGGCCAGGCTCCCCGGCCGCAGGGCCTCGTTGCGGTTCCCGGCCGCGAACGCGTCCACCCGGGCCACGAAGTCCTGCATCACGGCGACCGGGTTCCCGGAGTTGTTGGCGGCGGCGAGGTTCGCGATCCGCCCGGCCGCGCCCTTCGGGAGGGCGCTCGACCCGGCGAACAGGGTGGTCCCGTCGATCACCGCGACGGTCGCCGAGGGCCGGCCCGCCTTCGCGAGCTCCTGGCCGAGTGAGGTGATGTAGGAGCCGGCCTGCTGGCTCGTCGTGATCGTCCCGTCGGGCAAGGCGACCGCGTAGATCTTGGTCTTGGCGTCCTTCAGGGCGTTGCGGATGCCCTCCTGGTCGCTCGCCGACAGCGGGGCCCCGCTCTGCACGAACAGCGGGTCGCCGTTCCGCCACGAGGCGAGCACCGTCGCCGGGTCGGGCGCGGGGGCGGCCCACGCGGCCGACGGCAAGAGCAATGCGCATAGGCCCGCGAGCAGCGCCACCACGGCGCCCCTGACCGGGCCTAGGGGTCTGTTGCTGGTCACGGCTTCAAGCCTCCTTCGCCCTCCAGGACGAACGGGGACGCGAGAACGTTCCTCATCACCGCAACCGTATCCGGTGACCCCACGACCGCGGGCACGGCTGCGCGGCCCGGCGGGCGGCCGCTCACCGGGCACCCGGGACGACGCTCAACGGGCACCCGGGACGACGCTCACCGGGCACCTGGGACGGCCCACGGGGCGGCGCCGGCGGGCGGCGCCGGCGGGCGGCGCGGCCGGGGCCGGTCACTCGTCCTTGATCTCGCAGATCACCGCGCCGGAGGCGATGGACTGGCCGACCGAGACGGACAGGCCGGTGATCGTGCCGTCCTTGTGGGCGGTGATCGGCTGCTCCATCTTCATCGCCTCGAGCACCACGACCGTGTCCCCGGCGGAGACCCGGTCCCCCTCCGCGGCGACGACCTTGACGATCGTGCCCTGCATCGGGCTGACCAGGGCGTTGCCGCTGCCCCCGGCCGCCCGCTTGGCGCTGTTCTGCGCGACCCGCCGCGGCGCCTTCTTCGGCCCGCCGCCGGCCTTGCCGAGCCCGGCGGGCAGCACGACCTCCACCCGCTTGCCGCCGACCTCGACCGTGATCCGCTCGCGCTCCGGGGCCTCGGCGGTCTCGATCTCCCCGTCGAACGGCGGGATCTCGTTGACGAACTCGGTCTCGATCCAGCGCGTGTGCACGGAGAACGGCTCGGAGGTGAAGGCCGGGTCGTTCACCACGGCCCGGTGGAACGGCAGCACGGTCGGCATGCCGGTGATCTCGAACTCGGCGAGCGCCCGCCGCGCCCGCTGCAGGGCCTGCTCGCGGGTCGCGCCGGTCACGATCAGCTTGGCGATGAGCGAGTCGAACGCCTGCGGCACGCTCTGGCCGGCCTCGTAGCCGGAGTCCACCCGGACGCCCGGGCCTCCCGGCAGGCGCATGGTCTTGATCGTCCCGGGGGCGGGCAGGAAGCCGCGGCCGGGGTCCTCCGCGTTGATCCGGAACTCGATGGAGTGCCCGCGCAGCACCGGGTCGTCGTACCCGATCGGCTCGCCGTCGGCGATGCGGAACATCTCCCGCACCAGGTCGATGCCGGCCACCTCCTCGGTCACCGGGTGCTCGACCTGGAGCCGCGTGTTGACCTCGAGGAAGGAGATGGTGCCGTCCTGGCCGACGAGGAACTCGCAGGTGCCCGCGCCGACGTAGCCGGCCTCGCGGAGGATCGCCTTGGAGGAGGAGTAGAGCAGCTCGCGCTGCTCCTCGGTGAGGAACGGCGCGGGCGCCTCCTCGATGAGCTTCTGGTGGCGGCGCTGGATCGAGCAGTCCCGGGTGCTCACCACCACGACGTTGCCGTACCGGTCGGCGAGGCACTGGGTCTCGACGTGGCGCGGGCGGTAGAGGTAGCGCTCGACGAAGCACTCCCCACGGCCGAAGGCGGTCACGGCCTCGCGGACGGCCGACTCGTACAGGTCAGGGATCTCCTCCATGGTGCGGGCCACCTTGAGCCCGCGGCCGCCACCGCCGTACGCCGCCTTGATGGCGATGGGCAGGCCGTGCCGCTCGGCGAAGGCGAGCACCTCCTCGACCCCGCTGACCGGGTCGGGGGTGCCGGCGACGAGCGGTGCGCCCACCCGCTGGGCGATGTGCCGGGCCTTGACCTTGTCACCGAGCGCGTTGATCGCGGCGGGCGGCGGCCCGATCCAGATGAGCCCGGCGTCCAGGACCGCCTGGGCGAAGTCGGCGTTCTCGGCGAGGAACCCATAACCGGGGTGCACGGCGTCCGCTCCCGACTCCCGGGCCACGGCGAGGAGCTTGCCGATGTTGAGGTAGGTCTCCGCGGGGGTCTGCCCGCCGAGTGCGTACGCCTCGTCGGCCACCCGGACGTGGAGCGCGTCCAGATCCTGGTCGGCGTACACCGCCACGCTCGTCAGCCCATTGTCCTTGCAAGCGCGGGCGATCCGTACCGCGATCTCGCCACGGTTGGCGATCAGGACCTTCTGCACCGCCGTGATTCCTTCCTTCTCAGGCCGTGAGCCCTTCTGGAGTGTAAGCGCCCGCCGATTCATCGATTACGGCCGCCCCGCCGGATGCGCGCAGGGCCGGTTCACGTGCGTGCCCTCCGGTTCGGCCAGGGCCCGCGGCCGCCCCGGCGCCCCGGGCCGCCGTCCCGGTGCCGCCCCGCCGTACGGTGCCGTGCGAAAGGGCCCGGCGCAAGGGTGACGCGATCACACGATAGGGAGCCGGGCCGTTCCGCCGCCAGACCCGGCCCGGTGGGCCCGCCGTTTCCCGCCCGGAACGGGATCCCCGGTGAGCCACCCCGGCGGGAAGAAAACGAACGAAGGGGCAGGGCTCTTGAATGCCGACATTTCATTTCGAGATCGAGAACGTGATGAAAAATGATCCCCGCGGGCTCGACGCCGGGGTTCATCAGGCGACATTCCCATATAACGACTCGGCATGAACCGTTCCTCGAAATGATCGCGGATTTACAGTGGGGCCGGTTTCTTTTCGTGGACGAAGGGACGAAGGAGTGACGCGATGACCAGCAACCTGCTCGGCGGTGACCTGGCGGAGATGCAGAACATGGCGGCCCAGTTCAGCCGGCAGGCCGATCAGGTCCGCGCCACGATGACCGCCCTCGACCGCGAGGCGGCCAAGGTCGGCACCGCGTGGACCGGTCCCGGCGCGCAGCGCTTCCGCGAGGCCTGGGAGAGCTACCGGTCGGCGTTCCACCGCATGGCCGACGAGCTGCACGAGGCGGCCCGGGTCATCAACTCCTACCGGGGCAACATCGAGGCCGCCACCCGGTAGGCGGCACCGGCCCGCCTCACCCGGGGATCGCGGCCTGGATCGGGACCGCGATCCCCGCCGAGACCAGCCACCCGCGCCCCGGCGGGCCGCCCGCCCCGGTGCGCGGCAGCCGGATGGCGAACAGGTCCCCGTCGGCGGGGCCCTGCACCCCGAGCAGCAGCCCGGTCCGGTTCTTCCGCGCCTCGGCCGCGAACCCCCGGTACCCGGCGGACAGGTCCGCGGTCGACCCGGCGATGAGCATCCCGTGCCCGCCGTCCCGCCCGGTGCGGAGGATCTCCTCGAGCGCCAGGCCGAGCGGGGAGTCGGGGGAGATCAGCTCGGCGTCGTCGACGAGCACCGCGTACGGCTCCCGCCCGGCGACCACGGCGAGCGCGTCCACCGGCCCGGAGCAGCCGTGCCCGTCCGCCGTGACCGGCTGGGCGCTCCCATCGAGCACGGCGAGCACCCCCGGCTCCCCGGCGAGGCCGCGGAGCGGGCTGCGCCGGGGCGTGACCACGAGCACCGGCGTGCCCTGGGCGAGCAGCGACCGGGCGGCGGTGAGCAGGCAGGACGACCGCCCGGACCGGGGCGGTCCCGCGATCACCGCGGCCGGGCCCTGAGCCTGCAGGTCGATCCCCATCGGGGCGAGCGCGTCGCCCCCGGCGCCGAGCAGCGCCCACAGCGGGGAGGGCGGCGTGAACGACGGATCCAGCCGCATCGCCTGCTCGGCCGTGATCCGCGCGGGCAGCGCGTCCACCCGCAGCGGCGGCTCCGACGGCCACGCCCACGCGCCCGGGCGCGCCGGGTCCCCGCCGAACCGGGCGGCCGCGCCGCGGGCCAGCTCCTGCAGGGCGGCGACCTGGGCCTGGCCGGACGGATCGGGCGCCAGGAGCGCGATCCGGCTCTCCACCAGGCCGTGCTCACCGATCGAGAGCGCCCGCCCCGGCGGCATCGACCCGGGCAGGTCCCGGCTGGGGAGCCCGGCCAGGCCGTAGTCGGACGGGTCGGCGAGCCGCAGGATCAGCCGCTCGTCGAAGACCGTGGAGATCTGCCCGACCAGGCCCGACCGGTCCGCGGTGACCACGGCCCGCAGGCCCACGGCCGGGCCCTCCCTGAGGAGCTGGAGCATCTCGTCGAGCAGCCGGCCGTAGTCGTGGCCGTCGAAGGCCGCGACGTACCCCTCCCAGCGGTCGAGCAGGAGCACGAGCCAGGGCAGGCGGCCGGCCTCTTCCCCGGCGCCGGTCCCGTCCTCGCCGTACGGCCCGGCCCCGGCGCCGCAGGAGCCGGTCGCCGCGGCACCGGAGGTGCCGGCCCCGGGGGAGCCGGATGCGCCGGTTCCGGCGGCCCGCGCCCGGGCCGCGGCCCGGGCCTCGGCGAGCGACGCGTACCCCGCCTCGGCGAGGAGCCGCTGCCGGCGGGCGACCTCGCCGCGTAACCGGTTGAGCAGGCGCTCCACCCGGTCGGCCTCCTCCCGGGTGACCACCGCGCCGCAGTGGGGGAGGCAGGCCAGCGGCAGCAGGGCGCCCGACCCGCAGTCGATCGCGTGGACGTGCACGTCCTCGGGGGAGGCCCACGCGGCGATCGCCCCGGCGATCGTCCGGAGCGCCGTGGACCGGCCGCTCCGCGCCGTACCCGCGATGAGCAGGTGGCCGCTGCGCGGCAGGTCGAGGAGGAGCGGGGTGCGGCGCTGCTCCCACGGGAGGTCGGCCAGCCCGTACGGCAGCGGCGGCACCTCTTCGATCCCCCTCCGGTACGGCCGGGCCGCGGGGATCCACTCCACCTGCGGATCCGCCGGGCCGGGCTCCGGGAGGCCGGGGAGGGAGAGCACCACCCGGTCCGGGAGCGGGGGCGGCCACGGGCTGGGCTGGGGCGGGATACCGCGGGCGGCCGCGCGGACCGCGCCGACGAGCAGCGAAAGATCGGTCTCCGCGGCCTCCTCCGCCGCGGCCGCCCCGGCGGACGGCGGGTGGCCGAGCGCCCGCCACGGCAGGTCGATCACCCGGACCTCGCCGGAAGGGTGCTCCGTGCCGCGCGGCGCCCGGCCGCCGACCCGCGCGGCCTGCACCGCCACGGGCGGGGCGGACCCGGCCTTGACGTAGCAGCGGCCCGGGGTGGCCGGGGCGATGCGCGCGGCGTCCGGCGCGTCGATCACGTCGGCCGACTCGCGGGCGTCCGTCACCCGGAGGGCGATCCGGAGCGAGGTGTTGGCCTGGATGTCCGGGGTCACCGCCCCGGCCGGCCGCTGGGTGGCGAGGATCAGGTGGACCCCGAGGGAGCGGCCGCGCCGGGCGATGTCCACCAGGCCCGCGACGAAGTCGGGCAGCTCGGCGACGAGCGTGGCGAACTCGTCGATGATCAGCACCAGCCGGGGGAGCGGCGGGAGGGGCGTGCCCCCGGCCGGGCCGGCGGGCCCGCCGCCCGCGGGGTGCGGCCCCGCCTCGCGGGCCGTCCCGTCCTCCGGCGACCGGACCGGCCGATCGGGGCACCCGGCCGCCCGGGCGCCCGCGGAGGCGCGCAGGCGGTGGTACTCGCCGATGTCCTTCGCCCCGGCCGCGAGGAGCAGGCGTTCCCGCCGGCGGATCTCGGCGGCGAGCGATCGCAGGGCCCGCTGGGTGAGATGGCCGTCGAGGTCGGTCACCATGCCCACCGTGTGCGGGAGCCGTACGCACTCTTTGAAGGCCGCCCCGCCCTTGTAGTCGATGAGCACGAAGGTCAGCTCGTCCGGCCGGTTGGCCACGGCGAGCGAGCAGATGAGCGTCTGCAGCAGCTCCGACTTGCCCGAACCCGTGGTCCCGGCGATGAGCGCGTGCGGGCCGTCCTCGGCGAGGTCGATCTCGAACGGCCCGTCCGGCCCCACCCCGATCACCGCCCGGGTGGTCCGGCCCCAGCCGGCCGCGATCCGCGCCGGGTCCGCCGGGCCGATGAGGTCGAGCAGCCGCACCGACCCGGGGAGGGCGGCGGCCGGGTCCTCCCGGCTCACGTCGCGGAGCGGGGCGAGCGCCCGCGCCAGCCGGTCGGCCCACGCCGGGGACACCCGGTCGGCCCGGATCCCGGCCGTCGCCTCCGGCCCGCCGCCGTCGAACCGCACCGTGCCGTCGGCCGCACAGGAGAGCACCGCCGTGCACTCCTCGGGCAGGAGCCGCTCGTCGTCCTCGATCGCGATCGTGTAGACCCCGGCCATCGGCCCGCGCCGGAGCACCTGCGGCATGCCGGGCAGGCCCCGGAGCACCTGGGCGCCGTCGAGCACGACCAGCACCTCGAACGGCCGCTCGCCGTGCCCGGTGAACGGCTCATGCCGCTCGTTCCCCGGGCCTCCCGCCGCGTGCCCGGCCGGCCGCGGCCCTCGCCGGATCCCCTCGTACGGCCCGGCCTCACTCTCGCCGAGCCGCTCGGCCACGAGCGCGGCGAGGTCGGCGGCGCGCCGGGCGGCGGCCTCCGGGTCCGCCCCGATGAGCGCGACGCAATCGGCGGGGAAGCGGCCGCCGCGCGCGGCCGGGGCGCAGTGCGGCAGCCAGCGGACCCAGCTCCACTCCTCGGCGCCGTCCCCGTGGGCGGAGAGCACCACGATCGCCAGGTCGTACGGGCTGTGCAGGGCGGCCGCCTGGCCGGCGAGCCAGCGGGCGCAGCCGAGCGCCGCCGCCCGGGGGCCGACCACGCCGGCCACGCCGATCCGCCGCAGGTCCAGGGTGACGGGCACGTCGCGGCTGAGCGGCGGCTCGGGCAGGGCCGCGTCCTGGGCCGGGCCGGCCTCCGGCCGGAACTCGATCGCGGCCGGCAGGTCGGCGAGGCCCACCCGTAGCCGCAGCGCGTCGGGGTCGTGCATGCGCCGCTCCCACAGCCGCCGCCGCGGGCCCACCGCGGTGAGCAGCACCTCGGCCGGATCCGGCGCCGCGGCCCGGCGCTCCGCCTCGTCCGCCCGGACCGCCGCGGCGACCCGCTCCTCGAAGGCCGCCATCCGCTCCCGGTACTCCCGGAGCGCCTGCCGGTACCGCTTCCGGCCGTACCGGCGGTCGCTCGCCCACTGCCCGATCGCGATGAGCGGGGAGGCGGCGGCGAAGAGCAGGAAGTACCACTGCCGGAAGACCAGCGCGGTCACCACGCCGAGCACCGCGGGGAGGAACGTGGCGAGGAGCTGCAGCCGCGCCCCTTCCGGGCGCCCCGGCTCGGCGGGGACCACGATCCGTCGCTCACCGGCCGGGCGGGCGAGCCGGGGCGGGCGGTGGTAGGCGAGCCCGCCGCCGGGGAGCGGGTCGAGGTGCGCGTCGGGCGGCTCGACCGGGCCGACCGCGAACGCCGAGGCGCCGCAGGTGAGGACGGCCCCCTCCGGCCACGGCACCGCGGCGGTCACCGGCTCGCCGTCGAGCAGCGCCACCGGCTCACCGCCGGGGGCCGGCTCCACGGTGACCGCGGCCGGGGTGAGGCGGACCACCGCGGCGGCCGCGGGCAGCAGCGGATCGGGCACGGTGATCGCGCACGCCGGGTCGGCGCCGAGCGAGTAGCTGCCGAGGCCGAGCCGGTGGACCGCCCCGGCCCCCGGCCCGCCGATCACCCGCAGCTCGGCGAGCCCGTCGGGCTCCTCGGTCACGGTGGCGTCCGCGGCCCGGGGGTCCGTCGCGATCCGGTCGCCGTCGCGGAGCAGGCCGAACACGGCCGCGCCCGGGTCGAGCCGCCGCCCTTCCAGCCAGAGCCCGGAGGCTTCCGGGGCGTGGTCCGCGGGGCCGCCGTCGAGGCGGTAGGGCGCCCGGGCGCGTGCCAGCCGTACCACGTTGCCGGCGCGGGACCGGCCGAGGGCGGCGGCGAGCTCGGCCACCGTGCTGGTCTCGTCGCCCTCGACCAGCACCTCGCGTTCCCGGTCGCCGTGGACGACGGTGAGCATGACCCGCATATGGCTCCTCGATCGGTTCCGGCGGATTCAGTACGAAAGTGGGCTCTTTTTCAGGCGTGAGCCTGATATCGGCTGTTAAGTCATTAAATGGGGCGGCCGGTCGAGTGGCAGCGGCCGAATATTCGGTGGCCCCATCCGCGGTGATCCTCCGGGAATGGGGCGAAATCCGGATCGGTGGTCGCCGGAACCGTTTGTGTGGAATACCGGTGATTTCCGGATGTGCCCCCTGTGAGCAGGGTATGCGCGGGCATCCCGCGGAGCGCCGTCGCAATTGGGTACGGCCGGACCGGCCGTGATCGAGGCGCTGAGCACGGCCCGGGCCGGCCGCGATCGAGGTGGTGAGCACGCTCCGGCCTGGCCCCGATCGAGGCGGGCGAGGACGGCCGGGCCGCCGGCGGTCGCGGCTCTCCGCCTCCGTTCCGCCGTGCCGGTGCACGAAAGCGCGTTAATCGCCCCAAATCGCATATTCATTAACGCTCGTTTGTGGGATATGGCCGGATAGGTGGTGGTCGTGGATCATGGAGTTGATTTCGCTCCCGGATCGCCGGGGATATGATGACAGACCGGTTCCATTGGCAGAGCCATTCTCAACGGAAGGACATCGTCTTACCGGAACGGAGCCGCGAGAATTCCCCGAGCACCAGGGAGGGCGGGAGATTCGGAGCGAACCGGTACGGCCGCGCATGACGTGGCGGCCCGGCGAGCGCGGTCCGGCCCATCCCGGCGCGGACCGGTGTGACGCCCGGCCCACCGCCGGCCGGCCCGGCCGGCGGGCGTCCCAGTGCGCTGCGGCGGCCATCGGTCCTCGCCGGGCGCGCCGCCTGACGTTTCCCGGGTTCGCGGCGAAGAGGGTGGAGGCCTGCGGCACATGAGGCCATCCGCGTCGAGCCGGCGGACCGGCTGGGAGAGCGCCCGGCCGCCGGGCTGGGCAGACCGATGGGGCGCGCGCCCGGGGACCGGGCCGCGGCCGCCGGAGTCCCGGCCGTTCCCGCCGCCCTCCCCGCCGGAGTGGTGGCGCGGCCGCCGGGCGGTCCACATCCCCCCGCGGCCTGCCGTACGGGAGGCCATGGCCGGGATCGGCGCGCTGCTCGCGCTGATCGGGCTCATCGGGGGCGTGCCGTACGCGCTGCTCAGGTTCGCCGGGCCGCCGTTCTCCCCGCGGCTGCTCGAGGCGCTCGTCCACGCGGCCGGGTGGCGCACGGTCGCCGCGATCATCGTGCTGGTGCTCTGGCTCGCCTGGTTCCAGCTCTTCGTCTGCGTGCTGGTCGAGGTGTACGCCGGGCTGCTCCGCACCGGCGCTCCGGTCCGGGTCCCCCTCGCGGGCGGCGCTCAGGACGTGGCGAACCGGTTGGTCTCCGCCGTGCTCGGGTGCCTCGGAACGGCCGCTGCGGCCCCGGCCGCGCAGCGCACCTCGCCGGTGCCCGGATCGGAGGTGGCCGTCCCGCCCGACCGGGGTGAGGCGAGCGTCGATCAGATGGAATCCCCGGTGGGCCGGGCCAGGCGTCGCCGGCCGGGCCGGGCGTCCGGTACGCCGGAGAAGGCCGGGAACCGTCTCGCCGGCCGGCTCGCCGTCCGCGACCGTGACCGGTTGACGCGGCTCTGGCGGCGGGCGTCCCGCCGTGGCACCGCCCGCGAGGAGGCGGTCCCGGTGGAGGCCGCCGTCCGGCTCGGGGCGGACGCACCGGGCGGCCGGATGCTCGACCTCGGCCTGCGCCTGCTCGGCGGGCTGCTCGCCGAACGCGGCGGCCGCCTGCCCACGATCCACGCCGTGCACGTCTCCCACCAGGGGATCGACCTGTGGATCCACCCGGCGGACGAGGACGCCCCGGGTCCCTGGCAGTCGTGCGACGGCGGACAGGTGTGGCGGTTACCCGCGCACGAGGGGCGACGGCTCGACGAACCGGCCCTCTCCCGCCACCCGGCCCCGTACCCGGGCCTCGTCACGCTCGGCACCGGCCACGGCGGCCGGGTCCTCATCGACCTCGACGCGGCGCCGGGCGTGATCGGGCTGACCGGCGCGCACACGGTGGCCGCCCTCTCGGCGCTCGCCGTGGAGCTGGCGACCAACCGCTGGTCCCACGACATGCGGATCACGCTCGTGGGCTTCGGCGCCGAGCTCGCCGAGCTCGCCCCGGGGCGGATCAGGGTCGCGGGCAGCCTCACCGAGGTCCTCCGCGAGCTCGAGCACCCGGCCGCCGCCGCCGAGGACGTGCTCACCGGGCGGCCGGCCCGCCGGGCGGCCGACCCCGTGCGGCCCCGGCACTACCTCCTCTCCGCGATCCGGCCCGGCGCGGAGGAGATCCGCCGGCTGGCGCCGCTCGTCAAGGGCCCCCGGCCGGCGTACGGGTTCGTGGTCGCCGGCGAGGCGCCGCACACCGCGTGGACCTGGGAGATCACCGAGGACGGCCGGGCGCGGGTGGACGCGCTCGGGCTCGAGGTCACCGCGCAGCTCCTGCCGCGCGGGCACTACGCCGCGGTCATCGACCTGTTCCGTACGGCGGCGCGGGAGGAGGAGCGGTGGCCCGGAACGCCCGGTGTGGCCGGCCGGCGGTCTGGATCGTGACCGTAGGCGGTGGCACCAGGGTGTCACCTGCGGGCGCGATCACTGCCCTTCCTGGTTCCCAATCGTGTGCGGCCCACCCGTGCCGAGCGTCGATCGGTGTGACGCAGAACGCGCCATCACCCGATAACGCGGGGATCGCCCCAGACGGCGATCGTCCGGTAGCCGATACCGCAGACCTCTAGGGAGGCCGCGAGGATCAAGCGCGTCGTCCCGTTCAAGGCGACGTCGAAGGTGGCGGGTGAGCGGAACGTAGCGGCTCTCGTGCCGAGCTGTTCGTCCCTATCCGGCTCGCCATCTTCGTTGCGGTCCGCATAAATGGTGAAGTTCACCGTTTCGAGCTGATCATCCCGTTCTGCGTTGTCGCTCACTCCGACCGTCGCCTGGAAGCGGGCATATGGGCGGTCCAGCTCGTAGAGCGTCCATTGCTCAGAGCAGGTGTCCAATCTCGCGATGGCCAGGCTCTTGCGATACCGGGTCCCGGACAGGGGGAAAGAGCCCTGCAGCCACGCGTTTCCCACTGGGGTGAGATCGGAAAGGTGGACGGTTCGCCCTTCGCCGTCGGGTGGAGAGGACGCGCTGGAGTCGTCGCTCTGGCCGATGGGGACCGCGGCTTCGGCCGTGACCGTCGTCGTCGCCGTGGCCGTCACGGTCACCGTGCTCTGGGCCTTCGGGGCTTGCTCCCCGGTGACGTTGTTGCCCCAACCGATCTCCAACAGCCCGGTCACGATCGAGAACACTCCGCCCAGCACCGTCGCGGCAAGGGTGCCGACGACGCCGATGACGGCCGCCTTCACGTTTGAGTCGGTTCCACCGGTATGCGTTTGGCTGTGCTGTGGAGCCGGCGCGTTAAGCCTTTTCACGCTTTGACCATAGCGAGGTGCCGGCGGGTGAGGTTCTTCATTGACGGTGTTGTGATCAGCGGCGTTCGTGGGTGAGCAGCCATTGCTTGATGTGGCTGCCGTAGTAATAGCCGCCGTATCCGCCGGTCGCCGGCAGCACCCGGTGGCACGGCACGAACGGGGCGATCAGGTTCTGCGCGCACGCGGTGCCCGCCGCCCGCGCCGCGGTCCGCGGCAGCCCGGCCTTCTCCGCGAGCTGGCCGTACGTCACCGTGGCCCCGGCGGGCACGGCGCGCAGCGCCGCGTAGAGCCGCCGCCGGGTGGGCGTGCCCGCCTGCTCGGCCACCGGGACCCGGTCGAGCGCGTCGAGCTCCCCGTCGACGTACGCGCGGACCGCCTCCGCGGCCTCGGCGAGGTCGCCCGCCACCAGCGGCAGCTCCTGGAGCCGCTGCGGCAGCCGTACGAAGAGCTCCCGGGGGTCGGCGGTGAACCCGGCCGCGACCAGCGGGCCGTCGTGGGCGAGCATGGCGAGGGGACCGACCGGGGTGGGAACGACCTGATAGGTGATCATCTCTCGTCGCGGCCTGCCGGCCGCACCCTCCTTCGCTGTCAGTCTGCCAGGGTGACGTCGGCCAGGGGCGGCACGCCCTGACCAGGGAGTTCGCGCGCGAGCCGGTGCTCACCCGCCGTCCGCGTGCCACAGGTGCACGGCGGCGTACGCCCGCCACGGCCGCCAGCGCTCGACCTCGGCGGGCGGAATGCCGAGCCGGCGCATGGCCCGCACCAGGCCCAGGTCGCCCTCCGGCCAGGCGTCGGGGTCGCGGATCGCGCGCAGGGCGATGTAGCTCGCGGTCCACGGGCCGATGCCGGGGATCTCCCGGAGCAGCGCCACGGTCTCCGCCGGGTCCTGGGCGCCGTCGAGGTCGATCCGCCCGCTCGCCACGGCCTCGGCGAGCGCGGTGAGGGTGGCGATCCGGCGGGTGGTGAGCCCCAGCCCGGTCAGGTCGGCCCCGGCCAGCCGGTCGGCGGCCGGGAAGAGCAGGGCGCACTCCGGCGGCTCGCCCCCCGGCGGGCCGCCCTCGGGCGGGTCCTCCACCGGCGGGCCGGCTCCGTCCGGCGGCGGTGCCACACCGTCCGGCCCGGCGGCCCGCCCAGCCCCGAGCGGCCGATCCGGTGATCGATCGGGCGGCTGATCCGCCGGGGCCGCCGGTGACCCGGCCCGGGCGGCGATCCGGCCGAGGATCGTCCGGGCCGCGGCGACCGAGATCTGCTGGCCGACCACGGCGCGCACCGCGAGCTCGAACCCGTCGAAGGCGCCGGGCACCCGCAGCCCCGGCCGCCGCGCCACCAGCGGCGCGAGGCCGGTCGAGCCGAGCACGGCGGCGATGGCGTCGGGATCGGCGTCGAGGTCGAACAGCCGCCGGCACCGGGACACGATCTTGGCGAGCCGCCGGATGTCCGCGGTGCGCACGGTGAGCCGCAGGTGGTCCTCGGCCGGGGTGATCGTGAGCGATCCGCCGGGGATGGCCCGGGTGTAGCGCGGCGCGTCGGCCTCCCCGCGCCGGGGCCCGGCACCGTCGCCGGCCGGCCGGGTGACGTGCTCCACGCCCGGGATCGCGCGGGCGGCGAGGAAGCGCAGCAGCGCCCCGGCGTCGTAGGGCCGGCGGTAGCCGAGCCGCAAGGTGAGCGCGGCGGGACCGCCCGCCGGTCCCGGTTCGGCCGGCCGCCCCGCCGGGCGGGCCGACCGGCGCAGCTCCCCGGGGGTGAGGCCGTACGACTCTTTGATCACCGCGTTGAACTGGCGGACGCTGCCGAACCCCGCGGCGAAGGCGACGTCGGTGACGGGCAGGGCGGTCTCGGTGAGCAGCCGCTTCGCGAGCAGGAGCCGTCTCGTCCGGGCCACGGCGAGGGGACCGACGCCGAGCTCGGCGGTGAACAGCCGGTGCAGGTGCCGTTCGCTCACGTGCAGCCGGTGGGCGAGCCCGGCGACGCCGAGCTCGTCGGCGACCCCCTCGTCGATCAGCCGGAGCGCCCGCCCCACCAGGTCGGAGCGGGTGTTCCATCCCGGGTCGCCCGGGCTGAGCTCCGGGCGGCAGCGGCGGCACGGCCGGAACCCGTCCGCCTCGGCCGCGGCGGCGTGCCGGTAGAAGCGCACGTTCTCGCGAGCCGGGGTGCGGGCGGGGCAGATCGGACGGCAGTAGATCCCGGTGGTGAGGACGGCCGTGACGAAGCGCCCGTCGAACCGCGGGTCGCGCGCGGACACCGCCGCGTAGCACGTGTCGAAGTCGAGCCGTCCCGTCACCACGGGTCCGACGTTATGCGCCGGGCGTGCGAACGCGCTCGCGGAAATCGGACCTCGCGGTCACTTGTTCGAGACGCCCACCCCGAGGTTGAACTCCCGGTAGACGCGGGCCCAGAAGCCGTCGCGCAGCCAGATGCGCGCCTCCGGGTAGGGCCGGAGCGAGTGGCCGAGCTCCTTCTCCGCCTCGATCAGCAGCTCGGTGTCGATCACCGGCGGGAGCATCGGCCCGGGCAGCAGGTCGCGGATGTTGTCCCGGCCCCGGGTGAGGATCCACTTCTGCGCGACGTGCTCGCCCACCTCCTCCACCTGGCTGCGCGCCGGGCCCAGCTTCGACGCCTTCGGCGCCGGCTTGGGGGCGCGGTTGGCGAACACCTGGGCGGGCGAGGGCACGGACGGCACCGGCGGCACACGGGTGAAGTACGGCCGGAGGAAGTCGGCGCTCAAGATCTCCACAGTGTCCGACTCCCACACCAGCCGCTCGGCCTGGTTGGTGCCGAAGGGCGGCTCGACACCCCAAAGATGGACGCGCACCCCGTACGCCTGAGCGGCCTCAACGGCGGGCACCATGTCCTCGTCACCGGCGATCAAGATGGTGTCACTCACCGCGTGGTGCCGCGCCAACGCCTCCAGGTCACTGCGGATCTGCGCGTCCACGCCCTTCTGCTGCCCACGCGCGTTCAGGTTGCCCAACCGGACCTTCACCCAGGGGAGCTGGGCGATCACCCGCTGATCGACGGTCGGCACCCGGTCCCGGGCGGCGTCGTACCAATAGACCCGCAACAGCTCACCGCCCGGAATGCGCTCGGCCGCGTGCTTCTGGAGCGACTTGATGAGCTCGTCGGCACGCACCCGGAACTCTTTGCGCTCCTTGGCCCCTAACAGCACCTCACCCGCGGCCGCGTACAGGTACCCAACATCGACCAGCAGTGCGAACTTGGAGGTGGGATGTGGATGATGGAAGTCCGGGATGGCCATGGTGTCCTCCAGGACTCGGCACTTGGCAAAGGCTGGCTATATTCCCCCACTTCCTAGATAGTCCCAACTCCCGGACGGGCTGACACCTTGATCTGACAATGTGACCGAAAGGTCTACACCAGCTCACCCCGGCCCGGGTCACCTCGGGCCGGGGAAGAAGGCGGTGCGCCATGTCACATGCCCGCGCAGCGGGCTGACACGCATCCGATATGCCGGATTTCTCCAGTTATCGACCTTCCGTACGGGCTGGGTAGCGGGCGCCGTGCGGGCCGCGATGGCGGCGACGAGCGCCGCCACCTCCTCGGGCGTCACGTTCCCCTTGACGATCTTCAGGTACGGCTCGGGCTCGCTCATAGCGGGATGTTCCCGTGCTTCTTCGGGGGCAGGCTCTTGCGCTTGTTCCTGAGCGCGCGCAGCGCGCGGATGATGTGCACCCGGGTGTGCGACGGGCGGATCACCGCGTCCACGTACCCGCGGTCGGCGGCGATGTAGGGGTTGGCGAACGTGTCCTCGTACTCGGTGATGAAGCGGGCGCGCGCCGCCTCGGGGTCCTCGGCCTGCGCCAGCTCGCGCCGGTAGAGGATGTTGACCGCGCCCTGGGCGCCCATCACCGCGATCTGGGCGGTGGGCCAGGCGAGGTTGATGTCCGCCCCCAGGTGCTTGGAGCCCATGACGTCGTAGGCCCCGCCGTACGCCTTCCGGGTGATGACCGTCACCAGCGGCACCGTCGCCTCGGCGTACGCGTAGAGGAGCTTGGCGCCCCGCCGGATGATGCCGTTCCACTCCTGGTCGGTGCCGGGGAGGAAGCCGGGCACGTCCACGAAGGTGAGGACCGGGATGTTGAAGGCATCGCAGGTCCGGACGAACCGGGCGGCCTTCTCCGACGCGGCGATGTCGAGCGTCCCGGCGAAGTGCATCGGCTGGTTCGCCACCACGCCGACCGAGTGTCCCTCGACCCGGCCGAACCCGATGATGATGTTCGGCGCGTAGCCCGCCTGGAGCTCGAGGAAGTCGCCGTCGTCGAGGACGTGCCGGATCACCGTGTGCATGTCGTACGGCTGGTTCGCCGAGTCCGGGATGAGCGTGTCCAGCTCCCGGTCGGCGTCGGTGATCTCGAGCGTGACCTCGGTGTCGTAGACCGGCGGGTCCTCCATGTTGTTGGACGGCAGGTAGGACAGGAGCGCCTTGGCGAACTCCAGGCAGTCCACCTCGTCGGCCGCCTCGTAGTGGGCCACCCCCGACTTGGTGCCGTGGGTGTGCGCGCCGCCCAGCTCCTCGAAGGTGACCTCCTCACCGGTGACCGCCTTGATCACGTCCGGCCCGGTGATGAACATGTGCGAGGTCTCCTGGACCATCAGGATGAAGTCGGTCAGGGCGGGGGAGTAGACCGCCCCGCCGGCGCACGGCCCCATGATCAGGGAGATCTGCGGGATCACGCCGGAGGCGTGGACGTTGCGCTTGAAGATCTCGGCGTAGAGCCCGAGGGCGACCACGCCCTCCTGGATCCGGGCGCCGCCCGAGTCGTTGATCCCGATGATCGGGCAGCCGGTCTTCAGCGCGTGGTCCATCACCTTGACGATCTTCTCGCCGAAGACCTCGCCGAGCGATCCGCCGAAGACCGTGAAGTCCTGCGCGAACACCGCGACGTGGCGGCCGTCGATCGTCCCGTACCCGGTCACCACGCCGTCGCCGTACGGCCGCTCGCGGTCGAGGCCGAAGCTGGTCGACCGGTGCCTGGCGAGCTCGTCGAACTCGACGAAGGACCCCTCATCGAGCAGGAGGGCGAGCCGCTCCCGGGCGGTCATCTTGCCCTTGGCGTGCTGCTTCTCCACCGCTCGCTGGGAGCCGGCGTGCAACGCCTCCTCAAGGCGGCGCTCAAGATCCTTGATCTTGCCGGCGGTCGTGTGGATGTCGATCTCCTGGGCGCGTTCGGCGCTCATCCGTCTCCCACCACTCCTCGCTCGCGGCCCGGCCCGCGCGTCCGCCGGGTTCGCTCCGCAATCACGACGGACAGGGTAACGAGCCGCCGATCGTCGATGGGGGCAGGGTGGCGCATCCGGTGTGCCGTCCTGCCCGGCCCGGCCGGGACGGCCGCCCGCGGGCACGGGCCCTCGCGGCGGCCGCGGTGACCGGTCGGCGTGCGGCCGGCCGGTGATTCGGCCATGAAACGCCGTGAAAGAACAGGGCCGGAACCCGCGGAAACCCGCGAAGGGTGAGCGAAAAGCACGTGGTGTGAAGTGTGGGCAAATGTCGTCCCGCGCAGAGGTCTGATCACCCGACGAAATTGGCTAGCCTCAACGGCATGGCCGCCATTGCCCACACCGCTGCGAACGGTGCTCCCGAGCCAGGATCCGAAGGCGTATCCGAGCGGCTCGACGCCGTCGCCGAAATGCCCGACGAACTCCGCGCCGACGTCCGCCTGCTCGGTGAGCTGCTCGGCCAGGTGATCGCCGAACAGGGTGGGCCGGATCTGCTCGCCGACGTGGAACGGCTGCGCAAGGCGGTGATCGCCGCCAAGCGCGGGGAGACCACCGCCGATGAGATCGCCGCCATGGTGGCGGAGTGGCCGATCGACCGCGCGGTGCAGATCGCCCGGGCCTTCACCTGCTACTTCCACCTGGTCAACCTCGCCGAGGAGCACCACCGCATCCGCAGCCTGCGGCAGCGGGACCAGGGCGGAGTTCCGCTCCGCGAGTCGATCGCCGAGGCCGTGGAGCGGCTGCGGGACGACGAGCGGCTCGGCGACCTGATCGAAAACCTGGAGTTCCACCCGGTGCTCACCGCGCACCCCACCGAGGCGCGGCGCCGGGCGATCGTCACCGCGATCCAGCGGATCAGCGCCCAGCTCGGCGTGTACCGCACGGCCGCCGGCGCGAGCGAGCGCGAGGAGGCGAAGCGGCGGCTGATCGAGGAGATCGACATCCTCTGGCGGACCGCCCAGCTCAGGCCCACCAAGCTCGACCCGCTCGACGAGGTGCGCACCGCGATGGCGGTGTTCGACGAGACCCTCTTCCGGGTCGTGCCCAAGATCTACCGGACCCTCGACGCCGCGCTCGCCCCCGGCACCGGCACCAGGGAGCCGCGGGCGAGGGCGTTCATCCGCTTCGGGAGCTGGATCGGCGGCGACCGGGACGGCAACCCCTACGTCACCGCGCGGGTGACCCGGGAGGCCATCCAGATCCAGGCCGAGCACGTGCTCATCGCGCTGGAGAACGCCACCTCCCGGATCGGGCGCGCGCTCACCGTCGCCAACCTGTTCACCCCGCCGTCCGCCGAGCTCAGCGCGGCGATCGCCCAGGCGGAGGGCGACCACCCGGACCTGATGAGCGAGCTGGCCAAGCGCTCGCCCCGGGAGCCGCACCGGCAGTGGCTGCTCTTCGTGGCGGCGCGGATCGCGGCCACCCGCCGCCGCGACCTGGACCTCGCCTACCGCTCCCCGGACGAGCTCCTCGCCGACCTGCGGCTCGTGCAGCGCTCGCTCCGCGACGCGGGAGCCGTACGGCAGGCCTACGGCGAGCTGCAGCACCTGATCTGGCAGGTGGAGACGTTCGGGTTCCACCTCGCCGAGCTGGAGATCCGCCAGCACTCCGAGGTGCACGCGGTCGCGCTCAAGGAGATCGCCTCGGGCAGCCTCTCGGAGCGCACCGAGGAGGTCCTCGCCACGTTCCGGACCATCGCCTGGATCCAGGAGCGGTTCGGGGTGGCGGCCTGCTCCCGGTACATCGTCTCCTTCACCCGGTCGGCCGCGGACATCGCCGCCGTGTACGAGCTCGCCCGGCACGCCCTCGGCGACCGGGCGCCGGTGCTCGACGTGGTGCCGCTCTTCGAGTCGGGCGACGACCTGGAGCACGCTCCCGAGGTCCTCGACGGCATGCTCCGGCTCGAGCCGGTGCGCGAGCGCCTCGCGGCGAACGGGCGCCGCCTGGAGGTCATGCTCGGCTACTCCGACTCGGCCAAGGAGATCGGCCCGGCGGCCGCCACGCTCCGGCTGTACGACGCGCAGGCCGCGCTGGCCGAGTGGGCCAGGGCGAACGACATCCGGCTCACCCTGTTCCACGGCCGCGGCGGCGCCCTGGGGCGGGGCGGCGGACCGGCGAACCGCGCGGTGCTCGCCCAGGCGCCCGGCTCGGTCGCGGGCCGGTTCAAGGTGACCGAGCAGGGCGAGGTCATCTTCGCCCGGTACGGCCACGCGGAGATCGCCCGCCGGCACATCGAGCAGGTCACCAACGCCGTGCTGCTCGCCTCCACCCCGGCCGTGGAGTCGAAGGCGGCCGAGGCGGCGGCACGGTTCCGCGAGCTCGCCGAGCTGGTGGCCGCCGCGTCCGAGCGCGCCTACCGGGCGCTGGTCGAGGCGCCGGGGTTCCCGGAGTGGTTCGCCCTGGTGAGCCCGCTCGAGGAGATCGGCCGGCTGCGGATCGGGTCCCGGCCGCCCCGGCGCGGCCTGGGCGCGCCGCGCTCGCTCGACGACCTGCGGGCCATCCCGTGGGTCTTCGCCTGGGCGCAGACCCGGGTCAACCTCCCCGGCTGGTACGGCCTGGGCAGCGGGCTCGCCGCGGCCGAGGCCAGCCGCGGCATGGACGAGCTCCGCGCGGCGTACCGGGAGTGGCCGCTGTTCGCCTCGATGATGGACAACGCGGAGATGTCGCTCGCCAAGACCGACCGGGCCATCGCGGCCCGGTACCTCGCGCTCGGCGGCCGGGAGGACTTCGCCGAGCAGGTCCTCGGCGAGTACGACCTCACCCGGAGGCTGGTGCTCGAGGTGACCGGCCACCGCCGGCTGCTGGAGAACCGGCGCGTGCTCTCCCGGGCGGTGCAGCTCCGCAACCCCTACGTGGACGCGCTGAGCCACCTGCAGCTCCGCGCCCTCGCGGCGCTTCGGGCGGGCGGCCTGTCCGAGACGGAGCGCGAGCGCCTGTCCACCCTGCTGCTGCTCAGCGTGAACGGCGTGGCGGCCGGCCTGCAGAACACCGGCTGACGCCGGTGCGCCCGGGCCGGCCGGACGGCCCGGGCCCGCCGACGGCCGCGCCGGCGGGGCCGTACCGCAGGGCGGCCGCGTCCGGCAGGCCGGCGGGCCCCCGCGGATACGCTGAAGAGGTGACGGAATCCCCCTACACCGATCTCGACCGCCCGCCGCTGTCCGCGGCCGCGCTCCAGCGGGCCCTGGTGCGCCCGGGATCCCTGTGGTCGTCCGTCACCGTGGTCGCGCGGACCGGGTCGACCAACGCCGACCTGGCCGAGGCGGCCCGGCAGGGCGCCGCCGAGGGCACGGTGCTGGTCGCGGAGGTGCAGTCGGCCGGGCGCGGCAGGCTCGGCCGCACCTGGACCGCGCCGCCGCGGGCGGGGCTCACGTTCTCCGTCCTGCTCCGGCCCACCGTGCGCCCCGCGCGCCAGGGGTGGCTGATGCTGCTCGCCGGGCTGGCGGCCGCCTCGGCGATACGGCGGATCGCGCAGGTCGACGTCCGGCTCAAGTGGCCCAACGACCTGCTCGTCGGCGAGCGCAAGCTCGGGGGCGTCCTCGCCGAGCGGGTGGACGGGGCGGTCGTCGTCGGGATCGGGATCAACGTCACCCTCCGGCCCGACGAGCTTCCCGTGGAGCAGGCCACGTCCCTCGCGATCGAGAAGGCGGCCTGCACCGACCGGGACCCGCTGCTGCGGGCGATCCTCCGGGAGCTCGAGTCGCACTACCGGGACTGGACCGAGGCCGACGGGGACGCGGAGGCCAGCGGGCTGCGCTCCGCGTACCTCGCCTCCTCGGCCACGGTGGGGCGCGAGGTCCGGGTCGAGCTGCCCGGCGGGTACGCGCTCACCGGGCAGGCCACCGGCATCGACCAGGACGGCCACCTGCTCGTGCGGGCGGAGGGCCGGCTGCACACGCTGAGCGCCGGCGACGTGGTCCACCTGCGCCCGCGCTGACGCGCCGTGCGGAATCCGCCGGCATCGGCGGGCTGCGGACCGGCTGGGAACGTGTCACGATTTGCCACATGGGCCTCCCGGAGCACTACCTCACCGAGGGCGAGCGGATCGTCTTGTCCTTCCACCCGCACTGGAAGCGGCTCGTGCTGCCCACGCTGGCGTTCATCGCCGTGACCGGGGCGGCCGCCGTCGCGATCTACGCGATCCCGGGTGAGTACGAGTTCGCGAAGTACGCCCGCATCGCGGTGGCCGTGGTGGCCTTCGTGGCGCTCATGCTGTGGTCGGTGATCCCCTTCCTGCGGTGGAAGACGACCACCTACACGCTGACCACGCACCGGTTCGCGATCAGCACGGGGATCCTGAACCGGTCGGAGGACGACATCCCGCTCACCAAGGTCAACAGCGTGAGCTCGGACCAGCGGTTCATCGAGCGCCTGCTCGGTTGCGGCACACTCCGAGTGGAGTCGGCCTCGGAGAAGGGTGAGATCGACTACCGGGACATTCCCAAGATCCAGCTCGTCCGGCTGGAGCTGTTCCGGCTGGTGGAGGACGCGGGCCGGGACGACGGCTGAGCCGCCGTACGCGCGCCCGTCAGGGAGGAGACGTGGATACCGGGGGGAAGCCCAGCGCCGATGACGTGCGATGGCTGGTCGCCGGATCGCAGCCGGTCTATACCCGCCGTCAGGTGATCGAGGCGGCCGGGGTGCGGCCGGACTTCGCATCCCGGATCTGGCGGGCGCTCGGCTTCCCGGCCCCGGCCGACGACGCGGTGGCGTTCTCCGAGGCCGACGTGGCGGCGCTGCGGCGGGTGCGCGCGCACCTCGAGGCGGGCCTGCTCGACGAGCAGACCACGATCCGCATGGCGCGGGCGCTGGGCCGTACCACGGCGCGGCTCGCCCAGTGGCAGGCGGAGATCATGACGAGCTCCTTGCTCGAGCAGCCCGGCAGGCCCGGCGAGGCCGACCTGGAGCGGGTCATGGAGACGACCCGCCGGTTGCTGCCCGACTTCGAGCAGATGCTCGTCCACGTGTGGCGGTCGCAGCTCAGCGTGGCGACGAGCCGGCTGCTCTCGCTCGCCGAGGGGGAGGAGGCCCAGCCCGGCCGCCCGTGCCTGGCGGTGGGCTTCGCCGACCTCGTGGCCTTCACCAAGGTGTCCCGGGAGCTGGACGAGCCGGCCCTCGCCGAGCTGGTCGAGCGGTTCGAGAGCCGGGCATCCGACGTGATCGCGGCCCACGGAGGTCGGCTGGTCAAGACCCTGGGGGACGAGGTGCTGTTCACCAGCGACGAGCCGTCCGGGGTCGCCTCCATCGCGCTCGACCTGGTGAGCGAGTTGAAACGTGACAAGAGCGGCCCGGACGTCCGGATCGGGCTCGCGTACGGGCCGGTGGTGCCGCTCATGGGGGACGTCTTCGGCGCCACGGTCAACCTCGCCGCCCGGCTCACCTCGATCGCGCGGCCGGGGACGATCATCGCCGACGCCGAGCTGGCCGGCGCGCTCAACGGGGTCGCGGGCTTCCACCTGGTCAGGCTGCGCGCCCGGCCGGTCCGCGGTGTCGGGACCATCCGCCCGTACGTGCTGCGGCGGGCCCGCCCTGACCGTCCCGAGGGCGAAAAGTGACCCAGCACACGTAGGCAAGGTAAGCCTTACCTGGCTATAGTTAGGTTTGCCTAACCTACTGAGAAGGGTCTCCCTGCAGCATGTACGCCTGTATCTGCCGTGCGGTGACGGAGAGCGAGGTCCTCGAGGCCATCGCCGCTGGTGCCAAGAGCGCGCGCCAGATCAGGGACGCCACCGGGGCGGGCAGTGACTGCGCTATCTGCGTCCGCCGGCTCTGTGCGATCCTGAAACGGACGGAATTGGTCACCAGCGCATAACGGGGGCATTCATGCGGGGGGACCCAGAGGTCATCACGCTGCTCAATGAGCAGCTCACCGCCGAACTGACCGCGATCAACCAGTTCTTCCTCCACTCCAAGCTGCAGGAGAACTGGGGGTACCGCAAGCTCGCGGAGCAGACCCGGGACGAGTCGTTCGGCGAGATGCGCCACGCCGAGTGGCTCACCGACCGGATCATCTTCCTGGAAGGCCTGCCGAACTACCAGCGGCTCGGCACCCTGCACATCGGGCAGACGGTCAAGGAGCAGCTCGAGGCCGACCTCGCGCTCGAGCAGGGCGTCGTCGATCGGCTGCGCACCGGCATCGTCACGATGCGGGAGCGCGGCGACATCACCTCGGCGCGGATCTTCGAGAAGATCCTCGAGGACGAGGAAGAGCATATCGACTACCTGGAGACCGAGCTCGGCCTGATCGAGGCCCTCGGCGAGCAGCTCTACCTGCAGCACTACATCGGCGACGCCGAATCGGACTGATCCGGGCGATCACGCCGCTCCGGACGATCACGTGCTTCCCGGCTCCGGCCGGGCCCGCGTCAGGTGCGGGCCGGTGGAGCCCGGCCCGGCACTGCGCGCCAGGCACTGCCGTCGCGCAAGTGACCCCTGGGGGCGTCGCCGGGCGTCGGATCATCGTCTCTCCCGTTCGCCGGCGTGCGCGGGGAGCCGCCCGCCGGCCGGTCCGGGGTGGCGGGGAGCCGCCCGCCGGCCGGTCCGGCGTGCCCGCGCGCGGTGCCCTGTGCGGTTCGCGGCCGGCATGGCGCCCCGTGATCGGCACTGCCGTGCTGTACGGCGCCGCGCTGCGGCTCGCGATGAGAGCCCACCCGGAGGTGGCGGCGCCGCGCATGCGCACCCCTCCGCGGCCGGTGGGCGGTATGACCGGCGTGCCGTACGGCGCCGCGCCGGGCGCCCGTGATAGAAGCGCATGCATCAGGTGGACCAGGCGCGCCCCGCGACGCCTCTCCCCGGGCCGCAGGGGACCCGTGGAGCCCGGGGATCCGCACCCGCCGGCACCCGGGTGCGCTTCGCATCGCCCTCCCGTGCCATCCGGCCGGCGCGAAACCGGACGCGGTTCGCCCGATCCTGCGCATATTTCCGGGCAAAAGATTCGTTATTTCAGATAGTTCTACGGTTAGGTCTTAACTAAACGGAATAAATGTCACTTGCTTTCTGGTGCTTGTGCGGTGGCTATCCTGTATTTGACAGCGTTTGCCCAGGTCAAGATGTGGGTCAACGTAAAGTCAAACTGCACGCTGTAGCCGGGAAACGATCGCTTAAGGTCCTACGATCTCTAACATGACCTGCGTACTTCTCGCCGAGGATGACACCTCGATTTCCGAGCCGCTCGCGCGCGCACTGCGCCGGGAGGGCTACCAGGTCGAGGTGAGCCCTGATGGCCCGCAGGCCCTCGAGAGGGCGCTGTCGGGGGGCATCGATTTGATCGTGCTGGATCTCGGCCTGCCCGAGATGGACGGGCTCGAGGTCGCCCGCCGTATCCGGGCGGAGGGACACGGCACTCCGGTCCTGATCCTCACCGCCCGCGTCGACGAGGTCGACACCGTGGTCGGGCTCGACGCCGGTGCCGACGACTATGTGACCAAGCCGTTCCGCCTCGCCGAGCTGCTCGCTCGGGTACGGGCGCTGCTACGGCGCGGCCAGTCCGAGACACCGGTGGTGCAAGGTGTGCGGATCGACGCCGATTCGCGCCGGGCCTGGCTCGGGGACAAGGAGCTGCACCTCACCACCAAGGAGTTCGACCTGCTCCGCGTGCTCGTGCGGGACGCCGGCAAGGTCGTCACCCGCGAGCAGATCATGCGCGAGGTGTGGGACACCAACTGGTGGGGGTCGACCAAGACGCTGGACATGCACATCTCGTGGCTGCGCCGCAAGCTGGGCGATGACGCGTCCAAGCCGCGGTACATCACCACGGTCCGGGGAGTCGGCTTCCGCTTCGAGCGCGATTAGGCGGGCTCCATGGGATGGCCGCTGGGGAGGAGCTAGCGGTGCGAAGGCGTCTGCTCTCCTCCATGCTGCTCGTGGCGGTCATCGCCGTGCTGCTCTTAGGCGTGCCCCTCAGCGTTCTCGTCGCGCGCATGACCAACGACGAGGCCGCTGAGGAGCTCCGGGCCGAGGCGACTCGGCTCCTGGTGGGGGTGGAGTATGCCCTCAGCCGGCAGCAGGCGATCGGCGCCGACCATCTCGCGAAGAACTACCCGGACAGGTACATCCAGGTGTTCTTCCGCGGGCACCCGCCTGTCGTCGTGGGCACACCGCCGCCGGAGGGGCGCGAGCTCGTCGAAGAGGCGCGGTCGGAGAACGGCTACATCCGGATCAGCCGGGACTCCGCCCAGGTGGAGCGGGAGGTCCAGACCCGGCTGGTGCTGATCATCGCACTGGCCGTGGTCGCGCTCGGGGTCGCCGTGTGGCTGGCGACCGTGACGTCGCGTCGCCTGAGCCTGCCACTCCAAGAGCTCACGAAGATCGCGGAGCGGTTGGGCTCCGGCGACGCGAGACCGAGCCGGCACCGCAGCGGGATCCCCGAGGTGGATCTCGTCGCCGAGGTGCTGGACCGGAGCGCCCTGCGGATCTCCGACCTGCTCGCCCGGGAGCGGGAGTTCGCCACGGACGCGTCCCACCAGCTCCGGACACCGCTCACCGGCCTCACCATGCGGCTGGAGGAGATCGTGGCCTCCGCCGACCGGCCGGAGGTGGTCCGCGAGGAGGGTGAGGCCGCGATCGTGCAGGTGGAGCGGCTCACCGCGGTCATCGACGAACTGCTCGCCGCCGCCCGGCGGCAGCGCCACGCCCAGGCGGAGCCAATCGAGATCGACGAGATCGTCCAGCAGCAGATCATCGAGTGGGAGCCGACCTTCCGCCGGGCGCAGCGCTCGCTCGTGCTGACCGGCGATCGCGGTCTGCGGGCGCTCGGCACGCCCGGCGGGCTGAGCCAGGTCTTGGCGACCCTGCTGGAGAACTCGCTGAAGCACGGTGCCGGGACCCTGAGGATCCACACCATGAGCAACGAGCGGTCCGTTGTGATCGAGGTGTCGGACGAGGGCCCCGGTATCCCGGACAACCTCGGCCAGAAGATCTTCGAACGCAATGTCAGCGGGGCCGGCGGCACCGGGCTGGGGCTCACCCTCGCCCGGGCGCTGGTCGCGGCGGATGGGGGAAGGCTGGAGCTCGTCCGGCGGCGCCCGGCGACCTTCGCGGTCTTCCTCCGGCACGTCCACGACCTCGAGAAGGAACGCCACCGCGTGGTCAGCGGACCCGCCTGAGCCCGCACCGGGCCGGCCGTACCGCGGTCGGACCGGCCCGCCCCGCCACCGGCGGCCGGCATGCCCGGCCGCCGATTCTTCGCCGTGCGGCGCCTCGCCGCGGACCGCTCACCAGGCCGGCGTTCCGCTGCTCGCCCGCGCCGGCCGTGGCTTCGCCGGCCCGCCCGGTCACCTGACCTGCCGTTCACCCGTGGTGCCCGGGGCACGTGGCCATGCGGTCGTCGCCGCGGATCCGGGCGCTCGGTCTCGCCCGCTCAGCGCACCGCGCTCGCCTGCTCGACCCGCTTCTCCAGCGGCAGGTCGGCGAGGAAGACCCACTTTCGGTAGGACCAGAAGCGGAACATCGTGCCGAGCACCAGGCCGATCCCCTGGGCGATGTTGTAGCTCACCGCGTCGTGCAGGCCGAGCACGTAGGTGACGAACCAGATCACGATCAGCGGCGGCAGCAGCCCGATGCCGTTGAGCAGGAAGAACAGCGCGTACTCGCGGCCGAAGCCGGTCTGCTTGCGGTGCCGGAACGTCCAGTACCTGTTGCCGAAGTACGCGAACGTCGTCGCGGCCACGGTGGCGAGCACCTTGGAGGTGAGCGGCCCGAGGCCCACGCCGAAGCGCAGCAGGTTGGCGCCACCGAAGTCGATCACGAAGGCGAACGCGCCCACTGTGCCGAACTTCAGCAACTCATGGACGAGCGAGGCGAACCTCGCGTATGCGCGTCGAAGAAACTGCACGGCCCGCAGGTCCTTCCCGGTCATCGGCGAGTGGCTCCAGGCTACCGGCCTGGAGGGCCGAAGCACGGTGAGGTGCCGCCGTCCCGTCCGTCTTCCCAGCTCAATCACGAACGTTTCATGAAATATGCAGCCATACGCGGGAAAATCCTGAGACCGTGGTTACGCTTCCGTAGGATCACTTCGTCGTGCGGAACCACGAGGTGCTCCTACGGTGCTGCGCAGAATCACCGCCCTGGGCCTGGGGCTCGCCCTGCTGACCGCCTGCGGCGGCGAAACGCAGGCGTCGGGCCGCCAGACGACCGCCACGCCATCCAGCATTCCCAGCACGGTCACCCTCGACGACGCCGAGGCCGCCTTCGAAATCGTCCGGGATCTCGCGGACGCGTGGCGGGAACGCGACTGCGCGAAGATCAAGCACCTCACCGCGGAAGTGGAGCGCGCGGTCGGGGAGCGGGTCTGCGCGGCGGTGCGGAACGGCCTGCCCGCGCCGAAGTTCACCAACTACCGCGACCCGGAGTTCTTCCTGCCCGCCGGCGGCGATGACGACGAGGACCCGTGGTTCGCCGCGCTCGCCACGACCCCCTCGCCGGCCTACTTCGTCTTCGTCCGGTCGGGAGGCCGGTGGCGGCTCGCCCTGGGCCCCATCCCGGTCGCGGGCGACGAGCGGCGGCCGGCGAAGGACCGCGCCGCCCTCGCCCGCAAGGCCGCGGTCCGGGCGCGGCTCGTGCCGCCCCGGCACGTGACCTACCTCACCGACCCGGCCGGCCTCGGCGGCGTGCGGTTCCGCTCCGGTGATCCCATGCGGGACCTGCTGAAGGAGCTGGTGCGGACCACGGAGAGCGGCGGCCGGCTCACCGCCGACGTCGGCATCGAGGGCACCGCGCGCACGCTCCCCCTGCCTAAGGACGGCGCCCTGGTGTTCCACACCATCCGGATCGACTACGAGCAGCGCCCGGGCGGCGGCCGTCCCCGGTACCGTCCCGCGGAGGTGCGCGCGTTCACCGGAGAGGCGGCGAAGGGGACCGTGCGGGGCACCGAGATGATCGCCCTCGCCACCGCGGTCGACGCGAACGACGAGATGGCCACGGTGGGGATGCGGCGGGTGCTCTCCGGCATCACCGCCGACTGACGCCCGGCCGTACCCGGCGGGGCGACGCCCCGTCTTGCTCCGCGGCGAACCGCGCTCGGCCGCCCGCTCGCCGTCCCGCTCACCCGGCCGCCCGAGGGCACGGCCGGGCCGGCGCATGGCCGGGCGGCGCCCCGCTGCGCGGTCCGGGACGGCCCGATCGGTACCCAAGCCCCGTGGCCGGTGGGCGCCGCGGGCGCACGCGGGATCACGCCACCGGTGCGGGCGTCGCGGAGTGCGGTGGGGCGCCGCGGGCGCGGGGATCACCGGGCGGCCGTCCGTGCACCCCACGGTAGGCTGACCTGTCGTGAACAGCCCTGATGTTCCCCTCTCCCGTCCGGTATCACCGCCGGTGGTGGGCATCGTCGGCGCGGGCCAGCTCGCCCGGATGACCCAGCAGGCCGCCATCGCGCTCGGCGTCGAGCTGCGGGTGCTCGCCAACGACCGCCGCGAGAGCGCGGCCCGGGTGATCCCCGACGCGCACATCGGCGACCATCGCGACCTCGCCGATCTGCGAGAGTTCGCCAAGGGCTGTGACGTGATCACCTTCGATCACGAGCACGTGCCGAACGAGCACATCCGGGCCCTGATCGCCGAGGGCCACCGGGTCCACCCCGGTGCGAGCGCGCTGATCCACGCCCAGGACAAGGCGGTCATGCGCGAGCGGCTCACCGCGATCGGGGCGCCCTGCCCCGGCTGGGCCAGGGTCGCCTCCCTCGCCGACGTGGAGGCGTTCGCCGAGCGGTACGGCTGGCCGGTGGTGCTGAAGGCGGTGCGCGGCGGGTACGACGGGCGCGGGGTCTGGGTGTGCGCCTCGGCCGAGGAGGCGCGCGGGCCGCTCAGCGGCGGGGCCGAGCTGATCGCCGAGGAGCACGTGCCGTTCGAGCGGGAGGTCGCGGTCCTGGTCGCCAGGTCCCCGCACGGCCAGGGGGTGAGCTACCCCGTGGTCGAGACCGTGCAGCAGAACGGCATCTGCGTCGAGGTCATCGCCCCGGCGCCGGGGCTCGACGAGGGCAGGGCGGCGGACGCCCAGCACATCGCGCTCACCATCGCGCGGGAGCTCGGCGTCACCGGGCTGCTCGCCGTCGAGATGTTCGACACCGGGACCGGGTTCGTGGTGAACGAGCTCGCCATGCGCCCGCACAACAGCGGCCACTGGACGATCGAGGGCGCGCGCACCTCACAGTTCGAGCAGCACCTGCGGGCCATCCTCGACCTGCCGCTCGGCTCGCCGGCGCCCACCGCGCCGGTGGTGGTCATGGCGAACCTGCTCGGCGGCGACGACCCCGACGTCTTCTCCCGTTACGAGCACGTGCTCGCGCACGACCCGGAAATCAAGATCCATTTCTACGGCAAAGAGGTGCGGCCCGGCCGCAAGATCGGGCACGTGACCGCGCTCGGCACCGACGTGGACGAGGTGCGGGAGCGCGCCCGGCACGCCGCACGCTGCTTGAGAGGACCGGTACATGCCTGACGTCGGGATCGTCATGGGCAGCGACTCGGACTGGCCGGTGATGCGGGCGGCGGCCGAGGCGCTGTCCGCGTTCGGGGTGTCCTTCGAGGCCGATGTGGTGTCGGCGCACCGCATGCCCACCGAGATGATCGAGTACGGCAGGCGCGCCGCGGAACGCGGGCTCAAGGTGATCATCGCCGGGGCCGGGGGAGCGGCCCACCTGCCGGGCATGCTGGCGTCGGTCACCCCGCTGCCGGTGATCGGCGTCCCGGTGCCGCTCAAGCACCTCGACGGCCTCGACTCGCTGCTGTCGATCGTGCAGATGCCCGCGGGCGTGCCCGTGGCGACCGTGGCGATCGGCGGGGCGAAGAACGCCGGGCTGCTCGCCGTGCGGATCCTCGCCGCGACCGATGAGCGGCTGCGGCGGCGCATGGAGGAGTTCCAGGCGGGCCTGCGGGACCAGGCGTACGCCAAGGGCGAGCGGCTGCGGGCCGAGGTCGCGGCCATGCCCGGGGCGGTGACCCCGGAGCCGCCCGCGCGGTCCTGAGCGCGGCCCGGCGACGCTGAGGGCGGCCCGGCGGTCCGGAGCCCGGCCGGGCATGTGAGCGCGCCGGGCGGCATGAGCGCGGCCGGGCGTGTGAGCGCGGCGCGCCCGTCCGGGCGCGCCGGCGGGCTCAGGGCCGGCCGAGCGCCCGGTAGGTCCAGCCGGCCGAACGCCAGGCCTCCGCGTCGAGCACGAGGCGGCCGTCGACGATGTTGCGCTCGCGCACCACGGTGCTCAGCTCGTCCGGGTCGAGGGCGGCGAACTCCGGCCACTCGGTGAGGAGCAGCACCACGTCCGCCCCGCGGGCCGCCTCCAGGGCGCTCTCCGCGTACTCCAGGTCCGGGTAGGCGGCGCGGGCGTTGTCCAGGGCCACCGGGTCGTAGACGGTGACCGTGCCGCCCAGCCGCGCGATCCGCACGGCCACGTCGAGCGCGGGGGAGTCCCGGATGTCGTCGGAGTGCGGCTTGAACGCCGCGCCGAGCACGGCCGCCCGGCGGCCCTCGAACGTGCCGCCGGCGAGCTCCCGGGCGAGCTCGACCACCCGGGTCCGGCGGCGCTGGTTGATCGCGTCCACCTCCTGGAGGAAGGCGACCGCCCGGTCGGCGCCCAGCTCGGTGGCGCGGGCCATGAACGCCCGGATGTCCTTGGGCAGGCAGCCGCCGCCGAAGCCGACCCCGGGGTTGAGGTACCGCCCGCCGATCCGCTCGTCGTAGGAGAGCGCGCGGGCGAGCTGCGTGACGTCGGCGCCGGCCGCCTCGCACACCTCGGCCATCGCGTTGATGAACGAGATCTTGGTGGCGAGGAACGCGTTCGCCGCCGACTTGACCAGCTCGGCGGTGGCGTAGTCGGTCACCACGATCGGCACGTCGCCGAGCGGCGCGTACACCTCGCGGAGGATCTTCTCGGCCCGCTCGGAGGCGACGCCGAGCACGATCCGGTCCGGGCGCAGGGTGTCCTGCACCGCGTGGCCCTCGCGCAGGAACTCCGGGTTCCAGGCCAGCTCGACCTGCACGCCCGCCGGGGCGAGCCGTACCAGCTTCTCGGCGATCCGCTCGGCGGTGCCGACGGGGACGGTGGACTTGCCCACGACCAGGCACTCGCGATCGAGGAGGGGAGCGAGGGAGTCGACCACGGCGTCGAGGTACGAGGTGTCGGCCGCGTAGCCGTCGCTGCGCTGCGGCGTGCCCACGCAGATGAAGTGCACGTCGCCGAAGCGCGCCACCTCCTCGTAGGAGGTGGTGAACCGGAGCCGGCCGGCGGCCAGGTTGCGCTTGAGCAGCTCCTCTAGCCCGGGCTCGTGGATGGGCAGATCGCCGCGCCGCAGCCGCTCGATCTTGCGTTCGTCGACGTCCAGCGCGAGGACGTCGAACCCTAACTCGGCCATGCACGCCGCGTGCGTCGCACCCAGGTACCCGGTACCCAGCACGGTGAGGCGGTATGGCACGGCTGCTGCTCCCCTCTTGCCGATCGTTTGGTGAGGCATGCTACTGGCCGAGTGTTGTGCCCAGGACGGCCGCCCAGGAAAACCCGTTCTTGGTCGTTCTTGACCAAGGTAGGGCCAATTGTGTGCCGTGTGAATCGCGTGTGACGTACCGCATGGTAACCATCTGCTTGGACGTCCTAATATCGCGCTATGACCAGCTTCCCTCTCTACGCGCCCTCTGAAGAGCACCAGCTGCTTCGGGAGACCGTCCGGTCCCTCGCCGAAGAGAAGATCGCCCCGCGGGCCGCGGAGATCGACGAGACCGAGGAGTTCCCGTGGGACGTCTACAAGGACCTCGTCGCGGCCGAGCTCCACGCCGTGCACATCCCCGAGGCGTACGGCGGGGCGGGGGCGGACGCCCTCGCGACCGTGATCGTGATCGAGGAGATCGCCCGGGCCTGCGCCTCGACCTCGCTGATCCCCGCCGTCAACAAGCTGGGAACGGTCCCGCTGCTGCTCGCGGGCTCCGAGGAGCTCAAGCAGCGCTACCTGCCGCCGGTGGCGCGCGGTGAGGCGATGTTCTCCTACGCGCTCTCCGAGCCGGAGGCCGGCTCGGACGCCGCCTCGATGAAGACCCGGGCCGTCCGCGACGGGGACCACTACGTGCTCAACGGCACCAAGATGTGGATCACCAACGCGGGGGTCTCGCAGTTCTACACGGTCATGGCGGTCACCGACCCGTCGGCCGGCGCGCGGGGGATCTCGGCGTTCGTGGTCGAGAAGGACGACCCCGGAGTGAGCTTCGGGCCGAAGGAGAAGAAGCTGGGCATCAAGGGCTCGCCCACCCGCCAGGTCATCCTGGAGAACGTCCGCATCCCCGCCTGGCGGATGATCGGTGAGCCCGGGACCGGGTTCAAGACCGCGCTCGCCACACTCGACCACACCCGGATCACGATCGCGGCCCAGGCGATCGGCATCGCCCAGGGCGCGTTGGACTACGCGATCGGTTACGTCAAGGAGCGCCGCCAGTTCGGGAAGCGGATCGCCGACTTCCAGGGTGTGCAGTTCATGCTCGCCGACATGGCCATGAAGCTCGAGGCGGCGCGGCAGCTCACCTACGCGGCCGCGGCCAAGTCCGAGCTCGTCATGAACGGCACGCCCGTGGACGACCTCACCTTCTTCTCCAGCGCGGCCAAGTGCGCGGCCTCGGACGCGGCCATGGAGATCACCACCGACGCGGTGCAGCTGCTCGGCGGGTACGGCTACACGCGGGACTACCCGGTCGAGCGGATGATGCGGGACGCCAAGATCACCCAGATCTACGAGGGGACCAACCAGATCCAGCGCATGGTCATGGCGCGCCACCTGCTGAAGTAGGCCGCCTGAAGCAGGCCGTGACGAAGCAGGCGGTCAGAAGCAGCCGTCTGCGGCGGGCCGCGGCGATCCTCACGCAGGGGCGCAGCGGCCGCCGGCCGGGAGCACCCGGTCCGGGGCGGACCCGCCGGACCGGGCTTCCCGCGTGGCCGCCCCGTCAGGTCCGCCCGGCCGCCGATCCGGCCGCGGCCGCACCGGTGGGGAGCACCGGCGGCCGGCCGCGCCGGGACCGCGGCCGTACCGGAGGGTGGGCGGGTCGCCGATCGCGCCCCCGCGCGGCCGGGCCGATCAGCAGAGCTTGTAGTCCGCCTTGCTGGAGTTGTACGAGCAGGAGTGGACGAGCCGTCCCGCCTTGTCGCGCAGGTAGGCGGTGTCCTTGTCGTTGTTCCACACGTACCAGCCGCGCCCCCAGTACACGGTGGTGGCGGTGTCCTTGCCCTTACCGGTGCGCAAGGTCACGGTCTTGCCGCGCTTGAGGGTGAAGGCCTTGAAGGTGTAGCGGAAGCCGTTCTTGTCGCGGATGGTCCAGCCCTTCAGGGAGACCGCGGCCGTGCCGAAGTTCTTCAGCACGACGTACTCGCCGTTGAGGCTCGCGTTGCCGCCGCGATCGGGGCCCGGCGAGTCGTAGTAGATCTTGACGATCCGCACCTTCGGCGCGGCGGCCTGCGCGGGCGCGGTGGTGAACGGGATCGCCAGCGCGGCGGCGGCCAGCACGGCGGAGATGGCGACGGTGCGCACGGAACCTTCCTGATCGGTGAGATCCTCGCGCGCAGATGACGCCTCGGCTGCCTCGTTGGTTGTCCGGAGACCCGGAACGCCCTCGGATCTATGCCGTAACGAAATCTTCTTCGGCCCCTCGCGCCTCAGCCTCCGCAGTACGATTCCGGCCACGGCGGTCCCCGGCCCGCGCGTCTCATGAATCGAACCCGGCGCCGGTTCGGGGAGACCACCCGGGCGGGTATGTGCGACACATGATCCCGTGATCGGTGGACCCGTACGGCACCGCGGACCGGGGCGGCGCGGATGGTCACCGCGGACCGGGGCGGCGCGGATGGTCACCGCGGCCCGGAGCGGGGAGCGGGCCCGACCCGTGACGGCATCGCGCCCATCCCGTTCGGGATCAGCGGCCCACGGCGGGCGACGGAGGGGACGACGGTATGGAGGCATGGGCGGCCGGCCTGCAGCAGAGCCTCGGCGGGGAGACCCTCGCCGAGGTCGGCAAGCTCGCGCTCGCCTTCGTGCTCTCGGCCCTCATCGGGGTGGAGCGGGAGTGGCGGAGCAAGGCGGCCGGGATCCGCACCCACACCCTGGTCGGCCTGGGCTCGGCGCTCTTCATGCTGATCTCGAAGTACGGCTTCTGGGACATCATCAACCGCGACCTGGTGGTGCTCGACCCGTCCCGGATGGCCGCCCAGATCGTCTCCGGCATCGGCTTCATCGGCGCCGGCCTCATCTTCGTCCGGCGGGACGCGGTGCACGGGCTCACCACGGCGGCGGGCGTGTGGGTGGTCGCCGCGGTCGGCGCGGCCGCGGGCGCCGGGCTGCCGCTCCTGGCGACGGCGGTGACCGCGGGGCACTTCCTCGCCGTCATCGGGCTCAGCCCGATCGCCCGGCTCGTCTCCCGCCGCGCCGAGTCGCGCTGCGGGATCCGCATCGACTACCTCCACGGCTCCGGCGCGCTGCGCCGTGCGCTCGACCTCTGCGAGCGCCGCGGCTTCGCCGTCAGCGACCTCAGCACCGTACGGCGGGTGCGGCCCGCCGAGCCGGAGGAGGAACGCCGCCGCGAGCGAGGCGAGGAGCCGCATCCGGAGGTGGCCACCGCGTCGATGGTCGTGCTGGGGAGGGGCTCGGTCACCTCGCTGATCGCCGAGCTGATCGACGTGCCCGGTGTCGTCGCGGCCCGGGCCGACGCCCCGGACGCCACCACCGACTGACCGGCCACCGCCCCGCCGCACCGGCCCTCCCGTACGGCACCGCATCGCACCGGCCGCTCCCGTACGGCACCGGGGCCCGGGCGCCGGGCCACACGGAACCGGGCGGCCTGTCCGGCGAGGGCGGCGAGGCACCGGTGGGCTCCCCACGTGTCGCATCGCATGGGACCGGGTCGCCCGTCCGGACGCCGACCGTCGGCCCCACGGCCACCGGATCTCGGGGCACCGGTGACCGCTCCGGACGGCACCGGGCCGCCGGGATCGGCGAACCGTGCGGCCTCCAGGCCTCCACCAGGGCTCGAGGCACCCCCGGGGCGCGATCACCCACCCCCCGCGGTTTCGGTGATCGCGGGCTAGCGCTTGCAGATGTTCTGCGTGGCGGTCCGGGCCGCCGGGGTCACCACCGGGGACGGGGACGGCTTCGGCGTGGCCACCGGGACCTTCCGCACCGTGTGGTTCTCCTGACCGAGGACGATCTCGATGCCGGGGACGTCGCGCTCGCGCAGCTCGGCCCCGGGGATCGCGGCGGCCACGGTGCGCGCCGATTCCTCCCGGCCGGGCGGGTAGCGGATCACGGTGGTGGCGTAGTCGCGCCGGGCCGCGTTGCGCGCGGGGGCCGGCACCATGAACCCGGCCTCGATGAGCGCCGTCCGCGTCCGCGCGCCGAGCCCGGGGATGGTGGTGCCGTTGAGCACCCGGACCGCGATGCGCTGCGGCGGGATGGTCGGCTCCGTCGAGGCCGTGGGCGTGGCCGAGGCGGCCGGGGAGGCCGCCGGCGCGGACGGCGTGCCGGACGGCCCGGCCGAGGGGGTGGCCGGCGCCTTCGACGGCTTGATCAGCGGCTCGTCCGCGGCGATCCGCCGGAACAGCTCGCGGGCCGCCGCCTTGTCCCACAGCACCGCGGACTCGCCGGTCGGCGTCCGGTAGTTCACGTCGGCCAGCGGCACGGTCGCGAACGTGACGTCGTCGGTGGAGACGTCCTTCAGCCGGGTGGCGAGGCCGAGCAGGTTGTCGGCGAGGGCCTTGTCCACGGTGAGGGTCTTGAGCGCCGAGTCGACCAGCGCGGCGAGCCGCGCCGGGTTGGCGAGCGTCCCGCTGCTGGTGATCTTGTCGAGCAGGGCGGAGATCACCTGCTGCTGGCGGTCGATCCGGTCCAGGTCGGAGCGCGCGGTGGCCCGGGTGCGCGCGTAGGCGAGCGCGTTCACCCCGTCGAGGGTGTACGTCCCGGGTTTGAGGACGAGCTTGGTCTTCGGGTCGTCGATCGGCACGGGGGTGCAGACCGTGACCCCGCCGAGCGAGTCCACCACGTCGATGAAGCCGAGCACGTTGACCTCGACGTAGTGGTGGATCCGCAGCCCGGTCGCCCGCTCCACGGTCTGCACGGTGAGCTTGGGACCGCCGAACTGATAGGCCGCGTTGATCTTGTGGTGGCCCTTGCCGGGGATCTCGGTCCAGGTGTCCCTGGGCAGGCTGACGACGGTGATCTTCCTGCGGTCCTTCGACAGGTGGATCACCATCATCGTGTCGGTGCGCTGCCCGCTCTCCCGGCCGAGGTGGAGCAGGTTCTGCTGGCGCCGGGTGAGGTTGTCCCGCTTGTCGACGCCGACGAGCAGGATGTTGAGCGCGTCCTCGGTGGTGGCCTGGCTCGCCGTCCCGGCGTCCACCGCGGTGATCCGGCCCGCGGCGTACTTGGGGACCAGCCAGAGCGCGCCCGAGCCGAGCAGCACCAGCGTCGAGAGCGAGCTTGAAATGAGCAGGGATCGGAGACTTGTCCGTTTCCGCCGGGCGCGCGGGGCCGTGAGGCGCACCCCGCCGTAGGCGTCCTGGCCTATCCGGACTCCGGAGTCCTCCTCACGGTCGCCGGCCATTCGACCTCCGATTGCCGTCTCCACCCGCTAGTACAGTAGCGTGAGCGCAGCCATGAAGCCCTTTTCTGACTCGAGTCGATCGAGCGAGGCGCCCGGGCGCGCCTGGCCGCCGGTCTCGGTGATCATGCCGGTGCTGAACGAGGAGCGGCACCTGCGCGAAGCCGTGCGCCGGGTCCTCGACCAGGACTACCCGGGGCCCATCGAGGTCGTCATCAGCGTCGGCCCGTCCAAGGACCGGACCCAGGAGATCGCCGACGCGCTCGCGGCCGAGGATCCCCGGGTGATCGTGGTGTCGAACCCGACGGGGCGCACCCCCAACGGGCTGAACATCGCGATCGCCGCCTCCCATCACCCGATCGTCGCCCGCGTCGACGGGCACGCCATGCTCCCGCCGGACTACCTGCGCACCGCCGTCGAGACGCTGGAGCAGACCGGTGCCGACAACGTCGGCGGCATCATGGCGGCCGAGGGCGTCACCCCGTTCGAGCAGGCCGTGGCCTGCGCGATGACCTCGAAGATCGGGGTGGGGAACGCCCGGTTCCACACCGGAGGCCGGCCCGGGCCGGCCGACACCGTCTACCTCGGCGTCTTCCGCCGGGAGGCGCTCGACCGCGTCGGCGGCTACGACGAGCACTTCCTGCGCGCGCAGGACTGGGAGATGAACTACCGGATCCGGGCGACCGGCGGGCTGGTCTACTTCCAGCCGCGCATGCGGGTCTCCTACCGGCCCCGGCCGAACGTGCGGGCCCTGGCCAAGCAGTACTTCCACTACGGGCGGTGGCGGCGGGTGGTCGCCAGCACCCACCAGGGCACGCTGAACTTCCGCTACCTCGCCCCGCCGGCCCTCGTGGCGGCGGTGGTGCTCGGGCTGCTCGTCTCCCCGGTCTTCTGGCCCGGCCTGCTCATCCCCGGGGGCTACCTCGCCGCGATCCTCACGGGATCGGTGGTCACCGGCCGCAGGCTGCCCCCGGCCGCGCTGGCCTGGCTACCGGTCGCCTACGCGACCATGCACCTCTCGTGGGGCGTCGGCTTCCTCACCAGCCCGCCGAAGCTCCGCAAGCCGCGCCCCGAGCCCGAGCGGGTGAGCCTCCAGGAGCTGTTCACCGATTAGGCACCGGGCGGGGACGCGGCCCGGTGCGCATCGGCCGCCCGGCCGCGAGGGCGGCGTCCGGCGACCGGCCCTGAGGGCGGTGTCCGGCGACCGCCGCGCGGGCGCGGCC
The DNA here is from genome assembly GCF_000092645.1 of Thermobispora bispora DSM 43833. Taxonomy (NCBI): domain Bacteria; kingdom Bacillati; phylum Actinomycetota; class Actinomycetes; order Streptosporangiales; family Streptosporangiaceae; genus Thermobispora; species Thermobispora bispora. Next base: position 796,541 of record NC_014165.1, read on the forward strand.
CGGTGACCGCCCGCGCCGGCCACCGGCCGGGCCGCCCGGCGGATCCGCCCGCCACGGTCCGCGCCGCGAGGCGGGCCCGCCGGCCGGATCCGTTGCCCGCGCCGGCGCCGCGCGGCGTGCCCGCGCCGCCGGGCGACGCCGCGCTCAGCGCGCGAGCCGTACCTCGGCGACCTGACCGGAGCGGCCGGAGAGCAGCAGGTCGAGGCCGGTGAGCGCGGCCTCCTCGGGCGAGCGCGGGGCCTGCGCCGGCTCCCCGGCGGGGACGCCCGCCCCGGCCGGCCGCAGCTCCACGCAGTTGACCCGCACGCCGTGCTCCGCCCACTCACCCGCGAGCGACCGCGCCAGGGCCGTCACCACGGCGCTCCCCAGCGAGCCGAGCGCGCCGCCTCCGCCGGAGGCCGCGAAGAGCAGCCCGCCCCGGGTCTCCGCCAGGTGGGCGAGCGACACGGCCGCGACCGCGACCGGGACCCGGCAGGAGGCCGTGACCGCCTCGTCCACCACCCGATCGCCCGCCTCGGCGAGCGGGCCGCCGTACGGCACCGGCCCGGCGTGGACCACGTAGTCGATCCGCCCCGCCGCCGCGGCCGCCCGGCCGAGCGCCTCGGCGATCGCGCCGGTCTCCGGTGCGCGCAGCTCGCCGGGGGAGAGCACGTGCACCGCCGCGCCGTACCCCTTGGCGAGCCCGGCGATCAGTGAGCCGAGCCCGCTCCCGGCGTCGGCCACCACGAGCGTGCGGCCGTCCAGCCCGGCCCGCCGCTCCTCGTCGGTGAGCGGCCGGACCGCGCGGCCGGAGAGCCCGAGGAGCCGGTCGGCGATCTCGAGATCGACCGGGTGGGTGACCTTCATGTTCCGCTCGCTGCCCGGCACCAGGTGGATCGGCACGCCGGGCAGGTAGCGCAGCACGACCCCGCAGTCGTCGGTCGCCGGGCGCGCGCCGAACTCGGGGTCGGCGAACGCCCGCTCGTACGCCGTCCTGATCACCGAGAGCCGGAAGCACTGCGGGGTCTGGGCCCGCCGGAGGCGGGAGCGGTCGGGGACGTCGCCGACGACCTCGCCCTCGGGCCCCTGCTCGGCCACCAGGATCGTGTCGCTCGACGGGATGGCCACCTCGACCGCCACGTGCCGGTCGAGCGCGGCCACGCACGCGCTGAGGATCCCCGGATCGAGCAGCGGCCGCGCGGCGTCGTGGAGCAGCACGTCGCACTCCTCGTCGCCGAGCGCGCACAGGGCCCGCCAGGTGGACTCCGGGCGGGTCGCGCCCCCGGCCACCACCCGGGTGACCTTCGGGTAGCCGCGGGCGATCCGCTCGGCCTCCGCCAGGAAGCCCGGGGCCATCACCACGACCACCTCGTCGATCCCCGGATGGCCGTCGAACACGTCCAGGGTGTGCTCGAGGATCGTCTTCCCCGCGATCTCGAGAAGCTGCTTGGGGGCGCCGGCCCCGACCCGTTGCCCGATCCCGCCGGCGAGCACCACCCCGACCCGGCGCAGCCGCGATTCCGCGATCATGTTGTCCTCCCCGGATCCCGACCATACCGGGAGGTGAAACGGTGCAGGTGATTGCCAGCTCGTGATCGCTCGGTTACGTTGCGGGGTGAACATCCCGTGACCGATGTGAAACGAGATCGCATGGAAGCGGATCCGATCCGGTCCGGTACGGCCCGCGGCGACCCGGGCGCGGAGCCCGGCACCGTCGCCGTGGTCGTGGCCACCACGCCGGTCGCGAGCCTGCCCTGCGCGGCCGGCGGCACCCTGCTCGACCGGGTGACCGAGCAGCTCGCCATGCTGCCGATCCGCGAGGTGCACATCGTCGCCCGGGACATCGCCGGAGGCGCCGACACGGGCGCCCACGGCGTCACGGTGAGCGACGGGCTCGCCGAGGACCTGCGCACCGTCGCCAAGCTGGCGCGAACCGCCATCTCCCCCCTCGCCGTGCTCCCCGCCGACCTGCTCGCCCACACCGAGGCCCTCGCCCTGCTGCTCGGCCACCCGGCCCGGCCGACCGGGGCCATCGTCGCCGGCGGGGCGCCCGGCCCGCTCCGCCCGCCGGTGCGGATCGAACAGGACCGGATCGCCTCGGCCGGGACCTCGTTCCATCGCGTCGGGCAGGCGAACGCCACCTTCCGCGGGGTGCTGCTCGTGGGGCGGGACCACCTCGCCGGCCTCGCCGAGGTCGCCGAGGAGCTCGCCGACCTGGTGGCCGGCCGGAACCTCGCCGGGGTGGGCGACCACGAGCTCCCCGAGCTGCTGCTCGCCGGGCTGGTCCGCGTGGGCGTGCCGGTCAAGGCCGTCCCCATCGGCGGGCTGCACTGCACCCGGGTGGGCGACGCCGACGAGGCCGGCCGGGCGCTGCGGGAGCTCGCCGCGGTGGACGTGGACGCGGCCCGGCTCGACGCGGCGATCAAGAGCGACGACGGCTTCTTCACCACGTTCTGCGTCAGCTCGTGGTCCCGCCACCTGGTACGGCTCGCCGCCAAGGCGCACCTGACGCCGAACACGGTCACCGGCATGTCGGTGGGCCTGGCGGTCATCGCCGCCGTGTGGTTCACCGGCGGGCACCGGGGCGCGATGCTCACCGGCGCGGTCGCGCTCTACCTGTCGTTCGTGCTCGACTGCGTGGACGGCCAGCTCGCCCGGTACACCGGCCGGTTCTCGGCCCTGGGCGGCTGGCTCGACGCGATCTGCGACCGGTTGAAGGAGTTCATCGTCTACGCCGGGCTCGCCATCGGGTACCCGGGCGGCGGGGCGTGGCCGCTCGCCATCGCCGCCCTCCTCGTGCAGGTCACCCGGCACATGGCCGACTTCGCGTACGCCGGGGCGCGCGCCGACGCCCGGCGCGACGCCCCGCGGCCGCGCCGGCCGCTCACCGTGCCCTGGGACGACGCGCCCTCCGGCGGCGCCCGGGGCGGCGCCGCGGGATCGGTGCTCGCGCTGGCGTGGCGGTTCGACGGCGGCGCCGGATACTGGCTGAAGAAGATGATCGTGCTGCCGGTGGGGGAGCGCACCGCGGTGATCGCGGTCACCGCGGGGCTCTTCGACGCGCGGGTGACATTCCTCACCCTGCTGGGGTGGGGCCTCATCGCGCTCGCCTACACGGTGGCCGGGCGGATGGCGAGGTCCCTGGCATGACGTCGGTGTATCTCGCGCCGGTGCCGCGGAGCACGGTGGCCGCGCAGCGCGACGACGGCCCGCTGGCCGCGGCGATGGGCCGGCTGGTCCTCGGGCAGATCCCGCCGCTCCCGCCCGTGATCGCCGCCGCGTTCGTGACCGGGGCGCTGCTGCTGCTCGGGGTGACGGGCGCCGACGACTTCAGCGTCTTCGCCCCCGCCGTGGTCCTGCTGCTCGCCGGGGCGGGGAGCTCGCACCCGCACGACGGGCGGCTCGACTGGCTGGTCCCCCCGGTCCTGCGGCTCACCGAGTACGGCTTCGTGGCCTCGCTCGGCTTCGGCCGGTCGGTGCCGCCGGTGCTGATCGCCCTGCTGATCGGGGCGATCGCCTTCCACCACTACGACCTGGTCCACCGGCTGCGGCAGCGGGTGTACCCGCCGTCCTGGCTCGCCGCCGCCGGCCTGGGCTGGGACGGGCGGATGCTCCTCATCGCCTTCGGCGGCCTGCTCGACCTGGTCCCCTTCGTGTTCGCGGTGCTCGCCGTCTACCTGTGGGGTCTGTTCGGCTGGGAGAGCCTCACCGCGTGGCTGGCCGCCCCGGGGTCGGGGAACGCGGCGGCCGACGCGGACGTCCAAGAGTGACGATGGGCGTCACACCTTGCCCAGGTATTACCGAAAGCGCACTAACCTTTGAGGCTAGCCGCCGATGCTCGACCTCAAGGAGACGGAAATTGCTCGGAATGGTGCTGGCTGCGGGAGCGGGGCGCCGTCTGCGGCCGTACACGGACACCCTGCCCAAGGCGCTGGTGCCCGTCGACGGTGAGACCACCATCCTCGACATAGCCCTGCGCAACCTCGCCGCGGTGGATCTCCGCGAGGTGGTGGTCGTCGTCGGCTACCAGGCCCAGGCGGTCCGCGACCGGCAGGCCGACCTGGAGCGCCGTCACGGAGTGCGGCTCACCCTCGTCCACAACGACAAGGCCGAGGAGTGGAACAACGCGTACTCCCTCTGGTGCGCGCGCGACTACTTCGGCGAGGGCGTGCTGCTGGTGAACGGCGACACGGTCCACCCGGTATCGGTCGAGCAGGCGCTGCTCTCCTCCGAGGAGCCCGCCGACATCCTCCTCGCCGTGGACACCGTGAAGAAGCTCGCCGACGAGGAGATGAAGGTCACCGTCGAGGGCGGGCACCTGAAGCGGATCACCAAGCTCATGGACCCCGCCGAGGCCTACGGCGAGTACATCGGGGCGACGCTCATCCGCCCGGGCGCGGCCGAGCGGCTCGCCGACGCGCTGCGGGCCACGTTCGAGCGGGACCCGCAGCTCTACTACGAGGACGGCTACCAGGAGATGGTCGACCGCGGGGAGAAGATCGCCCTCGTGCCGATCGGCGAGGTCGACTGGGTCGAGGTGGACGACCACGCCGACCTGGAGAAGGCCCGCCGGATCGCCGCCGGTTACTGACCCGGCCGTGACGTGACCGAGGAGTTCTCATGCCGATTCTGGCAAGGATGCTCCCCACCCCCCTCACGGTCGAGGTCAGGCGGGGAGCGGTCGCACAGCTGGGTTCGCTGCTCGCCGACAGCCGGATCGCCACCTCCGGGCGGGTCGCCGTCGCGGTCGGCGTGAACCTGGGCGACCGGGTGGCCCAGGCCATCGCCCCGTCGCTCGGCGAGGCCCAGGTCTTCCGGGTGCCCGAGGCCACCGTGGACGCGGCGGTCTCGCTCGGCGCGGAGCTGCGCAAGGGCGCCTACGAGGCGGTGATCGGGATCGGCGGGGGCAAGACGATCGACGCCACGAAGTACGCCGCCTCGCTCGCCGGGATCCCGATGGTGGCCGTGGCCACCAACCTCTCGCACGACGGCATCTGCTCGCCGGTGGCCTCGCTCGTCCACGACGGCGGGAAGGGCTCCTTCGGCGTGCCCATGCCGCTGGCCATCATGGTGGACCTCGACTTCGTCCATGACGCCCCGCCCGCGCTGGTGCGCGCCGGCATCGGCGACGTGCTCAGCAACCTCTCCGCGATCGAGGACTGGCAGCTCGGCAACGCGGAGCGCGGGGAGCCCATCGACGGCCTCGCCGTCGCCATGGCCCGGACGGCCGCGGAGGCCGTGCTCCAGCGGCCGGACTCGATCGAGTCGGACGCCTTCCTCACCGTGCTCGCCGAGTCGCTGATCCTCTCCGGCATCTCGATGGTCATAGCCGGGTCAAGCCGCCCTGCGAGCGGGGGAGATCATGAGATCCTGCATGCCGTGGATCAGCTCTTCCCCGGGACCTCCAACCACGGCGAGCTGGCCGGGATCGGCACGGCGTTCTGCTTCTTCCTCCGGCAGGACCGGACCCGGCTCGATCAGGTGGTCGGCTGCCTGCGCCGGCACGGCTTACCCGTGGCACCCGGTGACGTCGGGCTGACGGTGGATCAGTTCACCGCGGCCGTCGCGCTCGCCCCGAGCACGCGACCCGGCCGCTATACGATCCTCGAGCATCTAAGGCTGTCGGAAAGCGAGATCAGGGCGAAGGTAGAGGACTATGTCCGCGCCGTCGGTCGCTGAGCTTCGCGCCGTCGCTCAGCCGCAGAGCACGATGGACCGGCGCAGTGGCGAGCACTGGGCCGGTCTGTTGTACATGCGCCGCCTCTCGATCTACGTGACGTGGCTGCTGGCGAAGACGCCGATCACCCCCAACCAGGTCACCGGTCTGATGATCGTGTGCGGCGTGGCGGCCGGGGCGGTCCTGGCGCTGCCGGGCCTCTGGGCGGCGCTGGCCTGCGCCCTGCTGGTCCAGCTCTATCTGCTCTTCGACTGCTCCGACGGTGAACTGGCGCGGTGGACCGGCCGTACCTCGGTCAAGGGCGTCTACCTCGACCGGGTCGGGCACTACTTCGCGGAGGCCGCGCTGCTCATCGGCCTGGGCTTCCGCGCCGCCGAGACCGCGCCCGACTGGTACACGGTGCTCGGCTTCGCCGCGGCGCTCGGCGCGATCCTCATCAAGGCCGAGACCGACCTGGTCGACGTCGCCCGGGCGCGCTCCGGTCTCGCCGCGGCGACCGAGGCCGCGGCCGAGCAGTTCGCCTCCCGGTCCCTCGGGCTGGCCAGGAAGATCGTCGCGGCGCTCCGCTTCCACCGGGTCATCCAGGCCGTCGAGCTGTCGTTGATCGTCGTCATCGCAGCCCTGCTCGACCCGTGGTTCCCGGCGACCCGCGTGCTGGTCGTCGCCTGCGCCGTCATCGCGGGGGTCCAGCTCGTGCTGCACCTGGTGAGCATTCTCGCTTCGCGGCGGTTGTCATGATCGAAGTAATGCGGATTTCACAGCGGTCCGGCATCGGCTCGGCCGGTGTTCCTATAACCTTGTTCAGCAATACACCAGCCAGATATCGGGTGATCCGGCCGAACGGACTCGGTGATCATGAAGTCGTGTTCATTCCGCCCAGTCTCGAGGCGATGACGCGGTGAAGATCTCCTGTGTCATCCTCACCATGGGCGACAGGATCGCCGAGCTCGACCGTGCGGTCCAATCCGCGCTGTCGCAGACCGACGACGTCGAAGTCGTGATCGTCGGCAACGGCGCGGACGTGCCCGAGATCACGGCCCGGCCGCAGCCGGGATCCGCATCGACGATCAAGAAGATCCGGCTCGAGCGCAACGCCGGCATCCCCGAGGGCCGTAACCGGGGTGTCCAGGAGTGCACCGGCGACATCGTCATGTTCCTCGACGATGACGGCTGGTACGCCAGCCCGAAGATCGCCGCGCACGTTCGGGAACGATTCATGCGGGAGCCGGACCTCGCCGTGCTCTCCTTCCGGGTCATGGACCCCGAGGGCGGCTCCGTGCAGCGGCGGCACGTGCCGCGGCTCCGCGCCGGGGACCCCGAGCGGTCCTCGCCGGTGACGACGTTCCTCGGGGGCGCCTGCGCGATCCGGAAGTCGGCGTTCCTCCAGGTCGGCGGTCTTCCGGAGCGGTTCTTCTACGCCCACGAGGAGACCGACCTGGCCTGGCGGCTGCTCGGCGAGGGCTACCGCATCGAGTACGACGCGGAGACCGTGATGTACCACCCGCTGGTGCTGCCCCAGCGGCACCCGGAGTACTACCGGTACAACGCGCGCAACCGGGTCTGGCTCGCCCGCCGGAACCTGCCGTGGCCGCTCGCCGTGATCTACCTGACCAACTGGATTCTGCTGACCCTGATCCGCGAGCGGTCGCTGCCCGCGCTCAAGGCGTGGTTCGGCGGGTTCATCGAGGGCATCCGGGAGCCGGCCGGCGAACGCCGCCCGATGGCGTGGAAGACCGCCTGGAAGATGCTCCGGCTCGGCCGCCCGCCGATCGTCTAGGCCCGGGGCGCGAGCCGCCCGGCCGTCACCGGCGCGCTCCGTGGCCTGACCGGACGCCCGGCCGGGCCACGGAGCCGCCGGCCACGGCTCAGCGCGGGACGGCCGCGCTCCGCTCCTCGGCGCCCGCCCAGCGTTCGAGCAGGGCGACGAACTCCCCGGCGTGTTCGGGCCAGTGGCGGTGGAGCAGTGCCTCGGCGTGGCCCCGCGCGCCCATGGCCGCCCGCAGCGACGGGTCATCCCGCAGCCGGAGCACGGCGCGGGCCGCGGCCTCGGCCACCGCGGCGGGCTCGCCGAACGGCACGACCGTTCCACAGCCGAGCCGCTCCACCAGCGCCGCGGGGCCGGGGAGCGCCGTGGTGATCACCGGGAGGCCGCACGCCATGTAGTCGATCACCTTCACCGGGACCGGCGCACGGAAGAGCGGCAGATCGCGCAGGAGGCAGAGCCCGGCGAGCGCGCCCTCGGCCATGCGCAGCGCGTGCGGGTACGGCACGTGGCCGAACCAGTCGAGCAGCCCGGTCCGCTGCGCCTCCTGCAACAGCGGGCGGGTGCGGGCGTCGGCCTCGCCGATGAGGTCGAGGCGGATGCCGTACGGCTTGAGCCTCCGGGCGAGCTCGATCATCTCGACGGCGCCGTGGGCGGCGGAGATCCGGCCCAGGTAGACGATCCGGTGGTCGTCCGAGGGCGGCGGCACCTCCTGGGGCACGTACGCGTGGTCCGGCACGATGGGGTGGTCGCCGGTGAACCTGCTCCGGTGGGACTCGTCGGCGAGGATGAGGTGGAGCCGTTGCTCGGCGCGGCGCTCCAGCCGGCGGATGACCGCCGGGGCGAGGCGCCGGATGAGTCGGGAACGCTCCACCGTGGCGTACTCCGCGCCGAGGTCCTCGTGGACGTCCCAGACCGTGGGCGGCCGCTTGCCGGGGAGGGCGAGCAGCAGCTCCAGGTCGTGGATGAGCAGGAGATCGGCGTCCCGCACGCCCTGTCTGAGCGCGGCACGTGCCGCCTTGATCGCTTTGATCCGGCTCAGCGTCCCCACGGCCCGTGGCACGTCGATGGCCCGGACGCCGGGCGGAGGGCTGGCGTTGCAGTGCCGGAACGGCGCGATGAAAGTCACGTCGTGGGCGGCCTCACGGAGCGCCCTGATCTGCCGGTGGGTGATCCGTGCGTGCTCCGGGTGCTGGACGATCGTGGCGACACATACCCTCATATGCAGAGGCTGTCCCACTTAGCGCAAATTATTCATATTTTTTCATGAATTGTGGTTGAACTGCCGCCGAAACTTGTGCACGCGGTCCCGGGCACCGGCCGGGGGATCCGCGGGCGGCGGCGCGGAGAGCCGTGGCCGCTCGAGCCGGACCGGCCGGCGCGGCCGGTGCCGTACGTGCGGTCAAGGGAGGGCCGGCCCTCGAGATGGCTGAGGAGCGGCCGCCGGATCGTGACGGGCGGCCTCCGCAGCGCGCTCGTGGCCGAGCGGGCGGTGAGCGCCATCGCGGCGCCTGGCGAGGGGCCGGCCGGAACGTGGGTGGCCGGCCACCGATCGGGACGGGCCGGCATTCGGATCGGGAACGGCCACGACCTCCATCACCCAGGATAAGAAGCAGGCCCCGGAACCGGGGCCGGCTCCGGGGCCTGGGAACCGCACGGGGCGGCGTCAGCCCGTCCGCACCGGTGTCTTCGGTTTCCGGTACAGCCAGGTGAGCCGCGGCTCGAGCAGCCACCGGAACAGCCGGCGGGTGATCGGCATGCACAGCAGGATGGAGAGCGCGAAGCTGGCGCTGCCGATCGCGGCCACGCCGAGCGGGCCGAACAGCCAGGGCGCGCTCAGCCAGCCCATCTCCTTCCCGATCAGCACCGGCACGCCGTGGAGCAGGTAGCAGTAGAGCGTTCGGGTGCCGAGGTCGGTGAACCACGTCTCGTGCCTGGGGACGAGCGACATCACCGCCGCCGACATGAGCAGCGCGGCGATCAGCAGGCTCATCCGGAGGGCGATGCCCTTCCACCAGACCAGGCCGAGGTCCTTGTAGCTGTACTTGTAGTAGATCGGGCCGAGCTTGACGTGGTAGTTCTTCACCAGGTAGATCGCCACGGCGGCCGCGCCGATCAGCACCAGCACCGACAGGACCTGCACCCAGCGGCGCTTGAGGAAGTCGAACCACTCCGGCTTGAACATCAGACCGATGACGAAGAACGGCATGAGCCCGAAGAACCGGTCCATGCTGAAGTCACCGGTCAGCTCTGAGAACCCGGCGAACAGGTAGACGAAGACCGCCATGGTCACCGGGAAGCGCATGCGTTTCCAGACGGGCGTGGAGAGCCGCCAGAACAGCAGCGCGATCAGATACCAGTTGAGCCAGGCCGGATCGGTGATGGTCAGGCTCCACTTCTGGCCGAGGGACCAGCGGAGCAGCGCGTAGCCGACCTCGACGATCACATAGGGGACCAGGAACGTGTCGACCAGCTTGTTGGTCTTCGCGTTCGAGTTCCAGAAGTTCCTGGACAGGTAGCCGCTGATCATGACGAACAGCGGCATGTGGAAGACGTAGATGTACAGGTAGGTCGCCCGGGCCGAGTCCGCGGCGAGGGTCGGGACCAGCGCGTGCCCGAACGGCACCAGCGTGATCAGCAGGAACTTCGCGTTGTCCAGGTACGGGTCGCGCTTCTTCGCCGCCCGCGCCTTGGGCTTCTGCTGCGCTCCGCCGGCCGGTGCGCCGGACCGCTCCCGCTTCTCCTCCCGCGGCCGATCGGCCTTGGCCGGGGGATCGGTCCTGCCGTCCGCCCACGCGGGGCGGGGCGGCGTGTGGACCGTGTCGGCCGGCCGGTCGAAGGCCGTCTCGGTCGCGGTGGCGGCTGCGCCGCTCTGCCGCGGCCGCTGCCACGGGTCCCACGCGTCCGCCGCGGGCGCGTCAGCGGCGCCCGGCTCGTCGCGGTGCCGGGACGGCTCCTGGGCCGGCCAATCGGTCCGGGTCCAGGATTCGGTGCGGTCGGGGTCCGGCCAGGAGGGCTCGGCGCGCTCGCGCTCCGCCCAGGAGCCCGTGCGCTCGGCCGCCGGGGAGGCCGGGGAGGCGTCGCGCTCGGCTCCCGGCCAGGAGGACGGCCAGGAGGAGGACTCGGTACGGCCGGGCTCCGGCCAGGGGGAGTCCGCCCACCGGGGCTCCGTCCGTCTCGGCTCGGGCCACTCCGGCCCGGCGGTGGCCGAGCCGGGGGCCTCGTGCGAGGCCGGACCGCGGAACGGGTCGTCGAAGGCGCCCGCGAATCCCGTGGCGGCCGTGGGGGCGTCCGGGCCGGCCGGCTCGTACCGGTCCCAGCCGCCGGTCGCGGACGGTTCCGGCCTGGATCTTCTGGGAGGCGCCGCGAAGTAGTCGAACCCCGACGACGGCTCCTGCGGCCGCTCGCCGGGCTCCTCTGCTGCGCGCCACCGCCGCCGGCTCGGTAACGGCGGTTTGTCCTGCGCGTCGGCCGCCGGGCTCGCCGCCGAGCCGCCCACCGTCTCCTCCCCGGTGGGGTGCGCCCCTGGCGGAGACCCCGGGGGGGATGGCTGCGGAGCGGGTGCCGGCTCCGCGGTCGCGGAACGGCCCTCCGGCGATCCGGTGGCCGATGCCGGGGAGCCGCCCGTCCCGGTCGCGGACCCGTCGCCGAACGGTCCGGTCCAATCCCCGGTGATGCGGTTGATCACTCCGGTGGGCGCGTCGTCGGCGTCAGAGGCGCCCTCGGACGGCGGTGTGACTGGAACCGGATTGTGATGGCGGGTGTCACTCACGGGGAAACGCCCTGCTATCTCTGGAGGCTAGGTTGACGGGCGGGGCTCGGTGCAGCCCCGCAGGATCTGGCCCACCTTTGGGACAGTAGCGAACTCGGCCCGGCGGATCAGAGGAATTGAGCCGACCGGGCAGGGCCGCCAGATGTTTCACCCTAACGTTCTTGTCAATCGCTGTCTTCCGTGGGATGAAACATCACCGCTGTGACGGGTGGGAAGAAAGGGTGCGTGCCGATGGCCGCCCCGCGCATGACCGGAACCCGGGTCCGGCCGGGGGCGCCGGGCGGCCGGCGGGCCGGGGCGCGGTGGCGCCCCGGCCCCGTCAGGTCTGGCAGGGGTTGGTCTCGGTGGTCACCGCGTTGTCGCCGAGCTTGAGCGGGATCCGCACGCCCTTCCAGTCGCTGCCGATGATGAGCTGGATCACCGGGCCGGGCACCTTCCCCTTCGGCACCTCGGGCGACGGGGAGCTGGGGGTGAACGGCGTCACCGGACCGGTCGCGAGCCGCCCGGTCTCCGGGGTGACCTGGTTGAGCAGCTTGCCCGCGAGGACCTTCGCGTGGTCCCAGCCCTTGCCCTGGTAGCGGATCATCGTCTTGGGCTGGTCGGTGCCGTCGGGCCGGCGGGCGTCGCCGATCCCGACGACCTTGAAGCCCTGCGCGGAGAGCTCCTCGGCGACCTCGCGCGCCTTCCCGTTGATGTTGGTGCCGTTGAACACCTGCACCTTCACCTGGGAGGGCTTGGTCACCGTGGGCTTGCTCGCGCTCGCACTCGCGCTCGGGCTCGGCGACGGGGTGACCTCCGTGTCGCTCCGGATCGCCCGGAAGAGGTTCTCCGCGTCCGGCTGCTTCCACTGGACGCGGTTCTTGTCCGGCGGGTACGGCTCCCACGGGACGATCGTGGCCTTGAAGCCCTTCGCGGAGAGCTTGGAGGCGCTCTGCGCGATCTGGAGGAGCGTCTCGGTGTTGAGGGCGTCGTCCGTGGTCACCGACCGGGCCACCGCGGTGACGAGCCGGGTGAGCTTGTTGACGTCGGTGAGCATGGCGCTGCTGGTGGCCTTCTTCACCACCTGGGCCATGAAGATCTGCTGGCGCTTGATCCGGGAGATGTCGCTCCCGTCGCCGATGTTGCGCAGCCGCACGTAGGCGAGGGCCTGCTCGCCCTTGACCACCTGCCGCCCGGCCGGGAGGTTCAGCTTCGACTTCCGGTCGTTCACCGGCTGCGGCAGGCAGATCTCGATCCCGCCGAGCGCGTTGATGATGTTCTTGAACCCGGTGAAGTCGACCTTGACGAAGTGGTCGATGCGGATGCCGGTGAGCGTCTCGATGGTGCGGCGCGTGCAGATCATCCCGCCTTCCGAGAAGGCGGAGTTGATCATGCCGAGGTGCGCCGGGATGATCTGCCCCGTCCGCACGTTCCGGCAGGCGGGGATCATCACCATCGAGTCGCGGGGGAAGCTGATCAACGTCGCGGCGTCCCGGTTGGGGGACACGTGCAGCAGCATGATCGTGTCCGTGCGCTCGCTGTCGTTGACCATGTACTTGCCGTACTTCCGGTTCGCCCCGGCCCGGCTGTCCGACCCAACGAGCAGCACGTTGAGCGCCCCGGTCTGGTTGACCGGCCGGCTCTTGTCCAGTTCGTCGGTCGACTTCTCCCGGTCGATGAGGCCGACCGTGCTCCGGTAGACCTTGTACGTGGTGAGGGTGGCGAGCACCAGCACGGCGGTGAGCGCGATGCTGATCCAGCCGCCGATGCCCAGGCGCTTGCGGTCCCCGCCGCCTTTGCCGCGCCGCCGGGGCGGGGCGCCGGGGCCTCCCGGGGGCCGGCTCCGGTCGGCCGGCCGGGTGCGGTACTCCGCGTCCTCGTCCCCGCCGCGCGCCCGGCGGCCGCGCCGCGGGCGCTCCTCGCCGGGGTCGGTGTCCACCGGATCAGATCGTCTGCGCCGCCCGCCGGAGCGGTGCTCGAACGGCGGTTCGGGGGAGTCGTCTCGCCGCAGTGACCGCCGGCCACGCCCGTCGTCCCAGCCGAGATCGTCGTCGTAGCCGTGTGCGGCACGGCCGCCCCGTCTCCCGGTGGCGCGGTGGGAGGCGGCGGCCGCCTCGGCACGGCCCCAGACCCGCTGATCGGTCGGGGCGGGCGGAACCGGCTCGCCGTACGCGGCGGCCCGGCGGCGCTCGCTCACCGCGGTCCTCGCCGAGCGAGGGCCGTCGGAGGAGCGGGCGAGCGGCGGAATTGGCCGAGGATTCGCTCGCTCACGTGTCCTCCTTGCCTGGTGATCGCTGCCCGCGTTCTCGAGGTTAAATCAGGAGAACGCGCTGGGGTGCCGCGATCGGTCGTCGTGGCTGTGGGTACGCCGCAGCGCATGCGCCCGGCTCAGCGGGCGAGCATACCCAATGTGACCTTAAGCCTGTATTATCGCCATAAATGGCCAATAGCTAGATGAGCTATGCCTTGGGACGATGTATCGCGGCCAGGGCGGCGGCGAGGCAGGCCAGCGGCACGGCCGGCAGCACATACCGGTAGTCGAACTCCGCCGTCGCGGCCGGTGCGATGAGCAGCGCCCAGGCCGACGCCCACGGCAGCCCCCACCGCGCGGACCTCGCCCGGCCCGCCACCGCGAGCACCGGGGGCACCAGGAGCACGCCGAGCAGCACCGCCCCGGGCAGCCTGACCAGGTCCTGGTAGGCCCGCATCACCCCGGCGTACGGCTCCACGATCCGCACGGTGATCGGACCCCGCTCGTACCGCTCCGCGAAGCGCTTGCCGACCACGGCCGGGTACCGGCCCGGCGGGGGCGGGGTGGTCTCCGGGAACTCGTAGTAGCCGTAGATCTCCGCGTCGGGGTAGACCGGCCGGCCCCAGGTGAACGTACGGCTCAGCTCGGTCAGGGTCGACCGGAGGTAGTCCCCCGGCTGGCTCCGGATCGCCAGCACCGCGAACCGCCCGGCGAGCGCGTCGGTCTCCCGGAGGAAGGTGATCCCGGGCAGCTTGACCAGCGGCGACTCCGGGTTCCAGATGTACTCCTGCGAGGGCGGCCGCTCCTCGGGCGGCCGGCGGTCGCACAGCACGGCGAGGTCCGCCGGCGGCTTCATGATCGAGCAGTCCGCGAACGACATGGTCCGCGCGTAGAGGAAGACCCCGTTCGACCCGACGATGCCGATCCGGTGGTGGGTCGCGTAGAACCAGCCGCCGTAGGCCACGATCGGCACCAGCGCGGCGAGCGCGAACGCCCCGAGGAGCCGGGTGCGCCGGACCGCGCGGGAGCCGTACCGGAACACGAAGAAGGCGAGGACCGCGACGAGCGCGAGCCCGACCGTCCTCGTCAGCGCCGCCGCGGCGATCAGCAGGCCGATCGCCACCGCGCCGCCCTGGCCCGGCGGCCGCCACACCGCCAGGCAGACCGCGCTCGCGACGAGGAACATGAACAGGGTGTCGGAGACGAGCAGGTGCTCCAGCTCGATCTGGTAGGCGTCGAGCAGCACCGGGGCCGCGGCGAGCGCCCCCAGCCAGGCCCGGCCGCCCAGGCGGAGCACGGTGACGTAGACCAGCGCCCCGGTGGCCAGCCCGAGCAGATGCTGCGCGATCGCCACCGCGCCGAAGTCGTGCAGCGGCTCCAGCAGCCGGAGGAACATCGAGTACCCGGCCGGCCGGACGAGGTCCGGCCGCGGCCGCATCGCGGTCACCACATAGGTGTAGGAGTCGGGGAACCACAGGATCGGCCGGTACCCGGCCACGGTCACCGCCCGCAGCACCGCCCCGAGCCCGGCCACGGCGAGGAACCACCGGTGCCGGTGGGCCCACCGCCGCACCCGTTCCGGTAACGGCGCCGGGCGGGCCGCCCGTGCGCGCGCGGCGGTGCCGGTCCGCGCCCGCTGCCCCGTCCGCTCCTCGGCGACGTACACGTGCCCCCCTGCGTCCCGTGCTCGCTCCCCGGAGTACGCTACCGGTTCCCCGTACGGCCGGCCCCACCCTTCGGCGATCTTCCGGCCGGGGCGGCTACCCTCAGATCATCCCAACGAACCGAACCGAACGCAGATCCACCGGACGGCCGCCGGCGGGCCGGGTGCTCGCCGCGGTGTCGGCCGTGCCCGTGCTCGCCCTGAGCGGGTGGCTCCTCGCCGGGCTGCCGCTGCTGCTGCTCGGCCGGTTCCGCCCGCTGCCCATGGCGGTGCTCGGCGGCGGGCTCGCCGTGCTGCTCTGCCGGTACGCCCTGCGCCGCCTGCCGCCGATCCCCGGCGCCACGCCGCGGCGGACCGCGGCCGTGCTCGGCATCGCCGCCGCCTCCGGCGTCTTCAACGGGGTCCTCCACAGCGAGCAGCTCGTGGTGCGGCGCGACCCGGCCACCTACGCGCAGTACGCCATCTGGCTGGCCCGGCACGGGTCGCTGCCCATCCCGGCGGGGGACTTCGGCGGCCCGGACCCCGCCCTGCACTTCGGCAGCATGGGCTTCTACGCCACCGCCGAGGGGGTCGTCCCGCAGTTCATGCCCGGCCCGCCGATGATCTACGCGATCGGCCACTGGATCGCGGGTATCCCCGGGCTGCTGCTCGTCCCCCCGGTGCTCGGCGCGCTCGCCGTGCTCACCTTCGCCGGCACCGTCGCCCGCCTCGCCGGGCCCCGGTGGGCGGCGCCGGCCGCGCTGACCCTCGCGGTCAGCCTCCCGCTGCTGTACACCTCCCGGACCACGTTCAGCGAGATCCCGTCGCTCATCCTGCTCTTCGGCGCGATGAGCCTGTGCGCGGACGCCCTCGCCGCGGCGGGGGTGCGCCCGCCCGGCGCCGCCGATCGGCGCGCGGACGCCGGCCCGGCCCACCCGGCGCCCGGGGTGGGCGCCCGCGCGCTCGCCGCGCTCTCCGGACTCGCCTTCGGGCTCGCCCTGCTGGTCCGGATCGACGGCCTGCGGGACGTGCTCCCGGTGCTCCCCTTCGCCGGGCTGCTCATCGCGCTGGGCCGGATCGCCCGGACCGGCGGCGCGGCCCACCCGCTCCTCCCCGCGGTGGCCCGGCTCGGGCCGCCCCTGCTCGCCGGGCTCGCCGCCGGGACCGGCTGGGGGTTCGCCGCCGGCCACCTGCTCTCCCGGCCGTACCTGGGCTACCTGTCCGACTCGCTCACCCCGCTGCTCGCCATCGCGGCCGGCGTGCTCGCGGTCACCGCCGTGGGCACGGCTCTCGCGCCGTGGCTGGTGGCCCGCTGCGGCGGCTCCCGGACCGTGCGCCGGATCGCCGGCCGGCTGCCCGGGCCGGCCGCCGCGCTCACCGTGGCGGTCGCCGCCGGGCTGGCGGTACGGCCGTGGCTGCACACCGTGCGCCGCACCCCGGAGAACGAGGCGGACCGGCTCACCGCGGCCTTCATCGAGGCGGCCCAGCGGGTCAACGGGCTGGATCCCGACCCCACCCGGCTCTACTACGAGCGTTCGCTCCACTGGGTGTTCTGGTACCTCGGCGTGCCCGCCGTCGCGCTCGCCGTGTTCGCCGCGGCCGTGCTCGCCGGGCGTCTCCTGCGCGGGCGGGAGTTCCGCTGGCTGCTCCCGTGGCTGATCATCTGCTGGACCACGGTCACCACGCTCTGGCGGCCGGCGATCACCCCCGACCACCCGTGGGCGTCGCGCCGGCTCGTCCCGATCGTCATCCCCGGGCTGATCCTGCTCGCCGTCTGGGGGCTGCGCCGGCTCCGGGAGGCCGCCCGGCGGTCCGGCCGGCCGGCCCGCGCGGTCACCGGGCTCGGCATCGTGCTGCTGATCGCGCCGGCCGCGATCACCTCGATCGGGACGGCCTTCACCCCGGTCGGGCGGGGTGAGGCGGCCGCGACCGCCGGGCTCTGCGCGGCGCTGCCGCGCGACGCGGCGGTGCTGATCATCGAACGGGTGACCGGCGACCGGTTCACCCAGCTCGTGCGCGGGCAGTGCGGGGTGCCCGTCGCCCGGGTCGCCACCCCGGCGGGCACGGACGTCGCCTCCCCGGCCCACGTGACCCGGCTGGTGGGCAAGGTGCGCCGCCTCGGCCGGGTCCCGGTGCTGCTCGCCGCCGAGCCCGGCCAGCTCGCCCGGTACGGCCCGCCGGTCCGGGCGCTGCGGCTGCACACCCGCCAGGACGAGCGGTCCCTCACCGGCCCGCCGGACGGCACCTGGTCGCTCGTCTTCGAGGTGTGGCTCACCGTGCCCCGATGACGCCGGGTCCCACGCTGCCGGAGGGCTGCGGCACGAGCGGGCGGCGGTGCGGGCCGCGCGGCGCCCCGGCGGGGCCGCCCAGGTCCGCCGGAGAATCCGTGGGACGCGGCCGGGCAGAGTACGCTAGCCGGACGTGACCACGCCTGACTCATCCGTACGCGGGGAGATGCCGGAAGAGAAGCCTTACGTGACGATCGTCCTGCCCTGCTACAACGAGCAGGACCACGTCGTCAAAGAGGTCGAGCGCATCTGCGCCGCCATGGACGCGAGCGGCTACACCTACGAGCTGATCGCGGTGGACGACGCGTCCACCGACGAGACGCTCACCCGGCTGCGCGAGGCGGCCCCGCGCTTCCCGCACATGCGGATCAGGGCGTTCCACCGCAACGGCGGCTCGGGGACGGCGCGGCGGATCGGCACCCAGGAGGCGCGCGGCGAGATCGTCGTGTGGACCGACGCCGACATGTCGTACCCGAACGAGCGCATCCCCGAGCTGGTCGAGATCCTCGAGAAGGACCCGTCGATCGACCAGGTGGTGGGGGCGCGCACCTCGGAGCAGGGCTCGCACAAGCTGCTGCGCGTCCCGGCGAAGTGGTTCATCCGCAAGCTCGCCGAGATCCTCGCCGGGGAGAAGATCCCCGACCTCAACTCCGGGCTGCGGGCGTTCCGGGCCTCGGTGGCGCGGCCGTACCTGCGGCTGCTCCCGCCCGGGTTCTCCTGCGTGACCACGATCACGCTGGCCTTCCTGTCGAACCAGCACGGCGTGTACTACCTGCCGATCGAGTACTCCAAGCGGGCGGGGAAGTCGAAGTTCAACTTCGTCTCGGACGCCTACCGGTACATCCTCCAGGTCCTGCGGATGATCATGTACTTCAATCCGCTCAAGGTGCTCATGCCGCCCGCGCTCGCGCTGGTCGGCCTCGGCCTGGTCAAGGGCGTCTTCGACGTGGTCCGCTACGGGTTCTACCTCACGAGCAACACCGTCGTGATCTTCCTGTCCGGGCTGCTCATCGGCTCGCTCGCCCTGCTCGCCGACCTGATCGTCCGCTCCCGGGGGGATTGAGCGTGCGAGGCCGCGGATGAGGATCGCGATCGTCGGGCCGACCTTCCCGTACAAGGGCGGTGGCGCCCAGCACACCACCGAGCTCGCGCACCGGCTCAGCGCCCGGGGCCACGACGTGGTGATCGAGTCGTGGCGGGCGCAGTACCCGTCGTTCCTCTACCCCGGGCAGCAGACCATCGACACCCCGGAGGGCGAGCCGTACCCGGACACGCGGCGCGAGCTCGACTGGCGGCGCCCGGACGGGTGGATCCGGTGCGGGCGGCGGCTGCGCGGCGCCGACCTGGTCGTCCTCGCCGTGCTCACCCCGGTGCAGGTGCCCCCGTACCTGGGCATCCTGTACGGCCTGCGCCGCCGGGACGCGGCGATCGCGATCTGCCACAACGTGCTGCCCCATGAACGCCGGCCGTACGACCGGCCGCTGATGCGGGCGCTGCTCGGCCGGGTCGGCGCGGTGCTCGCCCACTCCGAGCAGCAGGCCGCCCTCGCCCGCGAGCTCACCACCACCCCGGTGCGGGTGGCCGCGCTCGCCCCGCACCTGCCCGTGAAGGGGGCGGCCGCCCCGCGGTCGCGCGAGCCGTACCGCAGGCTGCTGTTCTTCGGCATCGTCCGGCCGTACAAGGGGCTGGACCTGCTGCTCCGCGCGCTCGCCCGGGTGCCGGACGTGTCGCTCACCGTGGCCGGCGAGTTCTGGGGCGGGCTGGAGGAGACCGAGGAGCTGATCGCGGAGCTCGGCATCGCCGACCGGGTGGAGCTGCGGCCCGGGTACGTGCCGGCCGAGCAGGTGCCGTCCCTGTTCGCCGAGGTGGACGCGCTCGTCCTGCCGTACCGGTCGGCCACCGCGAGCCAGAACGTGTGGCTCGGCCACGAGCACGGCGTGCCCGTGATCGCGACCAGGGCCGGGGCGCTCGCCACGGCGGTGCGCGACGGGGTGGACGGGCTGCTCGCCGAACCGGGGTCGGTGGAGTCGCTCGCCGAGGCGCTCAAGCGGTTCTACGAGCCCGGCATGCCCGAGCGGCTGCGCGCCGGGGTGCGGCCGGTCGACCCCGAGCCCTACTGGGCGGCCTACCTCGACACGCTCCTCGCCGGGCGGTAGCCGTACGGGACGGGGGAGCTCCGCCCGGGAAACCACGGGGGGGTTCGCGGGATGCCAGGCGCCTCACCACGGGGTTCGCGGCCCGGACGGCCGGGTCCGGGGGCGTGCGGGGCGGACCCGGGGGAGGGTCAGGGAGATCCCGGATGGCGTAGACCAGGGGCCGTCCTTACAGTGAAGGCCATGCCCATCGACGACCCCATCGACGGCTACGTGGCAGAGCTGAGCCGTGCCCTGCACGGGCCGCGGCGGGCGAAGCGCGATCTGATCGCCGAGGTGCGGGACGGGCTCATCGACGCCGCCGAGGCGTACCAGGCCGCCGGGCTGGACCGGCCGGAGGCGGAGCGGCGGGCGGTGGCGGAGTTCGGGACGGTCGGCGAGATCGCCCCCGGGCTGCAGGAGGAGCTGGCCGCGGCCACCGGGCAGCGGCTCGGCGCGCTGCTGTTCCTCAGCGCCCCGCGCTCGCCTGGTACGTGATCTGGCGGTTCGATCCGGTGGAGGTGGTGGGCCGGCCGGCCGGGTGGTTCGGGCCGGTGGCCCGCGCGATGGACCTGATGCAGTTCGGCATCGGCGTGTTGGGCGGCCTCGCCGTCCTGGCGCAGCGCAGCGGGCGGTTCCGCCCGGGGCCGGCGGCCAGGGCGCTCGGGCTGTGCGTGCTGGGGTCGTTCCCGGTCACCGTCGCGCTGTACGCCGCGATGCTCGCCGGCACCGCCGGCGTGGTCACCGTCGGCGTCCCGGTTCTCGGGCTCACCGCGGTGAGCTGGGCGGTGTGGGGCGTGCAGCTCGCGGTGGCGTGGCGCTGCCTGCTGGTCAGCCGCCCTCGGAGGGCGTGGGCTCCAGCACGCTGCCGATGACCGCGGTGAACTCCCGCCAGGCGGACCGTGCGTCGAGCAGGTGGGCGCGTCCCGCGCCGGTGAGCCGGTAGGTACGGCGCTTTCGGCCGCCCACCTTCGCCCACTCGCTGCTCAGGTAGCCGATCCGCTCCAGCCGGCGCAGTGCGGGATAGACCGTTCCCGTCGGCACGTTCAGCGCGCCTCCGCTGCGCCGCCGTAGCTCCTCGATGATGGCGTAGCCGTGGCGCGGCTCCTCCTCCAGCACGGAGAGCAGCAGGGCGTCGAGGTGCCCGCGCAGGGTGTCGGCGTTCATGTGATCGAGCCTATAGATCCTTTTCGATGTCATGCCTGGCTACATGTAGGCTACCAATATATAGGCACGCACACTGAAGACACGGAGCGTGGCATGACCGTCCTCGACCTGGCCCGGCTGCAGTTCGCCCTGACGGCAGGCCTTCACTTCCTGTTCGTCGTGCTCACGCTGGGGCTGGCCCCGCTCGTCGCGATCCTCAACACGCGCTGGGTCCGCACCGGGAACCCGGTGCACGAGCGGATGACCCGGTTCTGGGGCCAGATCTATGTGATCAATTACGCACTCGGCATCGTCACCGGCCTGGTGATGGAGTTCCAGATCGGGCTCAACTGGAGCGGGCTGATCCACTACGCCGGGGACGTGTTCGGCGCGCCGCTGGCCATGGAGACGCTCGTCGCCTTCTTCCTGGAGTCCACCTTCCTCGGGCTGTGGATCTTCGGCTGGCATCGCCTGCCCCGCGGGCTCCACCTCGCCTGCATCTGGCTGGTCGCCCTCACCGCCTACGCGAGCGCCTTCCTGATCATGCTCGCCAACTCCTTCCTCCAGCAGCCCGTCGGCGTGGTGGACAAGGGCGACCGGCTCGAGCTCGTCGACTTCGGCGCGCTGCTCACCAACTCGACCCTGGTGTTCTCCTTCCCGCACGTCATCGCCGCCGGGCTGGTCGCCGGCTCGTTCGTGATGATCGGGGCAAGCGCCTACGGGCTGCGGCGCCACCCGGGGGAGCGGGAGCTCTTCACCAGGTCGCTGCGCCTGGGCGTGGTCGTCGCGGCACTCGGCACCACCATGACCTCCGGGTTCGGCTACGCACAGTTCGCCGGGGTGCAGGAGGGCAAGTTCACCGGCGAAGGGCCGGCGCAGGTCGCGCTCGGCGTCATGACGCTGATCGGCGACAACCTGATCCTGGTCGCCCTGTTCGTCCTCCTCCCCCTGGTGCGCTGGCTGCCCCGCTGGCGCCGGCTCCACCCCTTCCTCATCGCCCTCACCCCGCTGCCCTTCATCGCCGCGATCGCCGGCTGGCTCACCCGCGAGCTCGGCCGCCAGCCCTGGGTCATCTGGCAGAAGCTCAGCGTGGCCGACGCCCTCACCCCCGGGCTCACCCCCGGGATGCTCATCGCCTCGTCGGCCGCCTTCACCGGCGTGGTCGGCGTGCTCGCGATCATCGACTACCTCCTCATCGCCCGCGTCATCCGGCGCGGCCCCACCCGGCTCGCCCTCGGCGCCGGCCCCGAGGTCCCCGAACCCGCCCCGGTGCCGAGCCTCTAGGAGACCCGACCATGGAACTGCTCTGGTTCGCGCTCTTCGCGGTACTGCTCATCGGCTACTTCGCGCTCGAAGGCTTCGACCTCGGCGTCGGGCTGCTGCTCCCGCTGCTCGGCCGCACCTGGGAACGCCGGGACCGCATGATCGCCGCCATGGCGCCGTTCGTGCTCGCCAACGAGGTGTGGCTCGTCGCCGTGGCCGGCACACTCGCCGGCGTCTACCCCGAGGTGGAGAGCCGGGTGATCCCCGGCCTCTACCCCCTGGTCATGGCGGCCCTGATCGCCTGGATCGCCCGGGACGCCGGGCTGTGGTTCCGCCGCCGCCTCGACGGGGCCGGATGGCGCGCCGTCTGGGACGCGATGATCACCCTCGGCTCGCTCGGCCTCACCGTCACCTGGGGCCTCGCCCTCTACGCGCTCGCGACCGGCTTCACCGCGCCCCCGCTCCACCCGTTCGGCCTGGCGCTCGCCGCCGCCGTCACGGTCGCCTGCGCCTTCCACGGGTGGACCTTCCTCTGCTGGCGCGCGCCCGGCCTGACCGGCACGGCCCGCACCGGCCGCGGCCTGGCCATCTCCGCGCTCGGCACCGCGGCCCCCGCGATCGCGGTCGTCGCCGCCGGGGCGGCTCGGCTGCTCTCCGGGACCACCACCCCGGCGGCGCTCAGCGTGCTCAGCCTCGTCGTGCTCCCGCTCGTCCCGGTGCTCGCGGCCGCCCAGCTCTGGGTCTGGCGCACCTTCGGCCGGGACGCGGGCGACCGCGGGCTGCCGTCGTTCTTCTGACGGTCGCCGTGGCGGGACACCCCATGCGCCCCGACCTGCTCCGCCGCGTCACCGCCGAGCGCGCGGTGCGCCGGCACCTCGCCGGCACGCTCTGCGCCGCGGCCGCCGCCGGGCTGCTCGTGCTCGCCCAGGCCGAACTCCTCGCCGGCCTGCTCTCCGGCCGGTTCCCCGGCACGGCCGCCGCCGCGCTCGCCGCCGTGGCCGCACTGCGGGCCTTCCTCGTCCGCGTCCAGGGCGGCTGCGCGGCGCGCACCGCGACCGCGGTCAAGTCCGCGCTCCGGCACCGGCTCCTCGCCCGGCTCGGCGACCCCGGACCGGCCCGGCCCGCCGGCCACCGCACCGGCGAGCTCATCACCCTCGCCGGCCGCGGGCTCGACGGGCTCGACCCGTACCTCACCGGCTACCTGCCCGCGGCCGCCGTGGCCGCCGTGGTCCCCCTCGCCGTGGTGGCCCGCCTGCTCGCCGCAGACCCGGCGAGCGCCGTGATCGTGCTGGTCACGCTCCCGCTCATCCCCGTCTTCGGCGCACTGGTCGGCACGCACACCAAGGCCGTGACCGAACGGCAGTGGCGCACCCTCTCCCGGCTCGGCGGGCACTTCCTCGACGTGGTGCGCGGCCTGCCCACCCTGCGCGCCTTCAACCGGGCCGCCCACCAGGCCGAGGTGATCCGCCGCATGGCCGGGGCGCACCGCTCCGCCACCATGCGCGCGCTCCGGGTCGCCTTCCTCTCCTCGCTCGTGCTCGAGCTGTGCGCGTCCCTCTCGCTCGCGCTCGTGGCCGTGCCGATCGGGCTGCGCCTGCTCGGCGGAACCCTCGACCTGGCCACCGGGCTGCTCGTCCTGCTGCTCGCCCCCGAGGCCTACCTGCCGCTCCGGGCGGCCGGCGCCCGGTTCCACGCCGCCATGGAGGGGATCGCCGCCGCCGAGGCCGCGTTCGCCGTACTGGACGAGGCGGCGGGGGAGCGGACCGCCCGGCCGGAACCGCGGGACACCGCACCGCCGCGCCCCGCCGTACGGCCGCGCGCCGCCGTCCGCGCGGACCGGGGCCCGTCCGGAGGCGCGCCGGAGGTGAGGCTCGACCGGGTCGCGCCCGGCGGCCCGCCGGAGATCCGCCTCGACCGGGTCACCGTGCGCTACCCCGGCCGGGCCGAGCCGGCGCTCGCCGACGTCTCCCTGGTGATCCGCGCGGGCGAACGGGTCGCGCTGGTCGGGGAGAGCGGCGGGGGCAAGAGCACCCTGCTCCACCTCATCCTCGGCCTGATCACCCCCGACCGGGGACGGGTGCTGATCGACGGCGCCGAGGCGGTCGACCTCGACGCCTGGCGGGAGCGGGTCGCGTTCGTCCCGCAACGGCCGCACCTGTTCGCCGCCACGGTCGCCGACAACATCCGCCTCGGCGCGCCGCACGCGGACCTCGCCGAGGTACGGCGGGCGGCCGACGCCGCCTCCGCCACCGAGTTCATCGACGCCCTGCCCGGCGGGTTCGCGGCCCTCATCGGCGAGCACGGCGCCGGGCTGTCCGCGGGGGAGCGGCAGCGCATCGCGCTCGCGCGGGCCTTCTGCCGCCCCGGCGCCTCGGTGCTGCTCCTCGACGAGCCAACGGCCCGGCTCGACGTCCGCAGCGAGGCCGCGGTGACCGAGGCGGTGGCCCGCCTGATCGGGAACCGCACCGCGATCATCGTCGCCCACCGGCCCGCCATGCTCGAGCTCGCCGACCGGGTGATCCGCCTGGAGCGCGGGCGGATCACCGCCGACGTCGCCCGCACACCCCGTCGCCCCATGCCCGCGCTCACCGGAGGCGCCCCGTGACCGTCCCGCCGTCCGTGATCCTCCGCCTGCTGGGCGCGGCCGCCGCCGGCGCGGCCGCCGAGCTCGCCGGGCTCGGGCTCATCGCCACCGCCGCCTGGCTGATCACCCGGGCCGCCGAGCAGCCGCCCCTCGCCGCGCTCGGCGTCGCGATCGCCGCCGTGCGCGCCTTCGCCACGAGCAAGGGCGTCTTCCGGTACGCCGAACGCCTCGCCGGGCACGACGTGGCGCTCCGCGCCCTCGCCACCGCCCGGGAGCGGCTCTACCACGCCCTCGCCCCGGCCCGCCCGCCGGAGCGGCGCGGCGCCGACCTGCTCACCCGCATGGTCGAGGACACCGAGGCCGTGCAGGACCTGCTCGTCCGCTGCCTGCTCCCGGCGGCCGCCGCGCTCACCCCCGCCGTCGCGGCGCTCGTGATCGAGCTGGTGCTGCTGCCGCGCGCCGCGCTCGCGCTCCTCGCCGGGCTCACCGTCGCCGGGGTCCTGCTGCCGGCCGCCTCCTACGCGGCCGCCCGCCGCTGGGGCGCGGAGATCGGCCGGGCCCGGGCCGCGCTCGCCGAGCGCGTGGCCGACCTGGTGCACGGCTCGGCCGACCTCGCGGCCTTCGGGGCCACCGGGCGCGCCCTCGCCGCCGCCTCCGCCGCCGGAGATCGGGTCGACGCGCTCGAGCGCCGGCGCGCCCGGGCACTGGCCACGGCCCAGGCGGGCGGCGTGCTCACCCAGGGCCTCACCGCCTGCGCGGTCACGCTCACCGCCCAGGCCGCCGGGGCGGGCACGGTGGCCACCGCCGTGCTCGCGCTCACCGCCCTCGTCGCGTTCGAGCCGGTCCTCCCGCTCGCCCAGGCCGCCGAGCGGCTGCCCGGGATCACCGGCGCGCTGCGCCGGACCCGCGAGATCCGGCGCCTGCCCCGCGCGGTCACCGAACCCGACCGGCCGGCGCCCCTCCCCGGCGGGCCGTACACCGTCGAGGTGCGCGACCTGGTCGTGCGGCACCCCGGCCGGGCACCCGCCGTCGACGGGGTGAGCCTCACGCTCACCCCCGGCAAGCGGGTGGCCCTGGTGGGCCCGAGCGGCGCGGGCAAGAGCACGCTGCTGGCCGCGCTCATGCGGCTGATCGAGCCGGAGTCGGGGAGCATCACGGTCAACGGCCGCGACATCCGGGAGCTGCGCGCCGAGGACGTGCGGCGGGTGATGACCGGGCTGCCCCAGGACCCGTACGTGTTCCGCGCGAGCGTGCGGGAGAACCTGCGCCTCGCCGCACCGGAGGCGGGCGACGAGGAGCTGGAGCGCGCGGTGCGGCGGGCCCGGCTCGACCGCTGGGTCGCGGGCGTCGGCTGGGACGCCGGCCTGGGGGAGGACGGCCGCACGGTCTCCGGCGGCCAGCTCCAGCGGCTCGCCCTCGCCCGGGCGTTGCTGTACGACCCGCCGGTGCTGCTGCTCGACGAACCGGGCGAGGCGCTGGACGACGCGACCGCCGGCGCGATCATGGCCGACGTGCTCGACGCCACGCGCGGCCGCACCGTGCTCATGGTCACCCACCGGCTCACCGGGCTCGACCAGGTCGACGAGGTCGTGGTGCTCGACCGGGGCCGGGTGATCCAGCGCGGCGGGCACGAGGAGCTGATCCGGACGCCCGGGCACTACCGCGATCTGTGGGAGGCCGAGTCGCGAGCGTGGCGGCCGCCGGCCGGCCAGCCGATCATCGCCGGGACCGGCTCGCCGTCCGGCCGGGCCGCGGCGGCGCACCACCGAGAGCGGTGACCATCGTGCGCAGGAAGACGCCCGGTTCCTGCCGGCGGGCCCAGTGCGAGGCGCCGGCCGGGATCCGCTCTCCCGAGGTGCGCGCAGCCTCCGGCGCCCGAGCGTGATCGAGCGCGAGCCGCCGTGACCGGGTCGTTCTCTCCGATGGGCTCGCCGTCACACGGCAGGGCGTCGCCGGGAACCCGCCGCAGGGAAGAATGGTGCGAACCGCATGGCAAGTTCTGTGATCCCGGCCGTCGCCAGTGCCGGCCGACGAGGGATGGGGGAGACTGTGCCCCGGCGGAGACGCCCGCGTGTGATCCCAGGCACTGCGATCCCTAGTCGTCGTCCACGCTGCCGAGCCTGCTCCTGCGGATGTTCGGTCACGCCGAGATCCACGACGGGGTCGAGGTGCTCGATGTGGGCACCGGTTGCGGATACGGGGCGGCGCTGCTCGCCCGCCGTCTGGGCGATGACCGTGTCACGAGTGTGGACGTCGATCCCTACCTGACGAAGGCCGCCGCCGAGCGGCTCGACCTGATCGGGCTGCACCCGCGGATCGTCACGGCGGACGCCACGGGGCCGCTGACGGGGGAGTACGACCGGATCGTGGCGACGGTGTCCGTACGGCCCATCCCGCCGAGCTGGTTGCAGGTGCTGCGGCCGGGCGGGCGCCTGGTCACCACGATCGCCGATACCACGATCATCGTCGTCGCCGATAAGACCCCCGATGGCGGCGCCGCCGGGCGGGTCATGTGGGACCGCGCCGGGTTCATGCGCACCCGGCACGGCGACGACTACCCGCCGGATGAGCTGGCCGACCGGTTCAGGGAGATCCACGACCGGGAGGGGGACGAGGTCACCCGCGGCCGGTACCCGGTGGTGGAGGTGGCCGAGGCATGGGAGCTGCAGTCGATGCTGGAGGTCGTCGCACCGGGGATCGAGCACTGGTACGACGAGGACGACGAGGGGCGGCGCACGGCGCTCATGGTGCACCCGGACGGCTCCTGGGCCCGGGCGACCGCCATGCGGGACGAGGCGCCGATCGTTCACCAGGGCGGGCCGCGCCGCCTATGGGACCTCCTCGATCGGATCCGGCATCGCCGGCTGGTGGAGGGGAGCCTGCCGCTGTACGGCTCGCGCGTGCGCATCACCCCCGACGGTGTGGTCCACCTGCGGCGGGGCCGGTGGACGGCCGTGATCGGCCCGTGACCCGTTTCCGCACGGCTAGCGAGCAAGATCACGTATGATCCCGCTCGTCGCTCCTTCCTCTCTTGGAAGTCTTCACGGAACCGGGGAGCCCGGCGAAGGCGTGCCGTCGCCGGGCTTTCCGCCGTGCGAGGAGCCCAGGGGCTCGCGCGGCCTGGCCTTCGGCGCCGGGACGCTCCGGGCCCAGAGGAAGCCGATCGCCGCCCACGCGGCGTCGGCCGCGCTGAAGACCACCCGGGAGACCACGGCGACGACCAGCGCCTGCGACGTGCCGAGCACCGGGGAGAGCGCGAGGACCATGGCGCCTTCCCGCACCCCGATGCCCGCGGGGATCACCACGGTGAGGATGCCGGTGGCCCACGCCAGGGCGTACGCCCCGGCCGCGATCGGGTAGAGGGACACCCCGCCGGGGCGCATGTCGGCCACGAGCACCCACAGGTGCACGCCGTACACCAGCCAGCCCAGCATGGTCCAGGCGAGTGCCTTCGCCATGTCGGCCCCGCTGAGCACCCGGTCGAGGGCCTCCCTGCGCAGGATGCGCAGCGCGAGGTTCAGCCCCCAGGTCAGCACCCGCGGGTGGAGGCCGATGAGGATCATCGGGATCAGCGCGAGCAGCCACCACCCCTCGCGGGCGATCTGCCGGGAGAGGGTCGCGGCGGCGAGGAGCAGGGCGCAGCCGAGCGAGGCGGCGAGGCCCAGGGTGGTGGCGCCGAACGTCCGCCGGGGCGGGGCGCCGTGTTCCCGGGCGAGCTCGATCATCGCGGCGAACGACCAGACCGTGCCGGGGATGTACTTGCCGAGCTGGCCGACGAAGAGCACCCGCGCCGCCACGGGCAGCGGGAGCGGGGAGCCCAGCCCGGCGAGGATGTCCCGCCAGGCGACCAGCATGAGGCCGAGCCCGGCGAGCACCGCGGCGAAGGAGACCGCGACCGACCACCAGGAGAGCTGCGCGAGGGCGGCGACGGTCTCCGACCGGTTCCGGGCCAGGCCGTAGCCGAGGAAGCCGAGCGCGGCCAGCACCAGCAGGGCCCGCACCACTCGGCTGGAACTCAGGCGGGTGAGCAAGCGCGGCACGGGGCCAGCGTAGGCCCTGGCCGGTGCCGGGCCGTACCGTCCTCCCGGATCCGGTACGGCCTCGCAACGCGCCCGGGATACCGGACCCTCGTTCCGGCCCCGGCCTAGGGGACGCTCGCTCCGGCCCCCGGCGTACGGGATGCCCGTTCCCGGCCCGGCGTCACGGGGAACCCGGCCGCGGGCGAACCGGGCCGCGGGGAGGCGCGGCACCGGTACTGTTGGGCTCCGTGAGTGGGAACCCAGGCATCTCGGCGGTGATCGACCGGTGAGCAGGAAGCGGACCGCCCAGCTTGCGTACTCCGAGCTTCAGGCCGCCATGCTCGACGAGGACAAACGCCGCCGCAAGGCCGCGAAGATCATCGCGGTGCTCGCGCACTTCTTGGGCAGGGAGAAAGCCGACCGCGGCGAGATCCTCGCCGGGCTCACCGTCGGGGACATCGGCTGCTCGGCGGGGTTCATCGCCGACGAGCTCGCGGCCGCGGGGGCGAGCCGTACGTTCGGGGCCGACATCGACGTGCCCGGGCTGAAGAAGGCGGCCGGGAGGTTCGGCCACCGCGTGGGGTTCGTCTGCGCCGACGGCGCCGCCCTGCCGTTCCCCGACGGATCGATCGACGTGCTCGTCTTCAACCACATCTACGAGCACGTGGTCGACCCGGACGCGGTGGTGAGAGAGATGCGCCGGGTGCTCGCCGACGACGGCGTGCTCTACCTCGGGCTCGGCAACCGGCTCGGGATCATGGAGCCGCACTACCGGCTGCCTTTCCTCTCTTATCTGCCGGCGGCCGCGGCGGACCGGTACGTCCGGGCGTTCGGCCGGGCCGACCACTATCACGAGCGGTTCCGCACCCGGTGGGGCCTGCGCCGGATGCTCGCCGGGTTCCACGTCTGGGATTACACGCTCCCCGTGCTCGCCACCCCGGAGCGGTTCGCCGGGGAGGAGCTCTTCACCGGCCCGGTGGGGCGGGCCGCGAAGGCGACCCTGGAGCGCACGCCGCGCCCGGTGCTCCGGGCGCTCCTGCCCCTGGTGCCCACCTACCTGTGGGTCGCGACCAAGACCCCGCGGCGCCCGCTCGGCTCCCCGCTCCCGCAGCCTCCGGAACCGGTGCCCACCCCATGACCCTGCGTCGTGCCGTACGCGTGCTCTTCCTCGCGGCCGCGCTGGGGTTCGGCGCGTGGGCGATCGCCGGCCAGTGGGCGGAGGTCGCCGGCGGGTTCGCCCGGCTCTCCTGGGCGGTGCTCGCCGGCTCGCTCGCGGCCGTGCTCGGGGCGCTGGCCGCCGGGATGCTGCTGTGGCGGGCGCTCCTCGCCGACCTCGGGTCGCGGCTGACCTTCGCCGAGGCCGCGCGGGTCTTCTTCGTGGGGCAGCTCGGCAAGTACATCCCCGGCTCGGTCTGGCCGGTGATCGCCCAGATGGAGCTGGGGCGCGACCACGGCGTCCCGCGGGCGCGCAGCGCCGCCGCCTTCTTCCTCACCTATCCCATCTACCTGGCGAGCGGGCTGCTGGTGGCCGCGGTCACGCTGCCGGCGCTCGCCGGCGACTCGGTGGCGGGGTACGCCTGGCTGCTGCTCCTCGTCCCGGTCGCCCTCGCCGCGCTCCACCCGGGGCTGGTGAACCGGGTGATCGACCTGGGGCTGCGGCTGCTGCGCCGGCCACCGCTGGAACGCCCGCTCACCCGCCGGGGGGTGCTCGCGGCCGCCGGGTGGGCGCTCGCCGGTTGGGCGGCGTACGGGGCGCACCTCGCGCTGCTCGTCCACGGCCTGGGGGCGACCGGCGCCGCCGCCGTGCCGCTCAGCGTGGGCGCGTTCGCCCTGGCCTGGTGCCTGGGCCTGGTCGTGGTCATCGCCCCGGCCGGCGCGGGGGTGCGCGAGGTGGCGATCGTGGCCGCGCTCGCTCCCGTGCTCGACCAGGGCTCGGCGATCGCGGCCGCGCTCTGCTCCCGCCTGGTGGTCTCGATCGGCGACCTGGTCTGCGCCGCGCTCGCCGGTCTGGCGTCCTGGCGGCTGCTCGCCGGGCGTCGTACGGTGACCGCGACGGGCGCGTCCGGGGCGGGTCACGGAGCGGACCTGTCCAGCGATGCTACTCGTGAGTAGGCTTAACGCACGGCCGGCACCGCGCGCGGGCCTCCACCCCGCGGGGACCGGCCGCGCCGGCGCGGGGTCACCTCCGCCCGGTACCGATGTAGGTGAAGCCGAAGTAGCACCGGCTCGTGTCACAGGTGTCAGGTGATGCGCGCTGGGCTACCCTCACGCTGTGCGGGAGAGATCTTTGCGTGCTTCGTCGTCGGGCCTTGAGGCGATCCTTCTCGTCGGAGGCCAGGGCACCCGCCTGCGGCCGTTGACCCTGACCACCCCGAAGCCGCTCCTGCCCACGGCCGGGGTTCCCTTCCTCGCCCACCAGCTTGCCAAGGCGCGATCATACGGCGTGCGCCGCGTGGTGTTCGCGACCTCGTACCGGGCAGAGCTGTTCACCGAGGCGTTCGGTGACGGTTCGGGCTTCGGGCTCGAGATCGTCTACATGACGGAGAAGCAGCCGCTCGGCACCGGCGGGGCGATCCGCAACGCCGCGGCGGCGCTCACCTGTCCGCCCGACGCGCCCGTCCTGGTGATGAACGGCGACATCCTCTCCGGGCACGACATCGCCGCACAGGTCGAGGCCCACCTCTCGCGCGACGCCGCGGTGACCCTGCACCTGACCGAGGTCGAGGACCCCTCCCGGTTCGGGTGCGTCCCCATCACCCCCGACGGCCGGGTGACGGCCTTCCTGGAGAAGACCCCGAACCCGGTGACGAACCTGATCAACGCGGGCTGCTACGTGTTCCGCCGCTCGGTGATCGACTCCGCGATCCCGCCCGGGCAGGTGGTGTCGGTCGAGCGGGAGACCTTCCCCAAGCTCATCGAGGATGGCGCGCTCGTCCTCGGGTACGTCGACTCCTCCTACTGGCTGGACGTCGGCACCCCGTCCGCGTTCGTCCAGGGCTCGGCCGACCTGGTGCTCGGCAAGCTCAAGTCTCCCGCGCTCCCGGGCGAGGCCGGGGAGTACCTCGTGCTCGAGGGGGCGACCGTGTCGCCGGAGGCGAAGCTCACCGGCGGCACCGTGGTCGGCACCCGGGCCATGGTCGAGGCGGGGGCGAGCGTCCAGGGCAGCGTCGTCTCCGACGACGCGGTGATCGCCTCCGGGGCGGTGGTGGTGGACTCCGTGGTCGGCGCCGGCGCCCGCATCGATCCCGGGGCGGTCCTCCGGGACGTGGTGGTGGGCGACCGCGCCCGGATCGGCTCGGGGAACGAGCTCACCTCCGGGCTGCGGGTCTGGCCCGGGGTCACGCTGCCGGAGTGCGCGGTCCGGTTCTCCAGCGACATCTGACGGCGGCCCGGGAGCGACGGGAGCGAGGGAGCGAGGCCGATGGGGGCAGCCCGCCCGGCGGTGCGGGAACGCGGGTGGCGGCCGGGGCGGCCGGTTGACATCGCGCTCACCCTCTCCCCGTTACGGCACGGCCGGGGCGACCCCACGTGGCGGCGCACCCCGGACGGGGCGGTGTGGCGCACCTCGCGCACGCCGGACGGGCCGGGCACGTTACGGATCACCGCGGCCGGGGGCGAGGTCCACGCGCAGGCGTGGGGCCCGGGCGCCGAGTGGCTGCTCGAGACCCTGCCGTCGCTCCTCGGCGCCGACGATGATCTGACCGGGTTCGCCGGGACGCTCGCCGCGGCCGCCCGGTCGGGCCCCGCGGCGGCCCGGCATGCCGCGATCGTCGCCTGGCTCGCCGCGCGCCTGCCCGGGTTGCGGATCGGTCGCTCCCAGCGGGTCTTCGAGTCCCTCGTGCCGGCCGTGCTCGAGCAGAAGGTCGTCGGCCGGGAGGCGTGGCGGGCCTGGCGGTGGCTGGTCACCCGGTACGGCGAGCCGGCCCCCGGCCCGGCCGCCTCCGCCGGTATGGCCGTGATCCCCCCGCCGGAGGTCTGGCGGGAGATCCCGAGCTGGGACTGGCACCGGGCGGGGGTGGAGGCCGTCCGGGCCCGGACCATCGTCAACGCCGCACGCCACGCCGGCCGGCTGGAGGCGACGGCGTGCGCCGGAGCGGCCTCCGCCGAGGCGGACCGGCTGCTGCGCGCCCTGCCGGGGATCGGGGTGTGGACCTCGGCCGAGGTGCGCCAGCGCGCCCACGGGGACGCCGACGCGCCGAGCGTGGGCGACTACCACCTGCCCGGCATCGTCGGCTGGGCGCTGATCGGCCGGAAGACGGACGACGCCGGCATGCTCGAGCTGCTGGAGCCGTTCCGCGGGCACCGGCACCGCGTGGTGCGGGTGATCGAGCTCAGCGGGGTCCGGCCGCCGGCCCGCGGCCCGCGCATGCCCGCCCGCGACTACCGGTCCTTCTGACCCGGCTCCGGCCCGGCCGTCCCCGGCCGGTCGCCGCACCGTCCCGCCCGGCCGGGGCTCCGCCGCGAGACGGCCGCGAGGGCGGCCCGGCGGGAGCGCCGCGACCGTCCACGGCCGCGGCCGTCCCCCGGGGACCGCGTGCCCGGGCCGGGGAGTCCCCAGCGGAGCCCTCGGCCGGGGCTCGCCCGCGCCCGGGCGGGGACCGTGCGCGGTGCGGCGCGACGGTGAGATACCGGTGACCCGTTCGCCGGGAATGCGGCGCTGTTGCGTACTGTGCGGTCTGTGCGCAACGAGTACGTGAACCCGACTGCGATGCGCCGGGCCCTCGCCCGGGCGAGGGACGGCAAGACGCTCGACGCGGCCGAGGCCGCGATCCTGATGCGCGCCCGAGGGGAGGATCTGGAGGCGCTGCTCGGCCACGCCTCACGCGTGCGCGACGCCGGCCTCGTCGCCGCCGGCCGGCCGGGAGTGATCACCTACAGCAGGAAGGTGTTCATCCCCCTGACCCGGCTGTGCCGGGACCGCTGCGGCTACTGCACGTTCGCCGCGGCCCCGCACGAGCTGCCGAGCCCGTACCTCTCCCCGGACGAGGTGCTCGACATCGCCCGGCGCGGGGCGGCCATGGGGTGCAAGGAGGCGCTGTTCACGCTCGGCGACCGGCCCGAGGCCCGGTGGCGGCAGGCCCGGGAGTGGCTCGACGCGCACGGCTACGACGACACCCTCTCCTACGTCCGCGCGATGGCCATCCGGGTGCTGGAGGAGACCGGCCTGCTGCCGCACCTCAACCCCGGGGTGCTCACCTGGCGCGACCTGCAGCGCCTCAAGCCGGTCGCGCCGTCGATGGGCATGATGCTCGAGACGACCTCCCGGCGGCTCTTCGAGGAGAAGGGCATGCCCCACTACGGCTCGCCGGACAAGGACCCGGCGGTCCGGCTACGGGTGCTCGAGGACGCGGGGCGGCTGAGCGTGCCGTTCACCACCGGCATCCTCATCGGCATCGGGGAGACGATCGAGGAGCGGGTCGACTCGCTCTTCGCGATCCGCCGGGTGGCCCGGGAGTACGGCGGCATCCAAGAGGTGATCGTCCAGAACTTCCGCGCGAAGCCGGACACGGCGATGCGGGGGATGCCCGACGCGGACCTGCACGACCTCGCCGCCACGATCGCGGTGGCCCGGCTGATCCTCGGCCCGAAGATGCGGATCCAGGCGCCGCCGAACCTGATCGGCGGCGAGTACGCGTTGATGATCCGGGCCGGCATCGACGACTGGGGCGGGGTCTCCCCGCTCACCCCCGACCACGTGAACCCGGAGCGGCCCTGGCCGCAGATCGAGGAGCTGGCGGAGCGCACCGCGGCGGCCGGGTTCCGGCTCCGGGAGCGCCTCACCATCTACCCCGAGTACGTGCGCGCCGGTGAGCCGTGGCTCGATCCGCGGCTGCGCGAGCACGTGGCGGCGCTCGCCGACCCGGAGACCGGGCTG
Organism: Thermobispora bispora DSM 43833; assembly: GCF_000092645.1. NCBI lineage: Bacteria > Bacillati > Actinomycetota > Actinomycetes > Streptosporangiales > Streptosporangiaceae > Thermobispora > Thermobispora bispora. Next base: position 830,910 of record NC_014165.1, read on the forward strand.
GCCAGGGAGGGGGCGGCCCCGGTGGGCCGGCCCTGGCAGGAGCCGGACGGCGGGTTCCCCTTGCGCACCGCGGGCCGGACCGACCTGCACACCGCGATCGACACCGAGGGCCGCCGCAGCGACCGCCGCGCCGACTTCGACACCGTCTACGGCGACTGGGAGGCGCTCCGCGAGCGGCTGCCCGGCCGTACGGCAGGCGGGGGCGCGGCGGGGCGGCCGATCGACGGCACGGTGCGGGCGGCGCTGCGGCAGGCGGAGCGCGACCCGGCCCGGCTCACCGAGGAGCAGGCGCTCGCCCTCCTCGACCTCGCCGGCGACGCCGAGGGCAGGGGCGCCGACGACGCGGGGCTGGACGAGCTCTGCCGGATCGCCGACGGGCTGCGCCGGGACACGGTGGGCGACGAGATCACCTACGTGGTCAACCGGAACATCAACTTCACCAACGTCTGCTACACCGGCTGCCGGTTCTGCGCGTTCGCCCAGCGGCGCACCGACCTGGACGCGTTCACGCTCTCACTGGAGGAGGTGGCCGAGCGGGCCGCGGAGGCGTGGGAGGCGGGCGCCACCGAGGTGTGCATGCAGGGCGGCATCCACCCCGACCTGCCCGGCACCGCCTACTTCGACCTGGCCCGGGCGGTGAAGGAGCGCTGCCCGGAGATCCACGTCCACGCGTTCTCCCCGATGGAGGTGGTGAACGGCGCGAGCCGGGCGAACATGTCGATCGAGGAGTGGCTGCTCGCGGCCAGGGAGGCGGGGGTGGACTCGCTCCCCGGCACGGCGGCGGAGATCCTCGACGACGAGGTGCGCTGGGTGCTCACGAAGGGCAAGCTCCCCACCCGCGACTGGATCGAGGTGATCACGACCGCGCACCGGCTGGGCATCCCGACCACGGCCACGATGATGTACGGCCACGTGGACACGCACCGGCACTGGGTGCGGCACCTCCGGCTGATCCGGTCGATCCAGGAGGAGACCGGCGGCTTCACCGAGTTCGTGCCGCTGCCGTTCGTGCACCACAACACGCCGATCTACCTCGCCGGGCTGGCCCGGCCGGGCCCGACCGCGCGGGAGAACCGGGCGGTGCACGCGCTCGCCCGGATCATGCTCCACGGGGCGATCGACAACATCCAGGTCTCCTGGGTCAAGCTCGACGCCGGCCTGCTCCGCGCCATCCTCGCCGGGGGCGTGAACGACCTCGGCGGCACGCTCATGGAGGAGACGATCAGCCGGATGGCCGGGTCGGAGAGCGGGTCCTACCGGACGATCAGCGAGCTCGCCGAGCTGGTCGCGCCGACCGGCCGCCCGCTCCGGCAGCGCACCACGCTGTACGGCACGCCGCCGCCGGAGCGGATCGAGGCGGCGCGGCGGAGTGACGGCGTGTGCCGGAGCGTGCGCGCCGTGCTGCCGCTCGTGACCGGCCCGGGCGCGGGCGCGCCATGCCACGATTGAAGATCATTCTGATTCGCCACCTGGCACGCTGTTGTAACGCGTTCTAATATGCGGGCTCAAAGATCCCGGTAGGCCCGGAACCGGTCAGGATCAGCCGGGCATGTCCCCGAGAGCTTGAGGAGGACCAGCGAGGTGCCCTCCGGTCGTCACCGCGCCAGCTCACCCGTCGAGCGGCTGCTCAGGCGGTTCCGATGGCGAGTCAGCCGGCGCGCCGCCGTGGCCGCGCTCACCGTCCCGGTCGTCATCGCCGGAGGTGCGGTGCTGTACGTCCGCGGCACCGGTGGCGCGTGCTCGCCGCGCGACCCGCTCATCGTCCGGGTCGCCGCGGCGGTGGACATCGCGCCGCCGGTGATGGAGGCGGCCGACCGGTTCAACGCCACGGACACCGGGGTGGACGGCAGGTGCGTCAAGGTCCAGGTGGTCGAGCAGCCACCGGCCCCCGTGCTCCGCACGCTCATCGGCGACCGGGTCGGCGTCCTCCCCGAGCGGCCGGACGGCTGGATCACCGACTCGTCGGTCTGGGTGCGCCTCGCCCGCAAACAGGGGGCGCGCAACCTCGGCGCCGATGAGACCGTGGTGGCCACCTCGCCGCTGGTGTTCGCCACCCGGCGCTCGCTCGCGGAGCGGTTCGCGGCCGGGAAGACCGAGATGAGCTGGGACATGGTCTTCCCCGCCACGGCGCGGGGGAGGCTGCGCCCGACCGAGAGCGAGCCGGACGTGGTGCGCGTCCCCGACCCCTCGGTGTCGGGGGCCGGGATCGCCACGGTCGCCGCGGCCCGGGACCTGGTGGGCACGGGGAGCGAGGCGAACAAGGCGCTCACCGCCTTCGTCCGCATGGCCCAGGCCGGGGCGATGCCGGACTACCGGACCATGCTCGAGGCCGTGTACGCGCGCGGCTTCTGGTCCCGGCCGGTGGTGATCGTGCCGGAGCAGTCCGTCTGGGCGCACAACCGCGGCCCCGTCACCGAGCCGGTCGTCGCCCTCCAGCCGAAGGAGGGGACGATCCACCTCGACTACCCGTACGTGGTGACCTCGGACGACCCGGCCAAGGCCAAGGGGGCGGAGCTGTTCGCCCGGTGGCTGCGCTCCGCGCCGGTCCAGGACCTGCTGCGGCGCGCCGGGTTCCGCTCGGCCGACGGCTCGCAGGCGCCCTTCGAACCCGGCGGCGAGATCCCCACCCGGGCGCCCAAGGTCCTCCCGTCGATCACCCCCCAGCTGATCGACGAGGCGCTCGAGGCGTGGGGCAAGCTCGCCCCGCCGAGCCGCATCCTCGTCCTCGCCGACGTCTCCGAGGAGGGCGCCCGGCCGATCGGGCCCGACGGCCAGACCCGGCTCGGCGTCGCGGTCAAGGCGGCCAAGCTCGGCCTGGAGCTGTTCCCCAACGAGACCCACATGGGCCTGTGGGAGTTCGCCCGGGGCATCGCCAAGGGCAAGGACCACCGGGAGCTGATCAGCGTCGGCTCGATCAGCGAGCCCGCGCACGGGCAGGAGATCCGCCGGACCGAGATGCTCCGGGTCGCCGACAGCGTCCGGCCGCTCGCCGGCAAGTCCGCCTCGCTCTACGACACGATCCTCGCCGGCTTCCGCTCGCTGTCCGCGGGGTACGAGCCGATGATGAGCAACGCCCTGCTCGTGCTCACCTACGGGCAGGACGACGGGAGGGGCATCTCCCGCCAGGAGCTCGCCGAGGCGCTCCGCAAGGAGTGGAACCCCGACCGGCCGGTGCAGATCGTCGTGGTGATGTTCGGCGCGGGGCGCGATCGGGCGGCGCTGGAGGAGGCCGCCGCGATCACGAACGGCGAGGTCTACGTGGCCCGGCAGCCGGGCGAGATCATAGACGTCTTCCTCTCCGCCATCGCCAGGCGGCTCTGCCACCCGACCTGCCCCCGGCAGTGACCGGACGGCCGGTGTGCCCGGCGGCCGCCATGCCGTGGCGGGCCCGGGCCGCTGGGCGATCGCCCGCCGGTGACCGGCCCGCGTTGCGGCGGTCCGCTCGCCGCCGGCCGTGTCCGGGCGGTGTGCCCGGCGCGTCGCCCACCGGCCTCCGGTGGCCGGACGGCCCCGCGCCCGGCCCGCCGCGGAGCCCATGCGTCCCATGCCAGGCCGCGTCCCGGCAGCGCGGTCCCAGAGGCCCCGCGGAACCCGGGCGTCCAGGGCGGGCCGCGTCCCCGCGGCAGAGGTCCCGGCCCCGCCGCTCACCCGTCTCGCCGCGGCGCCCATGCGTCCCATGGCAGGCCGCGTCCCGCCGGCGGCCACGGTCCCAGGGGTCCCGCCGCGGCGTCCGGACGTGCGGCCGCGCCGGTGCGGGCCGGGGTCCCGAGGCGCGGGGCCACGGGTCCGCCGGTTCGCCCCCTCGGGATGCGGAAACCCGGGGATGCGCGAGGGCCACGGTGAGCCGCGGCCGCACCGAGCCTCACGGGTCACGATGAGCCCGATTCTCACCAGGTCACGATGAACCCGGTCCTCACCGGGTGACGATGAAGGCGGCGGGGTCCCGGGGCGGGCGGTCCTTGGGCGGGGCGGCCGGGTGGCCGATCGCGACCGCGCCCATCGGGTCCCAGTCCTCCGGCAGGCCCAGCACCTTCCGCACCACGCCGCGGCAGAACATCGTGGACGACACCCAGGCCGAGCCGAGGCCCTCGACCGCGAGCTGGACGAGGAAGTTCTGCACCCCCGCGCCGGCGGCGACCACGAACATCTCCCGCTCGGCCGTGCGCCGGCGCTCGTCCGGGTAGGCGTGCGCGCCGTCCATCACCAGGCAGGGGACGGCGAGGTAGGGGGCCTTGCGCAGCACGTCGCCCCGCTTGATCCGGCGCGCGATCGCCTCCTCCGGCAACCCGTCGGCGCGCAGGTCCGCGATCCAGGCCTCCCGCATCGCGTCGAGGAGCGCGGTGCGGGACTCCGGGGTCTCCAGCAGGACGAACCGCCACGGGGTGGTGTGGTGGGGCGCCGGGGCCGCGACGGCGGCCGCCACGGCCCGCCGTACCGCGGCCGGGTCCACCGGCTCGTCGGTGAACTCGCGGATCGTGCGGCGGGCGAAGACGACGTCGGCCGAGCCGTACCGGAACATGTCCTGGGCGGCGGGGCGGATGAGGGCCCGGGCGCCCGGACCGTCCTCGGGGGTGACCAGGTGGGCGAGCCCGCGGACCACGGCGACGGGGACGCCGGAGAGCTTGCCCTTGACCAGCTCGCCGGCGGAGGCGAGCTCGTCGGCGAGCGCGGTGACGGTCGCGGTGAGCTCGTTGCCGTACCCGTCCGTCCGGCCGCGCAGGTCGTCGAGGGGCCGCACGCCGGCGACGCCGATCGCGAGGTCGGTGAGCCCGTTCCGCCACGGCCTGCCGAAGGTGTCGGAGATGACCACCCCGACCTCCCGGCCCAGCCGCTCCCGGATCCCGCGGCGGATCCGGCGGGCCGAGCCGTCCGGGTCCTCGGGGAGCAGCAGGACCGTGCCGGGGGCGGAGTTGGAGGCGTCCACCCCGGCGGCCGCCATGACGAAGCCGTGCCGGGTCTCGGCGATCACGGTGGTCCCGCGCCGGGCCACGACCCGGGCCGCCTCCTCCCTGATCGCCTCGGTCCGGTCCGCGGCCCGGCGGATCCGGCCCTCGGCCTTGCTCACGATCTTGGAGGTCACGACGAGGATGTCGCCGTCCGCCAGGTCCGGTACGGCTCGCGCGATGAGGCCGGCGATGTCGTCCCCGGGGCGCACCTCGGGCAGCCCGGGGACGCCGGTGACGGTGATCCCGGTCACGCCGACCCCCGCCCTGTGCCGGCGCCGCGGGCGGCCTCCTTCTTCTCCCGGAGCGACCGGGCGAGGTCGAGCGCGGCCGCGGCGATGTCCCGCGCCGCCTCGAGGGAGGTCATGAGGAGCGGCCGGGCCTCGACCACCACGCCGTCGAGCGCGACGCCCGCGTCCTCCTCGGCCACGAGCCACCCGTCGAGCAGCGCGCTGCCGTACAGCTCCAGCACGCCCTGGGCGCTCGTCTCCACGCCGATCGCGGCGAGGCAGGCGTCGGCCATGCCCCGGACCGGGGCGCCGCCGATGATGGGGGAGACGCCGACCACGGTCTTGGCCTCGAGCGCCTCCCGGACGCCGGCGATCTGCAGGATCGTCCCGATGCTCACCACCGGGTTCGACGGCGGGAGGATCACCACGTCGGCGTCGTGGATCGCCTCGAGGACCCCGGGCGCCGGCTTGGCGGTGTCCGCGCCGACGAGCACGAACCGCTCGGCGGGGACCGAGGCGCGCAGCCGTACCCACCACTCCTGGAAGTGGATCGCCCGCCTGCCCTGGTCATCGGAGATGACCACGTGGGTCTCGACCCGGTCGTCCGTCATGGGGAGCAGCCGGATGCCGGGCCGCCACCGCGCGCACAGCGCCTCCGTCACCTGGGAGAGCGGGTAGCCGGCGGAGAGCATCTGCGTGCGCACGATGTGCGTGGCGAGGTCCCGGTCGCCCAGGCCGAACCACTGCGGCTCGACCTCGTAGGCCGCGAGCTCCTCCTTGACCGTGAAGCTCTCATCGGCCCGCCCCCAGCCCTGCTCCTCGTTGATGCCGCCGCCGAGCGTGTACATGACGGTGTCGAGGTCGGGGCAGATGCGGAGGCCGAACAGGGTGATGTCGTCGCCCGTGTTCACGATCGCGGTGATCTCGGCGTCCGGGGCCGCCGCCTTGAGCCCACGGAGGAACCGGGCTCCTCCGATGCCTCCGGCAAGGGACACGATTCGCATGTCTGACAGTCTTCCACCGGTCCGCCGGCCGGGCGCGCGCCGGTGGCCCCGGTGCGGCCGGCCCCGCGGGCGGGCGTACCGGGCGCACAAAATGATCACAAATACCCCGGGCCGGATCCGGGAAACCGCAGGATACGGCAGGTCGCGGGTGCTTTGCCGACTTGTAACCTTTTTTGGTCTGCCACCACAAGTGTCAGACATGTGCAAAACTGCCCCGGGTGCCAATCGAGGCATTGGGGGTAAGTCGTGCTCAAGGTCGATACCGACAGGCTGCGTGAGCCCGCCGCGTGGACCATGCTCGCCGTGGTGACCACCGGCGTCATCGTCGGCGTCGTCCGCCTGCTCATCGGTCCGGAGGCGTTCTCGCACCTCGGCTTCGGCAGCCGTGCCGCCACCGCCCTGCCCACCCTGACCTCGGCGGTGCACACGGCGCTGGCGGTGGGGGCGGTGCTGATCGCCGGCCGGGCCGGTGCGGCGACACCCCGGGCCCGCCTGATCGCCCTCGGGGCGGCCGGCGTGCTCGGTATCGCCCTGCTGTTCAGCGTGATCGCCCTGTTCGGGGTGCTGCTCGGCGACGGGCTCACCGGCCGCGGCCGGGCCGAGGACCTGCTCGCCGGCCTTCCCGGGGCCGCGCTCACCGCCCTGGGCGCGCTCGTCGCGTGGAAGGAGGCCGACCGGCTGCGCCCCGCCCGCGATCAGCAGTTCGGCGCCTTCCCCGGCACCCACCCCGGCTACCCGGTCGCCCAGGGGTACGGCGACGGCTACGGGCAGGGCGCTCCCGGCTTCCCGCAGCAGCCCGCCCAGGTGCCGTACGGGGAGCAGGCCGGGTACGGCGGCGCGGCCCAGCCGCAGGCCGGCGCGCCGTACGGCGAGCCGCAGCAGCCGGCCCAGGCGCCGTACGGGGACCCCCAGCAGCCCGCCCCGGTCCCGTACGAGCAGCAGCAGCCGGCTCCCGGGTACGGGGAGTCCCAGGCCCCCGTGCCGTACGACGCCTCCCAGCAGGCCTCGATGGCGCACCCGCCGGCTCCCGCCCCGACCGGTGGCCCGTACCCGCAGCCGCCGGCCCACCCGGAGCAGCCGTACGGGGCCGAGCAGCACCAGGGGGACCCGGAGCGCACCCAGTACGCCCAGCCGTCCCCGGCGCCGGCCCAGCCCTGGCCGGGCGGCCAGCCCGGGCAGCCCCAGCAGCCCTGGCAGGCCGAGCAGCCCCAGGGCCACGGCCAGCAGCCGCCGGCGCAGCACGACCTCCCTGCCGCGCCGCAGTACCCCTCCGCCCCGCCGCCGTACCCGGCGGGCCACGGCTACCCGGCCGAGCCCACCGGCGCCCACGGCGCGGACCCGTACGGCCAGCGGATCGAGCCCGGCCAGCCCACCGCCGGGCAGCCGCAGGCCGCCGCGCAGCAGCCGGCCGGGTACCCCGGGGCCGACCAGTACGGCCACGCCGTACCGCAGCCCGACCCCTACGACGCCCGCCACTCGCACCAGGACCGTCCCTACGGCCACCCCGCCCTCGCGCCGGCGGAGCCCAGGCCGTACGACCAGGGCGGGCAGCAGGGCCAGGCGTACGGCCCGGCCGGGATGCCCGGGCCGGGGGACTACTCCGGGTACTCCACCCAGCCCACCCCGCCCCCCGGCGCCGACACCGGCGGCCGGTCGCCGTACGAGGCCGCCTCGGCCGACCCGAGGGAGCAGCAGCTCGCCCAGGCCTACGAGCAGGCGCGCAGCTACCAGCAGCTCAACCAGTCCGCGGAGTACTCCGGCGGCCCCACCGGCCCGCTCGCCCCGGACCAGCCGGGGTACTACGACCCGCACGGCCACCACCAGCACGGCGATCACGGCTACCGCCCGGCGCCGGCCGAGCAGACCGAGCAGACCATGCGCCTGGATCCGGTCGCCTACCGGCATTCAAAGGATCAAGACGAGCCGATCCAGCCGACGGCGATCTATACGCCCGAGGGCGTGCAGGCAAAGTATGGGGAAGATTCCGGCAGTGATCAGCCAGGGCGGGGAACCGGCCAAGACCGTCCTTGGTAAGGTTCCGATCGCTGATAGCACCGAAGATCTTGGCGCTGCGAACCGGGGCAAGCGGGTCTTTCCCCGGGTATCGCTATGCCGCTTGACGCCACACGCGTCACACGCGTGTAATTACAGGCATGTTGTTACGCCTTGCCGAGGGTGGGTTTAGGTGAGGCGCTTTATGGGGGGCTCTATGTGGGCGGGCGAGCGACAGGGAGGTGTGCAATGACCGATCTGGTCATGGCACATGCGCTCGGTGGTGAAAATCTCGACTGGCAAGAGCGCGCTTTGTGCGCTCAGACCGACCCCGAGGCGTTCTTTCCTGAAAAAGGCGGCTCGACCCGGGAAGCGAAGAAGGTCTGTCGTTCTTGTGAAGTCCGCGTGCAGTGCCTCGAATATGCGCTGCAGAACGATGAGCGGTTCGGCATCTGGGGTGGGCTGTCCGAACGGGAACGCCGCAAGCTGAAGCGCCAGGCGGTTTGATCCCAGACGTTCCTGGTTCGTCCATGATTCTCGGTCGCGTGTGATCGAGTGAGACCTATGTGCCGTATTGTGGTCGGCGCTCAGTCGTACCACCCAGCTAGGACTCGACGTGCACTCGGTCACCGCGATCGTCGTCGCTCACGACGGCGCCCGTTGGCTCACTGAGACGTTGACGGCGCTCCGGCGCCAGGTCCGGCCGCCGGATCGCGTCGCCGGGGTCGACAACGGCAGCACCGACGGCAGTGGCCGGTTGCTGGCCGAGGCCCTCGGCCCCGGCAACGTGCTGACGCTCTCCCGGACCACCGGGTTCGGCGCGGCCGTGCACGAGGTGGTGCGCCGGCTTCCACCGGCCTCCGGCCAGGAGTGGCTCTGGCTGCTCCACGACGACTGCGCCCCGGACGAGTACGCGCTCCAGGAGCTGCTCCGGGCGGCGGACCGGGACCCTAAGGCCGCCATCCTCGGCCCGAAACTCCGCGACTGGGTCGACCGCCGGGTGCTGCTCGAGGTCGGCGTCACCATGAGCCGCTCGGGGCGGCGCGACACCGGCCTGGAACCCAAGGAGTACGACCAGGGCCAGCACGACGGCGTCCACGACGTCCTCGCCGTCTCCACGGCCGGCATGCTGATCCGCCGGGACGTGTGGGAGGAGCTGGGCGGGCTCGATCCCGCCCTGCCGCTCTTCCGCGACGACATCGACCTGTGCTGGCGCGCCCGGGCCGCCGGGTTCCGCGTGCTCAACGTCACCGCGGCCGTCGCCTGGCACGCCGAGGCCGCCACCCGGCGGCGCCGGCGGATCGCCATCACCGACGAGCACCCGCGCCGGCTCGACCGGCGCCACGCGCTCTTCGTGCTCATGGCGAACCTGCCCCGCGGGGCGTTCCTGCGCTCCATCGTGCGGAACGTCACCGGGGCGGTGTTCCGGGCCGTGCTGTTCATGCTCGCCAAGCAACCGGCGCACGCGCTCGACGAGCTCGCCGCGATCGGCTCGGTCCTCGGCCGCCCCGGGCGGCTGCTCCGGGCCCGGCGGGCGCGGCGGCGGCACCGGGCCCGCGGCCACCCGCCGGTCGAGCGGCTGCTCACCCCGCCGGGGGAGGCGTTCCGGCGCCTCGCCGACACCGTGCAGAACTTCCTCGCCGGCGGCGGGCCGGTGGAGACCGCCGGGCGGCACCACGCCACCCCGGCCGACCGCGAGCAGAGCGAGGGCGAGGAGCTGCTCACCGACACCGGGCTGATCCAGCGCGTCTTCACCAACCCCGGCGTCCTGCTCTTCCTCGCGCTCACCGCGGTCACCCTCGCGGCCGAGCGCGCGCTGCTCATCGGCGGCCTGCTCGGCGGCGGCGCCCTGGTCCCGGTGACCGGGGGCGCCTCCGACCTGTGGCGCCTCTACACCGAGAGCCACCACACGACCGGGCTCGGCTCGGACACCTGGGCCCCGCCGTACGTGGCGGTGCTCGCCGCGGCCGCCACGCTCTGCCTCGGCAAGCCGTGGCTCGCGGTGAACCTGCTCCTGCTCGGGTGCGTGCCGCTCGCCGGGCTGTCCGCCTACGCCGCGACCAAGGCGATCGTCCCGTACCGGCCGGCTCGGGTCTGGCTCGCCGCCACCTACGCGCTGCTGCCGGTCGCGACCGGCGCCGTGGCGAGCGGGCGGCTCGGCACCGCGGTCGTCCTCGTGCTCCTCCCGGTCTACGCCGCGCTCGCCACCCGGGTGGTCGCCGGTTCCCGCCGGGCCGCGTGGGGGTTCGGCCTGCTCCTCGCGGTCGGCACGGCCTTCGTGCCGCTGGTCTACGTGCTCGTGGCGGTCCTCGGCGTGCTCGCGGCCGTCTCCTTCGTCGGCCTGCGGCGGGGCGCCGGCCGCTCGCTCCTGATCGGCCTCGGCACCCCGGTCGTGCTGCTCCTCCCGTGGCTCGTGGAGGTCGCCAAGGACCCGGGCCGCCTGCTCCTCGAGGCCGGCCTGCACGACGTCCCCCTCGCCGATCCGCGCCTCACCCCCGAGTCGCTCCTGCTGCTGAGCCCCGGCGGGCCCGGTGTGCCGCCGGTCTGGGTCACCGCCGGCCTGGTCGCCGTCGCCCTCGGCGCGCTGCTCCTCCGCAGGCAGCGGATGGTCACCGCGATCGGCTGGGGGGTCATGCTCTTCGGCGTGCTCGTCGCCACGGTGGTCAGCCGGGTGCCGGTCGGCGTGGGGGACGGCCAGAGCGTGGCCGCCTGGCCGGGCGTGCCGCTGGCCTTCGCCGCGACCGGCCTGCTCATGGCGGCCGCGCACCAGGCGCCGCGGCTCGCCGAGTTCCGGGCGGCCGGCGGGTGGCGGCGGGCCGCCGCCGGGGCCATCGCGGTGGCCGCCTTCGCCACCCCGGTCGCCGCGGCCGCCGTGTGGGTGGCACAGGGCGCCGACGGCCCGCTCAAGCGCGGCGTGCCCGACCCCATGCCGGTGCTCGCCGCGGTCGGCTCGCCGAACGGCGAGGGCACGCTCGTGCTCCGGATGACGGACGGCGTGGTCCGCCACACGGTGCTCCGCGGCCGGGCGCCGCTGATCGGCGAGTCCGAGCTCAAGCCCGCCGAGGACGCCCGGCGGAGGCTCGGCGAGGCGGTCGCCGGGCTCGCCTCCGGCCGGGGCGGCGGCTACCTGCAGACCCTCGCCTCCTTCGGCATCCGGTTCGTCGCGGCCCCCGGCCCGGTCGACCCGGCCCTCACCCGGGCGCTCGACTCCGAACCCGGGCTGGTCCGGATGAGCCTCTCCCCGGCCGGCGGGCTGTGGCGGATGGCCGAGCCGGTGACCGTCCCCCGTCCGCCCGAGGGGGCGGACACCCTGCACCGGATCTGGCTGTGGGCCCAGGCCGGGCTGCTCGCGCTCGTGCTCATCCTCGCCTCGCCCGGCCGGAAGGCCGAGCCGGAGGACGAGTACGGCGAGCCGGAGCCGGACGCCCGCGCCGCCACGGCGCGGCCCCCGGCGCGGGACCGGTCGGAACCGGTGCGGGAGGACCGGGACGGGCCGGTGCCGGACCGGGCGGGACCGCCGCGGCGGTACGCGCACCCGCCGCGGGCGCGGGCGCACCCGGTGCGGGCGCCGGGGGAGTGGGTGCCGGATGACCGCGAGGTGCGCGCATGAAGGCTCTGATCGAGAACCGTTTCGGCCTGCTCTGCCTCGTGCTGGTCGCGCTCGCCGCGGTGTACGGCGTCGCCCACGTCACCCGGCCGGCGCCTCCGTCCCAGGCGGCCGCGCGGGCCGTACGGGCGCCGGTGCAGGCGGTCTCCGCGGTCTGCCCGGACCCCGGAGGCGGTCGGCTCAGCGTGATCACCCCGTCCGGTGGCCGGGAGGCCGGGAAGGCCGTGCTCACCCCGGTGCGGGCGGCCCGGGAGGACGGCGGGAGCCGCGGGAAGCGCGCGGCCGGGACGCTCGCCACCGTCGAGCGGCCGGGCGTGCTGTGGCAGCGCACCGTGCCCGCGGCCCTCGGCCCGGTCGCCGTCGCCGCCACCGGCTCCATGGCGCCCGGGCTGGAGACCGCCCAGACCACGCGGGAGACGAGCGGGCCGCAGCGCGGGCTCGCCGGGGTGCGCTGCACCGAGCCCGGCTCCGAGGCGTGGTTCATCGGCCCCGGCCCGGCGGCGGCGAACGTCCTGCTCTACCTCGCCAACATCGACTCGGCGCCCGCCCACGTCGTCCTGTCGATCTACTCCGGCGAGGGGCCGGTGCTCAGCGACCGGGACAGCAGCCTGATCCTCCAGCCGGGCCGGCACCGAGCCATCCGGCTCCGCGACCTGGCGCCGACCCCGCTCATCATGGCCCTGCGGGTGAGCACGACCAGCGGCCGGGTCGCCGCCGCGGTGAAGGCCGTGTTCCCGAACGGGCAGGGCGTGGACTGGCTGCCGGCCGCGGCCCCGCCGTCCACCCGGGTGGTCGTCCCCGGGATCCCGAGCACCGCGGGCCAGCGCGAGCTCTACGTGGCGGCCCCGGGCGGGCAGAGCACCGTGGTCCGGGTGAAGGCGGTGCTCAAGGACGGCTCCTACGCGCTGCGGAACAAGGAGTCCCTCGAGGTCCCGGCCGAGTCGGCCGCGACCCTCGACCTTACCACGGGCATCGGCGGGCAGGCGGCCGCGCTCGTGCTCGAGTCCGAGACGCCGATCGTCGCGGGCATGAAGATCACCGGGATCGGCGGGGCCGGCCAGGACGTGGCCTTCACCGCGGGCGCCACGCCCATCGACATCGGGAGCGTCGTCGCCGACGGCCGGGCGAGCAGCGCCCAGAGCGCGCGCCTGGTGCTCTCGGCCCCCTTCCGGGGGGCGACGGTGACGGTCCGGCTGGTGCCGAAGGAGGGACCGGCGCCGCGGCCGATCACCGTGCGGATCCCGGCCGCCCGGACCACCGAGGTCGACCTGGTCCCGCCCGCCGGGCTCAAGACCGGGTTCAGCGTCGTGGTCCAGCCGCAGCGCGGCTCCGGCCCGGTCTACGGGGGCCGGGTCCTCCAGGAGCCGGACCCGCAGGGTCTGATGATCACCGTGCAGCCGCTGGCCGTGGCGCGGACCTCGGTGCTCGTCCCGCCCGCGGTGGACTCGCCGAGCGTGGTGGTGCGGTAGCCGTACCCGCGCGCGGTGGCCGTGCCCGCCCGGCCCGCGGGTGCCGGGCGACCCGGTGCGCGGCCGCGCCGGCCGTGGCGCGGGCCCGCCGCGCCCGCAGAACGCTCAGTGCCGTTCGTCGTAGCCGGGGTCGATCGTCTCGGGCGCGAGGCCGAGGAGGTTGGCCACCTGCTCGACGACGACGTCGAAGACCAGGGCGCTGAGCTGCTCGTGGTCGCGGGCCCTGATCTCCAGCGGCCGCCGGTAGACGATCACGGTCGCCGGCTGCGTGGCGCTCGCCGGCTCCGCCCTGCCGAACGGGACCGGGTCGGACGACAGCCGCGCCGGGCCGTCGACCAGCTCGCTCGGCGGCGGGACCTCCTCCACGGCGAACTCGACGGACGCGAGCTGCCGGCCCCACCGGGGCCTGAGCCGGTCCACGGCGTCGAGCACCAGGTCGTCGAAGCGCTCCGCCCGTGACTTGGCGATCGGGATGTGGGAGGGCGCCAGAGGACCGCGCAGACCCCGGCCGTGCCGGTCGCGCCGGCGCAGCCGCCCGGGCCTGGGTCTTCTGCTCCGATCGCTCACGAGGCCAGCTTAGAGCGTGCCACGCCCGGATGGAGGATCCCGCGCTTGTGTCCTGCTTCGCGATCAGCGTTGAGAAACGTAGGAGATGGCCGCATTGTGGCGACACGCTCGATAAGAGGGCCGGGGGTGGTGGCAATACGCGCGCAGACGGGATACGTTCCCACCGTGAGCCCCGTCCGCAGCTGTTCACGAACCGCCTGTAGGCAGCCTGCCGTATTCACACTCACGTATGTCTACGCCGACTCCACCGCGGTGCTCGGCCCACTGGCGACGTACGTCGAACCGCACTGCTACGACCTGTGCGCCGAGCACGCGGAGCGACTCACAGCGCCGAAGGGCTGGGAGGTGGTCCGCCTCCCGGCGGGTCCCTCCACGCCCAGCGGGGACGACCTGGAGGCCCTGGCGAACGCGGTGCGCGAGGCCGCGCGACCGGCACGGCCCCCGGCCGAGCCGGTGGGCGAGGCGATCGAGGTCGGCCGGCGCCGCCACCTGCGCGTGCTCAAGTCGGTGCCGCAACCCCACGGGCGCGATCGCTGACCCGACCCGCCCTCGGTGGTTCCCGAGCCTCCGCGAGGCGAGCCACCGAGGGCCTATAGGCTCGTGTGCGAAGGCACATGACCGTTAGGGGCTGCAGTGGCCGACCTCACCAAGATCTTCAAGGCATACGACGTGCGCGGCGTCGTGCCGGACGAGCTGAACGAGGAGATCGCAGAGGCCGTCGGCGCGGCGTTCGTCGAAGTGATCGGCGCGAAGTCGGTGGTGATGGCGCATGACATGCGGGTCTCATCCGCCCCGCTCGCCCGCGCGTTCGCCCGCGGGGCGGCATCCCGCGGCGCCGAGGTGATCAACGCGGGCCTCGGCTCCACCGACCTGCTGTACTACGCCAGCGGCAGCCTCGGCCTGCCCGGTGTGATGTTCACGGCGAGCCACAACCCGGCCCGGTACAACGGCATGAAGATGTGCCGCGCCGGAGCGGCTCCCATCGGCACCGACACCGGTCTGCTCGAGATCCGTGACCGGGCCGCCCGGCTCCTGGAGACCGGCATCGGGGGCACCCCCGGCGCCGGCCGGGTGGTCGAGCGCGACCTGCTCGAGGGGTACGCCGCCCACCTGAAGACCCTGGTCGACCTCTCGGGCATCCGGCGGCTCAAGGTCGTCGTCGACGCGGGCAACGGCATGGCCGGCTACACCGTCCCCGCGGTCTTCAAGGGCCTGCCGATCGACCTGGTCCCGCTCTACTTCGAGCTCGACGGGACGTTCCCCAACCACGAGGCCAACCCGATCGAGCCGGAGAACCTGCGCGACCTGCAGAAGGCCGTCATCGAGCACGGCGCCGACATCGGGCTCGCCTTCGACGGCGACGCCGACCGGTGCTGGGTGATCGACGAGCGGGGCGAGTCGGTCTCGCCGTCCACGATCACCGCGCTCGTGGCGGTGCGGGAGCTCGCCCGGCACCCGGGCGCCACGATCATCCACAACCTGATCACGTCGAAGAGCGTCCCCGAGATCATCGCCGAGCACGGCGGCGTCCCGGTGCGCTCGCGGGTCGGCCACTCGTTCATCAAGGCGGAGATGGCCCGCACCGGTGCGGTGTTCGGGGGCGAGCACTCCGCCCACTACTACTTCCGGGACTTCTGGTACGCCGATTCCGGCATGCTGGCCGCGCTGCACGTGCTCGCCGCGCTCGGCGAGCAGGACCGCCCGCTGTCCGAGCTGCTGGCGCGGTACACGCGGTACGTCGCCTCGGGCGAGATCAACAGCCGGGTGGCCGATCAGGCGGCCGCGCTCGCCAAGGTGCGCGCCGCCTTCGAGGGCCGCGAGGGCGTCACCTTCGACGAGCTCGACGGCCTCACCGTGAACGGGCCCGGCTGGTGGTTCAACCTGCGGCCGTCCAACACCGAGCCGTTGCTCCGGCTCAACGCCGAGGCGGCCGACGAGCGGACGATGGCCGCCGTGCGGGATGAAGTGCTCGCTGTGGTAAGGAGCTGAGAAGGTTGAAGATCGACGACTGGCTGCTGGACATCCTGGTCTGCCCGGCATGCAAGTCCCCGCTCCGCGCGGCCACCGACGCCGATGAGCTGGCCTGCACCTCGGAGACGTGCGGGCTGATCTACCCGGTGCGGGACGACATCCCCGTGCTCCTCGTCGACGAGGCGCGCCGGGCATGAGCGGCGCCGCCGGGGCGCCCGAGGACCGGTTCGACCCGGATCGGCTCGACGACCCGTCCTTCCTGGAGGAGTGCGACTCCTCGGGGGCGTTGCGGACGGTCGCCTCGTCGGCGGCACAGGTGCGCGTGGCGTTCCGGGCGGCCCTCGAGGCCGGCGTGCCGCGGATCGCCGAGTACGGCAGGCCCCGCGCGATCGTGGTCGCCGGGATGGGGGTCGCGGGGGTCGCCGGCGAGGCGCTGGAGGCGGTGTGCGGGCGCGGCTGCCCGGTGCCGATCCTCACCGTCCGCCGGCACCTGCTCCCCGGCTGGGTGGGCGCGGCCGACCTGGTCGCGGTGACCGCCGGATCCGCCCGGTCCGAGGAGGCGCTCGCCGTGGCCGCCGACGCGGTCCGGCGCGGCTGCGTGCTCCTCGGGGTGGGGCCCGAGGACTCCCCGCTCCGGGAGGCGGTGGCCCGCGCCGGCGGGCCGTACGTGGCGGTCGCGCAGGGGCACCGGCCGACGCTGTGGGAGCTGGCCGTCCCGCTGATCGTCGCCGCGGGGGCGTTGCGCATCGCCGAGATGGGCGAGGCCGTGGCCGAGGCGGTGGCCGCGCGCCTGGAGGACATCGCGTTCCGGTGCCGGCCGTCGAGCGAGTCGTTCCTCAACCCCGGCAAGTCGTTCGCCATGGAGCTCGCGGACCGGCTGCCCCTGCTCTGGGGGTGCTCGCCGCTCGCCCGGGTGGCGGCCCGCTCGCTGGCCTGCCGGCTGCACCGGTGCGCGGGCTACCCGGCGCTGGTGGGCGAGATCCTCGAGGCCGGGCACGAGCAGATCGGCCTGTTCAACGGCCCCTTCGGCGCGCAGCCGATCGACGCCGACCCGTTCGGCGAGGAGGGCGGCCCGCCGCGCCCGCGGCTGTTCCTGTTCCGCGACACCGAGGAGCACCCGCTGGTCGCCGAGCGGCGGGAGGCGGTGGCCCGGCTCGCCGAGGACCGCGGCGTGCCGGTGTCCGAGATCTCCGCCGAGGGCGCTCACCCGCTGGAGCGGCTCGCCTCCCTGATTGGTTTGAGCGACTATGCCGGGGTTTACCTCGCCCTGGGCTATGGCCGGGATCCTTCCCGGATCGCCGCGCTCGCGGAGCTCGGAGCGCACTAGGATCGGCTTGGCCGATCCTTGAGGAGTCCGCGTGAGTGCGAGTGGTGGTACCAAGGCGATCATCGCCGCCCTGCTGGCGAACTTGGCGATCGCGGCCGGGAAGTTCGTGGCGTTCCTCGCCACCGGGTCCTCCTCCATGCTCGCCGAGTCCGCCCACTCGGTAGCGGACTCCGGTAACCAGGCGCTCCTGATCGTGGGCCAGAAGCGGGCCCAGCGCCGGAGGACCCGGGAGCACCCGTTCGGGTACGGCCGGGAGCGATACTTCTACGCCTTCGTGGTGGCGGTGGTGCTCTTCACCATCGGCGCCCTCTTCTCGCTCTACGAGGGCTGGCACAAGATCACGGATCCGCATCCGGTCGAGTCGCCGCAGTGGGCGCTCGGCGTGCTCGTCTTCGCCGTGGCGGCCGAGGCGTTCTCGTTCCGGACCGCGATGCGGGAGACCCGCGAGGTGAAGGGCGACCACTCCTGGTTCTCCTTCATCCGCCGGGCCAAGGCCCCGGAGCTCCCCGTGGTGCTCCTGGAGGACCTGGGCGCGCTGCTCGGCCTCGTCATCGCCCTGGTCTGCGTGACCATCGCCGCGATCACCGGCAACGGCGTCTGGGACGGGGTGGGCAGCCTCGTGATCGGCCTCCTGCTCGCGGTCATCGCGGTGGTGCTCGCCATCGAGACCAAGTCCCTGCTGATCGGGGAGAGCGCCGCCCCGGAGATCGAGGAGCGGATCATCCGGGCGCTCGAGGAGACCCCCGAGATCGACAGGGTCATCCACCTGCGCACCCTGCACCTCGGCCCCGAGGAGCTGCTGGTCGCCGCCAAGATCGCGGTGCACCACGACGACACCGCGGCGGAGATCGCCAAGGGGATCAACGCCGCGGAGGAGCGCATCCGCGCGACCGTGCCGATCGCGAGGGTCATCTACGTCGAGCCCGACCTGTACCCCGCCGCGACCACGCCGGAGCCCGGCGCCGCCCACGAGGACCAGCGGCGGGCGTAGCGGGAGGGCGGCATGGCCGAGATCTCCGTCCCGGACGGTTCGTGGAGCTTCGACGGGGACGTGCTGCGGATCGTCCCCGGCGGCGGCGCGCACGAGGTGCGCCGGGCGGTCGGCGGGCTGGAGATCCCTCTGGCGGCGATCGCCGGCGCGGCGTTCGAGCCTGCGCGCAAGGGCGGCCACCTGCGGGTCTGGCTGCGCCGGGGCGCGGACCCGCTGACCGACGTCGCACGTGGCGGGCTGACCGGCGCCGCCGACCCCTACCGGCTGGCGGTCCCTCGGGAGAGCACCGGGGTCGCCGAGTACCTCGCGGACGAGATCCGCGACATGCTCCGGCTGGCGCAGGTGCCGGCCGGGCCCTGCGACGAGTTCCTTCTCCCCGGACCGGACGTGCCGATCACCGCGTCGGCGGGCGACGGCACCGTGACCTTCGACGGCGATGTGATCCGCATCGAGTGGAACTCGTTCGCCAGGACCGCCAAGCGGGCGGTCGGGCCCCAGGAGTTCTCGCTCTCCGAGCTCACCGGGGTGGTGTGGACCCCGATGACCGGGCTCGGGTACGGCAGCCTCCGCTTCCGGGTCCGGAGTGCCAGGGCCACCGCGGCGCCGGAGGAGGACCCGCACTGCGTCGCCTGGGGGATCCAGCGCTACGGCGGCACCACGGTGCTCGTCGCCGCCGCGGTCTACGCCCGGCTGCGCGGCCGTACGGCGCCGCCGGCATTGCCCGAGGGGACGGGCGGCGGGAAGGAGGACCTGGTGACCCGGCTCGTCCGGCTCGCCGAGCTCCACCGGTCGGGCGCGCTCACCGATGAGGAGTTCCAGATGGCCAAGCGGCTGGTCCTCCGGGAGGCCGCAGAGGAGGCCTGAGCCGAGCGATTGTGCCGCGACGGTACGGACGGCGAGGGCCGTCCGCTCCAGCCGCCGCCCTCCGGCGACGCCGAACCGGCCCGTGAGGTCCTAGTCTCCTTCGAAGCCGATGAGGCTCCCGGGGGCCGGCCGGCGTACGCCGAAGCGCTCGCCATGCGGACCGATCCCCGCCGGGCCGCAGCCCCGCCGATCACGCCCGAGCAGGCCGAGGAGCTCGAGGGCGCTCCCGCGGCCGGGTATGAGATCGGCCCCGAGCACCTGGAGGCGCTCCCGGGAGAGCCCACGGACGTGACCCCGGATCCGGAGGAGCTTCCGACGACACGGCCCCGCCGGCGGTCGTGGACACTCGGCCGGGGCGGGACGCCACCGGCGTCCCGACCGGCACCCGGATATCCGTGACCTTCAGCGAACCCATATGGGAGCCCGAGATGAC
The DNA here is from genome assembly GCF_000092645.1 of Thermobispora bispora DSM 43833. NCBI lineage: Bacteria > Bacillati > Actinomycetota > Actinomycetes > Streptosporangiales > Streptosporangiaceae > Thermobispora > Thermobispora bispora. The sequence goes on from NC_014165.1 coordinate 850,308, forward strand.
GCTGAAGGACCAGGCGGGCACCCCCGTCCCCGGGAAGGCGTACCTCGGCGAGGAGCGAACGGTCCTGTTCTCCGAGCGGAGCCGGGACCTCGCGGCGGGATGCCGGTACACGGTCGAGGCGACCGGCGGGTACGACGAGGAAGGCAACGGGGGCTGGAGACCCTTACGTGTGGTCGTTCACGACCCGGGTCCGGATGAGGGCTCCGGTCGCCGTGACCGCGGTTCCGTGGCGCGGCGCGGGGCGGCGACCGTTCGACGGCACGTTCACGCCCGGGGATCACCCTGCCCCGAGCAGGCGCATGGCCTTCTCCTTCTCGAAGTCGAGCGCCCGCCGCGGGGCGGGGATCCGGCCGAGCCGTACCCCGAGATCCCGTACGGCCTGGCCGACCGCGGGATCGGCGAGCGTGCGGAGGGCGAACGCGAGCTCCGCGGGGGAGACGCCGAACCGGCGCTCCAGCTCCATGGCCTGGCGGACCGCGGCCAGCTCCTCCTCGCCGTACCGCCGGTGCGTTCCCCGGCCGCGCGTCGCCGGCAGCAGCCCGAGCGACTCCCGGTAGCGGAGCATGCGGGGCGAGACCCCGAGCCGCCTGGCCGCCTCCGTGATCCGCATCGATCCCTCCACCGAAGAGGCCGGACCTACGGAATATCCGGCCATCTGCCGGTGAAATTAACAAATCCCTGTCAGATTCGTCCATCGCGGCATGCGTCCCGCCGGCCGGGAAGCCTAGACTCGCACGGGACGGACAACGGAGGGATTGGGAACCGATGGACTTCAAGGTCGCCGACCTGTCCCTTGCGGAATTCGGCCGCAAGGAGATCCGCCTAGCCGAGCACGAGATGCCGGGCCTCATGGCGACCCGTAGGGAGTACGCGGCGGCGAAGCCGCTCAAGGGCGCCAAGATCGCGGGCTCGCTGCACATGACCGTGCAGACCGCCGTGCTCATCGAGACGCTGGTCGAGCTCGGCGCCGAGGTCCGCTGGGCGAGCTGCAACATCTTCTCCACGCAGGACCACGCCGCCGCCGCGGTCGTGGTCGGGCCGAACGGCACCCCGGACAACCCCCAGGGCGTCCCGGTCTTCGCCTGGAAGGGCGAGACGCTCGAGGAGTACTGGTGGTGCATCGAGCAGATCTTCCGGTGGCCGGACGGCTCCGGCCCCAACATGATCCTCGACGACGGCGGTGACGCCACCCTCTTCGTGCACAAGGCCGTGGAGTTCGAGCGGGCCGGCGCCGTACCGCAGCCGAGCGAGGACGACTCCGAGGAGTGGAAGATCGTCCTCGACACGCTCCGCCGGTGCGTCGGCAAGGACATCCGCTGGTCCGAGCTCGCCCGGCAGATCAAGGGCGTCACCGAGGAGACCACGACCGGGGTCCACCGGCTCTACGAGCTGGAGAAGAGCGGCCGGCTGCTCTTCCCGGCGATCAACGTCAACGACTCGGTGACCAAGTCGAAGTTCGACAACAAGTACGGCTGCCGCCACTCGGTGATCGACGGCCTCAACCGGGCCACCGACGTGCTGATCGGCGGGAAGGTCGCCGTGGTCTGCGGCTACGGCGACGTGGGCAAGGGCTGCGCCCAGGCGCTGCGCGGCCAGGGCGCCCGCGTGATCGTCACCGAGATCGACCCGATCTGCGCGCTCCAGGCGGCGATGGACGGCTTCCAGGTCACCACCGTCGAAGACGTGGTGGAGACCGCCGACATCTTCATCACCGCCACCGGGTGCTGCGGCGTCATCACCGCCGAGCACATGGCCCGGATGAAGCACCAGGCGATCGTCGCGAACATCGGGCACTTCGACAACGAGATCGACATGGCGGGCCTGGCCCGGATCCCCGGCATCAAGAAGCAGGAGATCAAGCCCCAGGTCCACGAGTGGATCTTCCCCGACGGGCACTCGGTGATCGTGCTCGCCGAGGGCCGGCTGATGAACCTGGGCTGCGCCACCGGCCACCCGTCGTTCGTGATGTCGAACTCGTTCACCAACCAGGTGATCGCCCAGATCGAGCTGTTCACCAAGACCGAGGACTACCCGATCGGGGTGTACCGGCTGCCGAAGATCCTCGACGAGAAGGTCGCCCGGCTGCACCTCGACGCGCTCGGCGTCAAGCTGACCAAGCTCACCAAGGAGCAGGCCGAGTACATCGGTGTCGATGTCGAGGGGCCGTACAAGCCCGAGCACTACCGCTACTGAGCGGCCCGGGGCGGCGGGACCACTCCCGCCGCCACCGGTGCGCTCGGACGAGTCGAGCCGGAGGGCAGGGGTGGGCACGGCGGAACCGGTCACGCCGGTGGGGCAGGCCGCTGAGGGAGAGCTCCGGATCGGGTGGGCCGCCCGGTCGATGCCGGTGCTCGCCGGCATAGCGGAGCGGTTCGCCCGGGAGCGGCCGCTCGACGGGCTGCGCATCGCCGCGTGCCTGCACGTCACGGCCGAGACCGCGGTGCTGCTCCAGGTGCTGCGGGAGGGCGGGGCCGAGATCGCGCTCGCCGCGTCCAACCCGCTCTCCACCCAGGACGACGTGGCCGCGGCGCTCCGGGAGCGGGGCATCGCGGTCCACGCCCGGGCCGGGGCGGACCTGCAGACCTACTACCGGCACATCCACCAGGCGCTCGACATCGCCCCGCACCTCGTGCTCGACGACGGCTGCGACCTGGTCAACGTCCTCCACACCGAGCGGGTCGAGCTGCTCGGCGACGTCGTCGGCGGGTGCGAGGAGACCACCACGGGGATCATCCGGCTCCGGCAGATGGCCGCCGAGGGCGCGCTGCGCTTCCCCGTGGTCGCGGTGAACGACACCCGGACCAAGCGCATGGTCGACAACCGGTACGGCACCGGCCAGTCCACGCTCGACGGGATCATCCGGGCCACGAACCTGCTGCTCGCCGGCCGGGTCGTCGTGGTCGCGGGGTTCGGGTTCTGCGGCCGGGGCGTGGCCGACCGGGCGAGGGGCCTCGGGGCGAGGGTCATCGTCACCGAGGTCGACCCGGTGAAGGCGCTCGAGGCGGCCCTCCAGGGGTACCAGGTCGAGCCGATGAGCCGGGCGGCCGAGCTCGGCGACGTGTTCATCACGGTGACCGGCAACCGGGACGTCATCCGGGCCGAGCACTTCGCGGTCATGAAGGACGGCGCGGTCCTCGCCAACGCCGGCCACTTCGACGTGGAGATCGACGTGCGCGCGCTCCGGGAGCTGGCGAGCGCGGTGCGCCACGGCGTCCGCCCCAACACCGACGAGTACGTGCTGCCGGACGGCAGGCGGCTGCTGCTCCTCGCCGAGGGCCGGGTGGTGAACCTGACGGCGGCGGAGGGGCATCCGGCCGCCGTCATGGACATCTCGTTCTCGGCCCATGCGCTCGCCGCGGCCTGGCTGGTCACCGAGGGGCGCGGGCTTCCCCCGGGCGTGCACGACCTGCCGTCCGCCATCGACGCGGAGATCGCGCGGCTCGAGCTCGCCGCCGCCGGGGTCACGATCGACACGCTCACTCCCGACCAGGAGCGGTATCTGCGCTCCTGGCGGCTCGGCTCCTAGCTCCCGGGCCCGGCGGGGCCGCGCGCGGAGCCGTACGGCCCGCGGCCCGGCCTGCGCCGGACCGCCGTCCCGGGCGCGCCCGTCACGGCGAGGCGACGGCCGGCGTATGGCACGGCGGCCCGCCGGGGCGGCGGCCCGCCCGGCGGGCTGGGCGGGCCGCCCGGCGAGCGGGGCCGCCCGGGTCCCTGACGCGGGTCACCCCGGCCGTGCCGTACGGCGGGGCGGTGGCTCCGATCCGGGGGAGCCGTGGCGGTCACCCGAGCTCGCCGGGGATGGCGGCGGCGATCGCCGCGGGCGGCGGGCCGGGGTGGACGACGCCGAGGCGCCGGGTGGCGCGGGTCATGGCGACGTACAGGTCGTTGCGCCCGCGCGGCCCGGCGGCGAGGATCGCGGCCGGGTCGGCGATGAGGACCGAGTCGAACTCCAGCCCCTTGGCCTGGCGCACGCCGAGCACCACCACCGGGCGCTCCAGATCCGGGACGGCGCCGTAGGAGGCCTCCGGGACGACCGCGGCGATCGCCTCGCCGAGCTCGTCCCGCCGGGCGTCCGGGACGATCACCGCGAGCCGCCCCTCGCCCAGCGACGCGAGCTCCCGGGCGGCGCACTCGGCGAGCACCCGCGGCAGCTCCTCCGGCGTGGTGCGCAGCCGCCACGGGGGCACGCCCGTCTCCCGCACCGAGCGGGGCGCCTCGGGCTCCGGCTCCCCGGCCGGGGCGGTGGCCGCCAGCGCCCGGGTCGCGGCCGTCATGATCTCGGCGGGGGTGCGGTAGTTGACGGTGAGCCGGGCGAGCCGCCAGCGGTCGCCCACGTGTGGCCGCAGCACCCGGTCCCAGGAGGTGGTGCCCGCGGGGTCGCCGGTCTGCGCCACGTCGCCGACGATGGTCATCGACCGGCCGGGACAGCGCCGCATGATCATGCGCCAGGCCATCTCGGAGAGCTCCTGCGCCTCGTCGACGACCACGTGCCCGAACGCCCAGGACCGGTCACCGGCGGCGCGCTCGGCGAGGGTGCGGTGGTCGGCCGCCCCGTGCCGTTCGGCGAGCCGCCGGGCGTCGATGACGTCGGTCGCGATGAGGATCTCGCCCTCCTCGCCCTCCTCCAGGTCGCTGGAGCGGGAGCCGACGAGGATGTCGAGCACGCCCTGCGCGTAGGCGATCTGCTCGGCCCGTTCGATCTCCTCGGGTGTGGGGCCGGTCCGGGGGGCCTCGCCGAGCAGCTCGGCCGCCTCGTCCAGCAGCGGCACGTCGGCCGTGCTCCAGCCGCCGCCGGGCGGGCGCTCCAGCAGCTTCCGCTCCTGTTCGCTGAGCATGGGCGCGGCGGTGGCGAGCCGGCCGGGGTCGGCGAACAGGTCCGTCAGCAGCCGCTGCGGGGTCAGGATGGGCCACAGCTCGTCCAGCGCGGCCCGCACGCCCGGGTCGGCTTGCAGTTCCTTGCGGAGCTCGGCCAGGTCGGCCTCGTCGAGCATGGTCTCCCGGCCGCCCTGGGTGAGCGGGCCGGGGCCGGCTTCGAGCAGCTCCGCGGGGTACCCGGCCGCGAGCAGGGCGCGCCGGTCGGCCTCGGTGAGCCCACCGCCCGGGTCACCGCCGTCGAGCGGCCGGCCCTCCTCGTCGAGCGCGACGGCCTCGAGCCGCTCGGCGGCCTGCCGGGCGAGCAGGTCGAGGATCTCGCGCCGGAAGATCCGCCCGGCCTCGTTGTGGGTGGCCCGGCCGGCGCGGGCCCGCTCGGCGGCGCGCAGGCAGTCCCGCTCCGTAAGCCGCAGGGTGCCGGGCCCGTACGGGATCTCGACGTCCCCGCGGGACGGCGCCTGGCGGTCCCGTACCGCGGCGGCGATCACCTCGGCCATCACGGCCCGGCCCTTGATCTCGGCGGTCTCCGGCGGCTCGGGCCGGTCGGCGACCACCCCCGGGAACATCTCGCCGACCGTGGTGAGCAGCACGTTCGTCTCGCCGAGGCCGGGCAGCACCTGGCCGATGTAGCGGAGGAAGGCGGGGTTGGGGCCGACGACGAGCACGCCCCGGGAGGCGAGGTGCCGGTGCGTGTAGAGCAGGTACGCGGCGCGGTGCAGCGCCACGGCGGTCTTGCCGGTGCCGGGACCGCCCTGCACGACGAGCACGCCGCGGTGGTCGGAGCGGATGATCTCGTCCTGTTCGGCCTGGATGGTCTCGACGATGTCCTGCATCCGGCCGGTCCGGGCGGCGTTCACCGCGGCGAGCAGCGCGGCCTCGCCGACGAGCCCGTCCTCCGCGCCGGCCGCTTCCCGGTCGAGGAGCTCGTCGTCGAGGGCGGCGACGCGGCGGCCGCGCAGGGTGATGTGGCGGCGCCGCCGCACCCTCTCGGGGGCGGCCGCGGTGGCGAGGTAGAAGGGGCGGGCGGCCGGGGCGCGCCAGTCGAGCAGCAGCGGCTCGCCGTCCCCGGCGTCGTCGTCCGCGGAGATGCCGATGCGCCCGATGTAGCGGCGGCGGCCGTCGCGCATGTCGAGGCGGCCGAAGCAGAGGCGGTTCTCGGCGGCGTCGAGCCGTGCCACCCGGTCGGCGTACCGGGCGACCGCGGACTCCCGCTCGATGAGCGCCTGCTCGGTGCCGCCGTGCTCGCGGAGCACCGTGGCCAGCCGCTGGGCGGCCTCCTCCCGCAGCTCGTCGAGGCGGCGGTAGAGCATGTCGACGTAGGCCTGCTCGCGCGCGATCTCGCTGTTGGCCAATTGCCGCTCCTCTGATACGATATAATTAAAGGTGTTCGTGTGCCTGCAGGTCATGCAGGTGTCCATGGTACTGCCTTCCGGCATGCGCGTGCGCGCCTTCGCGTCCTGATCCATACACCGCGGCCGCCGGCAGCAGCTCAGCGCGGTCACCGCGCCGTCACCGTGCCACCCCGCTATCCCATGGCCGTGCGTCCATGGGGATGCCGCGTCGCCGAAGCCGTGATCCCGCCCTCGCGCCCGCGCCGCTCGCCGGCCGTCACCGCTCATCGCCTGATCGTCGCCGAGGCGGCCTGCCGGATCCCGCCTTCGCTGACCCCTTGGCGCCGCCGCGGCCGGGGTGGTCGCCGCGATCAGCGCGCTCGGCCCATCCCGTCCACGGGGCAGGCGATTCTCCGATCGTGCCCGGCGCGTCCCGGCCCGTGGAGGAGGCGTGGGGAGGCCGGCCCGGGGTCGGTGCGGGTCGTGCGGGTCAACCGGGGTGGCGGCGCGCGGCCGCCATCCTGCGGCACCCCACGTCCCGGCCCTCGCGGCCCCATGAGCGTACGGCCACGGTCCCGCCGGAGGCCCACGGCCTGATCCTCGCGGCCCCATGGGCGTGCGGCCGCGGCCCCGCCGGAAGCCCGAGGCCCGCCCGGGGACCGCGGCGCGTGGACGGCCCGCGCACGTCAACCTTGGCATTTCTCGACGTATGCATATCGGCGGACATTTGTCACATTGAGTGGGGCCGGCACGGTGCCGCGATTATCGCCGCGCCCCTTTTTGAGTTTCGGCGGAACCCAAAATCCGCGGACCGGGTGTGGCGGATGCGATCCGGCGCGGAAACCGCCCGGCATCCGGGGCGCCAGCATTAGAGGATCGTTCCTGCAGTGCGCCGGGCCACAGGAATCCGTCCGCCGGCCGCCGGAAGACCGGCCGGCGAGCCCGCCCTCAGCCGCGTTGCGGCGCATCATCCCAGGTGAGCGCGGGTGAGATGGTGCGGCCGCCTGCGAGCCATGCCATGCCGTACCGGTAGGAAAACGTGTTAGTAAACCGGTTGGCCGGCGGATAGTCAACCTTCGCCGGATAAGTTATTCAGACCTGTTACGTAAAGCCATGAATTACCAATGACTTTCCCCTCATCCCTTTTTAAGCCGATCAATTGGGGTATACGATTGACGTACGTGGCTGAGGTCGATCATCGTGACACCCGTTTGGCCGACGACCTGTATTTCGTCGTGCATCACGACCGGACCGGTCGGATGCGGCTCCATCCACGGCTGATCGACCTCGGGCTAGCCGCCGCCATCCTGGGTGAGCTCATGCTCGCCGGGCGGATCACCGTCCAGGAGGCCTCCGGGCAGCCGCGGGTCGTCCCGGTCGATCCGGAGGCGACGGGGGACGCGGTCACTCAGCGGGCGCTCGACCACATCGTCGCCGAACCGTTCCATCCCTTCCGGGTCTGGCTGGAGTTCCTCGCCAAGACCGCCCGGCGCGACGTGGCGGACCGGATGGCCGCCGCCGGGCTGCTCCACCCGCCGGGACGGGGCCTGCGGCGCCGATGGGTGCCGGTCGACCCGGACGTGGCCGTGATCCCCACCGGCCGGCTCAACCTGGCGATCCAGTACCAGGAGCCGATGAGCACCCAGGAGAGCGTTCTCCTCGGACTGGTCGTCGCGACCGGGGCGGCGAAGGTCGTGCTGTGGGACCCGGGCTCCGGGCACATCCGCGCCACGATCGCCTCACTTCCCCCGCCGTACCGGGAGCTGATCGCCCAGACCACGGCCGCTGTCGGCGGCGCCGTGCTCAGCCGCCGATAGCCAACCCCCTCCCCAGGAGAAGCAATGTCCCTCACGGAGCAACGACAGAGCGTCGTCACCGCGGCGCTCGCCAAGGACGCGCTCGGCGTGCCGTCGGTGGTGTTCTTCGTCATCTCCGCGGCCGCCCCGCTCATGGTGAGCGCCGGAGTGGTCACCACCGCGTACGCCGCGACCGGGGTGCTCGCGGTGCCCCTCGCCTTCATCGTGCTGGGCGCCGTCCTCGGGATCTTCTCGGTCGGCTACGTCACGATGGCCCGCTACACGGTCAACGCCGGGGCCTTCTACGCGTACACCTCGCAGGGCATCGGCAAGCCGGTGGGCGTGGCGACCGCGTGGATCGCACTGATCGCCTACAGCGTCCTCCAGGTCGGCCTGTACGGCGTGATCGGCCCGGCCCTGGAGCCGCTGCTGACCGAGTGGTTCGGCGTGGCCCCGCCCTGGTGGGCCATCGCGCTCGTCGGCTGGGCGCTCACCGCCATCCTCGGCCTCATGCGGGTCGACGTGAACGGGCGCGTCCTGGCGGTGCTGCTCGTCGCGGAGATCACCATCGTGGTCGTCTACGGCATCGCCAACCTGTTCGCGCCGGCGCCCACCGGCCTCAACCTCGACGTGTTCAACCCGGCGAACTTCTTCGTCCCCGGCGTCGGCGCGCTGATCGCGCTCTGCGGCGCGGCGTTCTCGGGCTTCGAGGCGTCGGTGGTCTTCTCGGAGGAGTCCAAGGATCCGAAGCGCACCGTGCCGATGGCGACCTACGTCGCGCTCGGCATCATGACCGCCCTCTACACGCTCTCCGCGTGGCTGATGACCGTGCCCGTGGGCAAGGACAAGATCATCGACGCGGCGCGCGACCAGAGCACCGAGCTGCTGTTCGGCCTCGCCGGCCAGAACATCGGGTCCTTCGCCGCGACCATCGGCTCGGTCCTCTTCGTGACCAGCATCTTCGCCGCGATGATCGCCTTCCACAACACGCTCGCCCGCTACGTGTTCGCGCTCGGGCGGGAGAACGTGCTCCCGGCGTTCTTCGGCCGTACCTCGCCGACCGGGTCGCCGGCCGCCGGCTCGCTCGCCCAGAGCGCCAGCGGCCTCGCGGTGATCGTCATCTACGCGGTCTTCGGCCTCGACCCGCTCACCCAGCTCTTCTTCGTGGCCGGCGCCTTCGGCGGACTCGGCATCCTCCTGCTGCTCCTGGGCACGTCGATCGCCGTGCTCTTCTTCTTCGCGAAGCGCACGGATCTCAACGAGACCGCCTGGCGGACCCGGATCGCCCCGGCCATCGCCACCGTGCTGCTCCTGACCGTCCTCGCGGTCGCCATGGCCAACTTCGACGTCGTGCTCGGCGTCTCCCCGGACTCGCCGCTCCGCTGGGTGCTGCCGGGCGTCTACGTCGCCGCCGCCGTGCTCGGCGTGGTGTGGGGGCTGGTGCTCCGCGCCAGGCGCCCCGAGGTCTACGTGAACATCGGCCTCGGCCCGGAGGCCGACCTGAGGAGGAGGCCATGACCGAGATCATCCGGGTTCAGCCCGGCGGCACGGCGGCCGAGGACGTCGCCAAGATCATCGCCACGGCCTTCCACGAGCTGGAGATGTCCGCCTGGCTCGTCCCGTCGGACGAGGAGCGGCGCCGGGTGATGCCGCCCTACTTCGCGCTGTTCACCGAGCACGCCCTCGCCCACGGGGAGGTCTACGCCACGGCCGACATGTCGGCGGTGGCCGTCTGGCTGCCCTACGAGACCCCGCCACCGGAGATCCCCGACATGGGCCCCCGGCTGGCGGCGGTGGCCGGCCCGCACGCCGAGCGCTTCGACGCCCTGGGCGAGGCGATGGACAAGCACCATCCCACCGATCCCCACCACTACCTGGCCTTCCTCGCCGTGCTCCCCGAGCGGCAGTGCCAAGGGCTGGGCAGCAAGCTGCTCGACCACTACCACGCCCGGCTCGACGCGGCGGGGAAGCCGGCCTACCTGGAGGCGAGCAGCCAGCGCAGCCGGCGGCTCTATTTGCGCCACGGCTACCGGGACCACGGCGAACCGCTGAACATCCCCGGCGGCGCGCCGCCGATGTTCCCGATGTGGCGCCCGCCCGCCTCCTGAGCGGACCCGCGGCCGGTGGGGCGTGGACCGGGCTAGCCCCGGCCTGCTCCGCCGGCCGGGCCGGTCCGCCACAGGTCGTCGACCGTCGCCGGCACCCAGCCCAGCCGCTCGTTCTGCTCGGCCGCCGTCCGGAGCGCGGTGTCGAACCCCTCGGCCCGCATCCTCCGGTCGGTGTAGAGCACGCCGGTCACCCCCGCCTGGAGCGCGTAGGTGATCGCGGTGCTCACGGCCGCACCGACGAAGCTCACCGCCGTGCCGATCCCCTCGATCGCCTCGAACGGCCGGAACAGCACGAGCACGACCGAGCCGAGCAGCCCGGCGATCAGGTTGGTGAGCACGACGATGCCGAGCACCCGCCACGACCCGCCCTGCACCAGCCGCCACGAGCGGCGCAGGGCACCGGTCACCCCGAGCCCTTCCAGGGCGAGGGCCGGTGCGGTGACCGCCAGCCTCGCCACGAGGAACAGCACGTAGGCGAGGTAGGCGAGGCCGAGCAGGAGGAGCAGCAGCGTCCCGGCGGCGACCTGCCCGGACGGCAGGCCCGACGAGCCGAGCAGGAGCGTGGCGCCCAGCAGCGCGCCGGCCGGCAGGACGAACAGCAGGAGCTCGACCACGGCCAGCCCGAGCAGCTCCGCGACCCGGGGACCGGTCGCCCGCCACGCCTCGCCGAGGCTCATCCGCCCGCCGAGGACCGACCGGCCGAGGACCGGGCTCAGCACCCCCGTGTAGACCGTTCCCCCGGCGAACGCGACCATGGCCGCGAGCAGCTGCCCGAGGAGGACGACGGAGAACCAGTTGAGCATGGTCCGCAGGCTCTCCGGGTCGGTCACCTCCGTGGGCAGGTTCCCGGGGACCTGGCGGACGAGGGCGTACTGCACCACGCCCGCGATGAAGGTGGTGATCGCGGCGATGATCGCCGCCGGCGCGAGCACCGCCTGCGGGTTGGCCCGGAGCAGGTTGACCACGCCCGCGTAGATCTCGGGGAGGACGAGCGGCCGCAGCGGGATGATGCCGGGCTGCGGCGCGAGCGGGCCGAAGCCGTACGGGGGGACTCCGCCCGGTGGCGGGCCGCCGTACGGGCCGGCCGGGCCGTAGGGGCCGTGGGGTCCGTACGGACCGGGGCCCGGGGGCGGGGATCCGTGGGCCCCGTGGTGCGGCCGCGGGGCGCCGGGCTCCTCGGGTACCTGGCCGGAGCTGTTGGTCATGCCCCCATGCTGGCATGCCGGTGCGCCCGGCACGCACCGTCGCCCGCGGAGAGCGGACGGGTCATCGCGGGCTTTTCTTAACGGCGCTTACACTCCATCCTTTGTCATGGTCGTGTGACACCCAAGGGCTAGTCACAGGTACGCTTCCGTCTTAACTGCGGCAAAACGCCCGGATCTTGCCCAGCGTGGATCGAATGAGGAGCCATGAAAGGACGCGTGCTGGTCGTCGATGACGACGCCGCTCTCGCCGAGATGCTCGGCATCGTCTTGCGCGGCGAGGGCTTCGAGCCGTCGTTCGTGTACGACGGTGACAAGGCGCTTGATGCGTTCCGTGAGATCCGACCGGACCTCGTCCTCCTTGATCTTATGCTCCCCGGAGCAGACGGCATCGACGTATGCCGCCGCATCCGCGCTGAGTCCGGCGTGCCGATCGTCATGCTGACCGCGAAGAGCGACACGGTCGACGTGGTCCTCGGCCTGGAGTCCGGCGCCGACGACTACATCATCAAGCCGTTCAAGCCCAAGGAGCTCATCGCGCGCATCCGGGCGAGGCTCCGCCGTACCGAGGAGCCGACCCCCGAGATCCTCCAGATCGGCGACATCACGATCGACGTGGCCGGCCACTCGGTGAAGCGGGGCGACCAGACGATCAACCTCACGCCGCTGGAGTTCGACCTGCTGGTCGCGCTGGCGCGCAAGCCGCGCCAGGTGTTCACCCGAGAGGTGCTGCTCGAGCAGGTCTGGGGTTACCGGCACGCCGCCGACACCCGGCTGGTCAACGTCCACGTCCAGCGGCTCCGCGCGAAGATCGAGAAGGACCCGGAGCACCCCGAGATCGTGGTGACGGTCCGGGGTGTCGGCTACAAGGCCGGCCCGGCGTAATCCTCTCGCCCGGTCATGTCGACGCCTGCGAGGAGTCGAACCCGCCGGCGGACTCCGCGGCAGATCGCGCGGGGCGTACGCAGGCGTGCCCGGCGCGCCGCGGGCGCGGTTCGCCGGCTGTGGCGGCGATCCCTGCAGCTGCGGGTGGTCACCAGCACGCTCGTCCTTTCCATGGCCGTGGTGGTGGTGCTGGGGGTCTTCCTCATGCAGGCGATCACGACCTCGGTGCTGCACAGCAGCGAGGTCGCGGCCTTCCAGGAGGCGCGCGCCAACATCGCGACCGCCAGCGGGTTCCTCAGCACCCCGCCCGCCGAGGTCGCGGACATGTCCCAGGGCGACCCCGGCGGCACCCGGACCGGCAACCCGGTGGAGGAGGCGGCGGACGCCCTCGCTGTGCGGTCCGGGGGCCGCTACCACGTCGTCATCCTCAACGAGCACCGGGTGGGCGAGGGCCGCGCCACCGGGAACGTGGACCGGGCCAGCATCCCCGAGGCCCTGCGGCAGAAGGTCCGGACGAGCCAGGAGGAGCGGCAGCTCTACCGGCAGTACGCCTCGATCAAGTACCTCGGCCGGCACAAGCCCGAGAAGGGTCTCATCGTCGGCGCCCGGGTGAACGGGAGCTACGAGATCTACCACCTGTTCCCGCTCGTCGCCGAGGAGCGGACCCTCTACTCGGTGCAGCGGATGCTCATCGGGACCGGCATCGCGCTGCTCTTGCTGCTCGCCGGGGTGGCCTCGCTCGTCACCCGCCAGGTGGTGACCCCGGTACGGCTCACGCGCCAGGCGGCGGAGCGGCTCGCGGCCGGCCAGCTCGAGGAGCGGCTCAAGGTGCGCGGGGAGGACGACCTCGCCCGGCTCGCCGCCTCCTTCAACGAGATGGCCTCCAACCTCGCCGTCAAGATCCGGCAGCTCGAGGAGCTCTCGCAGGTGCAGCGGCAGTTCGTCTCCGACGTCTCGCACGAGCTGCGCACCCCGCTCACCACGATCCGGATGGCCGCGGACGTGCTGTACGAGAGCCGGGAGTCCTTCGACCCGGGGGCGGCGCGGGCGGCCGAGCTCATGCAGAACCAGCTCGAGCGGTTCGAGGCGATGCTCACCGACCTGCTCGAGATCAGCCGGCACGACGCCGGCGCGGCAACGCTCGACCTGGAGTCGGTCGACATGCGGGACGTGGTGCTGCGCGCCGTGGCGGACTCCGAGGCCCTCGCCGAGCGGCACTCGACCCGGTTCGAGCTCCGGCTGCCGAGCGAGCCGTGCATGGCCGAGGTGGACACCCGGCGGGTGGAGCGGATCCTGCGCAACCTGCTGTTCAACGCGATCGAGCACGGCGAGGGCAAGGACATCATCGTCACGCTCGGCGCCGACCGGGACGCGGTCGCGGTCGCGGTGCGGGACTTCGGCGTCGGCCTGAAACCGGGGGAGGAGAACCTGGTCTTCGACCGGTTCTGGCGGGCCGATCCCTCCCGGGCGCGGACGATCGGCGGGACCGGCCTCGGCCTGGCGATCGCCAAGGAGGACGCGGAGCTGCACGGCGGCTGGCTCCAGGCGTGGGGGGCGCCCGGGGAGGGCACCCAGTTCCGGCTCTCGCTGCCGCGGGTGGCCGGCACCGAGCTCAAGGGCTCCCCGCTGCCGCTGGTCCCGCCGGAGGTGGAGATGCGGCGCACCTGGCGCGGGCACGGCACGCCCGTGCTCACCCCGGCGATCAGCATGGTCCCCGAGGTCGGCGACGGGGCGAACGGCGGTCAGCAGGACCGGCGGGAGGGCGTGGGCGCCCGCCAGGGCCAGGAGGGGCGCCGGTGAGGGCTGAGCGGATCCGCCGCCGGGCCGTCCGGCGGTACGGCCTGCCGGGGCTGGCGTTCGCCCTGATCGCGCTGGGCGCGGGGTGCGCCATGGTGCCCGCGAACAGCAGCCCGCGCCTCGCCGACGAGGGCAGCGGGCGGGACACGCTCAGCCGGCCGTACGTCCGGATGATCGCCGAGTCCCCGAAGCCGAACGCCTCCCCGGAGGACATCGTCCGGGGCTTCCTCGCCGCCATCGCGAGCTTCGACGACCCGCAGCTCACCATCGCCCGGCAGTACCTCACCGAGGAGGCGGCCGTGCGGTGGAACCCGTGGCGCACCATGCGGGTGTACGAGGGGCGGATCTCCATGTCCGTCCCGGCCGCGCAGCTCGCCCGCGCCCAGGAGACCTCGGTCACCCTCCGGGGCACGGCGGTGGCGACCATCGACCCCGAGGGCCGGTACACCCCGGCGTCCGGCGAGGTCGAGGAGACGTTCACCCTGGTCAAGGTCGGCGGGGAGTGGCGCATCGCATCCGCCCCCAACGAGCGGCTGCTCTCCACCGACGACCTGCAGCGGGCCTTCCGCGCGGTCGACCTCTACTTCCCGCCCACCATCCCGGCGTACGGGCTCGTCCGCGACCGGGTGTGGGTGCCGATCGACCCCGCCCGGGGCCTGCCGGAGACCCTGGTCCGCCGCCTGCTCGCCGGGCCGACCAAGCCGATCGCGGACGCGGTGAGCACCGCCTTCCCGCCGGGGACCGACGTCAACCAGATCAGCGTCGAGGGCGACACCGTCGTGGTCGACTTCACCTCGGCGATCGAGTCGGTCCCGCTCACCCAGATGGAGGCGATGAAGGCGCAGCTCGCCTGGACCCTGGGCGACCTGGCCACCGGCCGGACCATCGAGATCCGGGTGAACGGGGAGCCGTTCCGCGACGGCGGGCTCCGCTTCCGGCCCGCGGACTACGCCCGGTTCGACCCGGACGCGATCGGCTCCCAGCCGCAGGCCTACTACATGCAGCGCGGCCGGTTGCACCGGGTGAAGGAGAAGGGCGGCGGTGAGCCGGTCGCCGGGGCGGCCGGTGAACCGGGCACCGCGTTCATCCACCCGGCGGTCTCCGCCGACGACCCGCCCATGGTGGCGGCCCTGGTGGCCGGGGACGGCATCTACACCACGACGATGGCCCGGGGTGTCCAGTGGCAGCGGTGGATCGCCGGCAAGGACCTCACCCCGCCCTCCTGGGACCGGTACGGCGCGGTGTGGACGGCCGAGTGGGCCGACGGCCGTACCCGGGTGTGGGAGGGGATCTCCGGCCAGGCCCGCCGGGTGTTCATCCCCGAGGAGCTCGCGGCCGAGCGCGTGGCCGCCCTGCGGGTCTCCCGCGACGGCGCCCGGGTCGCGATGATCATCGAGGGGTCGAAGGGCCGCAAGGTCAAGATCGGCACGATCATCCGGCAGGGCCAGCAGTCCCGGATCGACAACGTGTTCACGCTGATCGACGCCCAGGAGGGCCAGGAGATCAAGGCCATCGCCTGGCAGGGCTCGGCCGAGCTGCTCGTGCTCACCAAGGGCAAGGGCGGCCAGGAGCTCGCCACCTGGTCGGTCATGGAGGGCATGCCGGTCCCGGACGCGGCGATCAAACTCGACGCGCAGGCGGAGATCGACCGGATCGCCGCCGCGCCGGACCACGTGCTCGCCGCGGTCGACGTGGACGGGGACCCGAAGACCGCGGACAGCGAGGTGCGCAGCTACGACGCGGACAAGCGGACCTGGACCCCGATCGCGAAGGACGGCGCCACCGACCCGATCTACCCGCTGGGGTGACCGGCCGCCCCGCTCGGCCTGCTCGTGCTCCCCGCCGCCTCCGAGGGCGCCGGGCGCGCCGATCACCGGGGTGACCCGCCGCCCGCCGGGCCGTTGTGGCGGATCGCGGTGCGCCGGGCGTGCCGGGTCGCCGGGGTCACCCGCCGCCCAGCCGGGCCGTCCTCCGGATGCGCCTGCCGTGCGGGGACGGTGGTCTCCCGGGCGTGCCACTCGGACGCCTGCCGTTCGCGAGGCATGGGGGTGCCGGGTCACGTGACCGCGCCGGCCGGGCGTGTTCTGTCGGTGGCGGGCGGCATGCTCGGGGTGTGCTCGCCGCCCTGCTCGACCTGCTCCTGCCGCCCCGCTGCGCCGGTTGCGGGGCGCCGGGCGCGCCGGCCTGCCCGGGCTGCACCGCCCTGCTGCGGGCGCCAGCCCCGCGCCCGCCGGAGCCCGCGCCACCGGGTCTGCCGGAGTGCTGGTCGGCGGCCCGCTACGCGGGCCCGGCCCGGCGGATGATCCTCGCCTACAAGGAGCGCGGCCGTACGGCTCTCGCCCCGGTCCTCGCCGGATGCCTCGCCGAGGTGGTGGCCGCCGCGCTCGGCGGCCGGCCCGCGCCCGTGGCGCTCGTCCCGGTGCCCAGCGCCCGGGCCGCCGTGCGGCGGCGCGGGCACGACCCCATGGGGGTGCTCGCCACCCGGGCGGCCGCGCTGCTGCGCGAACGCGGCGTGCCGGCGGTCGTGGTGCGAGCGCTCCGGCCGGCGAGACGGGTCGCCGACCAGGCCGGGCTGACCGCGGCGGAGCGGGCGGCCAACCTCGCCGGGGCGCTGGAGGCCCGGGCGCCGCGGGGCCGGTGGCCCGCCGGGCTCAGCGCGGTGCCGGTGGACGACATCGTCACCACGGGGGCGACGCTCGCCGAGGCGTCACGGGCGCTGCGCGCGGCCGGGGCGAGGGTGGCGTTCGCCGCCACGCTCGCGGCGACCGGCCGCCGCCGGCCGGCCCGGCACGCCCGCCCGGCGGCGGTGGCGCGGGAAGGGGACGCATGAGGCGGGAAAGGGACGGCCGCCGGGGCGGCGGAACCGGGCCGATTCCCGGCCGGGGAGAGGCCGGGCCGCGGCCCGGGAACCAGGGAACGGCCCGCCGCCGGGCCGGCGGGTGAAGGGTGATTGTCCCCACAGGCCGTTACGGAAGGTGACCGACGAGAATCAATGCGGGCGGCCGCGGGCCCGTCCTCCGCCGTGCCGTACGGGAGCGTCTTCGCTGATCATCGGGGATGCCCGGTTCAAGGGCCGGACGCTGGTGGGGCGGTGTGTGCATCGGTCAACAACGGTGAGCAATGGGAACGGTTAACGCAAAGTGATCGTTCGGGCGATCCCACTGCTGACATTCCGCGCGTCACGGGCTAGCGTGCAGACATGGCACCCGTTCGGGTCCGTGGTTGCGCCGGACCGTTTCCGGGCTCGGAGACGGTCTGGCTAGCCGATGCCAGCCGCAGGCGAAACGGCCCACGTAAGGCGACTCTTGGTCGTCCGATCACGGTGCGGCTTAGAGGTAAGTCCTGCCCTCTCGGAGGTCCAGATGTCCTCTGCAAGAGGAGAAGGGCAGTAGTGGCGAGTGAGCTGCGAACCCCTCAGCAGGCGGATGTGGGGACGAAGACCAGGTCGGCCGGACGGGTGCCCTGCACAAGCGCTGAACGCCACCGTCGATGGGCGAAGGGGGGCTGGTGGTGGACATCATCGTCAAAGGGCGCCACACCTCGGTCAGCGATCGGTTCCGTGAGCTCGCGGTCTCCAAGCTGACCAAGCTCGAGCGCTACGACAGCAAGCTCATCCGCATCGACGTGGAGGTCTCCAGCGAGAACAACCGGCAGAGCGCGCAGCGGGAGCGGGTCGAGCTGACCGTCCACTCCCGCGGCCCGGTGATCAGGGCCGAGGCGTCGGCGGAGGACCGGTTCGCCGCCCTCGACATCGCGCTGGACAAGCTGGAAGAGCGGCTGCGCCGGCTCCGCGACCGCAGGAAGTCCTACCACGCCAACCTCCGCCGTGCCCCGGCGCCGGCCCCCAGCGCGCCCCCGGCGGAGCAGCCCGCGGAGAGCGCGACGGCCGAGGCGCCGCCCCAGTGGACGGAGGAGCAGGGGCAGGAGGCCGACGAGGAGTCCATCGTCCCGATCCCGATGGAGGGGGAGGGGCCGCTCGTGGTCAGGGAGAAGTTCCACAAGGCCGCCCCGATGACCGTCGACCAGGCGCTGTTCGAGATGGAGCTCGTGGGCCACGACTTCTACCTCTTCCGGGACAAGGACACCGGCGTGCCGAGCGTCGTCTACAAGCGCCGGGGCTACAACTACGGTGTGCTGCGGCTGATCGAGGAGTGATCGCCGCGCGGCGGGCGCGGGCGGCGGCCCTGGTGGCCGCCGCTCCGTTGCGGCCGGGCCCGCGACGAAGATCCACACGCACTGGGGAACCCGTGTAATGATGGCGATCTAGCGTCCTTGGCCCCCACAAGGAGGTTCCGTGACCCGACCCGACGAGGCGGTCGCAGCGTCCGACCGTGGCGAGCCCATCCGCGTGCTCATCGTCGACGATCACGCGCTGATTCGCCGCAGCCTCGAACTCGCCCTGACCGCGGAACCGGACATCGAGGTGGTGGGGGAGGCCAATGACGGCCTGGAGGCGGTCGAGTTGGCCTCCCGGCTCATGCCGGACGTGGTCCTCATGGACGTCCGAATGCCGCGGCAGGACGGGATCGAGGCGACCAGGGCCATCAAGGAGGCCGTGCCGAGCGCCCGCATCATCATGCTCACGGTGAGCGACGAGGAGGAGGACCTCTTCGAGGCGATCAAGGCAGGGGCGACCGGTTACCTGCTGAAGGACGTTCAGATCGACGAGGTTCCCGACGCGGTCCGCGGTGTGTACGAGGGGCAGTCGCTCATCAACCCGGCCATGGCGGCCAAGCTGATCAGCGAGTTCCAGACCCTGAGCCGCCGGGAGGCGGAGCGGCCCCCCCAGGTGCCGGCTCCCCGGCTGACCGAGCGGGAGATGGAGGTGCTCCGGCTCGTGGCGAAGGGAATGCACAACCGCGAGATCGCCAAAGCGCTGTTCATCTCCGAGAACACCGTCAAGAACCACGTCCGCAACATCCTGGACAAGCTGCAGCTCCACTCGCGCATGGAGGCGGTCGTGTACGCGGTGCGCGAGCGGCTGCTGGAGATCACCTAGCGCGGACGCGGGTGTCCCGGCCACCCGGGCGACGACGGGCGGCGCGATGCTCGCCCGGACGGCGGGAGGGGGCCGCCGGTCGTGCCGGACCGTGCGCACGCCGGCGGCGCGGCATGCCGGGCAACGGCTCCTCGGTGTCCTCGTGTCGGGTCGATGCGCTCCGGGACGGCCGCGGGCGGCCGCGCGGAGGCGGCGGGGCGGAACCGCGGGCAGGACAGACGAGGACGCCGCCGCGAGGGCGGCGGCGTCGGGAGACTCGGCACCGGGATGGGCCCGGGGACATCGTTGCGGGCCTGATCAACGGCCGGATCGGCCGGCGCCCACGGTCCGGGGCCTGACCGGCCGCCCCGGGCGGGATGCGTCAGGACCGGCGCTCGAACGGGGAGTAGTGCTCTTCCACCGGGACCTGGCGCGGCGCGTCCACGATCACGTCCGAGAAGACGTCGAACACCAGGGCCAGCACCCCGCCGACCGCGCAGATGCCCACTCCGACCCAGACGAGGGTCCAGTTGGGCCCCATCGTCAGGGCCACGCCACCGAGAAGGAAGCCGATGAGAATGATGGTGATGGCGAGCCAGGATTTGGCACGTCCCGCCGAGTGGCCGCCGTCAAGTCCGCTCTGAGTCATATCCGTTTTCTACCCGATGGGGATGGTGGTCGCAGCATCGGGGGAACGCCAGCGGCGTCCCCACCGTCTATGAGAAGATCATTCCCATTGACCGCTGGCGAGGCGCGTCGTGGGTCGGGTGGCTGTGTCTCGCAGTGGAACCGCCTACGATGGCAACCGGGGAAATCGTGTCTCGTCCTCACCCCGGGTGAAGCGCCGGGGCAAGACCTGCGAGGAGCTTTACAAGGTGCCAGCCATTCTGTCCAAGATCCTTCGCGCCGGCGAGGGCAAGATCCTGCGTAAGCTCAAGCGGATCGCCGAGCAGGTCAACGCCATTGAAGAGGACTTCGTCAAGCTGACCGACGCGGAGCTGCGCGCTCTCACCGACGAATACAAGCAGCGGTACGCCGACGGCGAGTCCCTCGACGACCTGTTGCCCGAGGCGTTCGCGACCGTCCGTGAGGCCTCCCGGCGGGTTCTGGGCCAGCGCCACTTCGACGTGCAGATCATGGGCGGCGCCAACCTCCATATGGGCAACATCTCCGAGATGCTCACCGGTGAGGGCAAGACGCTGACCTGTACGCTACCCGCCTACCTCAACGCCCTCACGGGCAGGGGGGTCCACGTCGTCACGGTCAACGACTACCTGGCCCAGCGTGACGCCGAGATGATGGGCCGGGTCTACCGGTTCCTCGGCCTCGAGGTGGGCGTGATCCTGGCGAACATGCCGCCGGACCAGCGCCGCAAGGCGTACCAGGCCGACATCACGTACGGCACGAACAACGAGTTCGGCTTCGACTACCTCCGCGACAACATGGCCTGGTCGCTCGACGAGTGCGTCCAGCGCGGCCACTACTTCGCGATCGTCGACGAGGTCGACTCCATCCTCATCGACGAGGCCCGTACCCCCCTGATCATCTCCGGCCCCGGCGAGCAGTCGGCCAAGTGGTACCGGGAGTTCGCCAAGATCGTGCCCAGGCTCCGCCGGGGCACCGAGGGCAAGGACGGTGAGGAGCCCACCGGCGACTACGTCGTCGACGAGAAGAAGCGCACCGTCGGCATCCTCGAGTCGGGCGTGGAGAAGGTCGAGGACTGGCTGGGCATCGACAACCTCTACAAGCCCGAGCACACGCACCTCGTCCAGTACCTCAACAACGCCCTCAAGGCGAAGGAGCTGTTCAAGCGGGACCGGGACTACATCGTCGTCGACGGCGAGGTCCTGATCGTCGACGAGTTCACCGGGCGCATCCTGCACGGCCGCCGGTACAACGAGGGCATCCACCAGGCGATCGAGGCCAAGGAAGGCGTCCCGATCAAGGACGAGAACCAGACCCTGGCCACGATCACGCTTCAGAACTACTTCCGGCTGTACGAGAAGCTCGCCGGTATGACCGGCACCGCGGCCACCGAGGCGAACGAGTTCTGGCAGACCTACCGCCTCCACGTCGTCCCGATCCCGACCAACCGTCCGATGATCCGCAAGGACATGCCGGACGTGGTCTACAAGACCGAGGACGCGAAGTTCGAGGCCTGCGTCGAGGACATCAAGAAGCGGTACGAGAAGGGCCAGCCGGTTCTCGTCGGCACCACGAGCGTGGAGAAGTCCGAGAAGCTCTCCCGGATGCTCAAGCGCGCGGGCATCCCGCACCAGGTGCTGAACGCGAAGAACCACGCCAAGGAGGCCGCGATCATCGCCGAGGCGGGCCGCAAGCACGCGGTCACCGTGGCGACGAACATGGCGGGCCGCGGTACCGACATCATGCTCGGCGGCAACCCCGAGTTCCGCGCCCACCGGGAGCTGCTCGAGCGCGGCCTCTCGCCGACCGAGACCCCGGAGGAGTACGAGAAGGCCTGGCCGGAGGCGCTGGAGAAGGCGAAGGAGGCGGTCAAGGCCGAGCACGACGAGGTGGTCAAGCTCGGCGGGCTGTACGTCCTCGGCACCGAGCGCCACGAGTCGCGGCGGATCGACAACCAGCTGCGCGGCCGGTCCGGCCGGCAGGGTGACCCGGGCGAGTCCCGCTTCTACCTCTCCCTCGAGGACGACCTGATGCGCCGGTTCAACTCCGCCAAGGTCGAGGCGATCATGAACCGGCTCAACATCCCGGACAACGTGCCGATCGAGTCGAGCATCGTCACCAAGGCGATCGCGTCGGCGCAGCACCAGGTCGAGCAGCAGAACTTCGAGATCCGCAAGAACGTCCTCAAGTACGACGAGGTGATGAACCGGCAGCGGTCGGTCATCTACGCCGAGCGCCGCAAGGTGCTGGAGGGCGCCGACCTGCGCGAGCAGGTGCGCCGGTTCATCGGCGACGTGATCGACGCCTACGTCAAGGGCGCGACCGAAGAGGGCTACGCGATCGACTGGGATCTCGAGAAGCTCTGGAAGGCGTTCGCCCAGCTCTACCCGATCTCCATCACCATCGACGACGTGATCAAGGAGGCGGGTGGCGAGCGCGAGGACCTGACGCCGGAGCTCATCGCCGAGAAGGTCAAGGAGGACGCGCTCAAGGCCTACGACCGGCGCGAGGAGGAGCTCGGCGCGGAGACCATGCGCGAGCTGGAGCGCCGGGTCATCCTCTCCGTGCTCGACCGCAAGTGGCGTGAGCATCTCTACGAGATGGACTACCTGCAGGAGGGCATCGGCATGCGCGCCTATGCCCAGCGGGACCCGCTGGTCGAGTACCAGCGCGAGGGCTACGAGATGTTCAACGCCATGCTGGAGGGCATCAAGGAGGAGTCGGTCGGCTACCTCTTCAACCTCCAGGTCGAGGTGCAGGAGAACCCGATCGTCGAGGAGAACGCCGAGGGCGACTCGGCGGTCGCGGAGGCGAGCCAGATCATCGCCAAGGCCCTGCGCCAGCCCACCAGGCCCGAGGAGATGATCTACTCGGCGCCGACCGAGACCGGCGACGTCGAGGTGAGCCGGGTGCGCTCCACGCCCGAGCAGCGCGCCGCGTACGGCAACGTCGAGCGCAACGCTCCCTGCCCGTGCGGTTCGGGCCGGAAGTACAAGCGCTGCCACGGCGCGCCGCAGAGCGCCAAGTCGTAGCCCGCCCAGTCCTGCCCTGCCGCCCCGCCGGCCGTACGCCGGCCGCCGGCGGCCGGCGCCCGCGTGCCCTGCGGCGGATGTGCCCGTCCGCCGCGGCGCCGCATGGCCGAGCCATGGTCAAGTCCGGCCGCCGGTGTGGTCGTCGCCCGCTGCGCAGGGGGAGTTCCGGCGGCCTGGGTCTTGACCGTTCGGTGCGGTCACGGGCTGCCCGGCGGCCGGAGCCGCGCCGCCCGGCCGGACCCACGGGAAGCCCCGATGACCGGGGTCATCGCCGCCTGGCAGGGCAAGGCGACCAAGGCCATCGTGGTCACGCCGCGGGCGGGACCACCGGACGGCCCGGGAGCGGGGTATCGCCACCCGGCCGGACATGGGAGAGCCCGATGGCCGGAGTGATCACGGCTCGTCACCGGGCGGGCAGGCCGGCCGCCGTCATCGTCGCCCGGACGGAACGGCCGGCGGCCTGGCCTCCAGGGCTCCGCCGCCCGCTGGGGCATGGGGAGATGCGCTTCGGGGTCATGGCCGTACGGCGGGGCCACCGGGGCGGCCCGCCGCCGGGGTCAGGCGGTCTCGAACTCGGTGACCAGCCACTGCACCCCGAACCGCTCCAGCCGGACGGCGAGCACCCGGCTGCGCGCCCCGCAGTGGACGAGCAGGCACATCTCGATCGCACCGTCGCGGGGCCGCTGCACGTGGGGCGGCCCGACGAGCGGCGGGCGCTCCGCGTTGATCATCTTTCCGGCCCGCAGCAGCTCGCGATAGGCCCGCTCGGCGAGCCGGTCCTGCACGGTCTGTGGCGGCCGCCTGCCGCAGAGGACCTCGGCGAGCGCCTGGCCGAGCCCGCGCAGCATCCGCTCGCTGGGAACCGGTCCGGCCGGCCCGGCGGTGCGCCGCGTCCGGGCCGGCGGCCGCGGCGGGGCGAGCGCGAGCGAGCCGTACGTCACCGGGGCCGCAGTCTCCTCGTCGTCGTACGGGGGATCGGCCGGAGGCACCGCGACGCGCCTCGGCAGGGGGATGGTCTTTCGCATCGCTGACTCCGTCGGGGTCGGGTCGAGACGGCGCTCATGACTCCGCCCCAATGGAGGTTCCGGCCTTCGCCGTTGATACACGTGCCGCCAACTTTCTCGCCCGGCACCCTGATCCGTGGTGATTCGCCGGGAAAGACCGCCGCGAGTTGGCGCGGTGGTCCGGGGGATCGGCGCGATTCCGGTGCGGGGATGGGGGTTGGTTCCGGCGGCCGAAAACACGGCCGGGTACGCCGGAGCGCTCAGCGGTGGTGCGGGCCGCCGCCCTCGCCCGCCGGGGCGGCCCCCCGGGGCCGCCGGCCGGTGACGGGGCTGCACGGACGGCAGGCGGGTGACGGACCTGCCCCGGGCCGGCGACAGGCCTCCATAGACGCCGGGCCGATGACGGACCTGCCCGGGCCGCGGGCGCCGCCGCCCGGGCCCTACCGCGGGACGGCCGGCCGCGGGCGTCTCCCCCGGAGGACGCGTCAGCCGCCGGTCCCGGCCGGAGCGCCTCTCGCCGGACGCCTCCCCTCGGGGCGCAGGGCCCGGGCGCACAGGGTGAGACCGTCCGCGAGCACCTTGCGGGTCGCGTCGTCGACCTCGGCGAGCATGACCTCTTCGATCTCATCCAGCGAACGATCGCATCGCTTGAGCACCGACAGCCCTCTCCGGGTGAGCCGGGCGCACAGCACGCGCCCGCCGTTCGGGTGGGGGTCACGGCGGACCAGCCCGCGTTGTTCCAGGTCGCGGATGACGAGGTTCATCGCCTGTGGCGTGACGAAGGCGATGCGGGCCAGCTCCGCCGAGGACAACCCGTCGCGCAGACGCAGCTCGCTGAGCGCCATGTAGGCGGTGGTGGTGACGCCGTGCCGGGCGAGCGCCTCGTCCAGGCGGGCCCGGATACGGCGCTCCAGCCGGAACACCAGGTAGCTCAGGCGCGGTGCCGACGCGGCCGGCTGAGGAGCTCGAGAGGTACGAGGGGCGGTCACCGCAAAACGATAACGTGCGCCCGCCGATGTAAGTTTCGCGACCAATATCAACTTGCTTTATAACAAGTGGCTTGATAATCAGCGCAAAGCCGTCTCACCCGGCCGGACCAGCGAGATCGCCGCACGAGCCGGTCTTGACCCCCGCTCGAAGCCGTGCCTACTTTCCCCCTGGCACCCCAGGGGTCGGCGGCCGCGAACCCCCTATGGCGAGCAGAGGAGAAGCGGTACCCCGAGGAGGGGAAGGCGAATGAAACGAGCGAGAGCGTTATGGGCGGGCGCCTGCGCGGCGCTGCTGTACGCCTTGGTCGCTCTGGTGTCCCCGAACCAGGTCACAGCGGCCACGCTCACCGAGGTGACGAACTTCGGCCCCAATCCCGGCAACCTGCGCATGCACATCTACGTGCCGAACAACGTGCAGCCGAACCCGGCCATCGTGCTGGCCATGCACCCGTGCGGCGGATCCGGGCCGTCGTTCTACTCTTCCACCGAGTTCGCGACGCTGGCCGACCGGTACGGCTTCATCGTGATCTACCCGTCCGCGTCGAAGAAGATGAACTGCTTCGACAACTGGTCCGACGAGTCGAAGGTACGCGGCGGGCAGACCGACCCGGTGTCGCTGATGTCCATGGTGACCTACGCCTTGCAGCAGTACCACGGTGATCCGGACCGGGTGTTCGCGGTCGGCAGCTCCTCCGGCGCGATGATGACCAACGCCATGCTCGCCCTGTACCCGGAGGTGTTCAAGGCCGGGGCGGCGTTCATGGGCGTGCCCTTCACGTGCTTCCCCAACGAGGCGGCGTTTCAGCCGGGCTTCAACTCCGCCCCGTGCGTCGGCAAGACCGCGCAGGAGTGGGGCGACGCGGTGCGCAACGCGAACCCGGGCTATCACGGCCCCTGGCCGCGCATGCAGCTGTGGCACGGCACCAACGACTTCGTGGTCTCCTACTCCGAGCTGGAGGAGGAGATCAAGCAGTGGACCAACGTGCACGGGCTGAGCCAGACGCCGACCAGCACCGACACGCCGCAGCCCGGCTGGACGCGCCGCAGCTACGCCGACTCGTCCGGAACCGTCCAGGTCGAGGCGTACACGATCCAGGGCGCCGGGCACACCCTCCCGATGAGCGGCATGGCCGCCTACGCCATCGAGTTCTTCGGTCTCACCGGCACATCGCCGACCGCGACCCCGACCGCGACCCCGACGGTGACCCCGACCGTGACCCCGACCGGGGGCCCGACGAGCGCCCCCTGCCGGATCCGGTACGTCCCCAACACCTGGAACAACGGGTTCACCGCCAACGTGACGATCACGAACACCGGGAGCACCGCCATCAACGGCTGGACCGTGACGTGGACCTGGCCGGGCAACCAGCAGATCACCAATGCGTGGAACGCCACGATCACCCAGTCCGGCCAGCAGGTCACCGCGCGCAACGTCGGCTACAACCCCACGATTCCTCCTGGGGGCAGCACCGACTTCGGCTTCCAGGGGATCTATAGCGGCACCAACACGTCGCCGAGCCAGTTCGCGCTCAACGGCACCCCCTGCGTCACCGAGTAGCCGCTCGCGCACCGCGAGCCGGCCCTCCTGACCTGCCCTGTCCTTCCGGATGCGCGCCGCGGGTCCGCGGCGCGCATCCCGCCTCTTCGGCATCCGCGCGTCATGGACGCGCGGAACGCTCGGCGCCCTCCGGGGCGAGCCCAGGGGCGGGCGCGCCGAGGGCGGCCTTGAGCTGGTAGCGGTCCGCCCGGTAGGTGGAGACCCCGTACTCGGCGCACACCCCGCCCGCGAACGACCGGCGGTGCAGGACGAGGACGGCCGCCCCGCCGGGCAGGCCGAGCAGGCTCGCGTCCGCCGGATCGGCGGTCCCGGCGGTGATGGTGAGCTCCCCGCCGTCCATGACGATGCCGTACCGGGCCTCCAGCAGGGCGTGCAGCGACCGGCCGGTCAGGTCGGCCTCCTCCAGGCCGGGGGCGAGGGCGGCCGGGATGTGGGTCCGGTCGATGCCGACCGGCTCCCCGTCCGCGGTGCGGAGCCGTTCGATGACGTGCACGGCGTCACCGGGCCGGATGCCGAGCCGGGCGGCCAGGTGCGGCCCGGCCCGCACCACCCGGCGGCCGAGCTCGCGGGCGCCCGGCGCCATGCCGCGCGACCGGATGTCCTCGGTGAACGAGGTGAGGGGCAGGGTCAGCTCGATCCTCGGCTGCGCCACGAAGGTGCCCTTGCCCGGCACCCGCTGGAGCCGGCCCTCCGCCACCAGCCGGTCCACGGCCTGCCGTACGGTCATCCGGGAGAGCCCGTAGCGGCGGCACAGCTCCCGTTCGGACGGGATCGGGGCGCCGGGCGGCAGCTCGTCGCGCTCGATCAGGTCGAGCAGGATCTCCCGGAGCTGGGCGTACTTCGGGACCGGGCCGTGGGGATCGATCCCGGGCACCGCCACCTCCCTGCCGGATTCGATCATGATCTTGCCCGGAATGGGCTATGGTTCGTACTGGTCTAGTCCGGACTAGACCACATCCGCCGAATCACTGTCAACCGTGGTGGCAGAACAAGGACAGAGGGCCGGTACCCCGATCCGCCGAGCGAGGACGATCCGCCATGACCACGACGATGCGCAAGGAGATCGCCGAGCAGCCCGCCGCCATCCAGGCGACGCTGGACGCCCTGCTGCCCCGGACCGGTGAGATCACGGCGCTCGCCGAGGGCACCCGGCACGTGCTGTTCATCGCCCGGGGCACCTCGGACAACGCCGCGGTCTACGGCCGCTACCTGATCGAGACGCGGGCGGGCCGCCTCACCGCGCTCGGCGCGCCCTCGGTCGCCACGGCGTACCGCCGCCGGCTCGACCTCGACGGCGTGCTCGCCGTGGGGCTCTCCCAGTCCGGCCGGACCGAGGAGATCGTCGACACGCTGCGGTGGGCCCGGGACTGCGGCGCGAGGACCATCGCGATCACCAACGGCGGGGAGTCCTCGCCGCTCGCCCAGGCCGCCGACCTCGCCCTGTGCACGCTCGCCGGAGAGGAGCGGGCGGTCCCGGCGACCAAGACCTACACCACCCAGCTCGTCGCCCTCGCCGTGCTCGCCATCGGGCTCGGGGCCGACGTGGACCCCGGGGAGCTGCGGCGCGTCCCCGAGGCGGTCGCGGCCTTGATCGAGGACCCCGGGGATATCGGCGCGGTGGTGGACGGGCTCGCCGGCAAGGCCGGCCTGGTGGTCTCCGGCCGTGGGCTGGTGTACTCCACCGCGCTCGAGCTCGCGCTCAAGCTCAAGGAGGCCTGCTACCTGCACGCCATCGGCCTCTCCTACGCCGACCTGCTCCACGGGCCGATCGCGGTCGTGGACGCGGACACCCCGGCCATCCTGGTGGCCGCGGGGGAGGGGCCGGTGCTCGCCGGCACGGTCGCGCTCGCCCGGCGGGTGCGGGACGCGGGCGCGTCCGTCTACGCCATCGGCGGAGGGGAGGAGCTCGCCGGGGCGGCCACCGCCGCGCTGCGCGGCCCCGAGCTGCCCGAGTGGCTCGCCCCGCTGGGGCTGATCGTCCCCGGGCAGCTCCTCACCGAGGCGCTCGCCCGCCGGCTCGGCATCGACCCGGACGCCCCGCGCGGGCTGCGGAAGGTCACGCAGACCGGCTGACCTGGTGGTGAGTCTCCGGCATCGGCCGGTACTGCCACGGTGCCGATGTGACTATGGTGAATGGCGTGTCAGGACCGCGTCGTGGTGTCGGGGGCGGCCGGAGGCCTGGCCGTGGACGCGGCCTCACCCCACTGATCGCCTTATCGCTGCTCATCGTGGCCGGCTGCTCGACCGGTGCTCCCGCGCCGCAGCCGCCGCCCGCGTCCGCTCCGCCGTCCGAGGCGACGCCCGGCCCGGGCGCGGGGCAGAGCCCGTCGCCCAGCCCTTCGCCCTCGCCCGGCGGCGAGGCCGCAGGGCTGCTCGCGCGGATGAGCCTCGAGGACAAGGTCGGCCAGCTCTTCATGATCGTCGTGTACGGCCCGCGGGCCGGCGCGGCCCACCAGGAGAACACCGCCCGGTACGGCGTGGCCACCCCGGCCGAGGTGGTGCGCAGGTTCCGCCCCGGCGGAGTGATCCTCTTCCCGTGGGCGGGCAACATCTCCACCGCCGAGCAGGTCGCCGCGCTCACCACCGGGCTCCGGAAGGCGTCCCCCCTGGTGCCGCTCATGGTCGGCGTCGACCAGGAGAACGGCGAGGTGGCGCGGCTGGGGTCGCTGGTGACCAAGCTGCCGGGCGCCCCGGCGATCGGGCGGACCCGCGATCCGCGGCTCGCGCGGGACGTGGCGCGGGTGACCGGTGAGGAGCTGCGCGACCTGGGGATCGCGGTGGACTTCGCGCCGGTCGCCGACGTCAGCGCCAAGGGGTCGTTCATCCGGTCGCGGGCCTACGGGTCCGATCCGAAGCTCGTCTCGGCCATGGTGCGGGCGGCCGTGGAGGGGTTCCACGCCGCCGGCGTCGCCTCGGTCGCCAAGCACTTCCCCGGGCACGGCGGCACCAGCGTGGACAGCCACCAGGACCTGCCGGTCATCACGTACTCCAAGGCCCGGTGGCGGCGCGTGGACGCGCCGCCGTTCCGGGCGGCGATCGAGCGCGGCGTGGACGCGATCATGACCGCGCACGTGGCCATGCCGAGGCTCGACCCCTCCGGCGACCCCGCCACGCTCTCCCGCGCGGTGATCACCGGCCTGCTCCGCGGGGAGCTCGGGTACGACGGGGTGGTCGTCACCGACGCGCTCGACATGGCCGGGGTGCGCAAGCGGTACGGCGACGCCGAGGTGGCGGTGCGGGCGATCCTCGCCGGCGCGGATCTGCTCCTCATGCCGCCCGACCTGCCCACCGCGTACCAGGCGGTGCTGACCGCGGTGCGGTCCGGCCGCATCCCCGAACGGCGGATCGACGAGTCGGTGCTCCGCATCCTCCGGCTGAAGGAGCGGCGCGGCGTCCTCGGGCCCACCCGCACCGATCCGGGCGGGGTGAAGTCGGCCGAGCACCTCAAGGTGGCGCGGCGGGTGGCGGCGGCCATCGCCGACGCCAGGTAGCGCGGCGCGGCCGGGCCGTACCCCTCGGATCCGCCCGGCTCGCGGGTGAGGAAGGCCGCGTGAGGTGCTCGGGGACGACCGCCGGAAATCAAGATCAACAACAGATTAGAATCTTGTTTTAGAATTCCTCCCGGACGGTCATCTCGCCACGGGAGGCGGTGCGGTGCTCAAGGGCGTGCTCATCGACTGGGGTGGTGTGCTCACCACGAGCATGGCCGAGTCCGTCGCGAGGTGGATGGAGGCCGACCGGATCGATCCCCACCACTACCGGCAGGTGATGCGGGAGCTCCTCAACCACGCCTACGCGGGCGGGCCGGGGGAGAACCCGATCCACGCCCTCGAGCGGGGCGAGATGCCCGCCTCCGAGTTCGAACGGCGGCTCGCCGCGATGCTGCGCACGGTCGACGGGGAACCGCCCGAGGCCGCCGGCCTGCTCACCCGGATGTTCGCCTGGTTCCGGCCCGTGGCGGAGATGCACGACATGCTGCGGATGGCCCGCTCCCACGGCCTCGCCACGTGCCTGGTGTCCAACTCGTGGGGGGTCGAGTACCCCCGCGACGGCTGGGACGAGCTGTTCGACGCGGTCGTCATCTCCGGTGAGGTGGGGATGCGCAAGCCCGAGCCCGGCATCTACCACCACGCGCTCGGCCTGCTCGGGCTCGACGCCCCGCAGTGCGTGTTCATCGACGACATCAAGGCGAACATCGAGGCGGCCCAGGCGCTCGGCCTCGTCGGCATCCACCACCGGGAGCCCGCCACGACCCTGTCGGAGCTGGAGCGGCTGTTCCGCCTGCCCTTCCGCCCGGCCCGGTGAGCGGCCGCGGCCCGGACACGCCAGGTCCCGGCTCCGCTGCGGGCCCGCCGCCCGGCCGTAGGGTGAGATCCTGGTTCCCGTTGGCAGCCGCGGTGCGCGTCATCGGTGAGCCGGGACGGGGTCCCGTCCCGGTGTGACCGCCAACCGCGAGATCAGGTGAGTCGAGGAACGCATGCGCGTCTATCTGCCGTGCACGCTCCCCGCGCTGGCCGAGGTGCTCAAGGCGGGGGAGCTGGGACCGGCCCCGTTGACCGGTTACGCGGTCACCCCCGCGTTGATCGAGTGGTACGCCTCCGGCGACACCGAGGAGCTGGAGTACGTCGCGATGACCGAGGCGGCCCGCGCCTCGCTGCGCCTGCTCGCCGCCGCCGGCCCCGGAGTGGTGGCCCGGCGCGTGGTGATCGCCGCCGAAGTCCCCGAGGAGGCCGTGGCGGCCGGCACCGACCCGGCCGAGCGCGGCCGGGTGGAGGTGCGCAAGCCCGTCCCGCTGCGGAAGATCGCGTCGGTCCACGTGGACGACCCGGCCGCGATCCCCGACATCGAGGCGGCGATCGCCGCGCTGCCCGGCGCCGACGCCGGGGACGAGGACGCCCGCTTCGTGGTCGACGGCGCCGAGGACCACGAGCTGATGTGGTACGCCCGGCAGGAGATCAGGGATCTGCTGGCCTGACCGGCGGCGTTCACGGGGATGTCATGGCCGGCCGCTACCTTCGGGGGTGATATGACGCACATAGTCTGGGACTGGAACGGGACTCTCTTCCACGACATCGAAGCGGTCGTCCAGGCGACCAACCGGCTTTTCCAGCCGTACGGCATCGGCCCGTACGACATCGAGGGCTTCCGCGAGGTCTACACCCGGCCGATCTGGGTGGCGTACGAGCGCATGCTCGGCCGTCCGCTCCGGGAGGGCGAGTGGGAGATGCTCGACCGGGGGTTCCACGAGCACTACCACAGCCTGATGGAGGCCTGCCAGCTCACCGAGGGCGCGCTCGCCAGCCTGCAGGCCTGGCAGGAATCCGGCCGGACCCAGTCGCTGCTCTCCATGTGGCGGCACGAGCGGCTGGTCGGCAAGGTGAGCGAACTCGGCATCGACGGGCACTTCGTCCGGGTCGACGGGTCGCGCACCTCGTCGGGCGGGCACAAGGCCGAGCACATGGTGGAGCACCTCCGCGCCCTCGGCATCGACCCCGAGAAGGTCGTGGTGATCGGCGACAGCGTGGACGACGCCCACGCCGCCCAGCACGTCGGCGCCCGGGCGATCCTCTACGCCGGGGGCATGACCAAGCGGTCGGAGCTGGAACGCGTCGGCGTCCCCGTCGTGGACCGGCTCGCCGACGCCCTCGACCTGATCTGAGCCGCGCCCGGCCGGCAGGCGCTCAGGCGGCCGGCGCGCCCCACGCCGGTGATACTGATTGGGCATCCGCAACCCCAGTGATCCTCACGGAGGCCGCGATCAACCGCCTCGTTCTCTGGAACGTCGATCTCACGCTCGTCGACGTCAGCATCGTCACGCGCGACGCCTACGCGGACGCGTTCCGGATGGTGACCGGGCGGCCGATGGTGAAGCTCGCCCCGGCCCTGGGCCGCCCGGAGTCAGAGATCATCTTCGAGACCTTGGCCATCAACGGCATCGCCGCCGAGGAGCACCACCTGCCGCGCTTCCTCGACGCGCTCGCCGTGAGCTTCGCCGAGCGGCGGGACCGCCTGGCGAAGGACGGGCGGATGATGCCGGGCGCGCGGGACGCGCTCAAGGCGCTGTCCAAGCTCAAGGGAGTGGTCCAGTCGGTGCTCACCGGCGGCATCCGGGACAACGCCGTGCTCAAGCTCAAGGCGTTCCGGCTGGACAAGTGGATCGACTTCGAAGTGGGCGGCTACGGGGAGGAGGTCTACCCCAAGGCCACCCTCCTCCAGGTGGCGCAGAGCCGGGCGAAGGAGAAGTACGGCGCCACGTTCACCAAGGAGAACACCGTGTTCATCGGGGACTCCCCCCGGGACGTCCAGGCGGCGAAGTTCGGCGGCGCCCGGATGATCGCCGTGGCCACCGGCCGCGCCACCGCGAGCGAGCTGGAGGAGGCGGGCGCCGACATCGTCCTCCCCGACCTGGAGAACGCCTCCGAGGTCGTCGCCGCGGTCGCCCGGCTCACCGACCCGGCGGAGCGGCCCGTGCGCTGACCGGGCGTCCCGGTTCGTCCCCGGGCGCTCGTCCCACCGGGCCAGGTGCCCCGGCGGGCGGCTCGGGGCGTCCCATCCGAGGACCGGCTCGCCTGGGCGGCGGGCCGTTGCCGTCCACCCCGGCCGAATGCCCTCGGGGTGTCCCGTGTGTCCCATCCCGGGGCGGATGCTCTGCGCGGGTCCCGGGGTGTCTCATCCCAGAGCCGGGTGGGTGGTCCTCGACGGCGGCATGCCGTACCTCCTGGGCGGACGGCCTTGGGCGTCTCCCCCGGGGCGTTCCACCTGAAGGCCGGGCGGCCTTCGCGGCGGGGCCGGCGTGCTCCGCCGGAGGGCCGGGCGCCCTCGCCCGGCCGGACCGGACGTCCCCTCGCGCGGGCGGACCGCAACCCCCGGGCGGCCGGCGGAGCGACCCGGGGTACTGACATCCGCCCTCCGGCCCGCCAAGATGGTCCCATGGTTCAGGAAGGCGATCTGCTCTGGGAGCCGACCCACGAGGTCATCCGCGCCGCCCGGATCACCCGCTTCCAAGAGTGGCTGGGGCGCGGCGGCCAGGACTACCCGGAGCTGTGGCGGTGGTCCGTCGAATCACCGGAGGAATTCTGGCCCGCGATCTGGGACTACTTCGGCGTCGTCGGCGAGCGCGGAACCGGTCCCGTGCTCTCCGGCTCGATGCCGGGCACCGAATGGTTCCCGGGCGCGCGGCTCAACTACGCGGAGAACGCGCTGCGCGGCGACCCCGACCGGCTCGCGGTGATCTTCCGCGATGAGGCGGGGAACCGGCGGACGTTCACCCTCGGCGAGCTCCGCGCGGAGGTGGGCCGGGTGCGGGCCGGGCTGGCCCGGCTCGGCGTGGGCCGCGGCGACCGGGTCGCCGCGTACGTCCCCAACATCCCGGAGGCCCTCATCGCCTTCCTCGCCACGGCGTCCCTCGGGGCCATCTGGTCGTCCTGCTCCCCGGACTTCGGCGCGTCCAGCGTGGCCGACCGGTTCGCCCAGATCGAGCCGAAGGCGCTGATCGCCGTGGACGGGTACCGCTACGCCGGCAAGCCGTACGACCGGTCGGCCGTGGTCCGGGAGATCGCCGCGAAGCTGCCGAGCCTGCAGGCCGTGGTGTGGGTCCCGCTGTTCGGCGGGGACGGCCCCGCCCCGGCGGCCGACGGCGGGGTGCGCGCCCTGTCCTGGGCGGAGCTGCGGTCCGAGGAGGCCGGGCTCGAGTTCGAACGGGTCCCGTTCGGCCACCCGCTGTGGGTGCTGTACTCGTCCGGCACCACCGGCCTGCCCAAGCCGATCGTCCACGGCCACGGCGGGATCGTGCTCGAGCACCTCAAGTCGCTCTCGTTCCACCAGGACCTCGGCGAGGGCGACGTGTTCTTCTGGTACACCACCACCGGCTGGATGATGTGGAACTACCTCATCGGCGGCCTGCTGGTCGGCGCCACGGTGGTGCTGTACGACGGCAGCGCGACCCACCCGGGCACGGACGCGCTCTGGCGGCTCGCCGCCGACGAGGGAATCACGTACTTCGGCACCGGCGCGCCGTACCTGCTCGCCTCGATGAAGGCGAAGGTACGGCCCACCGGGCTGGAGCGGCTGCGGGGGATCGGATCGACCGGGTCCCCGCTCCCGCCCGAGGGCTTCGCCTGGGTCTACTCGGACGTGAAGGCGGACGTGCAGCTCGGCTCGTTCTCCGGCGGCACCGACGTGTGCACCGGCTTCGTCGGCGCCGTGCCGCTGCTGCCCGTGCGGGCCGGGGTGATCCCCTGCCGCTGCCTCGGCGCCTCGGTGGAGGCCTACGACCCGGAGGGCAAGCCGCTGATCGGCGAGGTCGGGGAGCTGGTGCTCACCAGGCCGATGCCCTCGATGCCGGTGATGTTCTGGAACGACCCGTCGGGGGAGCGCTACCGGGAGTCGTACTTCGCCGACTACCCGGGCGTGTGGCGGCACGGCGACTGGATCAAGATCCTCCCGGACGGCGGGTGCGTGATCTACGGCCGCTCCGACGCCACGCTCAACCGGGGCGGGGTCCGGATGGGCACCAGCGAGTTCTACCGGGTGGTCGAGCGCTTCGACGAGATCGTCGACAGCCTGGTGATCGACACGGGCCGGCTGGGGCAGGAGGGCCGGCTGCTGCTCTACGTGGTGCTCGCCGAGGGCGCCTCGCTCACCGAGGAGCTGACCTCGGCCATCCGCGCGGCGCTGCGCACCGAGCTGTCCCCGCGCCACGTGCCCGACGAGATCCACGCCGTGCCCGGCATCCCGCGCACGCTCTCCGGGAAGAAGCTCGAGGTCCCGGTCCGCAAGATCCTGCTCGGCACCCCGGTCGAGCAGGCGGCCAACCCGGACGCCCTCGCCAACCCCGAGACGCTGCAGTACTTCGTGCCCCGGAAGTGAACTGGCGCCGGGCACGCCCCGGAAGTGATCCTGGGCCGGGCGTCCGCGCGGCCCCGCCGCCGGGGCGGCTCGCCCGGCGATGGTGCGGGGCGTGGCATCTGGGCCGGGTACCGCCCTGGGGCGGGGCGGCTCGCCCGGTCCCGGGCAGGTGTCCGGGACCGGATCCGGCCGGCGCAGCCGTGGCCGGGTCCGGCCGCCCGCCCCGGCCCGCACCGTTCGACTGCCGGCCCAGTACCGGTCGCCCGGCCGGCCCGGCACCGATCGCGCGGCCGGCCCGCGCGGCCGTCCGCGGTGACGGTACGCACCGCCGCCGATCGGCCACCTGGCCCTCGGCTCCGCTGGGGGAGACCGCCGTCCGTCCCGGTCATGCCCTGGTGTCCGGCGGTCATCCGCCGGTGCCCGTGGACGGGGTTTCGGACCATTTACGGACCGGTCGGCCGCGCTGATTCTTGACCGAAAACGGCCAGGTCACCGGACGCCTATGTTCATGATCGTGCACTAAATTGACGAATGCCGCGGGCGTAGGGTGAGATCAGGGCTGACGGCCCGTGGTTTCGGTCACAGAAGATCAAGCGCCGCCGGGAGTGGGCATGCAGCGGGGTGGGCACGGGGGCGCTCCGCCGCCGCAGTGTGCGGCCGGAGCGGTGGGCCCCCGCGCGGCGAGGCCGGGCGGCCCAGGCGCGCGTTCCCGCTTCGGCGTCCACCCCGGCACGCGGCCCGGTCGCAGCGGATCGGGCTCCGCCATGCCCGGCCGGCGGCGCAGCGGCGGTGGGATGCTACTCTCATCCATCTGCTCGTGCGTGGTCCCGGACTCTCCGACAACGGGGTCGGGGAGCCGCCGGGGGCCCGCGATGACGTTCGCGGAACGCCCGGCGGACCGCGAGACCGGCCGGCGATCCGCACGGCGCATGACCGCCGGCCCGGCGACGGCACCGGGCGGCCGTCCCGCCGATCGGGACCGATACAGGCCGCTCGTCCCGGGCACCGTTCCAGAGGGGAGGGCCTGGTGCCGTGGATCCCGGGTCATGGGCCGGCGTGGCTGATTTCCTGCACGCTCA
The DNA here is from genome assembly GCF_000092645.1 of Thermobispora bispora DSM 43833. Lineage (NCBI taxonomy): Bacteria > Bacillati > Actinomycetota > Actinomycetes > Streptosporangiales > Streptosporangiaceae > Thermobispora > Thermobispora bispora. The sequence goes on from NC_014165.1 coordinate 886,431, forward strand.
CAAAGGAGTGAGTAACACGATGTCGCTCGATGTAGCGCTAAGCCGGGACGAATCGGATAAAGCGCTGGACGAGCTCCTCCGCGCCGCGGCCGAGGCCTGCGCCGACACGCTCGGCGTGCGGCAGGTCGACGGCGAGGACGTGCTCGGCTATCTGCGGCGGTACTACAAGAACGTCACCCCCGAAGAACTGACCGGGCGCGGCCTCGCCGAGGTGTACGGCCCGGCGCTCGCGCACCGCCGCATGGCCGAGCTGCGCCCGCAGGGCCGGGCGCTGGTCCGGGTTCACACCCCCACCCGCGATGAGGACGGGTGGGAGACCGGCCGCTCCGTGGTGCAGATCGTCACCGACGACATGCCGTACCTCGTGGACTCGGTGACCGCCGAGATCGACCGGCACGGCATCGGGTGCTACCTGGTCGTCCACCCGCAGCCGGAGGTACGGCGGGACGTGACCGGCGCGCTCCTCGACCCCGGCGCGGAGCACCTCAGCGGCCAGGTGATCCGTGAGTCCTGGATGTACATCGAGATCGACCGGCAGCCCGACCCGGCCAGGTGCGCCCGGCTCGAGGAGGACCTGCAGCGCGTGCTCCTCGACGTCCGCTCCGCGGTCGAGGACGCGGACAAGATGCGGGCGCTCGTGCTGCGGATCGCCGACGACCTCACCGCGGCCCCGCCCCCGGTCGACGCGGCCGAGGTCGGGGAGAGCGCCGACCTGCTCCGCTGGCTCGCCGACGGGCACTTCCTCTTCCTCGGCAGCCGCGAGTACCGGCTGTCCCGCGCCGAGGAGGGCGAGCACCTGAGCGCCGTGCCGGGCACCGGTCTGGGCATCCTCCGCGCCGACAAGGCCGAGTCGGACAGCTTCGCCGCCCTCTCCCCGGAGCTCAGGGCGCGGGCCCGGGACCCCCGGGTCCTCATCATCACCAAGGCGAACAGCCGTTCGACGGTCTCCCGCCCGAACTACCTCGACTACGTGGGGGTGAAGGTCTTCTCCCCCGAGGGCGACGTGATCGGCGAGCGCCGGTTCCTCGGCCTGTTCACCCACACGGCCTACAGCGAGTCGATCACCCGGATCCCGGTGCTCCGGCGCAAGCTCGCCGAGGTGCTCGACCGGGTCGGCATCGCCGCGGACAGCCACGACGGCAAGGACCTCATCGAGATCCTCGACACCTACCCGCGCTCGGAGCTCTTCCAGACCTCGGTCGACCACCTCGTCCCGATCGCGCTCGGCCTGCTCCGGCTCCGCGAGCGCAAGCAGGTGCGGCTCTTCCTCCGCCGGGACGACTACGGCCGGTACATCTCCTGCCTGATCTTCCTGCCGCGCGACCGGTACACCACGAAGGTCCGGGTCGCCATGCAGCGGATCCTCCTGGAGGAGCTGGGCGGCACCTCGTTCGACTACAGCGCCGTGGTCGGCGAGTCGATGCTCGCCCGGCTGCACGTCGTGGTCCGCGGGGAGCCGGACACGCCCGTGCGCGAGCTCCCCGAGAACGTGGAGGAGCTCGAGGCCCGGCTCGCCGCGGCCGCGCGGATCTGGGAGGACGACCTCGCCGCCGCCCTCCAGGAGCTCTGCGGCGACGAGGAGGCCGCCCGGCTGATCGAGCGGTACGGCTCGGCCTTCCCGGAGGGCTACAAGGCGGACTTCTCCCCGTACGACGCGGTCGCCGACATCAAGCGGCTCGAGCGGCTCAGCGACGACCCCGCCGACATCGGGATGAACCTCTACCGGCCCGAGGGGGCGGCCGCCGGCGAGTACCGGTTCGCGCTCTACCGCCTCGGCGCGCCGATCTCGCTCTCCCGGGTGCTCCCGCTCCTCCAGCGGATGGGCGTCGAGGTCGTGGACGAGCGGCCGTACGAGATCACCCGGGACCACGGCGCGTCCGGCCAGGCGTGGATCTACGACTTCGGGCTCCGCTTCACGCCCCCCGCGGACGTGGACGAGCGGGAGCTGCGGCGCCTGTTCCACGACGCCTTCGCCGTGCTGTGGCGCGGCGACGTGGAGTGCGACGGCTTCAACGCGCTCGTGCTCGCCGCCGGCCTCACCTGGGAGGAGGCCGAGGTGCTGCGGGCCTACGCGCGGTACCTCCGGCAGGCCGGGACCACGTTCAGCCAGGAGTACATCGAGCGCGCCCTCCTCGGCAACGTCCGGATCGCCCGGCTGCTGGTCCGCCTGTTCGAGGCCCGGTTCGACCCCCGGCTGCCCGCGGACGCGCGGACCGAGGTCTGCGACGCGCTCAACGAGGAGATCCTCGCCTCGCTCGACGACGTCGCCTCGCTCGACGAGGACCGGATCCTCCGGGCCTACCTCGAGATGATCAACGCGACGCTCCGGACCAACGTCTTCCAGCCGGCCCGCGCCGACGGCCGGGACCCCGGATCGGGCGGGAGCAAGTTCGTCACCGGCAAGCGCAAGCCGTACATCTCGCTGAAGTTCGACCCGCAGGCGATCAGCGTGCTGCCGCAGCCGCGGCCGAAGTACGAGATCTTCGTCTACTCGCCGCGGGTCGAGGGCGTGCACCTGCGCTTCGGCAAGGTCGCCCGGGGCGGGCTCCGCTGGTCGGACCGGATGGAGGACTTCCGCACCGAGATCCTCGGCCTGGTCAAGGCGCAGATGGTGAAGAACACCGTCATCGTCCCGACCGGGTCCAAGGGCGGGTTCGTGGTGAAGCGCCCGGTCACCGGCGGCCGGGACGAGCAGCTCGCCGAGGGCATCGCGTGCTACCGCCAGTTCATCTCCGGCATGCTCGACCTCACCGACAACCTGGTCGGGGGCCGGGTGACGCCGCCGGCGGACACGGTCCGGCACGACGGGGACGACCCCTACCTGGTGGTCGCGGCGGACAAGGGCACCGCGACCTTCTCCGACATCGCCAACGAGGTGGCGCGGGAGTACGGGTTCTGGCTCGGGGACGCGTTCGCCTCCGGCGGCTCGGTCGGCTACGACCACAAGGCGATGGGCATCACCGCCCGCGGCGCGTGGGAGTCGGTGAAGTTCCACTTCCGGACCATGGGCATCGACGTCCAGACCACCGACTTCACCGTCGTCGGGATCGGCGACATGTCCGGTGACGTGTTCGGCAACGGCATGCTCCAGTCCGAGCACATCAAGCTGATCGCCGCCTTCGACCACCGGCACATCTTCGTCGACCCCTCGCCCGACCCGGCCCGCTCCTACGCCGAGCGGCTCCGGCTCTTCCGGCTCCCGCGCAGCTCCTGGGACGACTACGACCGGTCGTGCATCTCCCCGGGCGGCGGCGTGTGGCCGCGGACGGCCAAGTCCATCCCGGTCTCCCCGCAGATGCGCAGCGCCCTCGGGCTGCCCGACGGCGTGACGTCGCTCACCCCGAACGAGCTGATCAGCGCGATCCTGCGCGCCCCGGTGGACCTGCTGTGGAACGGGGGCATCGGCACCTTCGTCAAGGCCACCGCGGAGAACAACGCCGACGTCGGGGACAAGGCCAACGACGCGGTCCGGGTGAACGCCTCCGAGCTGCGCTGCAAGGTCGTCGGCGAAGGGGGCAACCTCGGCTTCACCCAGCTCGGCCGGATCGAGTACGCGCTGGGCGGCGGGCTGATCAACACCGACTTCATCGACAACTCGGCCGGCGTGGACACCTCCGACCACGAGGTGAACATCAAGATCCTCCTGGACGAGGCGGTCCGCGACGGCGAGATCTCCGCCGAGGAGCGCGACCGGATCTTCCTCGGCATGACCGACGAGGTCGCCCGGCTGGTGCTCGAGGACAACTACGCGCAGAACCTCGTGCTCGCCGCCGCCCGGGCGCAGGCGCCGGAGATGCTCCACGTCCACACCCGCTACCTGCGGAAGCTGGAGCGCGACGGCCTGGTCGACCGGAAGCTGGAGTCCCTGCCCTCGGAGAAGGCGCTCGCCGAGCGCCGGCAGGCCGGCCTCGGCCTCACCGGCCCGGAGTTCGCCGTCCTGCTCGCCTACACCAAGCTGCTGATCGACTCCGAGCTGCTCCAGTCGGACATCCCCGATGAGCCGTACCTGGAGTCGTGGCTCGTGTCGTACTTCCCGTCGGCGCTCCGGGAGCGGTTCCGCTCGTACATGGACGCCCACCCCCTCCGCCGGGAGATCATCACCACCCGCGTGGTGAACGACGTGGTCAACTTCGGCGGGACCACGTTCCTCTTCCGGTTCTGGGAGGAGACCGGGGCCTCCACCGCCGACATCGTCCGCGCCTACCTGGTCACCCGCGAGGTGTTCGACCTCCCCGGCGTGGTGCGCCAGATCCAGGCGCTGGACAACAAGGTGGACACCGCCACGCAGCTCGCCATGCTCTTCGAGGCGCGGAAGCTCTCCGAGCGGGGGACCCGGTGGCTGCTCGTCAACCGGAGGCCGCCGGTGGAGCTCGGGCCGACGGCCGAGCTCTTCGCCAAGGGCGCCAGGGAGCTGCTCGGCGTTCTGCCGTCGCTGCTCGTCGGCCGGGACCTCGCCGCGTACGAGGAGCGGAGGGACCACTTCATCGCCCGCGGGGTGCCGAAGGACCTGGCCGAGCGCATCGCGGTGATGGTGCCCGCCTACTCCACGTTCGACCTGGTGGAGATCGCCGCCCAGACGGGCCGGCCGCTCCAGGAGGTGGCCGAGGTCTACTTCGCCCTGGCCGACCGGCTGGAGCTCACCCGGCTCCGGGAGCGGGTGATCGCGCTGCCGCGGGACAGCCGGTGGAGCTCCATGGCCCGCTCCGCGCTCCGCGACGACCTGTACGCGGCGCACGCCGTGCTGACCCGTCAGGTGCTGACGGTCAGCGAGGCCGGGCTCTCCCCGGAGGAGCGGCTCGACCGGTGGACCGAGGCGAACCGGCCGGCCCTGGCCCGGATGCGGCAGACGATCTCCGAGATCTGGGAGAGCGGCACCTTCGACCTCGCCACGCTCTCCGTGGCGCTGCGCGCGGTCCGGACGCTGGTGACCGCCAGCGACCTGCCGTACGCCGAAGGCTGATCAGCGGTTGGTCGCGCTCGACACGGCGCCCTCGTACCCGATCACGTGCGCGGGCGCCGTGGAGGCCTTCGGCGGCACCGCGGCCACGTACTGCTGGGTCTCCTGGATCTGCCGCTCCTCGCGGATGATCGGGCCGCCGGCGCCGAGCAGCCACCGCGCCTCGGGCGGGATGGGGACCGGCCGCCCCTCACCGCACTTGAGCTGCTCCTTGCCGGGCGACCAGGTGGACGTCCGGACCAGGGTGTAGGCGACCAGCGCCCCGCCGTCCGCGGTGCGCAGGGCGAAGACGGGGTACCTGGCGGCGAGCGCGAAGATCGACCGGTAGTTCATGCAGTCCCGCTCCCGGGCCGTGCGCCGCGTCTCCTCGATCTCGGCGTAGAAGCCGGTGGTGTGCGGCCCGGGGGCGATCAGCCCTGACGCGAAGCCCTGGGGCCCCTCCTCGGCGATCGTCGCGTGCAGGGGGCCCATGAGGTTCGGGCTGACCGCGACCGACTGGTCGCGGGGGTCGAGGGCGGTCGCGTACCCGTCGTCGTCGAGCGCGATCTCCGGCAGGCCCTCCTCCGGGTAGAGCAGGGACTCGTGGCTCACCTGCCACCGCGCCCCCTCGCCCTGCCGGGCGAAGACGAGCACGGCGAGCCGGGTCTCCCCGGACGGGTCGCGCCGCTCCGCCGTGGCGAGGAACCACTGGGGCGACCGGCCCGGGCTCTGCCGGGGCACGTACACCTCCCGGCGGCCCCACGAGTAGCGGGGCGGGTCGCCGCCGTGGGAGTGGATCGCGGCCAGCGTGATCATGCGGTGGCCGTCCCGGGTGAGGGCGAGCGCCCATCGGTCGGCGAGGGCGGCCCGGACCACGTCGTCGGTGGCGAGGTGGGTGTCGAGCGCGTCGCGGGCCTCGTCGAGCGTCACGGCCTGATCCGGCGGGCCCGGGGACCCCGGCGTGGCCGGCGTCTCCTCGGCCGCGGCCGGGGTCGTCGCGGCATGCTCCGCCGCCTCGCCGCTGGAGCAGGCGACCGTGGCACAGGCGAGGGCGAGGGCGAGCGCGCCTCGCACGATCCTCGTCACGCCGTCCTCCCGCTGCGACGCGGTGCCACCACCATCGCCACGTGGAACCTGACCGCGTCCGTGGTTCGCGTACCCTTTACAGACGTGGCAGTCATCGATCCGGCCGAACAGATCAACGAGCTTACCGGCACTCTGAGGGGCATCCAGGACGTCCTCGACATCGACGGCCTGCGTAAGCAGATCGCCGAGTTGGAGGAGCAGGCTGCCGCGCCCGATCTGTGGAACGACCCGGAGAAGGCTCAGCGGGTCACGAGCCGACTTTCCCACCTGCAGGGTGAGGTCAACCGCATCGAGGAGCTGGCGCGCCGCCTGGAGGACCTCCCCGTGCTCTTCGAGCTCGCGGCCGAGGAGGGGGACCAGGAGGCGCTCGCCGAGGCCGAGCGGGAGCTGGCCAAGCTCAAGTCCGACATCGGGGCGCTCGAGGTGCGGACGCTCCTGTCGGGCGAGTACGACGAGCGCGAGGCCCTCATCACGATCAACGCCCAGGCCGGCGGGGTCGACGCGGCCGACTGGGCGCAGATGCTGCTCCGCATGTACCTCAGGTGGGCGGAGCGGAAGGGCTACCCGACGGAGATCTACGACACCTCGTACGCCGAGGAGGCCGGGATCAAGTCGGTGACCTTCACGGTCAAGGCCCCCTACGCGTACGGCACGCTCAAGGGAGAGCACGGCACGCACCGGCTGGTCCGGATCAGCCCGTTCGACAACCAGGCCCGGCGGCAGACCTCGTTCGCCGGGGTGGACGTGATGCCCGTCGTCGAGCAGACCGACGACATCGAGATCAACGAGGACGAGATCCGGATCGACGTCTACCGTTCGTCTGGCCCGGGCGGCCAGGGGGTGAACACCACCGACTCGGCGGTCCGGATCACCCACCTGCCCACGGGCATCGTGGTGTCGTGCCAGAACGAGCGGTCCCAGCTACAGAACCGGGCGACCGCGATGGCGGTGCTCAAGGCCAAGCTGCTCGAGCGGAAGCGTCAGGAGGAGGCTCAGGCGATGGCCGAGCTGCGTGGCGAGACCACGACCTCCTGGGGCACGCAGATCCGTAACTATGTGCTGCATCCGTACCAGATCGTCAAGGATCTGCGCACGGGTGTGGAGTCCGGCAACCCGACCGCGGTGCTCGACGGCGATCTCGACCAGTTCATCGAGGCCGAGATCCGCTGGCTGCGCCGCCAGGAGGCGAGCAAGGAAGAGAAGCAGGAGAACAAGGGATGAGCTAGCCTTACGGGCCTCGGGTCGCCTAGTATCCGCTGACGTGCTTCAGTGCCAGCAGGGCCGCCACCAGGAGTACGGCCAGGGCGATGACCACAGGTGGCAGGCCCGTGATCCCGTGGTGATGGACTTTGGCCCTACCTTCCCGGCAGACGGGGCAGCGCCCCTCCACGACGGGGCCAGAACACGCCGCGCAGATGAGATGTTCGCAGCTCATACCGGATCGACCGCCCCTGAAACCTAGCGCATATTGATTAACTTCCGTTATGGACGTTCTATGCCAGTCTTACCCCCTAGACTGGCCCTTGGCCAAGCGGATGCTCGGCTCACTGACGAGTGGCCGGCGGTTACCGGCCGAAAGTCCCACCCCCTAGACTGGCTAGCCGTGATGCGCCCGTGATCCATTTCGATAATGTCACCAAGGTCTACCCGAACCAAAGCCGACCAGCCCTCGACCGCGTGACGCTCGACATCGGCAAGGGCGAGTTCGTCTTCCTGGTCGGCCCATCAGGGTCAGGGAAGTCCACATTCCTCCGGTTGATCCTTAGGGAGGAGAAGCCGGATTCCGGCACGATTCATGTCGCCGGAAAGGACCTGTCGCGGCTGTCCAACTTCAAGGTTCCGCACCTGCGACGCCGGATCGGCTGTGTTTTCCAGGACTTCCGGCTGCTGCCCAACAAGAACGTCTACGAGAACGTCGCGTTCGCACTCGAGGTCATCGGGAAGCCTCGCAGGTTCATCCGGAAAGTGGTCCCCGAGGTGATCGAACTGGTGGGGCTCGAGGGCAAGGCGCATCGCATGCCCCATGAGCTTTCCGGTGGTGAGCAGCAGCGGGTGGCCATGGCCCGCGCCTTCGTCAACCGGCCCATGATCCTGCTGGCCGACGAGCCGACCGGGAACATCGACCCCGCCACCAGCATCGGAATCATGAAGGTGCTGGACCGGATCAACCGGACTGGGACCACGGTCCTCATGGCGACCCACGATGCCGCCATCGTCGACTCCATGCGCAAACGCGTCGTGGAGCTGGAGGACGGCAAGATCGTCCGTGACCAGTCGCGCGGCGTGTACGGCCAGGCGTATTAGGAGTGATCGATGCGGGCAGCTTTCATCTTCTCCGAGGTCTGGATAGGCCTGCGGCGGAACATCACGATGACCATCGCGGTGATCGTGACCGTCGCCGTCGGCATGGCGCTGCTCGGCGTCGCGCTGATGATCAATTCCCAGGTCATGTCCCTGACCGGCTACTGGGCGAACAAGGTCGAGATCTCGGTCTACCTGTGCAGCAAGAACTCGTCCTTCCCCGCCTGCCGGAACAGGGGCGCGGCCACCGAGGAGGAGAAGGCCCGGCTCAAGCAAACGATCGAGAGCCTGCCCGACGTGGAGCGGGTCGAGTTCGAGGACCAGACCCAGGCCTACAAGAACTTCCAGGCGACCGAGACCAACCGGCTCCTGCTGTCGATCACCAGCGTGGAGGACATGCCGGAGTCGTTCCGGGTCAAGCTCAAGGACCCGGAGAAGGCGAACGCCGTTCAGGAGGCACTGACCGGGCAGCCCGGGGTGTCGAACATCGTCAACCAACGGGAGCTGCTCCAGTCGCTGTTCGGCTTCATGGGGAAGCTGAGGAACATGGCCCTCGGCGTGGCGATCCTCATGTTGATCGCGGCGACGCTGCTGATCGGCAATACCGTGCGCCTGTCCGCCTATAACCGGCGCCGGGAAACGGCGATCATGCGGCTGGTCGGCGCCTCCAACCTCTACATCCAGCTGCCCTTCGTCATGGAGGGCCTGATCGCAGGGCTCATCGGCGGCGTGCTCGCCGCGGTCCTGCTGATCATCACGAAGATCCTCATCTTCGAGGGCATCCAGATGTACATGGCGGCCCCGCTGAGCTGGAACACGGTCGCCGTGATCATCTTCGTGACCATGGCGGTGGGCGTGGTGATCTGTGTGCTCGCCTCGTTCATCACGCTCCGCCGCTACCTGCGCGTGTGACGGACGCCGGAACACCCCGCGCCGGAACGCTCCGCGCCGGCGGTGTTCCGGCGTCCGCCGCGCGTGGTCGGCACTCCTCTCCCCGGCGGTAGGCTCCCCGTATGCCACGTGAGACCGGGCGCAAGCTGATCGCGCAGAACAGGCGTGCGAAGCACGACTACTTCATCGAGGACACGTACGAGGCCGGCATCGTGCTGACCGGGACGGAGGTCAAGTCGCTGCGCGCGGGCAGGGCCAACCTCACCGAGGGGTACGCCACCGTGAAGGACGGTGAGGTCTGGCTGATCAACGTGCACATCCCGGAGTACAGCCACGGCACGTGGACCAACCACGCGCCGCGCCGGACCCGGAAGCTCCTCCTGCACCGCAAGGAGATCGCCAAGCTGGAGGCGGTGCTCAAGGAGCGCGGTCTCACCCTGGTCCCGCTCTCGCTGTACTTCAAGGACGGCAAGGCCAAGGTCGAGATCGGCGTCGCCCGGGGTAAGAAGAGCTACGACAAGCGGCAGGCCCTGCTGGAGAAGCAGGCCAAGCGGGAGATGGCCCGGGCCATGTCGAACGCCCTCCGCCGCCGGGGAGGCCGCTAGGCCGTGTCCGCCCACGCGAGAGCCGTACGGGCAGCGCTCGCCTTGGGACTGGCCGTACCCCTGCTCACCGGGTGCCTGGAAGAGTCGTCCCCGCACGAGGCGGTGCGCGAGTTCCTCGTCGGCTGGCAGACGGGGGACTACGCGAGCGCCGCGCGCCGCGCCGACGCGAATCCGGCCACCGTACGGAAGGCGCTGGCGGACGCCAAGCAGCAGCTCGACGCCGCCTCGATCCGGTTCTCGATCAAGGGGATCACGCGGGACGGCGACACCGCCCGGGCCGACTTCCACGCCGAGGTGGATCTCGGGGAGAACACCCCGCTGTGGGAGTACGACGGCAGCCTGCCGCTCCGCCTGGTCGGCGGGCGGTGGAAGGTCCGGTGGTCGCCGAGCGTGATCCACCCCGACCTGCGCCCGGGGCAGCGCTTCGCCGTGGCGACCAAGCCGCAGGGGCGGCAGCCGATCCTCGACCGCCACGGCGATCCGCTCCAGAACGAGACCGTCCTCTACGTGGCCGGCGTCTACCCGGCGGAGATCAAGGACCCGGAGCGGCTCTGCGGGGAGCTCTCCCGGGTCACCGGGTTCGCCCAGGACCGCCTGCTCAGCCGGATCCGCTCCGCGCCGCCGAAGGACTTCGTCGCCCTCGCGACGTTCGGGCGGACCAAGTACGCGCAGATCCACCAGCGGCTCCGGGCGATCCAGGGCATCCGGATCGTCACGGACAACGCCCCGGTCGCGCCGAAGTCGCCCACTCAGATCGTCGGCCGGGTGAGCGCGATCACCCCCGAGGCCGAGCAGGCGCTCGGCGGGCCCCAGCGGGCCGGCGACTCCTTCGGCCGGGAAGGGCTGCAACGGGCCTACCAGGACCAGCTCACCGGCACGACCGAGACGAGCGTGGTCATCCTCGACGCCCAGACCGGGCGCCAGATCAAGGAGCTTCAGGCCTGGCGGCCGGTGCGCAAGCCCACCCCGGTGCAGACGACGATCGACAGCCGGCTGCAGAGCGCCGCGGACGCGGCCGTGGTCGGCCCCCGGCCGGCGGCGCTCGTCGCGGTCCAGGCCTCGACCGGGCACGTCCTCGCGGTCGCCACGAACCAGCTCCACCAGGAGCGGGACGCGCTCGCCGGGCGGTACCCGGCCGGGTCGGTCTTCTCGATCGTGGCGGCCGACGCGCTGCTGAGGTCCGGCTTCAACCCGGAGCAGCGGGTGCCGTGCACCCCTGAGCGCTCGGTCGGCGGCGCCCGGTTCCAGGAGCCGGGGGTCCTCACCCTGCAGACGCCCACCTTCCGCACCGACTTCGCCCAGGGGTGCGTCACCGCGCTCGCCTCGCTCGCCCGGCGGGTCGACGGCGAGGCGATCCGCGTCACCGCGGCGCGGTACGGCATCGGCGTGGACTGGGAGCTCCCCCTCCGCACGTTCAGCGGCAGCCTGCCCCGGGCGGACAGCGACGCCGCGGTCGCCCGCATCATCGCGGGCCAGACGGTCCAGGTGAGCCCGCTCGCGATGGCCCTCGTCGCCGCCGCGGTGAACACGGGCACGTGGCGTCCCCCGGTCCTGGTCACCTCGCCGTCCACCCTCCCGGAGCCCTCGTCCGACGGGGCGCGGCGGCCCGAGGCGCAGCCGGTGCGGCTCGACCCGGGGACCGTGACGAAGCTGCGCGAGCTCATGCGCGCCGGGGTCACCTCCGGCATGGCCCGCGCCGCGGCCGCGCCCGGGGGCGCCGTGCACGGCGTGGCCGGGCTCGCCGACCACATCGAGGGGAAGAAGCGCACCAGCCTGTCGTGGTTCGTGGGCTGGCAGGGCGATGTGGCCGTGGCCGTGATGGCCGCGAGCGACGACAAGTCGGCCGCCGCGGCGATCGCCGGGAGCTTCTTCCGGAACGCGCGCGTCCGGTTGTGAGCGCCGGGACCCGAGCCCGCCCCGGCGACGAGCCGGTCCCGCGGGCCGGGAGCGCCGGTGACGGGCGGCCGGGCGCGGGCGGCCGCGAATCCGGGGCCGCGCCGCCGTGGCCACGGTCACGGGCCGATGGGGTGTCCGCACCCCGCTCGGCGGCCCCGGCGAGATCTCGGGGTCACGGAAGAACTCCGTGAGGTCACGGTGAGATCTCGGCAACATCTCCGCACGGCGAGCAACCTTTCGGGGTGCGCCCGGCGTCTTACCGGGTGACTGAGCGCCGCTTGGGGGGTTGCGGAGCTCAGTCGCCGTGATGAGACCAGGGCTCCATCTCGGGGGGAGCCCTGCCGTCCGGACCGGCTCGACCCTGCCGGTCGGCCCCGGAGGCACGTGCTAGCGCGGCGCCTCCGGGGCTCTCGCTTTTCGGAGCCTTTTCCGGGTGCGCCTTCCGGGTGCGCGCCGGGGCTTTCCGGGTGCGCGCCGGAGCCGGGCGCGGGCGGAATAAACGGTCGCCGCACCGATGTCCTACTAGGTAGACTGAAGGTGCTCATCGGGCGAGCTTGACAACTGCACAGGGGGTGACTGGCTTCGACTTCGGCACTGCAAGTCAGGGGAAGCGGGTCGGGGACGGCGGACATCACCCCGTCAACACTGTGTCCGCGAAAAATAAGTGCCAACAAGAAGCACGCTGAGGTTAGCCAGGCTTCCCTGGCTCTCGCTGCCTGATCAGCGAGACCTCTGTCAGTCCGGGAGCGCCTCCGGCCCGGTACTGACATCGGTAGGAGGCTGACCGGCCGGCTCGGTCACGGAGCCGTCCGGGACATCGCACAGTGACTGGGCCTGTCGGCGACTTGCCTGCGTGAGCGCCGGGGCCGAGTAAAACGCCTAGCAGGCTGCACCCGGAGAAGCCCTGGCTTGGTGTTGAAGGACGCGGGTTCGATTCCCGCCACCTCCACGACGAACGGCCGATGCGACGCATCGGCCGTTTTTCGTTGAAACCCCACCGGATCAGGCCGGATAAGCTCGTGGCGGCAGGCCGGGGCGCCGTCCCGGCACCGTGCCGCGTCCCGTCCGGGTGCGGACATCCGCCGCGCCGGGTGGGAGCGGCCGGCGCCGGCGGACGGGCCACGGCCGGAGCGGAACCGGGCGGAAGGAGGATCGGTCGTGGTCGGGCCAGGCGGGCGTGTGGTGGTGCGGCGCGCGATCCCCACCGAGCCGGCCGTCCGGGGATCGGCGTCGCTCTTCCTGACCGAGGCGGCCCGGCAGGGGGTCCGCGCCGACCGGCGGATGCTCTACGTCGGCCCGGAGCCCGCGCCCGCGCACGTCGCCGAGGCGCTGCGGGTCGAACCGGGCACCGAGGTGATCGCCCGGCGCAAGCTGCTGCTCGCCGAGGGCGTTCCGGTGCGGGTCGCCACCAGCTTCCTCCGCCTCGACCTGTTCGGCGGCACGGCGCTGAGCCGGCCCGGCTTCCTCACCCCCAGCCTGCAGGCCGCGATCGAGGCGCTCGGCCACCGGTTCGGCCGCGCCGAGGAGTACCTGATCGCCCGCCCGGCCACCGGAACCGAGGCGGAGACGCTCGAGCTCGGCGCCGGCGAGTGGGTGGTCCAGATCCTGCGGACGAGCTACTCGGCCGACGACACCCCGATCCACGCGCTGGAGACCGTCTGCGCCGCCTCCCGCCACGTCTTCCCGATCACCCAGGTGAGCGGGGCGGACGAGTTCTGAGCCCGGCTCGGGCGGGCCGCCGGCCGTCCCGGCGCACCGGCCCGGTCGTGCGCGAACCCCACCTGCCCGCGTGACCCCACCTTCGCGCGTACCCCCGTGCCGGTCCTCCCGCGGCCCTCGCGTCGCCCACCGCTCACCCGGTCCCGTGGACCGGCCCGGCCGGAGGACGGGGCCGCCGCCGGGGGCGGGCGCCCGGGGACACCCCGGGGCGTGCTGAAGCCGGAGACGCTCGCCGAGATGCGGGAGCCGGGGCGGGGTGGCGCTGGTCACCCGTGCCTCCGGGCGCGGGAAAGCTCATCGAGGGGCGCGAAGGCGGATGCGCCGAGGGGTGGGCGCCCGGGGGAGGGCCGCCACCCCAGAACGCCCGGGCACGGACCGCCCGCGGGGCCGGACGGGTGCGCGGCCGGGCGGGGACCCCGGGTCACGAGGGGAGCTCCTCCAGGGTGACCTCGACGGTGGTGGTCCGGCCGAAGGCGCGGCGCAGCTCCACCCGCACCGTCTCCCCCGGCTTGTAGGTGGCGAGGATCTGGGAGAGCGTGTACGAGGTCCGGGTGGGCCGGCCGTTGATGCTGAGGATCACGTCGCCCGGCCGGATCCCCGCCCGATCGGCGGCGCCGCCGGGAGTGACCGCGCTGACCAGCACGCCGGTGGGGTTGCCGAACAGGTCGATCGCCGTGCCCGCGCTGATGCCGAGCGCCGCCCGGCGGGAGTTGACCACCTTGCCGTGCTGGATGATCTGCCGGGCGATGTCGACGGCGGTGTCGCTCGGGATGGCGAAGCCGATGCCCGGGGCCGCGCCGAGCTGGGGGTCGACCGCGGCGAGCGTGGGGATGCCGACCACCTGCCCGCGCAGGTCGACGAGCGCGCCGCCGCTGTTGCCGCGGTTGATCGGCGCCGAGGTCTGGATGGCGTCGATGATGGTCGCGCCCGGGAGGCCGTTCTGCGCGGGCGCCGAGACGGTACGGCCGAGGGCCGAGACGATGCCCTGGGTGACGCTGCCGGAGTAGCCGAGCGGGTTGCCCAGCGCCAGCACGATCTGGCCCACCTGGACCTCGGAGGAGCGGCCGAACCGGGCCGGGGTGAGCCCGCTGGGGTCGGCGACCTTGAGCACCGCGAGGTCGCCGGCGGGGAAGAGGTTCACCAGCTCCGCCCGTTTGGGCTCCCCGCCGGTGGCGAGCGTGACCTCGGCCTCGCGCGCCCGGCCGAGCACGTGGGCGTTGGTGATGATGTGGCCCTCGGCGTCGAACACCACGCCGGAGCCGAGGGACTCGGACGTGGTGACCTGCACGATCGATGGGAGCACGGCCTTGATCACCTGCTCGTACCGGCTCTGCAGCGCGCTCACCTCCGCGGGCGGCTCGGGGAGGAGGGCGGCAGAGGTGGGCGCGGGCGTGGTGACCTGCGTGGCGGAGGTGGCCTCGCCCGCGGCGTCGCCGCCGTCCGCATCGGCCTGGCATCCGGTGGCGCCGATGAGCAACGCCGCCGCCACGGTCCACGCTGACAACCTTGAGATCCTCATACCTCCTGGGTACCCCCGGCACGGGACCGGCGGGCGGTCATGACCGCACCGCGCGATGGGGCGGGTGCACCCCGGCCGCCGTCGCGGCCGCTCTGCCGGGCGGTGACGGGAGAGCGCCTCCCCGCCGCGGCGGTGCGGCGTTCCGGCACGGCATTTCCGGCATGGCGTTCATCGCCGCGGGGCGGCCGCGCACCGGCTCCGCGCCGCCCAGGCCGTGACGTGCCTCTTCGTGGCCCGGCCGCCGCGGGGCGGCTCCGCGTCGGTATGTACCCCTTAGGGGTAGGGGGTATCCGTGATATCGTGCCGGGCATGAGCACCGAGGCGGCGAACGCGGGCCGCCTGCGCGCCCGCGCGCTCTTCCGCCGATGGCCCACGGTGGCCGGCCTGGCCTTCGCCGCCGGCTACGTCTTCCGCATCACGACCGGGCTCGAACCGGCCCCGATCCTGGTCGCCGCCCTCGTCATCTACCTCGGCACGGCGGCACTGGGCAGGCCCGGCGCGGCGTGGCCGCTGTTCTTCGCGGCCGCCGCCGTGATCGTGCTCACCCGCGCCGCGCTGCCGGGGGTGCAACCGTCCTGGGTGCTGTTCGCGCTGGGCGTCCCCCTGCTGGGGTACGGCCTGGCCCGCCGGGCGTTCCGGCCGCTGTGGGGCCTGCCGCTGCAGACGCTGCTCTTCGCCGTCGTCGGCGGCCTCGCCGCGATCGGCCCGCTGCTCGGCGCCGAGACCGGCGGCCTGCTGATCGCGGCCGGCCTGCTCGCCCACGCCGCGCTCGACGTCCACCTGCTCCGGACCGGCCGGCTGGTCCCCCGCTCGATGGCCGAGTTCTGCGTCGTCCTCGACACCGCCCTGGCCGTGGCGATCACCGCGGTGGTGGCGCCGAACTGAACACGTCGTCGCCGGAACCGATCAGCCGGCCCCCGGGACCGCGGCCCGGCGCGCCGCCCGCCGGATCCGACGCCTTGGACCGGCGGCGCCGCCCGCCGGATCGAATGCCTGTGACCGGCGGCGTGGTCCGTCCGGCCCCGGCGGCGGAGGCCCGGCCGGCGCGCCGGGCACCCCGCGGCCGGCGCGCCGACGGGAGGCGCTCGGCCCGCGAACGGCGCCCGACGCCTCCTGGCCCGCCCGCGATGAGCCCGGCGGCGTGCGAGCGGCCCGGACGCGATGGCACGTGAGCGTCCCCGGACCGCCACGGACCGTGAGCCTCCCGGCCCGCGGCGGGCGCGGCCATGCGGCCGGACCCGGGCTCGCGTACGCTGCCGTCATGGCAGAGGGAGCCGCTGATCGATCGAACCGCCCGATCGACCCTCCGACGACGCCGCTCCCCGCGCTCGGCGCCACGCCCTCCGGCCCCGGACCGGGACCCGGAGATCCGGCCGCGCACGTGGACCCGGCCATGCTCACGATGCCCCTGCCCAGGGTCGCGCCGCCGCCTCCGGCCGGCGAGCCGGCGGAGCCCTCCGGGCGGGACGGCGGCGACCGTCCGGCGGAGGACCGGCGGCAGCGGCGTCGCTCCTGGCGCCGGGCCCGCTACGCGGCCCTCGTCGCGCTCGGGACGGCCGGCGCGGTGCTCGCCACGTTCTCGATCTTCTCCGCCGACCGGCCGGAGCCTCCGCCCGTGGCGGCCGGGGCGACGCCCGCGGCGAGCCCGTCGCCGTCGCCCACCGGGGCGCAGATCCCCGCGGTGCCGCTCCCGAAGCTGCCGGAGAACACGCCGCTGCCCGTCCGCCCCGGCCCGGGCACACCCGTGGTGGAGACCATCGAGGACCGGAAGGCGGGGATCGGTTACGCCAGGTTCGGCGAGCCGTGGCGGTCGGCGTGGCCCAAGGCGTTCACCTGCACCCAGATGGCCGGCCCGGTCCGGCGGCCGTTCGCGCTCATCGGGTCCAGGCCGCTGCCCGGCCCGGCGCCGGGGAGGCTCACCACCCCCCAGGCGTACCAGGCGATGGCGCTGCGCGCCGTGCGGTGGACGCTGCGCTACCAGCCGCAGGGCGCCCGGGTGACCTGGACCGCCTCGCAGCCGGTGCCGCAGGGCACGGGCTGGCTGCTCGGCTACCGGGTCAGCTACCGCGTCGACGGCGAGACGCGCTCGTCCGAGGCGATCGTGGCCGTGGTCGGTACCGGCCGGGCGCGGCCGGCGCTGCTCTTCGCCACCGTTCCCGACGATCGCCCGGAGCTCTACCGCGATCTGAACACCTTGATATCGACGCTCCGTCCGCTCTAGCGCCGTTTGAATTTTCCTCTAGAATAAAGTTCTATTAGCCTGTCTCGCGGTGGAGGAGCAATGGCGATAGGGCTCAGCGAGGAGCACCGAGCACTCCGGGAGTCGGTGCTCGGATGGGCGGAGCGCACGATCCCGGCCGAGGCGGTGCGCGGCGTCGTCGGCGCGCTCACGGAGTCGGCGGAGGAGAAGCGCCCCGCGTTCTGGACCGGCCTCGCCGAACAGGGCCTGCTCGGCCTGCACATCCCCGAGGAGCACGGCGGCTCCGGGTACGGCCTGCTCGAGACGGCGGTCGTGATCGAGGCGCTCGCCGAGCGGGTCGCGCCGGGTCCGTACGTGCCGACCGTCTTCGCCAGCGCGGCGATCGCCGCCTCGGAGGCGAAGGCGAAGGAGCAACTGCTGCCCGGCCTCGCCGACGGCTCACTGATCGGCGCGGTCGCCCTCACCGGATCGATCCGCGGGGTCCGCGAGGGCGGCGAGCTCAAGATCAGCGGTACCGCTGAGCCCGTGATCGGCGGCGGCGTCGCCGACGTCCTCGTGCTGCCCGTGTCGGCCGACGGGGGAGAGGAGTGGGTGGCGATCGACGCCGCCCAGGCCACGATCACCCCGGTCCGGCCGCTCGACCTCACCCGCGGGGTGGCGAAGGTGGAGGTCGACGGCCTCGCCGTACCCGCCGAGCGCGTCCTGACCGGCCTCGACCGGACCGAGGTGCGCAACCTCGCCGCGATCCTGTTCGGCGCCGACGCCGTCGGGGTCGCCGCCTGGTGCGTCCGGTCCGCGGCCGACTACGCCAAGGTGCGGGTCCAGTTCGGCCGCCCGATCGGGCAGTTCCAGGGCATCAAGCACAAGCTCGCCTGGATGCTCGTGGCGCTGGAGCAGGCGCGGGCCACGGTGTGGGACGCCGCCCGCGCCACCGGCGGCGCGGAGCGGGAGTACGCGGCCGCGATCGCCGGCGTGATCGCCCCGGACGCCGCGGTCCGGTGCGCCAAGGACGCGATCCAGACCTTCGGCGGCATCGGGTACACCTTCGAGCACGACGCGCACCTCTACTACCGGCGCGCCCTCACCATCCGGGCCGCGCTCGGCCGGTCGGCCGAGTGGTCCGAGCGGGTCGCCGAGCTCGCGCTCCAGGGCGTCACCCGGGAGATGAAGATCGAGCTCCCCGAGGAGGCGGAGGCGCTGCGCGAGACCATCCGCGCCGAGCTCGCCGAGATCGCGAAGCTCGAGGGGGTCGAGCAGCGCCGCGCGCTGGCCAAGGCCGGCTTCGTCATGCCGCACCTGCCCCGGCCGTGGGGCCGCGACGCCTCCCCGCTCGAGCAGGTGCTCATCCACCAGGAGCTCCGGGCGGCGAAGATCAAGCCGCCGCAGCTGATCATCGGGGCCTGGGTGGTGCCGTCGATCGCGGTGTACGGCACGCCCGAGCAGCAGGAGCGGTTCCTGCCGCCCACGCTCAGCGGCGAGATGGTCTGGTGCCAGCTCTTCTCCGAGCCGGGCGCCGGTTCCGACCTGGCCTCGCTGCAGCTCAAGGCCGAGAAGGTCGAGGGCGGCTGGAAGCTCAACGGCCAGAAGATCTGGACCTCGTTCGCGCAGTACGCCGAGTGGGGCATCTGCATCGCCCGCACCGACCCGTCCAAGCCCAAGCACGACGGCATCACGTACTTCCTCGTGAACATGAAGTCCCCGGGGATCACGGTGCGCCCGCTGGTCGAGATGACCGGGGAGACCCTGTTCAACGAGGTCTTCTTCGACGACGTGTTCGTGCCCGACGACATGGTCGTCGGCGAGGTGAACGACGGCTGGCGGGTGGCGCGGAACACGCTCTCCAACGAGCGGGTGTCGCTCTCCTCCGGCTCGGGCGGCACCGGATCGTCCGTGCCCGACCTGCTCGGCCTGGTGCGCCGGCTCGGCCGTGAGCTCACCCCGGTCGAGCGGCAGGACGTGGCGCGGGTGGTCTGCGAGGCCCACTCGATCAACGCGCTCGCGCTGCGGGTCACCCTCAAGCAGCTCGCCGGCACCGAGCCGGGCGCCGACGCGTCGGTGCGGAAGCTCGTCTCCACCACGCACGCGCAGCACGTGGCCGAGGTTGCGGTGAACCTGCTCGGCCCGGACGCGGTCGCCGCGGCCGACGCCAGGCTCGGCGACGCCGGCTACTGGAACCGGGCCGTGCTCGCCACCCGGGCGATGACCATCTACGGCGGCACCACCGAGGTGCAGCTCAACATCATCGGCGAGCGCCTGCTCGGCCTGCCGCGCGACCCGGAGCCGGGCAAGTAACCGGGCGGCGGCTCAGGCACGGGACCGGACGGCGGCCCGGGCCGGTGACCGGGCGGCCGTCCGGCGCGTGGGCGGCTCCCGGGTCCGCGCGGCCCGGGGCCGCCCCATAGCCTGTACGGCATGCCGCAGCGCCTCCATCGGCTCCTGCCCGCCCTGCTCGGGCTGGCGCTCGGCGTGCTGGCACTCGGGCCGGCGCTCGGGCCGGGGTTCGTGCTCCGGTACGACATGGTCTTCGTGCCGGACCCGCCGCTGCGCGCCGAGCCCGGCGGGGCGTTCCCCCGCGCCGTGCCGAGCGACCAGGTGGTGGCGCTGCTGTCCGCGGTGCTGCCCGCGGAGGCCGTGCAGAAGCTGATCCTGCTCGGCGTGTTCGTGCTCGCCGCCTCCGGGGCGGCGGCGCTCGTGCCGGGCGGCCGGACCGGGCCGCGCCTCGTGGCGGCCGCGTGCTACGCCTGGAACGCCTACCTCGCCCAGCGGCTGCTGCTGGGGCACTGGGCCCTGCTGCTCGGGTACGCCGGGCTGCCCTGGGCGGTGCGGGCGGCGGCCCGCGGCGGCGTGCCGCGCCTGCTGCTCGCGCTCCTTCCCGCGGCCGCCGGCGGCTTCAAGGCCATGCTCATCACCGCGCTCGCCGTGCTCCCGGTGAGCGCGCTGGCCGGGGCGCGCCGCCTCGCCACCGCCGGCGGTGCGATCGCGCTGTTCAGCCTGCCCTGGCTGATCCCGGCGCTGCGGGCCACGGCGGAGACCGACCCGGCGGGCGTGGCCGCCTTCGCGCCGCGCGCGGACGGGCCGTTCGGCACGCTCGGCAGCCTGCTCATGCTGGGCGGCGTGTGGAACGCCGAGGCGGAGGTCCCCGGCCAGGGCTGGTGGGCGATCGCCACCGTCCGCCTCGTCGTCACCGCGGTCGCGCTCGCCGGCTTCGCGGGCACGGTGCGGGCGGGGTGGCCGGCCGCCCGCGGGCTGGGGCTCGCCGCGGCGGCCGGGCTGCTCATCGCCTGCACCGGGGCGTTCGCGCCCGGCGCGCTCCGCACCCTGATCGAGTGGTGGGCCGGGTTCGGGACGCTCCGGGACGGCCAGCTCTTCATCGCGCCGCTCGCCCTCGCCGAGGCGCTCGGGCTCGCCGCGGCCGCCTCCCGGCTGGGCCGGATGGCGGTGGCGGTGGCCGCCGTGCCCGTGCTCGTCCTGCCGACGTTCGCGCTCGGCGCGTTCGGCCGGCTCGCCGCCGTCGAGTACCCGGCGGAGTGGCGGACGGTCCAGCGGATCGTGAACCGGGATCCGGCGCCCGGGGCGCTCGTCTCGCTCCCGTGGGGGGCCTACCGGGCGTTCGAGTGGAACGGCGGCCGGGTGGTGCTCGATCCGGCGACCAAGCTCTTCGCCCGCCGGGTGCTGTGGGACGACACCCTGATCGTGGGCACGGCCGAGGGCCCGATCCGGGTCGCGCCGGAGGACCCGGAGGCGCGGCGGATCGGGGCGCTGCTGGCGCGGGGCGGGCCGCTCACCGCCGCGCTGCGCGACGCCGGCGTGCGCTATGTCCTTGTCGCGGGACTTGACAAGAACCGGTTTCTGTCACAAGTCCCCGGCGCCCGGGTGGCATGGAGCGGTGAGGAGCTGCTCCTGCTCCGTCTTTGAGCAGGTCACCGCGGGGACTGGTCAGTTTGGCTACCATGCGGTAGCTTCATGGGTCACGTTTTGACTAACGCTATAGTCAGTGACGTGAATCACGTTCTAGTCTCGGGTCCACATGCTCGCACCGTGGAAGGGAGGAGGAGCCCGTGTTGAGAGTGGTCGCCGCTTTGGCGGTG
Organism: Thermobispora bispora DSM 43833; assembly: GCF_000092645.1. Taxonomy (NCBI): domain Bacteria; kingdom Bacillati; phylum Actinomycetota; class Actinomycetes; order Streptosporangiales; family Streptosporangiaceae; genus Thermobispora; species Thermobispora bispora. The sequence goes on from NC_014165.1 coordinate 907,672, forward strand.
GGCGCCGTTCTCGCCGGCGTGGCGTCGGTGGCCGTGGTGAACGTGGCCGCCCCGGCTCCGGAGCCACCGAACAAGCCGCTCTATAACTACGGCACGCGGTGAGCCCTCTGATCCGTTAGGAGCGGGGCCGAGTCTCATCCCGGATCCCATCCGCCGCACGTCCCCCGCGGGATCCGCGCCGGCCGTACCTGACGACCGGCGGCCGAGAGCGGCGGCACACAGCTTGTTCAAGGCATGGCTCAGCCATGCCTTGATCCGTCCCTGCCCGCGTTTCCCCCGCAGGTGTCGCGCCGTACGCGCCAGCCAAAGGAGTCGGTCGTGGTCGCACCGGGTGCGAAGGCAGCGCCGCCCAATCTCGCCTCTCCCCCCGAACCTCCCCCAGAGCAACGCCAACGGCCCACGCTCGCCCCAGGCCACGGCGATGCGGACGCGGGGCACGCGGCCGGGCCCGACGCCCCGCTGCGCGGCCTCACGGTGGCCCTGTGCAACTTCCGCGAGCCGTCCCAGACCGTCGCCGGAGGCGCGGAGGTCTTCGCCTGGCAGGTCGCGTCGTACCTGGTCGGCCAGGGCGCGACCGTCTACTTCCTCACCAGCCGGGAGCCCGGCCAGCCGCGGGCGGAGCGCCGCGACGGCATCGAGCTCCGCCGGATGGGCAACCGCTACCTGGTCTACCTGCTCGTCCCGCTCTGGCTGCTCCTCCGGCGCCGGCGGATCGACGCGGCGATCGACTGCATGAACGGCATCCCGTTCTTCACCCCGCTCGTCCTGCGCCGCCGGACCAGGATCATCTGCGTCGTGCACCACGTGCACCGACTGCAGTTCTACGCCTTCTTCCCCCGGTGGCTGGCCCGGATCGGGTGCTTCATCGAAGGGCCGGTCGCCCGGCTGCTCTACCGCAAGCGCACCACGGTCACGATCTCCGAGTCCTCCAAGCGGGAGCTGCGCGAGCGGCTCCGGTGGCTCGCCCCGATCGAGGTGGTCCACAACGGCAGCCCGGCGGTCCGCCCGATCGCCTCCCTCCCGGTGAGCGGCGACCCCGCCATCGTCTACGTCGGCCGGCTCGTCGGCCACAAGCACGTGGACCGGGTGGTGGAGCTCGCCGCCGAGCTCGCGGCCAAGCGCCCGGGGCTCCACGTGCACGTGGTCGGCCGCGGACCCGAGTACGACCGGCTCGCCGAGCGGGCCCGCCGGCCCGACGTGGCCGGGCGGGTGCACCTCCACGGCTACCTCCCCGAGGCGGAGAAGAACGCGATCGTCAGCGGCGCCCGGCTCAACGTCACCGCGTCCGAGTTCGAGGGCTGGGGCCTCACCGTGATCGAGGCCGCGGCGCTCGGGATCCCCACGGTCGCCTACGACGTCCCCGGGCTGCGCGACTCGGTGCGGGACGGCGTCACCGGCTGGCTGGTCAAGGAGGGGGAGCGGCTCGCCGACGTGGTGGACCGGGCGCTGGAGGAGCTCTCCGACCCCCAGGTGCGCGAGCGCATGTCCCGGGCTTGCCGGATGTGGGCCCAGGAGTTCACCTGGGGTAAGACCGGCGCTACGATAGCCGCTCTGATCACCGCGAAATTGGACGAAACGTCTAGAGAGAAGTCCTGAGCGCGACCGGACGGGCGCCCGGCGGAACCGCGCCACCGCCCGTCCACGTCCGCCGTCAAGGCAGCGTTGCGGGCATGTGGTTGAGCGAGGGGGCCGGCGAGGCGTGGCCGTGACCGGATCGACGAGGAGCCAGGAGCGTACCCGGCTCACCGCGGCGGATCTGCGCGAGCCCGCCGCCGGGCAGGCCGGTCCGGCGCGCCGGGAGGCGTCCACCCTGCGGCACCGGCTCCGGATGGTGGCGGCATGCCTCCTCCTCGCCGCGATCGCCTTCAACTCGGCGCCCGGGATGCTCATCCCGGAGACCAAGCTCGACCTGGCGATCGACCCGGCGGGCTTCCTCTCCCGTGCGCTCCACCTGTGGGACCCGGCCTACTTCGGGCACCTGCAGAACCAGGCGTACGGCTACCTCTTCCCGATGGGCCCGTTCTACCTGCTCTTCCACACGCTGGACATGCCCGCCTGGGACATCCAGCGGCTGTGGATGTCGCTCGTGCTCTGCGCCGCCTTCGTCGGGACGGAGCGGCTCGCCAGGGCCCTGAACATCGGGACCCCGAACACCCGGATCCTCGGCGGCCTCGCCTACGCGCTCGCCCCGCACGCGCTCGCGCTGATCGGCGTCAACTCCTCCGAGTTCCTGCCCTCGGCCGTACTGCCGTGGATCCTGCTGCCGCTGGTGCACGGCGCGCAGGGGCGGCTGAGCCCGCGGCGGGCGGCCGCGCTCTCCGCGGTCGCCTTCCTCTTCGCCGGCGGGGTGAACGCCGCGGCCGAGCTCGCGGTGCTCCCGGCCCCCTTCCTCTACCTGATCACCCGGAGGAACGGGCCCCGCAAGTGGCGGCTCCTCGCCTGGTGGCTGGTGCTCACCGGGGCCGTGACCCTGTGGTGGCTGATCCCCCTGCTCCTGCTCGGCGGCTACATCTTCTCGTTCCTGCCGTTCATCGAGACCGCCTCGGCCACCACCGGGGTCACCTCGCTCATCAACGTGCTGCGCGGCACGTCGAGCTGGATCTCGTTCCTCCCGGTGGACGGCAAGCCGTGGATCCCGGCCGCGTTCGACCAGGCCACCGTCCCCTGGCTCGTCGTGGCGACCGCCCTGGTCGCCGCGCTCGGCCTCACCGGCGCGGTACGGCGCGGCACCCCCGAGCGCGCCTTCCTCGCGCTCTGCGTGCTCACCGGCGTGTTCGTGATCACCGCGGGGCACGTCCACGACCTCGCCCACCCCTGGGCCGAGCAGGTGCGCGCCCTGTTCGACGGCCCGCTCGCCCCGCTCCGCAACCTCCACAAGTTCGACGCGCTGGTGCGGCTGCCCATCGCGCTCGGCATCGCCGCCCTGCCCACCGCCGGGCCGGTGCGCGTCCGCAAGCCCGCGATGGCGGTGTCGGCCGGGCTGCTCACCCTGACCCTGGTGCCGGTGGCGACCGGCGGGGTGACGCCCAGCGGGGCGTTCCCCGACATCCCGATGTACTGGCGGGAGGCCGCCACCTGGCTCAACCGCAACGTCGGCTCCGGCATGGTGCTCGTCATGCCGGGCGCGGCGCGGGGCGAGTACCTGTGGGGCCGGCCGCTCGACGAGCCCATGCAGTCGCTGCTCAAGGTCCGGTGGGCCACGCACACCAACGTCCCCTGGGGGTCGCCCGGCATCGCCCGGCTGATCCAGGCGATCGACGAGCGGTTCGCCAACGGGCGGGGCTCGCCCGGCCTCACCGCGGTGCTGCGCCGCATCGGCGTCACCCACCTGCTCATCCGCAACGACATCGACCGCGAGAAGATCGGCACCGCCTGGCCGGCCCGGATCCACCAGGCGCTCGAGGACTCCGGCCTGACCCGGACCGCCGAGTTCGGGCCGCTGGTCGGGCAGCTCAGCAGCGTCACCGCCTCCGGCTGGCTCGACCAGCCCTACCCGGCGCTCGAGGTCTACCGGGTCCCCGGCGCCGCCCCGGTCGCCGGCACGGTCCCCCGCGAGGACGCGCTCCACGTGGAGGGCGCGCCCGAGGCCGTGCTCGCCATGGCCGAGCAAGGGCTGCTCACCGACGACCGGCCGATCCTCCTGGGCGACGAGCCGGGCGCCGAGAAGATCTCCAGCGCGGACACCGTGCTCACCGACACCCTGCGCAAGCGGGACCTGATCTTCGGGGACGTGCGGCGCAGCACGTCGGCCACGCTCACCGACGAGGAGCGGCCGAAGACCACCGACCTGCTCGACCCGAAGTGGACCGGGGCCATGTCGACCGCGCGGTACCTCGACGTCAAGGAGGTGATCGCCTCCTCCTCGGACGGCTCCATCGACGCGAGCGCGTCCGCGCGGGACCCGGGGCGCCTGCCGTACGCGGCGCTCGACGGGGACCTGCGCACCGGGTGGCGCTCCGACGGGTGGAAGGGCGCCGTGGGGGAGTGGCTCGAGGTCCGCTTCACCGGGCCCGTCGACCTGCACGAGTTCGAGGTGGCGTTCGAGATGTCCGCGATCGGCCCGCCCGTGGCCGAGGTCGCGGTGGAGACCGAGCGCGGCACCCGGCGCGCGGCCGTGCAGCAGACCGACGCCCTGCAGCGGCTGCGCCCGGTCACCGGCCCCACCTCCTGGCTGCGCATCCGGATCACCAAGCTCGCGTACGCGCCGAAGTCGAGCTTCGGCACCCGCGTCGGGATCCTGGAGGTCCGGGTCCCGGGCGTCTCGGCGGTGCGGACCATCGCGCTGCCCGCGTCGGCCAAGGACTCGCCGGGGACCGTGCTCCTCACCAAGCAGGGCCACGCCGCCGCCTGCATGCGCGGCTCGGCGACCTGGACCTGCAACGCCCAGCTCCAGATCCACGGTGAGGACCGCTACGGCTTCGACCGGCTCTTCCCGGTCACCCGGGACGAGGTCCGCACGGTGAGCGGCAAGGCCGTCCTCACCGACCCGCGCTCCGCCGACCTGCTCACCTCGCTGCCGTCGCTCTTCCCCCACGTCGGCGGGTCGTCCACGGTCACCGACCACCCGGCCGTGCTGGGCCGCCAGGCGATGGACGGCGACGTGAAGACCCTCTGGTACGCCCAGCCGTTCGACCGGCGCCCCACGCTCTACATCGACCTGGGGAAGGTCCACCGGTTCGACCAGATCCAGGTGCTGTTCCCGGACACCTTCCTCGGCCAGCCGCCGGTCAAGGTCACCGTGCGCGCGGGGACGCGGACCGTGCAGGGCTGGGTGGGCAAGGACGGCAGGGTCCGGTTCCCGGCGATGCGGGCGAGGCGGCTGGCGATCGAGTTCACCGCGCCGGCGTCCCGGTCGCTCCAGGTGGCCGAGCTCCGCATCCCCGGGGTCAAGCCGCTCGGCGCGCTCGGCGGCTTCCCGCTGCGGCTCCCGTGCGGGTACGGGCCGACCCTGTGGGTGGACGGCAACGCGGTGCCGACCAGGATCGTGGACGGCACCCTCAACGACGTGCTCAACGGCCGCCCGCTGACCTTCGCCGGGTGCGCGCCCATCCGGCTCTCCGAGGGCCGGACCAGGGTGAGCGTGGCGGCGACCGACGCCTTCCGGGTCGAGTCGGTCGCGCTGCGGACCGACGACGCCGCGGCCGAGCGGACCGGCCGGGTGAAGATGACCCCGGCGAAGGTGCTCTCCTGGGGCCCGGACGAGCGCCGGCTGCGCGTCACGGCGGACGAGCCCGCCTACCTCGTGGTGAACGAGAACGCCAACGCCGGGTGGCAGGCCTACCTCAACGGCGAGCGGCTCACCCCGGTGCGGCTCGACGGGTGGCGGCAGGCGTGGGAGCTGCCCGCGGGCGGCGGCGAGGTCGTGCTGCGCTACGAACCCGACGCGCCGTACCGGGCCGCGTTCGCCGGCGGGGCCGCGGCCGCGCTCCTCGTGCTCGCCCTCGCCCTGATCCCCGCGCGCCGGCGGCCGTCCCCCGGCGCGGTGGGCCCGGGCCGGGCGTCCACGGTGCTGATGTGGGCGGCGGCGGTGGCCGCCGGCCTGTGGAGCGCGTGGCTCGCCGGCGCGGCCGTGGCGGTCGCCGTGCTCCTGCTGGTCCGGTGGCAGCGGCGGATCCTCGACGCCCGGCACGCCGGCCCGACGCGGCTGCGGTGGATCGCCCGGCGCGTCTCCTCGGCCTGGCTGCTCGCCGTGCTGCTCGCCGCGGCGGGCGTGGCCCAGGCGCTCGGGCACGGCATGGCCGCGCAGCTCCTCTGCGCCGGGACGCTCGCCGTGCTCGCCGCCGTGCTGGGCGACCGGGAGGAGGCGCGATGGTCCGGCTGAACCGGGTGGTGCGCGACCTGCTCATCGTCACCGCGATCGCGTTCATGATCACGGCGGCCGTGCTGCTGCGCTACTACGTCTACCCGGCGACCCTGGTGCTCCCGCTCGAGCAGAACCGGACCTACCGGCTCGAGGCGTCCTCGGCCGTCTACCTCGACACCACCACGTACGAGCTGCGGGCCGGCGTGCCCGTGGTGCAGACGGTCACCCTCCTCGGCGACCCCGCCGCCGGCGACGACCGGGTGGCCGTGTGGACGGAGGCCTCCTCCCTGGAGACCGAGCAGGGGGAGCGCATCGACTACCACGAGCGCCGCACCGCCTTCGACCGGCGGACCGGGATGATCGTCGACTGCTGCGAGGGCTACGTCGACTCCGACCCGGCGGCGGCGCAGCGCGGGCTCGCGTTCCGCCTGCCCTTCGGCGCCCGGCCCCAGGGGTACCCGATGTACGAGCCCCTGGTGAAGCAGGAGGTGCGGCTGCGCTTCGACGGGACGGAGACCGTCGCCGGCGTGGAGACCTACCGGTACACCTACCGGGTGGGCCCGGTGAAGATCGAGGACCTGCCCGACCCGGTCCCCGGGCGGTCGGTCGGGCTGCCGTCCTGGCGGAGGATCACCGTGGCCAGGTACACCGAGGTCGACCGGACCCTGTGGGTGGAGCCGGAGAGCGGCCTGATCGTGAAGACGCTGCTGCGCCGCCACGACACGCTGCGCACCCCCGACCAGGTGGAGCGGCAGACCAGCCTCCAGGCGGAGCTCGTCACCTCCGAGGGGGACGTGCGCGCCCTGGCCGAGGAGGCGCTGCGGTGGCGGCGGTGGGCGCAGCTCGTGCGCGACGTGGTCCCGGCGCTGTGCCTCGGGATCGGCGGCCTGCTCGCCGCGGTGCTGGTGGGGCTGCGCGCCGCCCGCGCGGTACGGCGGTCAGCGGCGGCGCAGCACGAGCAGCAGGTTCCAGGTCACGAACTCGCGGACGCCGGGTAGATGGACCACCGCGGTCGCCCAACGAGGGTGGTAGCGCGGCCGGGCGTCGATCAGCTCCACGTCCGGCCGGCGCCTCGCCCATGCCAGGGCCTTGGACACCGAGACCGGGAACAGCGTCGTGCCGTACAGGTTCTTGGGCGGCCTGCCGTACCGGCGCTCATACCGGCGCGCGGCGAAGCGGCCGCCGAGGTAGTGCCAAGGGGAGGTCTCGTGCCCGCCCCAGGGCGAGAGCCAATTGGTGAACGACAGGTAGATGATCCCGCCCGGCTTGGTCACCCGGACCATCTCCTCCGCCATGCGCCACGGGTCGGGCACGTGCTCGAGCACGTTGGAGGAGAAGCACACGTCGACCGACCCGGTCCGCAGCGGCAGGTCCAGGGCGCTGCCGAGCACGGAGCCGTCCGGGATGACACCGGTGCGCGCGCTCATCTCCCCGGCGTCGCAGTCGATGCAGATCGCGCGGGCGCCGGCGGCGCGCAGCACCTCGGTGAAGTACCCGGGGCCGCCGCCGACGTCGGCGACGAGCGCCCCGTTCAGGTCGGTGTACGTGCCGAGCTGGGCCACCGTGTCCCTGGCGAGCAGGCCGTAGAAGTAGTCCGGATCGGTCTGCTCCTTGCGGAACGCGCGGAACAGCCGGATCGAGCGAGCCAGATCTGCGCGGAAGGGCTCGGTCTGCACGGCGACTCCCTTCGTCCGGGTGCGCCGTACCTTAACACTTCGTCCAATAAACGTGGAGGCCGTGCACAGCCCACGACGATCGGCGTAGGGAGGTCGGCATGACACAGGTCGCGGAGAACCGGGGTGCGGAAGGGACCACCCTCACCATCACCCTGCCCCGATGGCTCGCCGGCCTCGCGCACCCCGTCATCGCCGTGGCGGTGCTGCTCATCCTGCTCGCGCTCGGGCTGCGGATCCCCATCCTGCTCGGCTCGTACTTCGTCGAGGACGACTTCCTGTTCCAGGGCGACGCGTACGAGAGCGGGCTCACCTTCGACTTCATGTTCCGGGTGCACAAGGGCCACCTCATGCCCGGCGCGCTCGCGCTCACCTGGGTGCTCGCCCGGATCTCCGCGTACAACTGGGCGCTGGTCGCCTCGGTGACCTTCGCCGCGCAGGTCCTCGTCTCGGTGATGACGCTGCGGCTGCTGGTCCGGCTCTTCGGCGTGCGGCCCGGCATCCTCATCCCGCTCGCGATCGCCCTGTTCTCGCCGCTCACCTTCCCCGCGTTCGGCTGGTGGTCGGCGGCGATCAACGCGGTGCCGCTCCAGCTCGGCATGGTCATGGCGCTCAGCGCGCAGGTCCGGTACGTCCGGGAGGGCCAGGCCAAGTACGCCCGCCGGGCCTTCCTGTGGGTGCTCTTCGCGATGGCGTTCAGCACCAAGGGGGTGTTCGTCCCGTTCGTGCTGTTCGCCGTGACCACCGGGTTCCTCCGCCGCTGGGCGGGCGGCTGGATCGGGCTCATGCTCCGGGAGGCCCGGCAGCACTGGCGGCTCTGGGGCGCGTACCTGCTGCTCATCGCCGGGTACACCGCCCTCTACCTCTCCCGGCGGGACACCGCCCCCGGCGAGGGCGCCACGATCCCCGACCCGGGCGACGCGTTCGACCTCGTCACCAAGCTGCTCGGCTCGACCTTCCCCGCCGGCATCGTGGGCGGGCCGCTCTCCTGGGGCCCGGTGCCGCCCACCGGCGGCATGGCCAACCCGAGCGGCCTCCTCATCGCGGTGGCGTGGACGGTGATCGCCGCGCTCGTGATCGGCTCGCTGATCCACCGGCGGCGGGCCGGGCGGGCGTGGGTGCTCATGGCCGGGTACCTGATCGCGGTGGACGCCATCCCCACCGCGATCGCCCGCGGGACCGGTCTCGCCCAGATCGTCGGCGCCGAGACCCGGTACGTGGCCGACGCGGTGATCGTGTTCGCGCTCTGCCTCGCGCTCGCCTACCTGCCGCAGCCGGGCGAGCCCGAGCCGTACCGCAGGCCGCTCCCCACGGGGAGCGGGGTGGCGGCCGCGGCCGGGGTGGTCGCCGGGGTGTACCTGGTCACCGCCACGGTGTCGATCCAGAACTACCGCGACACCCTCTCCGGGGACCGGGTCCGCGCCTACCTCGCCAACGTCCGCGCGGCCCTGGCCAAGGCCCCCGACGACACCCCGATCTACTCGAGCCCGCTCCCCGAGGACATCGTGCTGCCGTGGAACGGCAACCGCCGCTACAGCCACCGGCTGCTCGCCCCGCTCGCCCGGCCCACCCTGCGGGAGCGGATGCGCGCGCCGGAGCCGTCCGAGGACGCGGTGGTCTTCGACGAGAAGGGGAGGCTGGTGCCGGTGAGCGTGCAGCCGGTGATCGCCCGGGTGCCCCCGCCGGGCCGCACCTGCTTCCCGCTGCTCGGCGACGCCATCTTCTTCCCCGACGTCCCCTCCTTCGGCGGCATCGGGCCGATCGCGGGCCTGGCGTACTCGGCGAAGCGGCCGGTGACCGGCAGCTACGAGATCGGGGAGTACCGCGGCCGGCTCACGTTCCGGGCCACCGAGAGCGGGCTGCTCCACTTCCCGGTCACCGCGCCGGGCAAGGGCCTGCTGATCCGGCTCGACGACCCGGCGGCGCCGATCTGCCTCAAGGGGTTCGCCTTCGGGGACCCGGTGCCGATGAAGCCGCCCGCCGGGCAGGACCAGGGGAAGGCCCAGGGGCAGCCGGCCCCCACGGCGGAGCCGTCCCCGGCGGCCTCCCCGGCGGCGTCCCCATCGGAGCGCCGCTCGCCCGCTACCGGGCGGCGGTCCCCGCAGGCGTCTGCGCAGACCGTTCCGGCCGCTTCGTGAAGAAGCGGACCAGCCCGCGGGCCGGCTCCTCGACGTACCGGTAGGTGAGGTCGGCGAGCAGCACCGTGATCGCGGTGATCGCGATGAGGTTGCCCACGAAGTTGCCGCTCCACGGCTGCTGCTCGGTGAACTCGTACCAGAGGTAGAGGACGACGAACTGCCAGAGGAAGACGCCGTAGGAGATCCGGCCGAAGTACCGCATCACCCGGCTGGAGAGGAACCGCTCGACCACCCGCGCCACGCCTTCGGTGGGCGAGGTGAGCAGGGCGGCCGGGGCGACCAGGCCGACCGCGATGGTGGCGTAGAGCAGGAGCTCGGCGATGTCGGCCCAGACGCTGTCCACGCCGGTGAACCGGGTCCCGGTGAGCGGCGAGGCGGCCACGGCGTAGGCGAGCGCGGCGACCGCCAGGAAGGAGCCGGCGGAGGCGTTGGCCGCGCGGATGAACCGCCGGGCCGGGCCGTCCTCGTCCGGGTCCTCCCGCGCCCAGGCGAGCACCACGGCGATCGCCATGCCGCAGGCGAAGTACACCATCGACCGGGGGAGCCACATGTTGAGGTTCGGCCGGTAGACCGGGTAGTAGGTGAAGATCGCCCAGAGCAGCGAGATGGAGGCGAGCCCGGCCAGCCCGATGAGCAGCCGCCTCGCCCGGCCGCCCACGTCGTCGCCGGCCCGCCGCGCGTACGCGGCGAGCGCCGCGGCGAGCAGCGGCAGCACCAGGTAGAACGCCATCTCCACGCAGAGGCTCCACATCTGGGCGAGCCCGCGCGGGCCCAGGCCGTACCACCAGGGGTCGGGCTCGTAGTTCTGCACGAGCAGGAGGAGCTCGGCCCACGTCTTGAGGTCGCCGAGGTGCTCGTCCGCCCAGAGCAGCATGGCGACGACCACGACGATCCAGTAGGCGGGGAGGATGCGCAGGCACCGCTTGATCAGGTAGAGCCGGGTGTCCGGCGGCGGGGAGCCGCGCAGCGTGGCCTGGGCGTACGGGCGGTAGAGCAGGAGGCCGGAGAGCACGAAGAAGACCGGCACGGCCACGTCGCCCCGGGCGAGCAGGGCGCTGAAGAAGTGGTCCCGCAGCCCGGCGGCCGACTCGATGGCGACGTGGAACGCGAGGACGGCGAACGCGGCGATGGCCCGCATCCCGTCGAGCGCGTCCAGGTGGCCGGTGACCGTGGGGAGCGTCACGCCCCCGGGCGGCAGGCTCTGGCTCGGGCGGAGGACCTCCACCGGAACGGCGGCGTGCGGCGGCATGGCACCATTACCGGAGGGTTGACTCGGGGGCCCGACCTCACCCTGGTCCGCCCACGAGCTAGAACCTGTTTCGGTCACTTTTCTGCATCCCTCGTGACGTAGGTCACTGCCGTCGTTAACATATCGCGAAATAGAACTTTGTTTCAGGGCAATTAAGTTGTAAACCCCCAGCCCTTCGGGAGGAGCTATGCGCCGCGGTGTGGGACTGGTCCTCTTAGCGATCGGGGCGTTCCTCGTCGTACTCGCGCCGTTGCTCAGGTTCCCCGTCGCCGGCCGGCTCGTGCAGGCGCCGTCGGATCAGTACAACATCATCAAACTGACCGCGGAGAACGCGCAGTACTTCAGCATCGCCGACCTGAAGGTGCTCAACGCCAACCTCGACGTGACGGTCACCGTACGGGGGGACGTGTCCCAGGCCAAGGACGACCACGTGGTCTGGGACCAGTTCCAGGCCACCAACGACGTGACCAACAACCGGCCGGGCATCGACTTCTTCGAGTTCCGCAGCGCGTTCAACAAGTACGACGGGACCGGGGTCACCTGCTGCGGCGTGAACGTGAACAAGACCCCCGTCACCATCGAGGGCCAGGTCTTCCTGTTCCCCTTCGGCGTGGAGAAGAAGACCTACAAGGTCTTCAACCCGGTGACCAAGCAGGCGTACGACGCCGAGTTCGCGGGCGAGGAGGTCATCGAAGGGCTGGACGTCTACAAGTTCCGGGTGAAGGTCCCGCCGACGGTCACCGAGACCCTCACCGCGCCGGCCTCGGTGCTCGGCATGGACGAGCCCGGTGACATCCAGGTCAGCCGGGTGTACGAGGCGACGATCACGTACTGGGTGGACCCGATCACCGGCCTGCCGGTCAAGCAGCAGCAGGAGCGGCGGGAGATGCTCCGGACCGCGGACGGGGTGGACCGCATGCCGGCCCTGATCGGCACCTTCACCTACACCCCGGAGACCGTGCGCGACCTCGTCAGCACCGCCCGGACGAACGCGGACCAGATCCGGCTGATCACGACCACCCTGCCGCTCAGCTCGCTGATCCTCGGCCTGATCGCGCTCGTCGCGGGTTTCGTCTTCCTGCGGGGCGCGTCGCGGGGCGCACGCTGACGGAGGACGCGCTGAGCACGGAGGGCGCCGGGGTGCACCTGGCCTCGGGGACCAGACCCCCGGGTGAGACGGCCCGGGCCGGAGGCGGCTTCGGCGCGGTGGCCGCCGGGCTGCTGCGCGCCTGCCGCCCCCGGCAGTGGCTGAAGAACGGGTTCGTGCTGGCCGCGCCGGCTGCCGCGGGGGTGCTCACCACCGCCGACGGCCTGCGCGGCTCGCTCATCGCCGTCGCCGCGTTCTGCTGCGCGGCGAGCGGCACGTACCTGTTCAACGACGCGGCCGACGTGGCCGCCGACCGGCTCCACCCCCGCAAGCGGCTGCGGCCGATCGCGGCGGGGATCGTGCCGGTCCGGCTCGCCAGGATCGCCGGGACCGTCCTGCTCGTGCTCGGCGTGCTCATCGCGCTCGCCGCGGGCTGGCGGCTCGCCCTGGTGGTCGCCTGCTACCTGGCGCTCACCTTCGCCTACACCCACTGGCTCAAGCACCAGCCGGTCGTCGACCTCGTCGCCGTCGCCGCCTGCCAGGTGGTCCGCGCCTTCGCGGGAGCGGTCGCGGTCGGCGTCCCGGTGACCGGGTGGTTCCTCGTGGTGGTGTCGCTGGGGTCGCTCCTCCTGGTCGCCGGGAAGCGCGACGCCGAGCTCCGCGCGCAGAACGGCGGCGAGGTCACCCGGGCCACGCTCGCCGTCTACACCCCGGGCTACCTCGCCCACGTCCGCGCCATGTCCGCCGGCGCGGTGATCGTCACCTACGGCCTGTGGGCCCTCCAGGAGCACACCGGCACCGCGCAGGCGTTCCTCGCGGCGAGCCTCGTGCCCTTCGTCCTCATGGTCCTGCGGCATGCTCTTCTGGTGGAACGGGGCCAGGGCGAGGAACCGGAGGAGCTCGTCCTCCGGGACCGCCCGCTCCAGGTCTTCACCGCCATGACCCTGCTCCTGCTCGTTCTCGGGATCTATCTGCCATGACGCTGCTCACCGGGTGGGGACGGACCGCGCCGACGCCGGCCACGGTGCGGCGGCCGCGCTCGGCCGAGGAGGTCGCCGAGCAGCTCCGGGCGGCCGGGCCGCGCGGCGTGGTCGCGCGCGGCCTGGGCCGGGCGTACGGCGACGCGGCGCAGAACGCGGGCGGGCTGGTGCTCGACTGCACGGGGCTCGCGCCCACGTGGTCGCACGACCCCGCGACCGGCCTGGTGACCGCGTCGGCCGGGCTCAGCCTCCACGAGCTCATGCTGGAGCTGGTCCCGCGCGGCTGGTTCGTCCCGGTCACGCCCGGCACCCGGTACGTCACCGTGGGCGGGGCGATCGCCGCCGACGTCCACGGCAAGAACCACCACGTCGACTCGTCCTTCGGGGCCCACCTCCGCACGCTCACCCTGGTCACCGCGGACGGCACGCGGCACGTGCTCGGCCCGGGCGACGACCTGTTCTGGGCCACCGTGGGCGGGATGGGCCTCACCGGCGTGATCGTCGAGGCGTCGTTCCAGTGCATCCCCATCGAGACCGCGTGGATGGTGGTGGACGTGGAGCGGACGCGCGACCTCGACGAGACCCTCGAGGCGATGACGGCGCGGGACCGCGGCCACCGCTACACCGTGGCCTGGATCGACCTGCTCGCCCGGGGGCGCGCCATGGGCCGGAGCGTCATCACCAGCGGCGAGCACGCCCGGCTGGAGGACCTGCCCGCCCGGCTGCGCCGCGACCCGCTCGCCTTCCACCCCCGCCCCCGGCTCGCCGCGCCGGGCTGGGTGCCGGGCGGCCTGCTCAACCGTGCGACGATCCGCGCGTTCAACGCGGTCTGGTACGGCAAGGCGCCCGCCCGCCGCAAGCGCGTGGTGCAGGGGATCGCGTCCTTCTTCCACCCGCTCGACGGGGTGGAGGGCTGGAACCGGCTCTACGGCCCGCGCGGGTTCATCCAGTACCAGTTCGTGGTGCCGTTCGGCGCGGAGGAGACGCTGCGCCGGGTGGTGGCCGCCCTCTCCGCCGAGCGGGTGCCCTCGTTCCTCACCGTGCTCAAGCGGCTCGGCCCGGGGACGAATGGGATGCTCTCCTTCCCGATGCCGGGGTGGACGCTGGCGCTCGACATCCCGGCCGGGCTGCCCGGGCTCGCCGGGCTGCTGCGGAGGTTCGACACCTGGGTGGCCGAGGCGGGCGGCCGGCTCTACCTGGCGAAGGACTCCCGCATGCCGGCCGAGATGCTGGCCGCCACCTACCCGCGGCTGGGGGAGTGGTTGGCGATCAAGCGGCGGGTGGACCCGGAGGGCCGGTTCACCTCCGATCTGGCCCGGAGGCTCGGGCTCTGCGACGGCACGGCGGCGGAAAGGTCATGAGGAACGCACTCGGCTCGGTGGACTCGGTGCTCCTGCTCGGCGGGCGGAGCGAGATCGGCCTCGCCATCGTCGAGCGGCTGGTCAGGAACGGGGCCCGGAAGGTCATGCTCGCGGCGCGCGGCGGCACGGCCCCGGCGGAGCGGCTGCGCGCGCTCGGCGCCGAGGTGCACGTCGCCGAGTTCGACGCGGCCCGGCCGGAGACCCACCCGGCCCTGATCGACGAGGCGGTCGCCAGGCTGGGCGACCTGGACGTGGTGATCCCGGCGTTCGGCGTGCTCGGCGACCAGGCCCGCTACGAGGAGGACCCGGTCGCCGCGGCCCGGGACGTCGCGGTCAACTTCGGCGGGCACGTCTCGGTCGGCCTCGCCGCCGCCCGGCGGCTGCGGGAGCAGGGCCACGGCACGCTCGTGGTGCTCTCCTCCGTGGCCGGCGTGCGGGTGCGCAAGGCGAACTTCGTGTACGGCTCGGCCAAGGCCGGGCTCGACGGGTTCGCCCGCGGGCTCGCCGACTCCCTGCACGGCACCGGGGTGCGGGTGCTCATCGTCCGGCCGGGGTTCGTGATCGGGCGGATGACCCAGGGCATGACGCCGGCGCCGTTCAGCGTGACCGTGGACACCGTGGCCGACGCCGTGGTCGGCGCGATCGCCTCCGGCCGGCGGACGGTGTGGGTGCCGGCCGTGCTCGGCCCGATCTTCACGGTGATGCGGCACCTGCCGGGATGGGCCTGGCGCCGCCTGCCCCGGTGACGGACGGCCGCCGGCCGGGCCGGGAACCGGGGATCCCGGCCCGCGGGACCGGTGCGCCGCCTCCGTGACGCCTCATCCGGTGACCAGGGTGAGGCCGTAGGCGGAGAGGATCTCGTTCACCGGCTGGATGTAGGACGTCCCGCCGCGGACGCAGTCGCCCGACCCGCCGGAGAGGACCCCTTGGGCCTGATTGCCCGCGACGACCGGACCGCCGGAGTCCCCGGGCTCGGCGCAGATGTCGGTCCTGATCAGCTCGTGCACGGTGCCCTGCGAGTAGTGCACGCTCACGCCGAGCTGCCGGATCGTGCCGCAGCGCCAGCCGGAGGTCGCCCCGGCCCGGCAGACCGCGGCGCCCACGAGCGCGGGCCGCGACCCGCGCACGGTGAGCAGCCCGGTGCCCGTGACCACCCACGGCCGGGCCACCCAGTTCTCGTTCACCGCGACCCAGGCGTGGTCGTCGCCGGGGAACGACCAGCCCTGGAAGGTGCCCTGGCGCACGCGGTTGGGGCCGGTCGTGGTGGCGCCCGCCGTGGCGCAGTGGCCGGCGGTCACGAACCCGCTCGTGCCGCCGCGCCGTACCGAGAAGCCGACCGAGCAGCGGATCGAGCCGCCGCCGAGGTAGAAGGGGTCGCCTCCGCGCAGGTCGTACCGGAGGGGGAGCGGCCGTTCCCCAATGAGGGGGCGCGGCCGTTCGCCCGACCGCACCACCCGGACCGCCCGGGGGTCGGCGCCGCTGCGGGCGACGAACGCCTCGGCCCGCGCCGGGTCCGCGGCGTGCACCGTGACGAGGTTGCGCCGCACGTCCACGTACCAGAGGGGGGTGGCGGCCGGTGCGCGATCGGCCGCCGCCCGGTCGAGCGCCCGCTTGGCCGCGGTGAGCTCGGCGAGCGACCGGCGGACGATCACCGGGTGGGCGCCCTCGGCCCGGATCACGCCGGCCTGGCCGGCGTCGGTGGTGGCGACCATCAGGTGCTCCGCGGTGTCGCCGGTGACCCAGGCACCGGCGAACGCGCCTCCGAGCCGCGCGCGCAGCCTCGCCTCGATCTCGGCGGCCCGGGATTCGTTGGCGAGCCGTGCCGCGGCCTGCTCGGCCGTGAGGCCGAGATCACGCTGCATGGCCTCGACCACGGTGGCCGCCGGGTCGAGCCCGGGGACGGGCGCCGTCTCCGGGCCGGGGGCGGTGGGAAGCCCGGCCCGGGCCGGTACGGTGAACAGGGCGAGCGCGCACGCGGCGAGGCCACATGCGAAAGCGGCCGTGCGTCGGATGACCATCGACCTCCTTGCCGTCGGGTGCGGTCACCGTAACGGCCGCCCTCCGGCGGGCGGGGTGAGCCACCCGCCCACATCACGGAGTCATGACAGGGCGCCGACGCCGCCATTGGCCGCCGGTGACCCGGCGATGGCCATCGACCGCGGCCGTCCGCCCGCGCCGGCCGGGCCGGGGATCATTTGATTTGTGAAATCCGCGCGGCGCGGAAGGTGAATTCGATAAAGCGGCGGCCGGGCATTTCCGGGATCACGCGCGCGGGCCTACCCGCGGGTAGGGGTGGCCCGGGAAAACGCCAGGTTAGAACGTGTTGCAGTCAGCCGCCGAGGAGCGCGGTGAGCAACGCGGCGGTCGGCGGTGGATCGGGAGGCTCCCCGTACGTCGCGGCGAAGACCCGCCGGGTCGACCCGGGCAGCGGCACGGTGCGGATCCCGGGGTGGCGATGGGCGGTGAGGGCGAGCTCGGGCAGCACCGCCACCCCGAGCCCGGCGGCCACCATCGCCTGCACCGCGACGTAGTCGTCGGTGGTGAACGAGACGCGCGGCTCGAACCCCGCCTCCGCGCAGAGCCGGAGCAGGTGCGCGCGGCAGCGCTCGCAGCCGGCGATCCAGCGCGAGCCGGCGTGGCCCGCCAGGGTCTCGGCGCCGGGCTCCGCGGCGGGCAGCACGAGGAATCCCGGCTCGTCGAAGAGGTGGGTCAGCCGGACCCCCTCCTCGTCCGGCTCGGCCTCGCCGTACCGGAAGAGCACGGCGACGTCGACCTGCCCGGCCCGGAGCATGCGGAGCGCCTCCGGCGGCTCGGCCTCGGTGAAGCACAGCTCCAGCCCCGGGTGCCGCTCGGCGAGCCGGACCGCCGCGGTGGGCACGAACGTGCCGAGGGCGGAGGGGAACGCGGCGAGCCGGACCCGGCCGGAGCGCAGCCCGACGTACGCGGCGAGCTCGGCGGAGGCCGACTCGATCCGCCCGAGGATCTCCTCGGCCCGCTCGGCGAGCAGGCGGCCCGCCTCGGTGAGCCGGATGCCGCGGCCCACCCGCTGGATCAGCTTCGCCCCGGTCTCCGCCTCCAGCCGGGCGAGGTGGTGGCTCACCGCCGGCTGGGAGTAGTGCAGTTCCTGGGCCGCGGCCGTGACGGAGCCGGTCCGCGCCACGGCGACGAGCACGCGAAGCCGCATCGGGTCGAGCATGACCTCAACTTATCAACGCTATTTATGGGTTATCCGGAAAATTTCAGTTGGACCTATCATGATCCGGCGCGCCAGGCTGGGCGTATGGCGGATATCCAGGACATCCTGACGGCGCGGCGGCGGCTGATCGCCCGGCACCTGCCCGAGACCCCCATGTGGTCCTATCCGGTGCTCAACGCCACGGTGGGGGCGGAGGTCTACGTCAAGCACGAGAACGTCCAGCCCACCGGGGCCTTCAAGGTCCGGGGCGGGATCAACCTCCTCGCCCGGATGGACGACCGGTCCCGCGGGGTGCTCACCTACTCGACCGGCAACCACGCCCAGTCGATCGCGTACGCCGCCCGGCTGTACGGCGTGCCGTGCTCGATCGTGATGCCGGAGAACCCGAACCCGGTCAAGGTGGCGGCGCTCAAGGCCCTCGGCGCCACCGTGGAGATCGGCGGCGCGACCATGGTCGAGGCGGCGGAGCACGCCCGGGAGCTCGCCGGCCGGACCGGGATGCGCCTGATCAGCCCCGGGGACGAGCCCGAGCTCATCATGGGCGTGGCCACCCTCTACTTCGAGATCCTCACCGCGCAGCCCGACCTCGACGCGATCTTCGTGCCGGTGGGCAGCGGCAGCGGCGCGGCCGCCGCCTGCCTGGTCTCCCGGCTCCTCGCCCCGGCCTGCCGGGTGATCGCCGTGCAGTCGTCCGCCGCGCCGGCCGCCCACGACTCCTGGCGGCTCGGCGAGCTGGTGAGCCGGCCGATCAAGACCTGCGTGGAAGGGCTCGCCACCGGGTGCGGCTTCGAGCTGCCGCAGTCGATCATGCGCGACGGCCTCGCCGACTTCGTGCTCGTCACCGACGAGGAGATCGCCCGGGCCCAGCGGACGCTCCTGGAGGACGCGCACACCCTGGCGGAGGGGGCGGGTGCCGCGGCGCTCGCCGGCCTGCTCGCCCGGCGGGAGGAGTTCGCGGGCCGGAAGGTCGCGGTCGTCTGCACCGGTGGCAACGCCGGATCCGCCGAGCTCGGCCGCGTGCTCGCCGCCTGACCGCCGGCCGTTCCGCGGCCGCGCGTGCGCGGGCGGTGGCGGAGCAGGACGCCCCCGGGGCGGCTGAGGCTCGCGGCCGCGCGTGCGCGGGAACGGTGTGCGTGCGCTCCGCTCCCGGGCGCGGCGCGGGGAGCGGAGCGCAGGGGTCACGGGCCGAGCTCGCCGCGCGTGGCCTCCTCGATCTCGCGGAGGCTCTCCCGGGTGAGCTCCAGCTCGGTGGTGAGCTCGTCGAGCACCCGCAGGCCGTCCGTCTCGGCCGAGGTGGCCGCGAGCGCCGAGAGCTCCACCGCCCGGGCCACCAGCCCCTCCAGGGTGATCGCCCCCGACTCGAGCCGGGCGAGCAGCCGCTGCCGGGTCCCGGACAGCCGGTCATAGGCCTGCTGCTGGGCCTCGACCGCGGCGAGCGACCGGTCGAGCTCCGCCACCACCTCCGGACCGGCCGCCTCCCGGGCGGCGGTGAGCCGTTCCCGCTCGCGCCGGAGGAAGCCGGGGTCGAACCGGGCGAGCGCCGCGCCGGTGACCGAGGCGTGCCCGGCGAGCCGCCGGAGCGCCGCCACCGTGTCGTCCACCTGCGGGCGCATCGCCGCGATCCGGTCGAGCAGGAGCCGCCCGCGCATCGACTCGGTGAGCTCGGCGAACGAGGCGGCGGCCCGTTCGGCGCGGCGCAGCCACGCCTCCTCGGCGCTGCCCTTGGCCACCTGCGGCCCCGCGGCCCGGACCTCTTCGCCGGCCGACTGCCAGGCCGCGGCGAACGCCTTGGCCAGCCAGACCACGACCCCGACGGCGGCGGCGCCCGCCGGCGGCACGTCCACCGCCCACGCGGCGCCGCCCGCGGCCGCGCCGAGCAGGACTCCCCAGGGGTCGCGCAGTTCCTCGGTGAAGCGGGACACGGCCTCTCCCGGTCAGAAGTTGGAGAGCACGGCGGTGAACACCTGGTCAATGCTCCCCGGCTCACGGGAGTCGTAGGCCGCCGCGTCGGTGACCTGGGAGATCTGCCGCAGCACCTCGAGGTCGGCGTCGTTGCCGTACGCGATCGTGAACACCCGGACCGTCTCCTGGCCGGTCTCGGTGCGCAGCTCGGCGAGCAGATCCTCGAGGGAGATCGAGTTGTCGTCCTCGTTCTTGCCGTCGGTGAGGACGACCACCGCGTTGATCACGTCGTTGCTGTGGCGCTCGAGGACGGTCCGGTAGGCGGCCCGGGTGGTGTCGTACAGGCCGGTGCCGCCGCCGGGGATGAGGCCCTGGATCCGCTTCTTCAGCAGGTCCCGGTTGTTCCGGCCCATCGGCACGAGCTCCCGGTAGTCCTTGCCGCCGTCCTGGTTGGTGGAGAACATCCACAGCCCGACCTGGTCGTTCGGCCCGAGCTGCGGCAGCGCGTTGATCGCCGCCTGCTTCGCGAGCTCGAGCTTGGTCTGGCCGGTGCCGGGGACGTCGGCGCCCATCGAGCCGGAGACGTCGATGACCATGAGCACGTGCGCGGGCTTGCGCAGCTCGTCCCAGCTCCGCAGGATCCGGTCGAGCACCCGGGGCGCCGGGACGCTGAGCGTCTTGGCGGGCTCCTTGGGGTTGAGCCCGTTCTCCGCCGTGATCAGCTCCCCGGGCTTGCCGTCGTGGGAGCGGAACGCGTGCTCGGCGAAGAGCCGCTGCTGCTCCGGCGCGCGCAGGTAGTTGAGGAAGTCCTCGGCCACCGGCTTCTTCTCCGGATCGATCCAGGAGAGCACGGCGTACGGGTTGTCGGAGAGCAGCGTGCCCTCCTTGGGGTAGATCGCGACGAGGGGCACCTTCGGCTTGGGGTGCTTGCCGAGCGTCCGCGGATCCCCGGTCGGGTTGCCCTGGTTGTAGTCCCAGACCGACTTCTCCTCCACGGCGACCGCGGAGACGTAGGAGAGCGCGACACCGGCGTCGTCGGCCTCCTGGAGGTTGGACAGGAAGGTGAGCGTGGTGTCGCCGTAGTGGACGATCGACCGCTCCACGCCGCGCACGAAGTCGCGGGTCCGCCGGTCGGCGAGGTTCGCCTCCCCGAGGTCACCGGAGAGCCCGGTGGCCGCGAAGTACGTCCCGATGGTCGCGTTCAGGCCGGAGGTGGAGAAGTGCGGGTTGGTCTTGCCGAGCCGGAACCGGCCCCACTCGGGGTGCCCGTACTTGGCCCAGCCCTCCGGGTCGTTGGCGAGGCTGAGGATGTCCGACCAGCCGATCTTCTTGTCCGGCCAGCCGAGGGCCTCGGCCATGGGCTTCGGCATGGCGATCACCAGCGGGGAGGTGGCGATCGACGGGTTGTCGGCGGACACCAGGCTCGCCCGGTCGTTGTCGGCCGCCCGGCGCTGGAGCATGGCGATCCAGCCGCTGCTCGCCGGGGTCCACACGTCGGGCTTCGGCCCGTCCCGCCGCTCGTCCCAGCCCCGGGCCAGGGCGAGCATGGCGCTCCCCGACGCCTTGGGGTTCACCACCACCTCGGCGCAGCGGCCGTTCACCTCGCGGCCGCTGTACGCCTCGGCCATGGTGCGGAGCAGCTCGGCCTTCTCGCTCGAGACGGTGATGTTCAGCGTGATGGCGCCCTCGGGGCAGGCGCTGCGCCGGGCCTCGGGGCTCCGGTCACCGCCGTGTCCGCCGCCCCCGCCTACCAGGGTCCGTAACGCCACGATGAGTGCTCCGGCGATGATGATCGCGACGATGAACGGTGCGAATCCGCGGCGGCGCTTGGGCTGTGGCGGGGGTGGGGGGTACAACGCGCCTCCTCTACCGAACTGTCAGGGGATCTCAGCACTTATCCCGACGAATATCGGTCGCGATTAGTTGCGGGATTCTCCCACCTTTCCCCGCGCGGTACGGCCGGTACCCGATTGCCTCCGGAACCCGGCCGCCCGGGCCGTGAGCGCCCGCGGAGGATGAAAGGTTCAACCGCCGTCCCCCGGCGTACAGGCCGTGCCTCGGGGCCGGGCGGTGCGGCCTGCCGGCATCCTTGACCGGCCTTCGTCCCGTTCGTACGGTCCGCGTGGGTTCGGACAGGTGAACGGCTTCCACTCAGACGTGATCGGCCGATCGGTATGGCGGTCCGGACCGCCATATTCGGTCGGGGCCCGTCGGACCGAGCGAGGAGTGCGAGGTGAGACGGAGACAGCGAACCGGTGCCGGGATCATCGGCGTGACCGCCCTGGCCCTCGGGATGGCGACCGCGGTCGCCGGGCCGGCCCATGCGGCGGAGCCGGAGCCGGGGGCGTACTGGCTGGTCAACTCCGCCAGCGAGCTGTGCCTCGCCGTGGCCGGCGCGCGCACGGAGGACGGGGTCCAGCTCGTGCAGGAGCGCTGCGACGGCGCGGCCCACCAGACCTGGCGCCTAGAGCACGACAAAGACGGCTTCCGCATGGTCGCGGCGCACAGCGGGAAGTGCGCCGGGGTGAAGGACGCCGCGACGTCCGCGGGCAAGGCGGTACAGCAGGAGCGGTGCACCGGGGCCGCCTCGCAGACCTGGCGGTTCGTGCCGGTGGCCGGCGGTTCGGCATACCAGGTCGTCAACGTCCACAGCGGCAAGTGCCTCAACGTCAAGGACAGCTCGACCGCGGTGGGCGCGGTGGTCCAGCAGAATTCCTGTGACTCGGTCGCCAGCAAGGCGTGGCTGATCAAGCAGGGCGCCGTCCCGCTGCCGTCGCCCACCATCCCCACGGCCGGCCCGACGACTCCCCCGCCCTGGGAGCCTCCGGCCACGGACTGGCCCGCGCCGACCGGCCAGGTGGCGGTGAACTCGACCATCAACGTGTCGGGGACCTTTGACGGTGGCATGAGGCGCTACTACGGCACCGGTGACCTCGGCGACGGCGGGCAGAGCGAGGGCCAAGACCCGATCTTCAAGCTCGCCGACGGCGCGGTCCTGAAGAACGTCATCCTCGGTGCCCCGGCGGCCGACGGCATCCACTGCACGGGCTCGTGCACCCTGCAGAACGTGTGGTGGGAGGACGTCGGCGAGGACGCCGCCACGTTCAAGGGCACCTCCGCGTCCCAGACCATGGTCATCGACGGCGGCGCGGCCCGGGCCGCGAGCGACAAGGTCTTCCAGCACAACGGCCCGGGGACCATGTACATCCGCAACTTCCGGGTGGAGGACTTCGGCAAGCTCTACCGGTCCTGCGGCAATTGCTCCAAGCAGTACGACCGCCACGTCGTCATCGAGAACGTGACCGCGGTCTACCCGGGCAAGTCG
The DNA here is from genome assembly GCF_000092645.1 of Thermobispora bispora DSM 43833. Taxonomy (NCBI): domain Bacteria; kingdom Bacillati; phylum Actinomycetota; class Actinomycetes; order Streptosporangiales; family Streptosporangiaceae; genus Thermobispora; species Thermobispora bispora. The sequence goes on from NC_014165.1 coordinate 930,386, forward strand.
CTCGCCGGGATCAACGTCAACTACGGGGACACCGCCCGCTTCTCCAACATCACGATCGTGGGCGACTCGAACCGGAAGATCATCATCTGCCAGAAGTACCAGGGCACGACGAAGGGCGAACCCAAGGAGATCGGCAGCGGCGCGGACGGTGTCAACTGCGTCTACTCCGCGTCCGATATCACCTACCGGTGATGCGCCCGAACCGGTGACGCAGCCGGGGGTGATCCGCTCGTCCCGCCGGTGACGTCACCGCAGGACCGATCTCTCCCAGGCCGGGGCCCGGCGCCGCCGCCGGGCCCTTCCGCGTCTTGGAGCCCGGCCTCGTACGGCCCAGCGGCGGCACGGGAGTGACCGAGGGGCCGGGTGGCCGCCCGTGCCCGGAGCCGGAGGCGGGAGCGGGTCCGCGCCCGGGCCCCGTCCCGTCCCCGGCCGGGCCGCCGACCGGGTGGCCGGGCCGGCCCGCCGGCCGCGCTCCCGAGAAGCCGGCGGGCCGTGTCTCCGGCCGGTCGCCTGGGCGCTTCGCCGGGCCGTGGCCACGGCCCGGCGTGATCCCGGTGGAACGCGCCGCCCGGGCACCCCGGTCAGCCCTTGGCGTACTCGGCGAGGAAGAGCGCCTCGGTGGTGATGGTGCGGCGCAGCTCCTCGAGGTCCACCCGCTCGTTCGGGGCGTGGATCGAGGCGTGGTCGTCCTCGGGGCCGAAGAGCAGGATCTCGGCCTCGGGGAACTGGCGGGCCAGGGCGGCGACCAGCGGGATCGAGCCACCCTGCCCGACCTCGCGCGGCGGGCGCCCGAACGCGCGCGCCATCGCCCGCTCGACGGCCGCCCGCGCCCGGCCCTCCCCGCGGGCGCGGAACCCGGCCCCGGTGGTGAAGTCGCTGAACGTGACGTGCGCGCCCCACGGCGCGACCTTCTTCAGGTGCTCGGTCACCACCTCGATGGCCTGGGCCGGGTCGCCGGAGGGCGGGACCCGGATCGTGACCCGGGCCCGGGCGACGGCCTGGACCGCGTTGACCGCCTGCGCCACGCTCGGCACGTCGAGCCCGGTGACGGTGATCGCGTACGAGGCCCAGAGGCGGTCGGCGAGGCTGCCGGTGCCGACGAGCGACACCCCGTCGAGCACCCCGGCCGTGGCGCGGAACTCCTCCTCCGAGTAGGCCTCACCGGGGAAGGTGCCGCGGGGCAGGCCGGGGACGGCCACGTCGCCGTTCTCGTCGTGGAGGGTGGTGAGCATCCGCATCAGCGCGGCGAGGGCGTCGGGCGCGGCACCGCCGAACGCGCCGCTGTGCACCGCGCCGGCGAGCGTGCGGACCTCCACGGTGAACGCGGCCATCCCGCGCAGCGAGGTGGTGAGCGCCGGCTCGCCCACCCGGGGGTTGCCCACGTCCGCGACGACGATCGCGTCGGCGCGCACCAGGTCGGGGGAGGACTCGATGAAGCGGGCGAGGCTCTCCCCGGCGTACTCCTCCTCGCCCTCGATGATCACCTTGATCCCGACGGGCCACCGGCCCTGCAGGGCGCGGAGGGCGGCGACATGCGTGATCACGCCGCTCTTGTCGTCCGCCGCGCCCCGGCCGTACAGCGCCCCGTCGATCACGGTCGGCTCGAACGGCGGAGTCTTCCACAGTGCCGGATCACCGGGCGGCTGCACGTCGTAGTGCGCGTAGAGCAGCACGGTCGGCGCGCCCGGCGGCGCCGGCGCCTCGCCGTACACGGCGGGGAAGCCGCCGTCGAGGTCGATCCGCTCCACACGGGGCAGGCCCGCCGAGCGGAGCAGGTTCTCGGTGAGCTCTGCGGCCTTGTGCACCGGCTCCTCGGGGTGGCCGGGGAAGGCGATGGACGGGATGGCCACGAGGGCCTTGAGGTCCTCGATCGTCTGGGGCATTCCCGCTGCTACGGCGTTCTCGATCTCCTCGGGTGTCACGGCGTCTCTCTCGGTCGGTGACGGGTCGAACGCCGTCGGCTGACGGCGCCCTCATTGGACCACACGAGCCGGCGGGACGTCCTCGCCGGCCCGCCGTCGGTGCTCCGAAGGAGTTCGCGGATTTCGTCGTCTTTACACGATGGCATCACGGATTTCAAACATCTTGCATGCCGAAGCCACGTAATCCCTTGGCAAAGGGTGCATAAGCCATGCATAGTGAAGAGACCCCGAGACGTGAGGAAGGTTGCGATGACGGAGCGGGACGTTCTCAAGGCCGCGCAAGACCATCTTTGGATGCACTTCACGCGTCACAGCTCATATGCGGACAGTGAAGTGCCCATGATCGTGCGCGGCGAGGGCGCCTACGTCTATGACATCCACGGCAAGCGCTACCTCGACGGGCTCGCCGGGCTGTTCGTCGTCCAGGTGGGACACGGCCGCGCCGAGCTCGCCGAGGCAGCCGCTGCACAGGCCAAGGAGCTCGCCTTCTTCCCGATCTGGTCGTATGCCCACCCCAAGGCGGCCGAGCTCGCCGAGCGCCTCGCCCAGCTCACCCCCGGTGACCTCAACCGCGTCTTCTTCACCTCCGGCGGTGGCGAGGCCGTGGAGTCGGCGTGGAAGCTCGCCAAGCAGTACTTCAAGCTCAAGGGCAAGCCGCTGAAGACCAAGGTCATCAGCCGGACCGTCGCCTACCACGGCACCACCCAGGGCGCCCTCGCGATCACCGGCGTCCCGGCGCTGCGGCAGACCTTCGAGCCGCTCGTCCCCGGCGCCACCAAGGTGCCGAACACGAACCAGTACCGCGCGGACCAGATCTCCGGCATCCCCGGGATGGACAAGGACCCGCAGGCGTTCGGCCGGTGGGCCGCCGACCAGGTCGCCCGGGCGATCGAGATGGAGGGGCCGGAGACCGTCGCCGCGGTCTTCGTCGAGCCGGTGCAGAACTCCGGCGGCTGCTTCCCGCCCCCGCCCGGCTACTTCCAGCGGCTGCGGGAGATCTGCGACGAGTACGACGTGCTCCTCGTCTCCGACGAGGTCATCTGCGCCTTCGGCCGGCTCGGCACCATGTTCGGCGGCCACAAGTTCGACTACGTCCCCGACATCATCACCTGTGCCAAGGGCCTGACGAGCGGTTACTCCCCGCTCGGCGCGATGATCGCCTCCGAGCGGCTCTTCGAGCCGTTCAAGGAGGGCACGAACATGTTCGCCCACGGCTACACCTTCGGCGGCCACCCGGTCTCCGCCGCCGTGGCCCTGGCCAACCTCGACATCTTCGAGCGGGAGAACCTGCTCGAGCACGTCCAGGCGAACGAGCAGGTCTTCCGGAGCACGCTCGAGCGGCTGCTCGACCTGCCGATCGTGGGCGACGTCCGGGGCAGCGGGTACTTCTACGGCATCGAGCTCGTCAAGGACAAGTCCACCAGGGAGACGTTCAACGCCGAAGAGTCCGAGCGGCTCCTCCGCGGCTTCCTCTCCAAGGCCCTCTTCGACGCCGGGCTGTACTGCCGCGCCGACGACCGCGGCGACCCGGTGATCCAGCTCGCCCCGCCGCTGATCTGCGGGCCCAAGGAGTTCGAGGAGATGGAGTCGATCATCCGGAGCGTGCTCGTCGAGGCCTGGTCGCGCATCTGAGCGCGGCGCATCCCGAGGGCGCATCACCGCAGTGCCCGGGTACGGCCCTCGCTGGACGGGCGGCGGCCGTACCCGGGCGCAGCGAAAGGACGACCTGTGAAGATCGGTATCCCCACAGAGCTGAAGAATCACGAGTACCGGGTGGCGGTCACCCCGGCGGGCGTGCACGAGCTGGTCAAGCACGGCCATGAGGTCGTGGTGCAGCGCGGCGCGGGCCGCGGCTCGCACATCCCCGACGAGGAGTACCTCAACGCCGGCGCCAAGCTCGTGGACGACGCGGACGCCGTCTGGGGCGACGCCGAGATGATCATCAAGGTGAAGGAGCCGATCCCGGAGGAGTACCACCGGCTCCGCGAGGGTCAGGTGCTCTTCACCTACCTCCACCTCGCCGCCTCCCGGTCCTGCACCGACGCGCTGCTCAACGCGAAGACCACCGCGATCGCGTACGAGACCGTCCAGGTCGGCGGGGCGCTCCCGCTGCTCGCGCCGATGTCGGAGATCGCGGGCCGGCTCGCCCCCCAGGTCGGCGCCTACCACCTCATGCGGTTCAACGGCGGCCGGGGCGTGCTGCCCGGCGGCGTGCCCGGGGTCGCCCCCGCCAAGGTCGTGGTGATCGGCGGCGGGGTCGCCGGGTGCAACGCGACGCAGATCGCCGTCGGCATGGGCGCCGAGGTGACGGTCCTCGACGTCAACCTGGAGCGCCTGCGCCAGATCGACGCCCTCTACCGGGGCCGGGTGCGCACGCTCTACTCGACCGCCTACGCGATCGAGCAGGCCGTGCTCGAGGCCGACCTGGTGATCGGCGCGGTGCTCATCCCGGGCGCGAAGGCCCCCAAGCTCGTCTCCGAGGACCTCGTCCGCCGGATGAAGCCGGGGTCGGTGCTGGTCGACATCGCGATCGACCAGGGCGGGTGCTTCGAGAACTCCCGCCCCACGACCCACGCCGAGCCGACGTTCCAGGTGCACGGCTCGGTCTTCTACTGCGTGGCGAACATGCCGGGGTCGGTGCCGAACACCTCCACCTACGCGCTGACCAACGCCACGCTGCCCTACGTGCTCAAGCTCGCCGACAAGGGCTGGAAGGCCGCCCTCCGCGAGGATCCGGGGCTCCGGCTCGGCCTCAACGCGCACGCCGGCCTGCTCACCAACGAGCCCGTCGCCGCCGCGCACGGCCTGCCGTACACCCCGATCGACGAGGTGCTCGCCGGCTAGCGGCCGGCGGTCGATGATCGCGGCCCCGGTCCCCGCCGGGGTGCCGCCGCCGATCGGGTCCGTCCCCCGGTGCGCGGGGCCGGTCCGGTCCCGGCGGCCCGGCCCGATCGCCCGCGGCATCCTCGGCCCCTCCTCCTGCCGCGGGCGGTCCGGGCCTCACCGGGGGTGACGGCGCGGCGGGCCGGAGCCCGGCCCGGGTCAGCGCAGGCCGAGGCGGCAGCGCAGCTCGCGGGCGGTCCCCACCGCGTGCTCCACCTCGGCCCGGGTCGGCCACGGGGCCGTCCCCGGGAGGAGCACCGTGGACCGCACCGAGCCCAGGTGCCCGATCGCCGCCGCGTGCAGCCCGCTCACCCCGGCCAGCCAGCCGATCGGGTCGGCGTCCGCCGGCACGTCCCTGGTGATCAGGTCCCAGGTGCCGAGGATCTCGATGAGCTGGTCGGCGTCGGCGGCCGGGTCGCCGCGGTGCGCCACGGCGGCGACTGCGAGCTCGGCCCGCGCGGTCAGCTCGGGCGCGACCGGCCGATCCCAGTACGGCGGGGGCGGGTCGGTGAGGCAGGGCTCCCCGTGCGGGCAGTACCCGGTGACGGAGAGCAGGGTGCGCAGCTCGATCGCCGCCCCCCGGTGGCCGCGCGAGGCGGCCTCCCGGAACCAGTGCTTGGCGCTCGCCAGGTCGTGATGCTCCGCTACCAGTAACAGCCCGAACCGGTAGGCGGCCTCCGGGTCCCCGGCCGTGGCGGCCCGGCCGAACCACAGGCCGGCCGCCTGCCGGTCGCCGAACTCGACGCAGACCAGGCCCGCCATCCGCTGGGCCGGCACGTGCCCGGCGCGGGCGGCCAGCTCGAAGAGCGAGCGGGCCTCGGCGAGATCGCCCCGGGCGAGGGCGCGCGCGCCGAGCCGGAACGCGGCGCCCGGGTGCTCGGCCCGGACGGCGAGCCGGAAGAACGTCTCGGCGCCCTGCTCGTCGCGGCGCGCCTGGTGGAGCAGGCCCAGGTGGTAGGCGGCCTCGGCGTGACCACCGCGGGAGGCCAGCTCCCACCAGTGCTGGGCCTCGGCCTCGTCCCCCGCCGTGTACCCGATGAACCCCAGGTAGTGGGCGGAGCGCAGATCGCCGGCGATCGCCGCCGCGCGATGCCACCGCCGGGCCCCGGTGTAGTCGCCCGTGTCCTCGCAGAGCAGGGCGAGCCGGTGCGCCGCCTCCCGGGAACCGTCCTCCGCCGCCCGCTCCAGCCAGAGCCGGGCGGCGGCCACGTCACCGCTCCGGTCGAGCAGGAGCATGGCGAGCCTGGTGGCGGCCTCGGCGTCCCCGTTGCCCGCCGCGAGCTCGTACCAGCCCATCGCCTCCTCGGCCGTGCCGTGCCGCTGATGCCAGACGCCGAGGTTGAACGCGCTGTCGACGTTCCCCAGCCGGGCGGCCCGCTCCCACCAGTGGCGGGCGCCCCACGTGTCCCCGCGCTCGGCGCAGAGCCGGCCGAGCCGGTGCGCGGCGGCCGGGTCACCCTCCTCCGCCGCGGTGATCAGCCGGGCCTCGGCGGCGTTCTCCGGCTCGGGTGAACGGGGGACGGGAATCCCCGGAGCGGCCGGAGCCGCCTTGGTAGCTCCCACGATCGTCATGCTAGACAGGGTGACACGTAATCGAGCGATCACGGAGGGTTATCACCAAGTCTGATGACTCTCATGACGAACGCTCGAAGTTGATGAAACCTCTGTGCATCCCCATCGCCCGGGTATAGCGGTGCCGTCCGGGGCGGCGCGGGAGCCGGGCACGGCGCGGCGGAGCGCGCCGGCCCTGGTCAGCGGGGTGCCCGGAGCGCGGCGATCAGCCACTCGTAGGCGGGCACGGCCGACGGGAAGGACGGCGCGCCGCTCAGCACGCCGAGCAGCCGCCAGTACCGCTCCACCCGGCGGTCGGTGAACGTCTCGATCCGGTCGGCGAGCCGGGCCCGGTCGTCCGGGCTGAGCCCGGGTCCGGTCAGCCGGTCGACGATCTCCCGCGCCCGCGCCGAGTCCGGGGCGACGCCCTCGGCGAGCGCGGCGCCGGCCTGCTCGAGCACGGCCTGCGGGTCGAGCCCCGGCCCGCCCTCCCCGCCGCCCGCGGCGCCGGCGAGCGCCATCTCGCGGACCCGCCGCCGGAAGCCGGGGTCGGCGACGAGCCGGGCGAGCTCCACCCAGGCGTCCACCTGCTCCGGCGCGGGGTCCTCGGGCAGGTCGGGCAGCCGGCGCATCGCCTGCGCGATCCGCGCGCCCGGCGCCTCGGGGTCGATGCCGGCGAACACCTCGCCGACGAAGTCGTCGATGATGCGCTGCCGTTCCTCCGCCGACAGCCGCGCGAGTTCGTGCATGAGCCTCAGCTCCTCGGTCGTGCCACCTCGTTCCGCGACCAGCCGCAGCACGGCCCGGCGGAGCCGCAGCACGCGGATCTCCGCGTCGAGGGCGGCGGCGTGCGCCCGGGCGACCTCGGCGATCGTGGCCTGCCGGGCGAGGATCCGCTGCACGGTGGCGAGGTCGATCCCCAGCTCGCGGAGGGTCCGCACCAGGCCGATGCGGGCCGGCGCCTCCGCGTCGTAGAGCCGGTAGCCCGCCGCGGTCCGTCCGGCCGGCGGGAGGATCCCCAGGTCGGACCAGAAGCGGATGGTCCGCACCGGCACTCCCGTCCGGCGGGCGAGCTCCCCGATGGTGAGCAGCCGGTCGTTCACGTCCTCACCCTGCACCTTCCAGTCGCTGGAGACTCAAGCCGGCCGCGCCGCGCGGCGGTACGCGGGGAGCATTCCACTTCTGACTCCGCTGAGTCATGCTTGTGAGATCAAGCGGTAGAGGGGAGGTCGTGGATGAGAGCCGCCGGTGCGATCGCCTCGCTGATCCTGGTCGCGGTGACCGGCCTCGTGGGCCCGCCCGCACAGGCCGCGGCGCCGCCGGGCAAGCCGCCGGTCAAGCGGCCGGTCGCCGAGGGGTACGGCGGGGCGGTCGCCACGGTGGACCTGGACGCGAGCCGGGCGGCGCTCGAGATCCTCAAGCGCGGCGGCAACGCCATGGACGCCGCGATCGCCGCCGCGGCGACGCTGGGGGTGACCGAGCCGTACTCGGCGGGGATCGCCGGCGGCGGCTTCCTCCTCTACTACGACGCCCGCACCCGGCAGGTGACCACGATCGACGGGCGGGAGACCGCGCCCCGGGCCATGACCTCCACCGCCCTGGAGGGCATCCCGTTCGACGAGGCGGTGACGAGCGGGCTCTCGGTCGGGGTGCCCGGCACGGTCGCGCTGTGGGACGCCGGGCTGCGCAAGCACGGCACGCTCCCGCTCCGGGAGGTGCTGCGCCCGGCGATCGTGACCGCGGAGCGCGGGTTCGTCGTCGACCAGACCTTCCACGACCAGACCCGGCAGAACGCCGACCGGTTCAAGGACTTCACCTCGACCGCCGCGCTCTTCCTGCCGGGCGGCGAGCCGCCCCGGGTGGGCTCGATCTTCCGCAACCCCGACCTCGCGCGGACCTACTGGGAGCTCGCCCGGCGCGGTCCCGGCTGGCTGTACGGCGGCGAGCTGGGCCGGGAGATCGTCGCCACGGTGAAGCGGCCCCCGGTCGCCCCGGGGGCGACCCGCGTGGTCCGGCCGGGGCTGATGGAGCTCTCCGACCTGCGGAGCTACCGGGCGATCGAGCGCCCGCCCACGAAGGTGACGTACCGGGGCTTCGAGGTGTACGGCATGGCGCCGCCCTCGTCCGGCGGGGCCGCGGTGGGGGAGGCGCTCAGCATCCTCGAGGCGCTGCCCCGCGTGGGCCTGCACGAGTACCTGGAGGCCTCCCGCCTCGCGTTCGCCGACCGCAACGCCTACGTCGGCGACCCCGCGTACGTGCGGGTCCCGCTGGACGGGCTGCTCTCCGACGTCTACGCCAAGGAGCGGGCCTGCCTGATCGGCCCGGTGGCGATGCCGCACCCGGCCGCGCCGGGGTCGCCGGAGGGCCCGCACGCCGGGTGCCCGTCCCCGGCCCGGTCGCCGGCCGCGGGCGGGAAGGGCGAGCGGCCCGAGGGGCCGGAGACCACCCACCTGGTGGTCGCCGACCGGTGGGGGAACGTGGCGGCCTACACGCTCACCATCGAGCAGACCGGCGGCTCCGGCATCGTGGTGCCCGGGCGGGGGATCCTGCTCAACAACGAGCTGACCGACTTCACCTTCGGCCCCGCGCCGGGCGACCCCAACCTGCCCGGGCCGGGGAAGCGGCCGCGCTCGTCGATGGCGCCCACGATCGTGCTCAAGAACGGCAGGCCGGTGCTCGCGGTGGGCTCGCCCGGTGGGGCGACGATCATCACGACCGTGCTGCAGATCCTGGTGAACCGGATCGACTTCGGGATGCCGCTGCCCGAGGCGATCGCGGCTCCGCGGGCCTCGCAGCGCAACCTCGCTGCCACCCAGGCGGAGCCGGAGTTCATCGAGCGGTACGGCGCGGAGCTGAGCGCGCTCGGCCACGAGTTCACCGTGTTCCCCGGCCCGCCCGCCGGAGAGATCGGCGCGGCGACCGGCCTGGAGTTCCTCGGCGGCGGACGGGTTCAGGCGGTGGCCGAGCCGTCCCGGCGCGGAGGCGGCAGCGCGCTCGTCGTCACCCCCGCGCCGCGCCGGTGAGCCCGCACCCCCGCCGGGGGTCATCCGGCCCGCGCGCCGCGCAGGTGAGTGATGCGGTCCCGTGCTGCGCCCGTGAGCGATCCGATCCGCGCGCCGCGCCGGGGAGTCATGCGCGCGCCGCGCCGATCAGCTCGAAGGCCTCGGGCCGCATCCGCCGGGTCCACGCCCAGTACTCGAAGGTGAAACCCGGCCAGATCGTCGGGTTGTTGCCGTTCGCGTCCAGGTACCAGCTCCGGCAGCCGCCCTGGTTCCACACCCGCCGGGAGAGCCGGCGCTGCAGCCGCTCGGTGAAGCGCCGCTCCACCTCGGGCCGGACGTCGAGCGCCTTCGCCTTGGTGCGGGAGAGCAGGCGCAGGCAGTCCATGATGTACCGGACCTGGCACTCGATCATGAAGACGACCGAGGTGTGGCCGAGCCCGGTGTTCGGGCCGAGCAGGAAGAAGAGGTTGGGGAAGCCGGCGGTGGTGATCCCCAGGTAGGCGTGCATGCCGTCCCGCCAGGCGTCCTGGATCTTCAGGCCGTTCCGGCCGATGAGCGTGAAGTCGCTCAGCGCGTCGGTGACCTTGAACCCGGTGCCGTAGATGATCACGTCGACCTCGTGCTCCCGGCCGGTCGCGTCCACGATGGAGCGCTCGCGGATCTCCGTGATCCCGTCGGTGATCAGCTCGACGTTCTCCCGGGTGAGCGCGGGATAGTAGTCGTTGGAGAGCACGATCCGCTTGCAGCCGATGGTGTAGCCCGGGGTGAGCTTGGCGCGCAGCTCCGGGTCGGGGACCTGCCGGGCCAGGTGCCGCGCGGCGATCCGCTCCTGGGTCTTCATCAGCCGGGGGTGGATCGCGAAGCCCGCGCCCCGGGCCTCGAGGAACCAGTAGATCACGTAGCGGAGCGCGCGGGCCGCGCCCGGGAGGCGGAGGTACTTCCTGATCTCGTCGAGCCGGATGTCCGGCCGCGGCTGGACCCACGGGGCCGTCCGCTGGAACACGTACAGCCGCCCCACCCGGGGCGCGATCTCGGGCACGAACTGCGCCGCCGAGGCGCCGGTGCCGATGACCGCGACCCGCTTGCCGGTGAGGTCGCAGGAGTGGTCCCAGCGGGCCGAGTGGAAGGCCGGCCCGGTGAAGCGCTCCCTGCCCGGGATCTCGGGGTAGGAGGGGATGTGGAGCGGGCCCATGCCGAGCACCACGGCGTGGGTGGTGAACCGCTCGCCGCCGGCGGTGGTCACGTGCCAGAGCGCCCGGTCGTCCGCGTACTCCAGCGCGGTGACCTCCGTGCCGAACCGGATGTGCGGGGCCAGGCCGTACTTGCGCACGCAGTGGCGCATGTAGTCCCAGATCTCCTGCTGGGGCGCGAAGAGGCGGGACCACTCGGTGTTGAGCTCGAAGGAGAACGAGTACAGCGGGGAGGGCACGTCGCACGCGCACCCCGGGTAGGTGTTGTCCCGCCAGGTCCCCCCGATGTCGTCCGCCTTCTCCAGGATGACGAAGTCGTGGTAGCCCGCCTCCTTGAGCTTGATCGCCATGCATAAACCGCCGAAGCCGGCGCCGATGATCGTGATGCCGGGGTTCCGCACGCGCCCCTCCCTTGCGGACAGGGAGTTATTGGATCTCCTGTCGAACAAGTTAACCGCCGGGTAGGGGGCCGGTCCAGCCTCAGGTCACGGCGCCGCCGGAACGCGCACGGCCGTGCGGCGCGTGCGGTGCCGGATGGGAACGGTGCAAAACAAGGGAGACGTGGAACGGGCACGGCGCGCGGTACGGGCGCGCCGGCGCGGCGGAGAGGCGGGAGGGTGGCGGGGTGACGGCGGCCAGCGGCCGTTGGCCCGCGCGGCGGGCGGCATGAATGCCGCCGACGGGCGCGGACGTCGGCGGCAGGCCGAGGTATGTCAACCCGCCAGGAGGAAGACGACGATGGCGAGGACCACCACGAGCGCCGCGCCCACGGCGATCCACATCGTCCGGCGAGACTGCCGCTCCTCCGCCTCGGCGGCCGCCTCCGCCTCACGACGCTGGGCGAAGGCACGGAACGCCTGAGTGCTCCCTGCGGGGTCGAACTGCGGGTCGGACATGCGGCCCACTTTATCGGTCCGGAACCGGAAGGATGAAGTGAAGTGCCAGATTTCATGACAACCGCCCGCCCCGGGCGGGGCCGGGACCGGTCACCGGTGCGGATAGCGTAGAAGCATGCTCCGGACCCTCTTCGCTCCCCGGCTCATCCTGCTCCACCTGCTGGTGATCGGGGTGCTGGTGGCGTTCATGTTCCTCGGGCAGTGGCAGCTCGGCGTGTTCCAGGCGTCGGGCGCCAAGCCGGCCGACGACCCCGCGCCCGTGCCGGTCACCCAGCTCAGCCAGGTCGGCCGGTACATCACCAAGGAGCAGGTGAACCGCCAGGTCACGGCGACGGGGGAGTACGTGGCCGGCGACCAGCTCCTCGTCGCCGACCGCGTCGCCGACGTCACCGCGCCGGGCGGCCGGGCGGCGAAGGGGAAGGGGTACTGGCTGCTCACCCCGCTCCGGCTCGAGGACGGCACGCTCGTCCCCGTCGTGCGCGGCTGGGTGCCCACCCCCACCGACCCCGCGGTGGCGGTCCCCGGCGGGACGGTCACCGTGACCGGGCGGCTGCGCGCCTCGGAGGAGACCGGCGACGTGGTCCCGTCCGGCCCGCTTCCCGAAGGCCAGGTGGCCCTCGTGTCCACCGCCGAGCTGATCAACCTGTGGACGGACGCCCCGCTGCGCAGCGGCTTCATCGTCGCGGCCTCCCAGGACCCGCCGCTGGCGGCCAAGCCCGTCGCCGCCCCCCGCCCGATGGAGGATGTGGGGTTCTCCTGGCGGAATCTCGCCTACGCCGTGCAATGGTGGATCTTCGCGGGCTTCGCCGTCTTCATGTGGTACCACTTCGTCCGCGAGGCCGTCCGTTCCGATCAGCGGAGACGGCAGGCCGCCGTGGGCCGGGAGCCCGCGGCGACCGAGCCGACCGGCTGACGGCCCGCCGGGCATCCTGACCGACCCTCTCAGCGAAGGTATTGATCGACGTGGACTCCGCGCTCAAGTTCTACCGGGTGATGGCGTATCTGACCGGCGTGATGCTCCTCATCCTCTGCGCCGGCATGGTCGTCAAGTACGGGTTCGGCAACGGCATCGTGGTATCGATCGTCGGCCCGATCCACGGGTTCCTCTACATGGTGTACCTCGCGGCCGCGTTCAACCTCGGCGTGCTCAAGGCCCGCTGGCCGATGGGGTACCTGCTCTTCGTGCTGCTCGCCGGCACGATCCCGTTCGTCTCCTTCATCGCGGAGCGGAACGTCACCCAGCGCATGCGCCAAGGGCTCGCCGGGACCGAGGCGGCCTGACCCGGCGCGCGAGCCCGGCCCGCCGCGCACCCGGGGCCGGGCCGCCCCCGGCCACGGCGCGCGGGCCGTACCGGCCGAGGGCGGCCCCAGGTCAGCGGCCGAGCTGCCGGCGCCGGATCCTGCGGAGCCGGGCGCGCTGCGACTCGTCGAGCATGAAGTACCCGGCGACCGGCGCCCCGAGCAGGCCGAGCACGATCAGCCAGGTCAGGATCGACGGCAGCGGCAGCAGGATCGCGATCACCGAGGCGATCGCGGCACCCACGTAGTACTTGCCGAGTGGCGACATTGTCCGGCCTTTCTTCGGAATCCCGCGGCATGGGGCCGTGGCGACGCGTCCGCGCGACCCCGGCCTGGTCCTGTCGTCCTGGCAACGTCCCGTGCCGGGCCGGAGTTCCGGGGGTGACGTGAACCAGGCGACGCCGCCGGATCCCTCGCCCGCGCGGTACGGCCGGCGGGCGACCGGATAGCCGGATGAAAGGAGGCGAGCGGCACACCGCCCTGCGGGGACGGCGGGCGCCGGGACCGGCCGCGGCGGCGTCCACCCGCGGGAGGCCGCCGTGTCACCCGTGGGCGAGCGGAGACCTCTGTCTCACCGTGGGGCACCCCGGGCACCCCCGTGGGGAAGCCTCTCCCTCAAACCGTGGGGAAGCCTCTCCGATCCCCTGCCGCCCCGAGCCCTTCCGCGGGCGGCGTCCCCGGCGCGGGCTCGGCGGCGAGGGCGGCCATGGTCTCGGCCGCCTGGACGCTCACCGCCATCGTCCGCCGGTCCTCCTCGCTCATCGCGGCCCGCAACAGGGAGAACTCGTACCGTTCCTCCGCCGCGAAGTGGGCGAACAGGGCCGTCCGGAACCGCTCGAACCCCGCGGCGAACTCCGGAGACCCCGGGTCCAGCCCGCCGAGCCCGTGGAGCAGCCGCACCGCCTCGTCCTCTTCTTTCAGGCGTTCCGCGACGATCGACGCGCCGCCGGCGAGCCGGTGCCGCGCGTACGCGTGCACGATCTCCCGCTCCGCCGCCTCGTGTATGGAGATCTCCTTCGTCAGCCGGGCGAGCGCGTTCCTCCGCTCCGCCCCGCGGTACCGCTCGACCTCGTCCACCAGCTCCCGGATCCGGGTGTGCTGCCGCATGAGGAGGTCGATGATGTCGGTCTCCGGCATCGTGCCCGGCCGTGACAGCGGATCGGCCCGCTCGTCCGCCCAGCCCGCGTCGTCCCAGTTCATACCTGCGGGCTACCCCCACCCAGGCGGCGAAACCCGGCCCGGCGCGCGGCCCGCCGCGGCCGCCCGGCCGGCGGGGAGAAACCGGCGGGAGAAATCCGCCTCACCGTCGCCCGCTCGGCGCTCCGCCCGGCTCGGTGCGATCTGCGGCCGACCGGCGGCGGGCAAGCGGCGCAGTGTGATCGACATCGCGGCCCGGTGATGCGGTGCCCCCGCCCCCGCTGGGTAGGGATCCCAGCAGATGCGCGTGGCCACGCTGGCGCGACGCGAGCCGGAGGGAGGCGAGCCGCGATGTTTCTAGATCGCCGTGACGCCGGGAGACGTCTCGCCGAGCGCATGCGCCAGGTGATCCGCCCGGAGAACGCGCTGGTGCTCGGGCTGCCCAGGGGCGGGGTGCCGGTGGCGTTCGAGGTGGCCAAGGCCCTGAACGTCCCCCTCGATGTGATCGTGGTGCGCAAGCTCGGCGTGCCGTTCCAGCCGGAGCTGGGCTTCGGCGCCGTCGGGGAGGGCGGGCTGGTCGTCATCAACGAGGACGTGGTCCGGATGGCGAACCTCACCCCGCGGGAGATGGCCGCGGTCGAGGAGCGCGAGCGCGCCGAGGTTGAGCGCCGGGCCCGGCGGTTCCGCGGGGAGCGCGCCCCGGAGGGGCTGACCGGCCGCACCGTGATCGTGGTCGACGACGGGGTCGCGACCGGGGGGACAGCGCGCGCGGCGTGCCAGGTCGCGCGGGCGCGCGGCGCCGAGCGCGTGATCTTCGCCGCGCCGGTCGGCGCCCCCGAGTCGATCCAGAGCCTGCGCCGGGACGCCGACGAGGTGGTCTGCCTGGAGACCCCGGCGCAGCTGCACGCGATCGGCGCCTGGTACGCCGACTTCACCCAGACCACGGACGAGCAGGTCGTGGAGCTGCTCCGGGAGGCCGCCTCCTTCGGCCGCCCGGGCGAGCGGGCCGGTGCGGGCGACCCGTCGTACGCCGAGGACGTGTGGGTGGACGCCGGGCGGGTCCGGCTGCCCGGCCGGCTCGTCGTCCCGGAGAACGCGAAGGGCGCCGTGGTGTTCGTGCACGGCAGCGGCAGCAGCCGGCACAGCCCGCGGAACCGGTACGTCGCCGATGTGCTCAACCGCGCCGGTCTCGCGACGCTCCTGTTCGACCTGCTCACCCCGGAGGAGGAGTTCGACCGGGGGAACGTGTTCGACATCGGGCTGCTGGCCGACCGGCTCGTCCACGTGACCGGGTGGCTGCGGCAGAGCCGGGCGGCCGGGCTCCCGGTCGGATACTTCGGCGCGAGCACCGGGGCGGCGGCCGCGCTGTGGGCCGCGGCCGAGGCGCCGAACGAGGTCGTCGCCGTGGTCTCCCGCGGCGGGCGGCCCGACCTCGCCGGGCCACGCCTCCCGGCCGTGCAGGCGCCGACCCTGCTCATCGTGGGCAGCCGCGACGAGGCGGTGCTCGAGCTCAACCGGGAGGCCATGCGGCACCTGCGCTGTGAGAAGACGCTCGAGATCGTCCCCGGTGCGACCCACCTGTTCCAGGAGCCGGGGGCGCTCGAGACCGTCGCCGCGGTCGCGCGCGACTGGTTCCTCGATCACTTCACCCGCCTCCCCGTCTGAGGCGGCGGGTCCGAGCGGAGGCGCGATGCAGGTGCGGATCGTGGCCGGCACGGCGAACCGGGCGCTCGCCGCCGCCGTGGCCGCCTCCTTGGAGAAGGTGCCGGTGGTCCCGGAGGTGGAGCGGTTCCCGGACGGCGAGCTGCGGCCGGCCGTGACCGGGCTGCGCGGCGCGGACGTGTACGTGATCCAGCCCACCGGTCCACCGGTCGGCGACAACCTGATGGAGCTCCTGCTGCTCTGCGACGCCTGCCGCCGCAGCGGCGCCGCGCGGATCACCGCGCTCGTGCCGTACTTCGGGTACGCGCGGCAGGACCGGCGCACGCGGCCCGGTGAGCCGGTCGGGGTCAGGGTCGTGGCGGACGCGCTCGTGTCGGCGGGCGCGGAGCGCATCGTCGTGGTCGATCCGCACACGGTCGAGTTCGAGGCGGTGTGCGGGGTCCCGGTGGAGACGCTCACCGCGATCCCGCTGCTCGCCGACGCGCTGCGGCCGGCACCGGACTCGGTGGTGGTCGCGCCCGACCTCGGCGCGGTGCCGATCGCGGAGCGGTACGCCAAGCTCCTCTCCCGGCCGGTCGCCGTGGTGCGCAAGACCCGGCTGAGCGGGGCGAGCGTGCTCGCCGGTGAGGTCGTGGGGGACGTGGCCGGCCGCCCGGTGATCGTCGTCGATGACATGATCAGCACCGGGGGGACGATCGAGGCCGCGGTGGAGGCGGTGGTCGCCCAGGGCGCGGCCCGGGAGATCGTCGTCACCGCCACCCACGGCCTGTTCACCGGCGAGGCGGTGGACCGGCTCGCCCGCCTGGGGCTCCGGCAGCTCGTCGTCACCGACACCCTCGCGCAGCGGGACACGCCGCGGCTCCCGCTCGAGGTCTGTTCGGTGGCCCCGTTGCTCGCCGAGGCCGTGCGCCGCCTGCACCGGGACGAGCACCGCGACGACCTGCTGATCCGCGCCTGAACCCCGTGACGACCCGGCCGGCCGATCGCCGGCCGGCGGCCGCGGGGGTCTGCCGGGCGGCGTTGCCCGGACCGCGGAGCGGGCCGCCTGCGGCACGAGCCGTGGGCGCCTCACACGTCGACGGTGACCTCGCAGGTCCAGGTGCCATCCGGCCCTTGCTCGAAGCGGAGGTTCTCGAGGGCGATCCCCTTGGGGGACGCCCCGGTCTGCGTGACCGCGCCGAGCTCGGTGTGCCAGAGCCGCAGGGAGATCCCGTTCTCCTCCTCCCGGGCCTCCGCGCGGAAGGGGACCCGGGCGGTCGTGTCGAGCTGGAAGATCACCTCGTCGAGCGCGGCGAGGAGCTGGTCCTCGGGAGGCCCCGGCTCGAGGTGGAGCGTCTCGGCACCCCGGCACGGGGGGTCGCCGCCGAGATCGGTGAAGCTCTCCGCCACGCCGAGAACGGCCTCGGCGATGCACTCGGCCCGGGTCGGCGCCCACGCGGCCACGCGCATGTCCGCGGTGTGCGGGAGGGTGCGGTGCCCGCGCCGGGCGGCCGGGCCGCCGATCGTCTCAGGGGACCGCGGATCGGTCATCCCGGCTCACCCCTTCACCACGCCGAGCGGGACGAGCCGGGCCACGGCCCGGCACAGCCCGGCGCCCGTGCTCGCCGCGATCACCGCGTCGATGTCCTTGTACGCGGTCGGGGCCTCCTCGCTCAGCCCGCGCAGCGACGAGCCGCGGACCGCGATGCCCTGCGCCTCCAGCCGGTCGCGCAGCTCCCGGCCGGAGACCATGCGGGCCGCCTGATGCCGGCTCTGGGTGCGGCCCGCCCCGTGACAGGTGGAGTGGAAGGCCTTGCCGTCGGGCACGCCGGCGAGCACGTACGAGGCGGTCCCCATGGTGCCGGGGATGAGCACGGGCTGGCCGAACGGGGCGAGGTCCGGCGGCAGGTCGGGGTGGTGCGGCGGGAGCGCCCGGGTGGCGCCCTTCCGGTGCACGCACAGCAGCCTGCCGTCGTGCCGCTCCAGCTTGGCCAGGTTGTGGGAGACGTCGTAGACCAGGTCCAGGCGCGCGCCGGTGACCTTCTGGAACGCCCGCCGGGTGGCCTCGGCGAGGAGCTGCCGGTTCGCCCGGCTGTAGTTCGCGGCCGCGGCCATGGCGCCGAGGTAGGCGCGGCCCTCCGGCGACTCCACCGGGGCGCAGGCGAGCTGCCGGTCGGGGACGCTGATGCCGTACCGGCGCATCGCCTTGTCCATCACGCGGACGTGGTCCGTGCAGATCTGGTGTCCCAGGCCGCGGGACCCGCAGTGGATCATCACGCACACCTGGCCGAGCCGCAGGCCGAAGGCGGCGGCCACCTTCTCGTCGTAGACCTGCTCGACCGCCTGCACCTCGAGGAAGTGGTTGCCCGAGCCGAGGCTGCCGACCTGGCCGAGACCGCGCTTGATCGCGCGGTCGCCCACCTGGTCCGGGTCGGCGTCGGCCACCGCCCCCTGGTCCTCGCAGCGCTCCAGGTCGCGGGCGACGCCGTGCCCCTGCTCGACGGCGTAGCGGGCGCCCTTGCGGAGCAGCTCATCGAGCTGGGCGCGGCCGGACAGCTTCCACACGCCGCCGGGGCCGGCCCCGCGCGGGATGGTGGCGTCCAGGATGTCCATCAGCCGGGTCAGCCGGGGGGCGAGCTCCTCGCGCTGCAGGTCGGCGGCGAGCAGCCGGACCCCGCACGAGATGTCGAACCCCACCCCGCCGGGGGAGACCACCCCGCCGGCGCGGACGTCCGTGGCGGCCACCCCGCCGATCGGGAAGCCGTACCCCCAGTGCAGGTCGGGCATGCCGTACGACGCCTCGACGATCCCCGGGAGGGTGGCGACGTTGACGACCTGCTGCAGGGCCTGGTCCTCGGCGATGAGGTCACGGGAGGCGAACACGACGCCGGGGACCCGCATCGGCGGGCGCCGTTCGATCCGGAACCGGAACGGTGCCTCCTGAACGAGTTCCATCACCATACCGCCTTCGCCATGACCATGCCTAACCCGGTGATCGACATTATCGGCGCGCGCCGGCGCGGGCCCGTCCGCCGCGCCGCCGCGGGCGATCCCCGGGCGGCGCCCATCGGGGTGGTTCTACCCGCGGGGCCGCTGCCCGGGTCTCGGATCGGGCCGTTCTCCCGGCCGCGCGGGGCCGTGCCCGAGGCCGCGGACCGGGCGGTTTCGGGCCGGTACCGAATCCGCGGCCCGCGGGGGACGAAAGTCCCGGACGGGGAGGACCGGAGACCCTGTCCCCTAGGCGGTGGGTGCGGGAGTGTGGAGTCACGGCATCCGCCGGCGCGGAGACCGGACGAGTCCAGGGGAGCCCGCTCCCCGGGATGACGGTCCGGTCGGCGGGCGGAGCGGGAGACGTGGCCTGCGGGCCGAAGACCCGCCGTCGCCAAGACGGTCGATCCGTCCCGCCGGGCGGACCCGTCCGGTCGGCGGATGTCCTTCCTATGGCAGGTCCACGGCAGGCGAGGGCCTACGCGGCGGGCCCTCGCCGCGCCGTCCTGTCCCGGAGCCTTCGCAGCACGGGAGCGCGGTTGCCGGGAGCCGGTCATGGAGACCGTGACGCTCGCGCTCTGCGGCGACGTCATGCTCGGCCGTGGCGTCGACCAGATCCTGCCCTGCCCGGGAGACCCGGAGCTGTGGGAGCCGTGGGTCCGGGACGCCCGGGACTACGTCGAGCTCGCCGAGGCGGTGAACGGCCCGGTCCCCCGTCCGGCCGGCCCCGCATGGCCGTGGGGGGACGCCCTGGGCTTCCTCGCCGAGGCCGGCGTCCGGGTGGTGAACCTGGAGACGAGCATCACCCGGGACGGACGCCCGGCCCCGGGCAAGAGCGTCCACTACCGGATGAACCCCGGCAACCTTCCCGCGCTCACCGTGGCGCGGCCCGACGTCTGCGCGCTCGCCAACAACCATGTGCTCGACTTCGGGCCGGACGGCCTCCGCGACACGCTCGGCGCCCTCGCCGGTGCGGGGGTGCGGTACGCGGGCGCGGGGCGGGACGCGGAGGAGGCACGGCGACCGGCGATCGTCCCGGCCGGTGACGGGACCCGCGTGGT
Source organism: Thermobispora bispora DSM 43833 (assembly GCF_000092645.1). Lineage (NCBI taxonomy): Bacteria > Bacillati > Actinomycetota > Actinomycetes > Streptosporangiales > Streptosporangiaceae > Thermobispora > Thermobispora bispora. The sequence goes on from NC_014165.1 coordinate 949,956, forward strand.
GGTGCTCTCCGTCGGAATGTCCTCCAGCGGCATCCCCCCGTCCTGGGCGGCGGGCCCGGGCCGCCCCGGGGTCGGCCTGGTGCCGGAGCCGTCCGGGGCCGTGGCCGCGGAGATCATCGAGCGGGTGCGGCGGGCCGTGCGGCCGGGTGACCTCGTGGTCGTCTCGATCCACTGGGGCTCCAACTGGGGGTATGACGTGCCGCCGGAGTGGGCCGGGTTCGCCCGCGCGCTCATCGACGGCGGCGTGGACATCGTGCACGGCCACTCCTCGCACCACCCGCGGCCGATCGAGATCCACCGCGACCGGCTGATCCTGTACGGGTGCGGCGACCTCGTCAACGACTACGAGGGCATCGGCGGCCACGAGGAGTACCGGGACGACCTGCGGCTGCTCTACCTCGCCTCGATCGACCGGGGCTCCGGCGCGCTCGCCGGGCTCCGGCTCGTCCCGCTGCGGGCCCGGCGGCTGCGGCTGGAACTCGCCTCACCCGGCGACGCGGAGTGGCTGCGCGCGCTCCTCGGCCGCATCTGCCCGGGCCTGCGGTTCCGCCACGCCCCCGATGGCACCCTCGCCGCGTCCCGGGCGTGACGCCCGGCGGTGCCGCGGAGGTCTTTTCCCGCGCACTCGGCGAGCCCGGGCATGCCCGGCCCCGGCGGCCCGGGGGAGGCCGCTCGCCGCACCGCCCGGCCCGCGCCCCGATCCCGAACGTCGCGCGCGCCAGGGGAGAGGCTTCGCATCCCCGGCGATCCGGCCGGCAGGCTCCTGAGCCTCGCCGCGCCGGGAGGTATGTCCGCCCTGGCGGGGACAGCCCCGCCTCAGGGCCCTGACTCGCCGCGCCGGGAGGTACGGCCCGGCCTGACGTCCCGGAAGGTTCGGACCGAAAGACCCTGGGCTGCCCGGCCCGGAACCGGGAAGAGTTTGAGAGCGGGCGGCGCGCGGGCGCGCGATCGTGCGCCCACCGGCCCGCGCCGGAGGACAGCCGGCGCGTGGGCGCGCCACGGCCTCGCACCCCGCCCCAGGCGGGTGAGCGCGGGGCGGCCCGTCGCCAGTGCTGAGCGGAGGTGATCCTGAGTGAGCCGTCGCCACCACACCCCCGTCGCGCTCGATGCCGAAGACGTGCAGGTGGTCACGCGCGGAGAGGTGCCCCGGGCAGCCGTGGACGAGGCCAAGGAGGCGATCGCCGCGGTCACCCTCGCCGCACATGAGCCGGTGCTGTACGCGCGGGTGAAGCTGAGCAAGCTGCCCGACCCCGCGGTGGATCGCCCGTACGTGGCCCAGGCCAACGTCGACGTGAACGGGCGGCTGCTCCGGGCCCAGGCGGTGGCCGAGTCCATGCACGAGGCGATCGACGAGCTCCAGGACCGGCTCCGGGTCCGGCTCCGCCGTACCTCCCGGGACTGGGAGTCGCTGCGCGGCCGCGTGCCGAGGGACGTGGACGAGGAGTGGCGGCGGTCCAGCCCGCCCCGCAAGCCCTTGCCGTACTTCCCCCGCCCGGCCGAGGAACGGCAGATCGTCCGGCGCAAGACCTACGAGCTCGCCGTCGCCACCCCGGACGAGGCCGCCTTCGACATGGAGCAGCTCGACTACGACTTCCACCTCTTCACCGAGGCGGACACCGGTGAGGACAGCGTGATCTACCGCGCCGACGGCGGTTACCGGCTCGCCCAGGTCCACCCACGGCCGGACCGGCTCGGGCCGGTGGCGATCCCGCTCACGGTCGACCCCGACCCGGCGCCGGTGCTCACCGTACGGCAGGCGATCGACCGGCTCGAGCTGAGCGGGGAGCCGTTCGTGTTCTTCGCCGACGCCGAGACCGGCCGGGGATGCCTCCTCTACCACCGGTACGACGGCCACTACGGGCTGATCACGCCGAGCGCGTGACCGCTCAGGCCGACTCCCGCACCACCAGCTCGGTGGGGAGGATCACCGGGTCGGCCGGTCCGCCGTCGAACAGGTTGAGCAGCAGCCGGACCATCGCGGCGGCCTGCTCGGCGACCGGGTGGCGCACCGTGGTGAGCGGGGGCTCGGTGTACCGGGCGGCCTCGATGTCGTCGAACCCGACCACGGCCACGTCATCGGGCACCCGCCGGCCCGCCTGCCGCAGGGTCTGCAGCGCCCCGATCGCCATCATGTCGTTCGCGGCGAACACCGCGTCCAGGCCCGGGTCGTCCTCCAGCAGGTGGCGCATGGCGACCGCCCCCGACTCCCGGGTGAAGTCACCGACGGCCACGATGGAGCGGCGGTCCGACCCGCGCAGCGCGTTGCGGTACCCGGTGAGCCGATCCTGGCCGGCGATCATGTCCTGCGGCCCGGCGATGGTCGCGATCCGGCGGCGGCCCCGCTCGAGCAGGTGGCGCACCGCCAGCTCCGCGCCGCCCACGTTGTCGTTGTCCACGTACGGCAGCGGCACCGGGACGGCGGGCCGGCCGTACGAGACCACGGGGACGCCCATGCGGGCGAGGGCGGCGGGCAGCGGGTCGGCACCGTGCATCGAGATCAGCATGACGCCGTCGACGTGGCCGCCGGCGATGAAGCGCTCGATCCGGGCGTGGCTCCGCGGCGAGCTCGCGAGCATGAGCACCACCTGCCGGTCGGCCTTCTCCAGCTCCAGGCTCGCCGAGCGGATCACCGTGGAGAACATCGGGTCGTCGGAGAAGACCCTGGTCGGCGGCTCGGAGACCACGAGGGCGACCGAGTCGGTGCGCTGGGTGACCAGGCTGCGCGCCGCCGAGTTGGGGACGTACCCCAGCTCCTGGATCGCGCGGAGCACGGACTCCCGGATCTCCGGGGTCACGGTCTGCCGGCCGTTCACCACCCGCGAGACGGTCGCCCGCGACACCCCGGCCCGGGCCGCGACCTCCTCCAGGGTGGGCCGCTTCACTCGCCGTTCCGCAGACCATTGCGCCGCACGACGTCCCGATACCACAGCGCGCTCTCCTTGGGTATGCGCCGCATGGTCGTGTAGTCCACGTACACGATGCCGAACCTCTTGTGGTACCCGTAGGCCCACTCGAAGTTGTCCAGCAACGACCATACGAAATACCCGCGCAGATCGGCACCGGCCATGATCGCATCGTGGACGGCCCGCAGGTGGCCGTCGAGGTAGGCGATGCGCTCCGGGTCGTGCACCCGGTCGCCGTCCGCCCGGTCGTCGAACGCGGCCCCGTTCTCGGTGATGATCAGGCCGACCTCCGGGTAGTCGCGGGAGAGCCGCAGCAGCAGGGTGCGCAGCCCGTCCGCGTCGATCGGCCAGCCCATGGCGGTCACCGGCCGGTCGGGACGCTCGAACCGGATGCCCTCGCTCCCGGGGAAGGCCGGGTTCGCCGGCTCGCCCTCGGCCGCGGAGACGTACGTGGGGGAGTAGTAGTTCACCCCGAGCAGGTCCAGCGGCTGGTGGATCGTCTCCAGGTCCCCGTCCCGGATGTGGCCGAGCCCGCCGTGCCCGGCCATGATCTTGAGGACCTCCTCCGGGTAGCGGCCGCGCAGCGCCGGGTCGAGGAACTGCCGGTTGGCGAGCGCGTCCACCCGGGCGGCCGCCTCCCCGGACCCGGGGCGGGCCTCGATCACCGGGGAGAGGCTGAGCGTGAGCGCAAGCTGGGCGGCGCCCGCCGAGCGCAGGGCGGAGGCGGCGAGGCCGTGACCGAGCAGCAGGTGGTGCACGGCGCGGAAGGCGGCGGGCACGTCGCGGCGCCCCGGCGCGTGCTCCCCGGTGGCGTAGCCGAGGAAGGCCGCCACCCACGGCTCGTTCAGCGTGATCCAGCACCGGACCCGGTCGCCGAGCCGCCGGTGGACGGCGAGCGCGTACTCGGCGAACCGGTACGCGGTGTCGCGCGCCGCCCAGCCGCCCCGGTCCTCCAGGGTCTGCGGCAGGTCCCAGTGGTAGAGGGTGGGGTACGGCGTGATGCCGTGCCCGAGCAGCTCGTCCACGAGCCGGTCGTAGAAGTCCAGGCCGGCCGGGTTGACCGGGCCCGACCCGTCCGGGACGATCCGGGGCCAGGCCACGGAGAACCGGTACGCGGTCAGGCCGAGGCCGGCCATGAGCCGCACGTCGTCGGCGTACCGGTGGTAGTGGTCGCAGGCGATGTCCCCGGTGTGGCCGCTCGCCACCTTCCCCGGGGTGTGGGAGAAGACGTCCCAGATGGACGCGCCCCGGCCGTCCTCGGCCACGGCGCCCTCGATCTGGTAGGCGGCGGTGGCGGCCCCCCAGATGAAGCCGTCAGGGAAGACCAGGTCCCCCCGGGCCGCGTCCGGCTCGCCGCGCGTGTCCCTGGACGAGCCCGCGGCCACGAGGTCGCCCCCGTCGTCCTCGGCCCGCCCCCGTGATGTCATGGCCGATTCGGTCATCCCTTGACCGCTCCCTGCATGATCCCTCCGATGATCTGCTTGCCGAGAAGGATGAAGATGAGCACGAGCGGCAGGGTCGCCACCGCCGTGCCGGTCAGGCCGAGCGCGAAGTCCTGGACGTAGCCGCTCGCGAGCTGGGAGAGCGCCACCTGCACCGTGGGGTTGTCCGGGGTGAGCACCACCAGCGGCCAGAAGTAGTCGTTCCAGGCCGTCATGAAGGTGAGCATCCCGAGCACGGCGGCGGCCGGCCGGGCCACCGGGAAGACGATGTACCGCAGCAGCCGCCAGCTTCCGCAGCCGTCGATGCGGCCCGCCTCGAGCAGCTCGGTGGGGAGCGCCCGGCTCAGGTACTGGGTCATGAAGAACACGCCGAACGCGCTCACCAGGGACGGCACGATCACCGCGTACAGCCGCCCGGTCCACTCCAGCTTGATCATGAGCATGTAGAGCGGGATGATCCCGAGCTGGGTCGGGACCATCATCGTGACCACGAGCAGGGTGAGCAGCGCGTTCCGGCCGCGGAACCGCAGCTTGGCGAAGGCGAACCCGGCGAGGGTCGAGAAGAACACCACCGAGACGGTGATCGACCCGGACACCACGAACGAGTTCACCAGCGCCAGCGCGAACGGCGCCGTGTCGAAGACCCGCCGCACGTTGGCGAAGAAGTTGCCGCCCGGGAGCAGCGGCGGCGGGACCTCGGCGAGCGCCGCGTTGTCGTGCGAGGCGACGACCAGGCTCCAGTAGATGGGGAAGGCGGAGAAGAACGCGACCGCCATGAGCGTGAGGTAGACGAGCGGGTGCGCGCGCAGGGGTCTCATCCACCCTCCTCGATGGTGTGGCCGGGCAGGCCGGCCGTACCGGAACGTGCGGCCGGCCGGGCGGCCGGCCGTGGGGCCCGCGCGGGGCGCCGCTCACGAGCGCTGGTCATCGAGGCCTCCCCGCATGCGGCGGACGATCAGGTAGTTGACGCCCACGACGAGCGCGACCAGCAGGAACATCACCCACGCGGCCGCGGACGCGTAGCCGAACTCGAAGCTCCGGAACCCCTTCTCGTAGAGGTAGAGCGCGAGGGTCTGGAACTGCCGGTCGGTCCCGCCGGTGACGGCGGCGCCGGCGCTGACCTGGGCCCCGAACAGCAGCGGCTCCGCGATGATCTGCATCGAGCCGATCGTGGTCACGATGACCGTGAAGATGATGGTCGGGCGGATCATCGGGATCGTGATGCTCCGCAGCTGCCGGAGGCTGGACGCGCCGTCGAGCGTGGCCGCCTCGTACAGCTCCCGCGGTACGGCCTGCATGGCGGCGAGGTAGATGAGGGCGTTGTAGCCCGTCCACCGCCACATGATCATCACGGCGATGGCGATGTGCGAGCTCGCCACGCCCGCCTGCCAGTTCACCCGCTCGAAGCCGAGCGCCTCGAGGATCAGGTTGATGAGGCCGAAGTCGCGGCCGAAGAGCTGGCTGAAGATGACGACCACGGCGACCACGCTGGTGACGTTGGGGAGCAGGAGCGTGATCCGCCACACCGTCTGCGCCCGGAGCGGCCGGTTCAGCATGTGCGCGAGCAGCAGCGCGAGCAGGAGCTGGGGGACCGCGGAGATGACGCCGATGGAGAGCGTGTTGAACGCCGCGTTCCAGAAGTACTCGTCGGCCAGCAGCTCGCGGTAGTTGTCCAGCCCGATGAACGGGCTCTCGCTGCTCAGCAGGTTCCGGTCGTGGAGCGAGACCCACGCGGTGTAGAGCAGCGGGAACAGGCCGAACGCCGCGAAGAGCAGGTAGAAGGGCGCGATGTAGACGTACGGCGAGACCGACAGGTCGAGCCGGTCGAGCCGGGCCCGCCAGGTCCGGAGGGCCCGGTGAACCGCTCGATCGGCCCCCCGCCCGGCCGGTCGCCGTTCCGCGCTCACGGTTCCGTCGGGGGCCATCGCTTACTTGATCTTCTCGACGTCCTTGAGGACCTGGGCCCAGGCCTCCTCGGGCGTCTGCTTGCCCTGCTCGACGCGGCCGAGGCCGTTGCCGATCGCGGTGCGCACGTCGCCCTCACGCGGGCCGAGGTGCTGCGGCTGGAGCTTCTTCGCGGCCTCGGAGTAGATCTTCCCGACCGGGGCGCCGTTGAAGAAGTCCTTGGTGAAGTTCTGGATGTCCGGCTGGTCGTAGAGCGACGGGATGGACGGGAAGTTGCCGGTGGTCTTGAAGACCTTGGCCTGGCTCTCCGCGGAGGTGAGGAAGTCGACCAGCTCGGCCGCCTCCTTGGGGTGCTTGCTCTGCTTGGGCACGGTCAGGTGGCTGCCGCCGGAGTTGCCCGCGCCGCCGGGGATCGCGGCGATGTCCCACTTGCCCGCCGCGTTCTTGGCCTGGTCCTGGATGTACGCGGTCATCCAGGCGGGGCAGACCACGGTGGCGAAGGTGCCCTTGCTGAAGCCGGTGTTCCACTCGGGGGTGAACGCGGCGATCTTCGCGGAGAGGCCGGCCTGGATCATCTGGACCGACAGGTCCCAGGCGCGCTTCACGTCCGGGTTGGTCGCCACGACGATGTTGTCGTTCTGGTCGTACACGCCGACCGGGGCCTGCGCGATGATCGCGCGGAGGATCTCGCCCGGGCTGTCGATGAACGCCGTGCCCTTGGGCGCGGACTTCATGAACTTCTTGCCGGTCTCGATGAAGTCCTCCCACGTGGGCCAGAGCGCGGAGACCTCGTCCCGGTCCGTGGGGAGGCCGGCCTTCTCGAACAGGTCGGTCCGGTAGCACATGGCCAGGCCGCCGACGTCGGTGCCGAGGCCGATGAGCGCGCCGTTCGGGGCGACGCCCTGCTGCCACTTCCAGGGGAGGTACTCCCCCTGCCGCTTGTCGAGCCCGTACTCGCGCAGGTCGTGGAACTTGTCCGGCTGGGCGGTGAACTGGCTGATGTAGCCGACCTCGATGGCCTCGACGTCCGCGGCGCCCGCACCGGTGGCGAGGTGGGCGGCGAGGTTGGTGTGGTGGTCGGCGAAGGACGCCTGGCGCTCCTCGATCTCGATGTTCGGGTGGGTCTTCTTGAACTCCTCGTACAGCGGCTCGAAGCCGAAGTCGCCGAACAGGCCCACCGTCAGCTTGATCTTCTCCTGGCCGCCGGAGCCGGTCTGGGTGGAGCCGTCGCCGCCGCAGGCCGCCGCGGTGGCGATGAGGGTGGCGGCGAGCATGGGGGCGGCGAGCCGGCCGATCCGGCGTCCCACGTGGCGAGTGCCCATGAACCCTCCCTGGGTTCGCGCTTCGAAATTAGATGATCATGAAGAGAGCGCTCTCTCACCACCTTGCGCATGACGGAGGGTGAGGTCAAGGCGCAGAACGGTAACGTTCGTCACCATCCGTTCACGAAGCCGTAACGAAATGAGAGCGCTCTCACACTCCTGGCTCAGTCCGGGCCCGGAACCCGGCGTGGCGGCCGCACCGGCGGCCGGCCGCGCCGGCGGCCGCCGTGACCTGCGATGTCGTACGGCCGGCCGTGCCTGCGGACCTGGCCGCCCAGGGCCGGGCGGCGGGCATCGGCGGGCGGATGGCAGGGGAGAGAGCGCTCTCGTGGTCGGCCTGGTCAGCCAGTAGAAGGTGAGAAAGCGCTCTCACAAAATCTGGAAACCTTCTTGACCGAAGTCAGATCGCGTAGGAAAGTGACGGCGAACCGGTCCGCGGCCGCAGGGAACGGCCGGACGCCGGCGCCCGCGCGGCCACCCCCATGGCCCGGGCACCGGCCGGCATCCCGGTCGCGGCCTATCGGGGCGGACGCCGACAGGGACAAGCCCGACCCCGCCCCGGCCCGTCGTGACGCCACCGCACGCGGGCGGCGATCACGGCGCGGCCCAACCCCCGGATTCCCCCCACGGCACGCTCAGGAGAGCAGCGATGCGACTACCGCTCCCCGTACCCCTCGCGAGGCTCCGGCATCCGATCCTCGCCCTGCTCCTCGCGAGCGCCGCGCTCCTCGCCGTCGCGGCCCGGCCCGCCTCGGCCTCCGTGCCCGGCACCCCCTCCGGATGGACGCTGATCTGGGCGGACGACTTCAACGGCCCGGCCGGGTCGCTGCCCTCGTCGAGCGACTGGATCATCGACACCGGCCACTCGTACCCCGGCGGCCCGGACCGGTGGGGCACCGGTGAGATCCAGCGGTACACCGCCGACCCGGCGAACGTCAGCCTCGACGGCAACGGCAACCTGCGCATCACCCCGATCCGCACCGCCAGCGGTGAGTGGACCTCCGCCCGGATCGAGACCCGCCGGGCCGACTTCAAGCCCGCCCCCGGCCGCATCCTGCGGATCGAAGGCCGCATCCAGCTGCCGAACGTGACCGGCAACGCCGCGCTCGGCTACTGGCCGGCCTTCTGGGCGCTCGGCTCGCCGTACCGCGGCAACTACTGGAACTGGCCGGAGATCGGCGAGTTCGACATCATGGAGAACGTCAACGGGCTCAACACCGTCTGGGGCGTGCTCCACTGCGGCGTCAACCCCGGCGGACCGTGCAACGAGCCCAACGGCATCGGCAACAGCCGGGCCTGCCCCGGGTCGACCTGCCAGTCCGGCTTCCACACCTACCGCTTCGAGTGGGACACCAGCGTCTCGCCCAACCAGCTCCGCTGGTACGTCGACGGCCAGCTCTACCACACGGTGAGCCAGAACCAGCTCGACGCGACGACCTGGTCGAAGATGACCTCCCACTCCGGCTACTTCCTGCTGCTCAACGTCGCCATGGGCGGCGCCTTCCCCGACGGGGTCGCGGGCTTCCCCACCCCGACCTCGGCCACCGTCTCCGGGAAGCCGATGCTCGTCGACTACGTCGCCGTCTGGCAGAGCGGCTCCGGCTCGTCCCCGTCCCCGTCCCCGTCGCCGTCGACGAGCCCGCAGCCCGGCGGGTTCGACGCGCGGTCCATCATCCAGGCCGAGCACTACAGCGCGCAGAGCGGCACGCAGCTCGAGCCGTGCAGTGACGAGGGCGGCGGCCAGAACGTCGGGTACATCGCCAACGGCGACTGGCTCCGCTTCGACAACGTCGACTTCGGCTCGACCCCGGTGACCCAGTTCAAGGCGCGGGTCGCCTCCGGGGCGCCGGAGGGGATCAGCGGGCTGGTGCAGGTGCGGCTCGACAGCCTCACCGCGCCGCCGATCGGTGACTTCGCCATCGCCAACACCGGCGGCTGGCAGAGCTGGCGCACCGTGCCGGCCAACATCAGCCCGGTGACCGGCAAGCACACCGTCTACATCACCTTCAGCAGCGGCCAGCCGGCCGACTTCGTGAACCTCAACTGGTTCACCTTCGAGTGACCCCGGGCGGGCCCTGACCCACGGGCGGGCCCGCCGATGAGCGGCGCGGCACCTCGCGTGCCGCGCCGCCTTCCGCGTTCCAGGCGCGTCCGCCGGGCCTCAAGGACGCGCCCGCCGGCACGCGAACCGGCCGTTCCGGGGGCCGGCGTCCGCCGGGGCGCCCCGTGGCCCGGCGGTCCGGCGTCACCGGGGCCCGTCCGGTCCCTCACCGTGGACCGTCCGGTCCCGGGCGCGCCCCGGACGGGGTCAGCTCTGCTCCGGTTCGGGCGCCGGCGTGATCTCCGTGGGCTCCGGGGTCCCCGGTCGCGGCGAACCGCCTCCGTGCCCGGCCGGCCACTTCGGCCGGGTGAGGTCCACGATCATCACCGCGGTCTGGCCGTCCCGGTCCCGGGTTGCGATCACCCACGCCTGGTCCCCGGTCCGGATGCCCCGGAGGCCCTCCACCCCGGCGCACACCCGGGTCGAGCCGTTCACCCGGTAGGTGTGCGCGCCGGACTCGCCGGCGATCGTGATCGCGTCCTCCGAGACGGAGGTCACCCGGCCGGTCTCCGAGGTGAACGTGTGGCGGCCGTCCGCCGGCGAGGGCGTCGCGGTGGGAGTGGGCTGGAGGTGGTGGCCGGGCGGGCTGACCGCCTCGTGAGCGGGCCGGCTTCCCGCGGCCGCGACGCCGGTACCCGCCGCCAATGCCAGAGCCGTGGCGAGCCAGACGATCAGCCGGTGCGTTCCTCCCCGGCGCGTCGGCCGCGGGCTCGGCGGGCCGGGTGCGTGGATTCCGGGGTCAGGCATTGCAGCGCTCCCTCCACTCGTCCGCGGTGCACCGCCTCCGGCGGAGGCCTCCGCCGGGGTGCCGCTGCTCCGCGAGGGCGGCACGCCGCCGCACATCCCGCTCCGCGGGCCGCACGCTCCACCGGCCCGGGCGCATCGGCGCGGCCGGGCGCCGTGGAGTTCGCCGTACCCCGGAGGCCGCAAGGTTCACGCGGCATCTGTAAAGAAGCCGTTCAGATACCGGCCGCGGCCGCCGGGCCACGGCCGTGGGGCGGAAGCGTCAGCCACGCGAAAGGAGCGTCAGGCCGAGCCGTCGCTCTCGGCGAGCTCACGCACGATCTGGATGAGCTCGGCGGGGTCGAACGGCTTGGTGACGTACGCGTCCACCCCGATGCCGAGGCCCCGCCGCCGGTCCTCCTCCTGGGCGCGGGCGGTGATGAGCACGACCTTGATGTGGCGGGTGCTGGGATCGCTGCGGAGCCTGGTTGCGGTCTCCCAGCCGTCCAGCCGGGGCATCATCACGTCCAGAGTGATCACATCGGGGTCGATGTCATGGACCCGGTCCAGGCAGTCCTGCCCGTCGCACGCGGTCGCGACCTCGAACCCCTCCAGCGTCAGATTGACCGCTATGAGCTGTCTGATGACCTCGTCGTCATCGACGACCAGCACTCGCCCCACGACTTCCTCCACGGCGGCAAAGCTAACCCTTCTCTGAGGTACCACGCGCCGGTTCGGCGACCTGGGACCGCGGGCGAGGCAGGGCTCGCCGGCGCGAGAGCCCTCCGGACGGCGGCGGCCCCTCTGAAGGCCGGTGCGGTGGGCCGCACACCCGGGTCGCCGCACCGCCCGGGATCATCGCGCATGATGCCGCGGCTCCGTGCGGACCGCGCCCGTCCGTCGCACCCCGCCGCCGCGCCGTCCGTCGCAGCACCCCGCCGGGCCCGCCCGCCCCGGGGCGCGTACCGCCCGGTGGGCCCGCCCGCGCCGGGCGCGTACCGCTGGGCCCGCCCGTGCCCGCCCCACGACCCGGCCCGGTCTCCCGCGCACGCCTCGCTTGGGCCCGCGCCGGGCCTCCCCGCGGGCCGGGCCGTACGGCGGAGCGGATCGGGAAGAAGGCGGGGGAGGGCGGGCGTTGACGGGTGCGGGACCGCCGCGGGCGGACGGGAGCGGCCGCCGGGCGGGCCGTGTCCGGGACGTTACGGCGATCGGCGTGACGAGCCACCCGGAAAAGCTGGTAGCCTTATCTCCGCCACGCCCCCTTAGCTCAGGGGATAGAGCACTGGCCTCCGGAGCCAGGTGCGCAGGTTCGAATCCTGCAGGGGGCACCACATACCGGCCGGTCGATCCGGCCACTGATCACGGCGGATGGGACAGGAGCCTCCTGCGGATTCCCGCCGTTTTTCTTTTTCGGCGTACGCCGGCTCCGGCAGGCCGTCACTGAGATCTTCACCACATTGTGATCGGAGGGCGCCCGGCCATGGCCGGCCGGTGCGGCGCTCCGCCGCGACGGCCGCTCACCGCACGAACACCTTCTTCGGCGTGATCCGCACGATGACCCGCTGACGGTCCGGTTCGGCGGGCCACGGCCGGCCCGTGTACTTGCGGGAGAGCTCCTGGATCAGGCTGCCCTCGGGGTCGTCGATGACGGTCGCGGTCCCCCGGACCTCGGCGTACCGGTACGGATTCGCCGAATCGAGCACCAAGATCGTGACGCGCGGATCCCGGAGGATGTTCCGGTACTTGCGGCAGCTCTTCAGCGTGGAGAACAGGACATCGTCGCCGTCGGTCTTCACCCAGACCACGGAGGCGTGCGGCGAACCGTCCGGGTTCAGGCACGCGACCGTCGCGCAGTGGGTGCCGTCGAAGAGTTCACGGGCGGCATCCGGCAGCACCGCATCCCTCCTTTGCGCGGCCGTGACGAGCAGATCATGCCATCCCACCCCGGCGGTCCCGTGGCCGCCCCGAGCCATCCACGGATCCCGGCATCGCGGGAACGGATCCGTCCGCCCGATATCCGAGGTCGCCACCGGCAGGGACACCGTCCCCGCTGCGGGGTCCGGGCACGGCCGTGCCGGCCGGCGCACGCCGCGGCCCGCCCGCCACACGGGCGGGCCGGCGGCCCACCGGAACGCCACGCGGAACCCGGATCGCGCGGTCGCCAGCCCCGACCTGGTGATCCAGGGCGACCGGGTGCTCCACCTGCGCTACCGGGTGCGCCGGTGACCGAGCCGGCGCTCCCCCCGGGGCTGGGGAACCGGGTGATCGGCCTCGGGCCGCCGGCCTCCGGCGGTGCGCGGCGAGAGCCACCGCGCCCGGTGAGACCGGCTCCGCGGGCGGTTCCACCGCTCCGCGCACGGCCGGAGGACGCGGCCCGCCGGCACGACCGGCGGTGTGGCCTGGAATGCGCGCGAGCCGGAGCGGGCCGTCACGTGTGATCGCCGCTGCCGAGCATGCCGTTGAGCGAGGTGTCGCAGAAGGCCGGGAGCGTCTCCGCCTCCTCCCCGGTACGGCCGGCGCTCGGCGGCAGGGCGGTGGTCCGGCGGATGATGTCGGCGACCAGGTCGGGCGCGTCGTTCATGGGCACGTGCCCGCACCCGGGCAGCCACTCCAGCCGCGCCCCTGGGATCGTGACCGTCGCCCGGAGCGCCTGGCGCCGGGGCAGGATGTGGTCAGCGGTGCCCCAGGCGATCGTCACCGGGACGTCGGGGATGTCGCCGATGAACAGGTCGCGGGCCCGCCCGGCGCGCAGCGTGGCGGTGAAGCCCACGGCCTCGCGGAGCGTGCGGAGCGAGGTGATGACCTGCTCGGGCAGGACGCACTCGGGGTGGGCGTACAGGGTGCCGCTCAGGACGGCCCGGCCGAGGAGCGTGGTCACCAGCCGGCCCACGAGCGGCTCGGGCAGGTGGGAGATGCGCCGGGCGGCGGCGAGCACGGCGAACGCGTACCGCCGTTCGACCTCGTTCCAGAACCCGGCCGGGGCGAACGCGGTGACGCTCCGGGCCAGCCCGGCCTGGGCGAGCCGCAGCGCGATCAGCCCGCCGAGGGAGTGGCCGACGACGTGCGGCCGGCTGCAGCCGAGCTCGGTGAAGACCGCCCCCAGCTCGTTCACCATGGTGGGCAGGTCACGCGGCAGCGACTCCGGCAGGTCGGCGGACTGCCCGAACCCCGGGAGGTCGATGGCGATCACATGGTGGTCGTCGGTCAGCAGCGGAACCACCGGGTCCCAGACGCGCCGGCACGACCCGATGCCGTGGAGGAAGACCACCGGCCGGCCCGCGCCGTGCCTCTCGTACGCCACGGTGATCGACGGCAGCCCGTCCGGGCGCCCGTCCACGAAGAGCGGGGAATGCATCCGGTCCGCGAAGGAGGCCAGGGGGTCGGTGCCGCCGGCCCCGGTGAAGAGCGATCGCATGAGCTCTCCCGTCATCCTGCCGACCTGGTTGAGCGCCCGCGTTCCCGTTCGTACCGCTTCATTGCTGATCTGTGCGGCGGCCGCCAGCACGGTACCCGTGACGATCGCCGGTGCGAAGTTCCACATGTCCGGCGGCGCTCGGTAGGCGCACTCCTCCTTCTGCTCTCGGCACTCCATGAAGCCTTCGCAAGGCTTACTTTCGATAACAACGTCCTTGGTCCCGGGCATGGCAGAAGCGAGGCACAGCCCTCAGATGATGTTCGTGCCCGGTCATCGGCACTTGAGGCGTTTAGCGGGGTGCGGCGTTCGGTGCGTTCCAGAGCTCGCGGGTTCGGGAACCGGCGCGGGCGTCCGGTCTCCGTGCGCCCGGGCGAGGTCTGATCCAGGGCGCGAAGTGTGGCGCGGCCGGGGCGCGGGGTTCGTGTGGCGCGGGCGCCCGGTCGGCTCAGGCGTCGCGGCTGCGCAGCAGGAGCATGGCCGCGTCGTCGTGGAGGGGGCCGTCGACGTGGGCGACGAGGTCGCGGCGGAGCGCTTCGAGGGCCGCCTCCGGGTCGTCGTCCTTCAGCAGCGAGACCCGCTCTTCGAGCGGGTAGAAGTGGCCCTTGCGGTCGCGGGCCTCCACCACACCGTCGGTGTAGAGGAGGATCTGGTCTCCCGGCTCGAACCGAACCGTGTACGGCCGGGGGCCTTCGACGGCGAGCATCGCCATGCCGAGCGGGGGCGCCGGCTCCTTGGGCTCGGCGAACTCGACCTTGCCGTTGGCGCGCAGGATCAGCGGCGCCGGGTGGCCGTAGTTGAGCAGGGTGAGCGTTCCGCCGGGGTGGGCCTCGGCCAGGACGGCGGTGACGAACTCCTCGCCGGACAGCCGGCGGTTGAGCGCCTTCTCCAGCCGTTCGCTCACGCCCAGCAGCTCCGGCTCGTCGTGCGCCGCCTCCCGGAAGGCGCCGAGCACGAGCGCCGCGGTCTCGACCGCCTCCAGGCCCTTGCCCTGCACGTCGCCGACGATCACGCGGACGCCGCTCGGCCCGGTCACGACCTCATAGAGATCGCCCCCGATCCGCGCCTCGGCCTTGGCCGAGGTGTAGGAGACCGCGGCCCGCAGGTGACCGGCCCGCCGCGGCACCGGGCGCAGCAGGACGTTCTGGGCCACCGCGGCGATCGACCGCACGTCGGCGAGCTCCCGCTCCCGCCGCTGACGCTCCCTGGTCGCCAGGACGCCGGCGGCGGTGACCCCGCTGATCGTGATCAGGCTCATGTTGCCGGGGCGCCGGCCCAGGAGGTCGTTGTACAGGGAGAGGGCCACGGAGAGCGCCAGGGCGATGAGCCCGATGAGCAGCGTGCGGCGCACCCCGCCGACCAGGCTCGCGAAGGCCGGCCCCAGCGCGAGGAGGGAGATGTAGCCGACTCCCGGTCCGGTCGATAAGTCGACCGCGGCCACGATGGCCATCATGACGAACGGGAGGGCGCCCATGATCAGCTGGGACCTGCGGTTCGTCTGGCTCACGGACTTCACGGGCTCTGGTGCGGGGGAACCCTGATAGCGGCCGCTTGTCACGTGCTGCCTCCGGGGCGTGTCTGGTGCATGCTTCTGACTGCCCGGCGCGCCGTGGTCACTCTAACAATCCGTAGTGCTGCGTGGACGCCGGACGAACAAGTCGGACCGTAAAAAACGGTTGTGACTCCTAGTCGATTACATACTGCCGCCTGCATGGCCAGTCGCCCCGTAGTGAGGTAAACGAGCCCATGCGGGCACAGCTCGGTGAGGCGGCCGTCCGGCGGGATAACGCGGGTGAAGCGGGCGGGGCCGATGGGCGTGGGCGGGGACGAGCGCCCGTTCGGGGCGCGGCGGGTACGGCGGCGGGGACGCGCAGGGCCGCCCGTACCGGTCGCGGCATCGGCCCGCTGCTCGGGTCCGGGGCGGGGAGGTCCGGACCCGGGGGAGCGGTCGGGACTCGCCATCGGGTGCGCACCGGTCGCCGGCTGCGGGCGACGGCCGGGGCGGGATCACGCGGAGACCGGCTCGACGTCGGCGACGATGCAGGAGATGTTGTCCGGGCCTCCGGCCTCGTTCGCCAGGTCGATGAGGCGGCGCACC
Source organism: Thermobispora bispora DSM 43833 (assembly GCF_000092645.1). Taxonomy (NCBI): domain Bacteria; kingdom Bacillati; phylum Actinomycetota; class Actinomycetes; order Streptosporangiales; family Streptosporangiaceae; genus Thermobispora; species Thermobispora bispora. The sequence continues at coordinate 965,862 of NC_014165.1, forward strand.
GCCTCCTGGGGGTCCTCGACGGTGGTGAGCACGTGGTGGAGCTGCTCGGGGCCCACCACCGAGGTCAGCCCGTCCGAGCAGATGAGGTAGCGATCCCCGGGGAGCGCCTCGCGCAGGGAGAGGTCGGGGTCGGGGAGGCCGGTGGTCTCGACCGCGCGGAGGAGCAGGGAGCGGCCCGGATGCTTGGCCGCCTGGTCCGGGCTCATCTGCCCGTCGTCCACCAGCGACTGGACGAGCGTGTGGTCCCGGGTGATCTGGTAGAGCGCGCCGTCCCGGAGCATGTACGCCCGGGAGTCGCCGACGTGGGCCACGGCGAAGCGGCTGTGCCCGTCCCAGAGCATCGCGGTGATCGTGGTCCCCATCCGCGCGAGCGAGGGGTCGCGCGCCGCCATCTCGCTGAGCCTGCGCCCGGCCTCCTGGACCGCGCCGTCGAGCGCGGCGACGAGGGCCTCCGGGTCGTCGGGGAGCGGGCCCCCTTCCAGCTCGGCCAGGGCTTCGATCGCCACCGAACTCGCGATCTCGCCGTGGCCGTGTCCCCCCATGCCGTCGGCCACGGCGAGCAGGTGTTCGCCCGCGAACACCGAATCCTCATTCTTACTGCGGGACCGTCCCACATCCGATCCGGCGGCGTAGCGAAGGCGATTGTGCGTCATGGTTTTGAGTTAACCACTGGTTGAATGGCTTCACAAGTATGACCTAACCTGAAAAATTATGAGCCAGGACGCCACGGTGAACGCGGGCGATATAGCGCGGCTGGCCGACGTCGGCAGAGCTGCGGTGAGCAATTGGCGACGTCGTTATGAGGATTTTCCCCGCCCGGTCGGCGGCACCGCGTCCAGCCCGCTGTTCTCGCTGCCGGAAGTCGAGGAATGGCTGCGCAGAAACGGCAAACTCCGCGCGGTCTCCCTCGGTGATCGAATATGGCAGCGGCTCCGGGCGTCGGCCGGTGATCTCAGGCTCGGCGACCTGCTCGGTCAGGTCGGAGCCTTTCTTTTGTTTCTCAGCAGAGACCCGGAGGGCTGGAAGCGGCTGGCCGCCGAGGACGACCCGGCGGCGCGGCTGCCCCGCCTCCTCGCGGAGGCGACGCCCGACCTTCCCGTGACGGCGGGCGGGCCTCGCCCGTCCGGCGAGCTGCTCCGCCTCATCGCCGAGATGGCGGAGCGCGAAGGCGCGATCGAGACATTCGAGTTCCTCTGTGAGCGGTTCATCGAGGTGCACAGCCGGCGTCTCGGCCTCACCCGGCCGGACGTGGCCGGCCTCATGATCCGGCTCGCGGCCGCGGACGCGGAGTCCGTGCTCGACCCGGCGTGCGGCATGGGCGGGCTGCTCCTCGCGGCGGGCGCGCCGAGACTGCTCGGCCAGGACGTCAACCACACCGTCGCCCAGCTCGCCGCCGTACGGCTGCTGCTGCGCGGCAGGGACGCCCGCATCGTCGCGGGCGACGCGCTCCGCGGCGACGGGTTCCCCGGCGAGCAGGTGGACGCGGTGGTGTGCGACCCGCCGTTCAACGAGCGGGCCTGGGGGCACGCCGAGCTGGTCGGCGACCCCCGCTGGGCGTACGGCGTGCCGCCCCGGGGCGAATCCGAGCTCGCCTGGGTGCAGCACTGCCTCGCCCACGTACGGCCCGGCGGACTGGTGGCGATCCTCATGCCCTCCGCCGCGGCCGCCCGCCGTTCCGGCCGCCGGATCAGATCCGGCCTGCTGCGGGCGGGCGCCCTCCGGGCCGTGATCACGCTCGCGGCCGCCGGCCCGGACCTGTGGCTGCTCCGCCGCCCGGCGCGCGGAGAGCCGTTGCCGGCGTCGATCCTCGTCGCCGACGCCACCGGCGACCTCGGGCTGGCCGAGGCGGCGTGGCGCGCCCACCTCGCCGGGGAGGACCTCCCGGACCGCGCCCGGGCGGTGCAGATCATCGACCTCCTCGACGACGAGGTCGACGTGGGCCCGGTGCGGCACCTCGCGTTCCGCGGCAGCGCCCGCGACTACTTCCGGGTGCGGGACCGGTTCAGCGCGGCGTCGGCGGCGCTCACCGCCGCCCTGCCCGACCTCGAGGCCCTGCCGGAGCCGGCCCCCGGATGGGAGGCGTCGGTCACCACCGTCGCCGAGCTCGCCAAGGCGGGGCTGGTCACCATCCACCATTCGTCGCTGAAGAGCATGCCCGAGCCGGCCGAGCACCGCGGCGGCGCCCCCGGGCGGCACCGCGGGGACCGCGAGGGCGGCGGGTGCCCCGGTGAGGCGACCGGGGAGGGCGGCGGTCACCGCGAGCGGCGGCTGCCCCTGCTCACCGCCGACGACCTGATGGCCGGCGGCCGGCCGTCCGGCTCGATCCCCCCGGCGGCGGGCCTGGTCACGACCCGGCCGGGCGACATCGTGGTCTCCCCCGCCACGGCGCGGGTCGTCGACGAGGGCGGCGCCGTGCTCGGCCCGCACCTCAGCCTGCTCCGGGTGGACCGCACCACGATCGATCCCGACTTCCTCGCCGGATTCCTCAGGTTCTCGGCCGCGCGGACCCGGGCGCACGTCCACTCCACCCGGGTCGACGCCCGCCGGGCCCGGGTGCCGCGGCTGCCGCTCAGCGGCCAGCGCCTCTACGGCAGGGCGTTCCGGCGGCTCCTCGAACTGGAGGACGGGGTGCGCGAGCTGGCCAGCGCCGGTCAGGCCCTCGCCCGGGCCGGCCTCGAAGGGCTCGCCTCCGGCCGGCTCCGGCCGCGCGGGCGGGCGCAGGACGGCGAACCGGGGTGACCGGTGGCCGCGGGGGAGCGTGCGCACGGGGGCCATCATCGCACCCTCCGGCTGAGGTGGTACCACCGGCGGCTTCTCCGCCGTCGCCGCAGCTCGCGCAGGAGCGGGAAGAGCACCCCGACCACGGCGGCCGTGCCGAGCACGGTCCAGGCGACCTGCCCGGGAGAGGCGGCGAGGTGGGAGCCGCGCTCGCCGGTGAGCACGGCGACCGCGGCGTCGAGCAGGGTCGCGCCCAGGGCGATGAGCGCCGCCGCCGCGGTCCGCGTCCCGACGCCGGCGTCCCTGGGGATCTTGCCGCAGAGCAGGCCGGCCAGGCACAGGACGAGGGCGTGCCGCCCGATGGAGTGATCGGCCGGCGGCGCGATGTCGGTGGCGAGCCCGGCCGCGAACCCCAGCAGGGCGCCCACCTGAGGCCGCGTCAGGACGGCGAGCGAGCAGACGCCGATCACCGCCAGGTCGGGGAACCCACCGGGCAGGCCCAGGCGGTTCACCACCGCGGCCTGGAGGACCGGGGCGAGCAGCACCACGGCGACGGCAGCGAGCACGAAGGGCCGCACGATCAGCCACCTCCCGCCGCCGGGCCGGGGCCGAGCACCACGGTGACGAGGTCGAGCGAGGCGAACCGGGCGGCCGGCCGGAGCAGCGCGGTGCGGGAGCCGGCGCCGCCCTCCACCGCGATCACCGTGCCGATGGGCACGTCGGGCGCCACGGGCCGCAGGCTCGGTGAGCCCAGGGTCACCACCAGGTCGCCGGCCTTCACCTCGGCGTGGGGATTGATCAGGCTGAGCCGGAGCAGGCCGCGCTCGGGGACTCCGGTGACCACGCCCATCTCCCGGGAGTGCTCCAGCCGGGCGCCGATCGAGGACGCGCGGGCGGTGGCCAGCCGTACCGTCGCCGTGGCGGGACCGGCGTGGATGACCGTCCCGATGAGGCCGTGGCCGTCGAACACGGTCATGCCGTGTCCGACCCCGCTGCCCCGGCCGGCGTCGATGGTGACGGTCTGGTCCGGGCCGTACCCGACGACGTGGGCCGGGAGCACCCGGTAGGCGTCGGCTCCCGGGCCGGAGGCCGGTTCGCCGAGGGCCTGCAGGGCGGCGCGCAGCCGGGCGTTCTCCCGTTCCGCCTCCTCGAGCGGCCGCGGGCGCGCCACCCACCGGACCGTGGCGGAGACCGCGCTCTCCAGCGGGCCGAACACGGCCGATCCGGCGGTCCGCATCGGGTCGAGCGTGGTCCAGTGATCCGCGGCGATCAGGAGGATGGATCCGAGCAGCAGCACGGCGGGCATCCGCCGTCCCCGCTTTCTCATCTGCCGCCACCCTCAGGGACGGCACGTCCCCCCACGGTGATCATCCTTTCATAGTGTGGAACACGGTACGGTGCTCGGCAATCGGACGTGGGTCACGGCGGCCCGTCCCCCGCGCCCCGGCCGTCCCCGGGTCCCGCGGTGGCGTTCCCGGGCGCGGCGGTGCCCGCCTCACCGCCCGTGCCGTCCGCCGGCCGTTGCGGCGCGGCCCCGTTCCGCGGGCCCGGTACGGCGGTGCCGTACCGGAGGAAGGGGTCGAGCAGGCCGGGTGACGCCTCGCCGATCAGCCGGAGCGCCTCGCCGAGCTCCACGTCCGGTACGGCGTAGCTCTGGTCGCCGGCGGCCGTGGTGGCGGTGAGCGTGCAGAGCCCGGCCCGGCGCTGGAAGAGCGACCGCCGGATCGTCCACCCGATGATGCCGTCGCACTCGAGCACCACCCGCTGGCGCCGGATGGAGCCCGACCGGGTGACCAGGTGGCCGCGGACCAGGGTGTGGCCCAGGCTCCGGTACCGGTCGACGGCGAGCAGCGCGGTCACCGGCAGCAGCGCCACCCCGGCGATCAGCGGCCACAAGGGCAGGACCTCGGTGTGCCACAGGACGGCCAGCCCGGCCAGGGCCAGGCCGTGCGCGCCGAACGCCCGGGTGAACCGGCGCCGGCAGGCGGCGCGGCCGTGCCGTACCAGGGGAGCGGTCACCGGTGACGGACCGGCGGCCGCGGGACCGGGCGGGCCGGACCGGGAGGCCGCCTGCGCCTTGCCGTCGATGACGAGCGCCGCCACCCGCTCGGCCTCCGCGCGCGGCGCCGGCGGGAGCAGCGCCCCGCTGCGCTGGGAGCCCTGGTTCAGGCCGGTCGTCACCGCGGTCAGGGTGGCCCCGCCCACGGCCCGCAGCGTCAGGAACTCGGAGATCCGGACGCCGCGCAGCCGCCGCTCCTCGATCGTGGTCGCCCGGTTGGTGAGCAGCCCGCGGGTGACGTGCAGGGTCCCGTCGTGCCGGGTGAGCCGGAACCGCCAGAAGGCGAAGAGGTAGCCGAACGTGGAGGCGATCGCCACGATCACCACGAAGGCCGGAACCCCGATCACGAGCTGTGAGGTGAGGCCGAGGCCGCTGAACCAGTGCCACCCTTCCCGGACCGGCCCGACCCGGCGGACGTCCACGCCCCACTCGGAGAACAGCCGCCAGACGAAGGTGGCGAAGACGCCGATGGCGACCAGGCCGGACATCGTGAACGGGGCGAACCTCACCCATCCCGGCCGGAGCTCGGCGAGCAGGGTCTCGCCCGGCCCGGGGGACGAAGCGGCCTCCCCGGCGGGCGGCCCGGTCTGCGGTGCGGGCGCGGTCGCCACGGTCTGCCCGCTCTCCGCCGCGGGCCCGGTCGCCACGGTGGGCGCGGCCCCGGCGGCGGGCCTGGTCTCGCCTCCGGCGGTGCCGCGGCGGTGGAGGAGCTCCACCCGGAGCCGGGCGGCCTCCTCGGCGCTGAGCGAGTCGAGCGTGAGCCCGGCCGAGATGCCGGAGCGGCCGGTCCCGATCTCCACCCGGGCGAGGCCGAGCATGCGGTGCAGCGGCGGGGAGGTGATGTCGACCGTGCGGATCCGGTCCCGGGGGACGGTGAGCACCTTCCGCAGCACCACGCCCTTGCGGAGCCGCACGTGCTCGGGGGTGAGCCGGTAGGTGGTGGTGAACCAGCGCAGCACGCCGTAGAGGACCACGGCGGCGACCCCGCAGAGGCTCCACACCATCCCCGGGTTGCCGCTGGAGGAGCCGGCGATGAGCAGGCCGAGCAGGGCCGGGGCCATGCGCACGACCTCCTGGACCGGGTGGATCAGCAGCATCCGCGGGCTGAGCCGGCGCCAGGGCGCGGCGCCCTCCGGGCCACCGGTCGCCTCCCGGCCGCCGCCCGGGGCCTCTTCGACCGGCCCGATCATGTCGCGTCGCCCGTCGTGCTCTGGACGTTGGCGGTCAGCTCGGCGACGAGGCGCCGCGCGGTCTCGGCGCCGAGCCCGGACACGCGCACCGGGCCGGCGGCCGACGCGGTGGTCACCGTCACGGTGGCGAGGCGGAACAGCCGCTCCAGCGGCCCCTGCACGCTGTCCACGGTCTGAATGCGGGATATCGGGGCGATCCGCCACTCCTGGGTGAGCCAGCCCGACCGGGTGTAGACCGCGAGCGGCGTCGCCTCCCAGCGGTGGACCCGGTACCGCCACCACGGCATGACGGCGATGTGCGGCACGGCGAGCACCACGGTGGCGGTGAGGGCGGCGATGCGCAGGGGCTCGTGATGGTCCCGCACGACCACCCAGAACGCCTGGAACCCGGCGGCGATCAGCCAGCCGAGCAGCGCTTTGGTGAACCAATACCAGATCGCGGTACGGCTCACGCGGTGTGCGGGGGCGCGCAACACGGGGGTCTCCACGCTTCCACCCTGCCCGATCGCGGACCGTACCGGGTAACGGGTTCCGGCAGGCGGGGGATGGCGGCCGGCCTCCGCCCGATGCGCGGCCCGGCCGGGACCACGGCACGCCCCGGGGTGGACGGCCGCGCTACGCCGCGCTTCCGGGGACGATGGGCGCCTCCCATCGGCGGCCGCCGTACATCGGCGGTCCCTGCCGTACCTGCGGCGTTCGCCGCCCGCGACCGCGGACGGCCGCGCGACCGACGATGCGCGGATCGATCGACCGCGGTGCGGCCGGCCTCTGCCGCCAGGATGCCGGTGGCCGCCGGGGGTTCTCCGGGGCCCGCCTTCAGCGGGCCGCGGCGCCGGCATGGCCGCTCCCGCGAGCGGCCCGCCGGGCGATGGCCGGCACGCGGCCGGCACCGCCCGGCGGGAGCCGTACCGGGGATGACCGCGGATCGAGGTGGCGCGGTCACTCCTCGTCGGTGTGCCGCTTGGATCTTCGTTTCTCCTGCTTGGCGAGGCGGGCCTCCTTGATCGCCGTCCGCTTGGCCTTGCCGCTCGTCTTCGTGGGCTTCTTGCCTCGGCCGTCGGCCATGGTCTGTCCTCCATCCGGTATCCGACGCTGTGGGCGTCCTCCCTGGTGATACCCGATATCGGGCAAATCGGTGATTAAGGTTCAATCGGGGTGGGCGCTGAGCGGCTTGGCGATCTCCTCGAGCGAGCGGCGCGCCGCCTCCACGCCGAGCGTCCACTGCACCAGCCCGGCGGCGATCATCAGCGATGCGCCCAGGACGTAGCCGAAGGCCACGTTCCCGGGGACCTCGCTCTCCACCAGGCGGCCGAAGAGGACCGGCCCCACGATGCCGCCGAGCGCGGTGCCGATCGAGTAGAACAGCGCGATGGCGAGCGCCCGCGTCTCCATCGGGAAGATCTCGGAGACCGTCAGGTAGGCGGAGCTCGCCCCCGCCGAGGCGAAGAAGAACACCGTCATCCAGCAGGCGGTGAGCGTCAGCGCGGAGAGCACCCCGCGGTCGAACAGCAGGGCCGTGCCGATCAGCAGCACGCCCGAGAGCACGTAGCACCCGCTGACCATGGCCCGGCGGCCGATCGAGTCGAAGAGGCGGCCGAGCAGCACCGGACCGCAGAAGTTCCCGAGGGCGATGGGGATGAGGTACCACGGCGTGCCGGAGGCGGGCACCGCGAAGAACGTGGTGAGCACCAGCGCGTACGTGAAGTAGATCGAGTTGTAGAGGAAGGCCTGGCCGATGAAGAGCGCGAGGCCGACCACCGTCCGCGTGGGGTAGCGGCGCAGCAGGGTGGCCGCCACCTCGGTGAGCGGGGTGTGGCGGCGCTGGGTGATGGTGATCGTCCCCACCGGGGGCGGGAGCTCCGCCCCGGTCGAGCGCCTGATCCGCTCCTCCAGGTCGCGCACGATCCGCTCCGCCTCCTGGTCGCGGCCGTGGATGAACAGCCAGCGCGGGCTCTCCGGCATGAGCCGCCTGGTCAGCAGGATCACCACCCCCAGCAGCACGCCGAGGCCGAAGAGGATCCGCCAGCCGAGGTCGGGCGGGAACAGGTCGGTGTCGAGCATCGGGACCGCGATGACCGCGCCGAACGCGGTGCCGAGCCAGAAGGAGCCGTTGACCACCAGGTCGACGGTGCCGCGCACCCGGGCGGGGATGAGCTCGTCGATGGCCGAGTTGATCGCGGCGTACTCACCGCCGATGCCGGCGCCGGTCAGGAACCGGCAGAGGTAGAAGTACCAGGCCGTGGTGGAGAACGCGGTCGCCGCGGTGGCGACGAGGTAGAGGGCGAGCGTCGTCAGGAAGAGCCGCTTGCGCCCGAACTGGTCGGTCAGGTGGCCGAAGACGAGGGCGCCGAGGCAGGCCCCGGCGACGTACACGCCGGCGGCGATGCCGATGTCGGCGCTGGTCAGGTTGAGACCGCTGCCCGGCTCGGTGATGCGCGGGGCGACCACCCCCACGATCGTGACCTCGAGCCCGTCGAGGATCCAGACCGCGCCGAGCCCGATGAGCACCAGCCAGTGCCAGCGGGTCCACGGCAGCCTGTCGAGCCGGGCGGGTATGTCGGTGCTGATCCGGGCCGGGTTCGGCCCTGTCCGGGCCATATGGCCGGGTTACCCGCGACGGCCCGGGGTCTCACCGGGCCGCGACGTCGCACGGGTACGGCTCAGCGGGTGGCGTGGTTCGCGAGCCCGCGCCTGAGCCGGGGCGCGGCCGCCGGGCGGGCCTTGGGGAGGCCGGCCCCGAGCTCGAACCACACGGCCACGCCCTTCTGATCGGAGGAGACACCCCAGTAGGGGGTGAACAGGCCGACGAGGTGGACGCCACGCCCGGGGGTGAGGTCGGGGGAGGTCCAGCACGCGCAGCCCTGGGTGGTGAGCGTGACCCGCGCCGAGTCCGCCGTGGCCTGCACGGCCACCGCGTACTCCGGGCTGGTGCGGCAGGAGACCGCGTGGCGTAAGGACTCGGCGATGAGCTCCCCGATGAGCTGCACGGCGTCGTCGCGGCAGGGGTGCCCGTCGCCGAGCGCCTCGGAGACGAAGCGCCTGGCCGCTCTCACCTGGGCCGGGTCACCCGGGAAAATCCGCGAGATAATTGTTTTTCTACTCAGTTCAATGATTTTCATACCCGGTGGAACTCCTCCGATATCCGCGGTATCGCGGCCGCCGAACCGGCTTGTTCAATCCTGCACTTTGCAATTCGGCTGCGCAATATCTTGGCGGGTGATTCGATATTCGTCGGCGAAGGACCATGCGCTGAACAGGCAGGATGCCCGGTTGTCGGAGTCGTGAGCCTTGCGAGGTTTGATGCTCTGTTTCGCAGATGCATGCGGCTGAGGCGAGCGGGCACTTGTCTCAATATGCGGGAGGAGAAGGATTACGAGATCGGCGACGAGCCGGACTTCGCCGAGGAGCACACGCCCTCGGAGAGCGATCCGCCGAACGCCGGTCCGAAGGAGAAGCTGACCGGGGAGCCGTGGGACAAGCCCACGGAGGCGTGACGACGGCGGCCCAGGGGCCAGGGGGTGATGCGGCGTGGCACGCCGGAGCGGGCGGCTGCTCGACGTGCAGGAGATGTCGGCGCCCGAGATGATCGTGTACGAGGCGGTCGCGGCCCTCGGGATGGAAGGCCGGCCCGCGACCGTCTGCGCCGTGGCGCGGATGACGGGCCTGCCGGAGCCCGTGGTCGGGCACGGGCTGGACGGCCTGGTCGCCGGGGGCCGGGTACGGCGGGCGGGCGGCGGCTATGTGCTCGGCCCGCACGACTGGGGCCTCGAGCGCTGACACCGGAGCGCCGGGACAGCCACGGGCCGGGCGATGCCCGCCGAGCGCCATCTCGGCGGCTTCCCCATCGTTGACCATGAGGCGGATGCGGCCGGTCGGCCAGGCGCGATGCGGCCGGTGGGCCATGGGCGGAGCGCGGTGACCCGGGGCCGGATCGGGGCACCATGGGTCCTCGTCGATGCCGCGCGGGCGTGCCGATGCGCCGGCGCGTGATTCCGGCGGCCCTCTGCCCGCGGTGCGGACCGGGGCCCGCGAAGGCGGGGCCGGCCGTCGCGTGCGCCGTGGGCTGCGCCGGTGGCGCGCGCCGCTCGCGGTACGCCGGCGGTGGCGGGCTATCGGACGTCCGGAGGCTCCGGATCGTCTGTCCAAAAATTCAGTGATGTCCGATTACGGACCTTTCCTGCCTCTGAGACGACTAAAGCGGAGATTGCCAGAATTCGCCGGTTGTGCCCGCCGATGATCGCGCACCGTGACGGCCCGTGTCGTTTCCGGAAAACCTCAGCGGCCTCAACGGCACCGGGAGTATGCTCTGATGGCGTCCGGAGTGATGGGAGCGCTCCCATGACGCCCGGCAAGGTGCGCCCGGCGGGCCTAACCGGCCCGGGAGAGCGCGAGCTCCACCTTGCGCACCACCCGCTCCAGCTCCTGCTTGAGCGGACCTGGCATCCGTCCCTCCCGGTGGCGGCTCTCCAGCTTGTCGCGGACGTCACGGACCCCGGTGCCGTTGCGGACCGCGTTGTGCAGGAGCTGCCTGAGGTCGAGCGCGACGTCGGCGTCGATGCGGCCCGCGGCCTCCGCCGCGTCCACGAGCCGGTCGAACAGGTCGACCGCCTCGTCCAGCGCGGGCGGGATGATCGGCGCCTCCGTGGTCGCGGCGAGGGAGAAGGACGGCGTCGCCGGATCCCGGCCGCCGTTCTTCCGCAGCTGCCGGGCGGGCTGGGCGGCGTCCTCGGCCCGCGGCTCGCGCTCCTGCGGCAGGGCGCTCCACTCGGCGTCCCCTTCCTCCTCCGCCGAGGGCGGGGCGCTCGCCTCGGGCGAGCGCGTGACGCCGTCCGGGGCCGGCGAGGGGGGTGCGTGGCCCGCGGCGGATCCGGCGCCCTGGGGCGCGGAGACGGCCGGCAGCACCGGGGTGACCGGTGGGCGAGTCCCGGTGCCGCCGCCCGCCTCGACGACCGGGAACAGCCACATGGTGCTCCCCAGGGCCACGGCACCGCCCAGGGCGGCCACCCAGCCGGCGGCCCGGGCCCGGGGCTCCGGCGGCCGCTCGGCCGCGGTGAGCACCGAGGAGAGCGTGGTGGCGACCGTGCGGGCGCTCGGCCGCGCCGCGGGGTCCGCGGCGAGGCACTCGCGGCACAGGTCGGCCACGGCGGTCGGCAGGCCGGGGACCCTGGGGGTCGGCGGTGGCCCGTCCCGCCGGGCCTTCTCGATCGCCTCCCAGGTCGTCTCCGGGTACGGCAGCGCCCCGGTGAGCATCTCGTACAGGAGAACGCCGAGGGAGTACACGTCCACCGCCGGGTCGGCCGTGGTGCCGCGGAGCCGTTCCGGCGCGACGTACGGCGGGGTGCCGAAGTCGGCGACGAGCTGGTCGTCGTCCTCGCCGACGAAGGCCGCGATCCCGAAGTCGTGCAGCTTCGGCCCGTCCTCGGCGAGCAGCACGTTGTCCGGGGTCACGTCGCGGTGCACGATGCCCCGGTCATGCGCGGCGGCGAGCACCTCGGCGAGGCCCGCGGCGATCTTCACGGCCTCCCGCCAGGGGAGCGGGCCCTCGGCGATCCGGTCGGCGAGGGACCTCCCCTCGACCAGCCGCATCACGAGGTAGGCGGCGATCCGGCCGCCGTGGGTCACCGTCTCCCCGTAGTCGTAGACCTCGATCGCGTCGGGGTGGATGAGCTGGGCGGTGGCCCTCGCCTCTCTGCGGATCAGCTCCCGGCCCGGGTCGTCTCCGTCGAGCGACACGTCCAGGACCTTGACCGCCACAGGCCGGTGCAGAGCCCGGTCGAAGGCACGCCAGATGACCGACATCCCCCCGGTCGCGATCCGCTCCTTGAGCACGTAGCGACGGGTCAGGACGTCGCCCTCGTGAAGCTCAGCCCGATTCACGTACCACCAGTTCCGTGGGCAGCACAGAGTCGGCCGGCGGCCCGTTCTCCTCGGTCAGCGCGGCCAAGAGCAGCTTGATCGCGAGTGTGGCCATCTCCTCCACGGGCTGACGGACCGTGGTCAGAGTGGGCGACATGCTCTTGGCGATGGGGGCGTCGCCGAACCCGATCACCGCCACGTCGTCCGGTACCTTGCGGCCCGCCCGGATGAGCGTGTGAATCGCTCCGGCGGCCATCAGGTCGGACGCCACGAAGATGGCGTCGAGGTTCGGGACGCGCTGAAGCAGCCACTGCGCCGCGTGCGCGCCCGACGAGCGGGTGAAGTCGCCGTACGCCACCGGCACCGAGGTGATCCCGGCGTCGAACAGTGTCCGGCGGAACCCCTCCAGCCGGTCACGGGCGGCGGGCAGTGTGGGCGGCCCCGCGATGACGGCGATGGACCGGCGCCCGCTGAGCAGCAGGTGCTCGGCCACCTGCCGTCCGCCATCGGCGTTGTCGGCGTCGACGAACGGGAGCGTAACGTCGTCCGGTGGGCGCCCGACGCAGCGCACCGGTATCCCCGAGGCGGCGAGCGTGACCGTGAGGGGGTGTCTCGCCCGCGCGCCGATCAGCAGTACTCCGTCCACGGCCCCGGCGACCAGGCGTGGCGCGGTGAGCGAGGCGGTGGCCGGGGTCGCCGTCATGAGCATCAGCGGCAGCCCTTTGGCCGTGAGCGCCTCCTCACAGGCCACAAGGAGCCGGGCGTAGTACGGATCACTGAACAGGCGCGGACCTGATTCGCAGACGACCGCGGCGATCGTCTGCTCGGCTCGCCGGCGTCCGGCCCCGCGGGGCGCCCGGCGCCGCACGTAGCCCAGGCGCGACATCGCGTCGTGGACCTGGCGGCGAGTCGAGGTCTTCACACGTACCGATCCCGTGAGAACCCGGGAGGCGGTCGCCGGGGAGACGCCGGCTGCGGCAGCAACCTCTGCGAGGGTGGGAAGATCGGCCATCCGGTTTCCTCGGCCCGAAGCTTTCGGTTTTGGTTGGGAGCGCTCCCAAGGAAAGTATCACCGTTTCGTTCGTGTCAACAGAGGTTTCCGCGTGTGAAAACTTTCGGTCGGTGACCGCCTTCCGTCCGAGAGACGTGCTGGCAGCGCGGGCCTTCATGCGAGAAGGGGGCTCGCGGTGGGTTTCCCGCATGTTGCAGCGGCTTCTTCGGGCTTCGCCCACGACGCCCGGCGTCGGCCCATCGGCCATGGGCGCCGCCCACGGCGATCCGGTCTCCCGGCCCGCCTGCGGGCGACACTTTCGCGGCTGCACGTGCACTATTTTCGGTCATGTCCAAAATCAATTACGTCATATAGGGCGATCACCGGACCGAATTGCGGGTACCGGCGTTCCGGAAGCCGGGGTGCGAAGCCCCGCTCGGGGTGCGGCGGCCCGCGACGCAAGGGTAAATGATCTTCAATTGCGGCGTGCCGGCGGGGTCCCCGTATCGGCCGGGCGGCCGCCCACGCCGCTCCACCGAGCGCACCCCATGGGCGGCGGCCGGGTGACCTGCCGTCCCGTGGGGGCGCGCCCCTCGGCGGCGGCCGGGGTGGCCCCATCCGTCGGGTGCGCCGTTCGACCGGGGCCGGGCGGTGGCATCCGACGCAGGCGCCCGGCGGGCCGTGGCAGGGAGAACGCCGCCGGCGCGGCGGCGCCTGGCGCCGCTCCCGGCGCGGTCGGTCATGGGCCACGGACCGGCGGCGAGCCGCCGGGTGCCGCCCGCTCACCGAGCGCGAACCGGCGCTGATCAGGCGGGGTCCTCTCACCCGGGCACGAACCGGCACTGACCGGGCGGGAGCACTCCCAGCCGGGCACGAGCCCGTGGTGAGCCGGCGTGCCGCCCGCTCATCCGGGGCGGTCCACCGGTGACGCACGGTCATCCGGTGAGCACCGGCGTCCCAGCCGGAGGCATGGCGGGAGATCACCGGTGGTAATCTCCCCGAGCTGCGATGGTGGGTAGCGTGACTCGCCCGGCTCGTCCCGTTCCCCGGCGATCCGCGCGATTCACCCCCTGGCGAGCTCCCGCGATCGCCGGGCTCCTCACCACCGGCGTGGCGATCACCGGCACGACGGCATCGTTCTCCGGGGACGAGCTGGCGACCTACAACGCGGCGACGAGATCGCTGGACGCGCTCTGGGAGCTCGCCAAGCACATCGACGGCCACTTCCTGCCCTACTACCTCTTCATGCACCTGTGGACCCTGCTCGGCGGCCACGCCGAGTGGTGGATGAGGCTGCCGTCGGCGATCGGCGTGGGCATCGCGGCGGCCCTCCTCACCGACCTGGGCCGCCGGCTGCACGGCACCGCAGCGGGGCTCTGCGCCGCGGCGATCTTCGCGGTCCTGCCGTCGGTGTCCTTCCACGGGGCCAACGCCAGGCCGTACGCGTTCGCCGCGGCCGCGGCCGCGCTCTCGGCCTGGGCGCTCCACCGCGTGCTCGAGCGGCCCACCCGGGGACGGCTCGCCGGCTACGCGGGGGCGGTGGCGCTGCTCGGGTGCACCCACCTGTTCTCGGCGCTCGTGCTGCCCGCGCAGGTGCTCGCCGCCCTCTGCCACCGGGTCCCGCTCCTGCGGTTCCTGCCCGCCCTCGCCGCCGGATGCGTGCCGATGGCCGTGCTGGGCGTCATCGGCTACCAGGAGCGGCACGCGATCAGCTGGATCCAACCGGCCGAGCCGGAGATCTTGCTCCGGTACCCGAAGATGCTCACCGGATCCGTGCCGGTGGGGTGGGCGCTCCTCCTGCTGGCGGTGGCCGGGCTGGCGGTGCTGTGGCGGCGTGGCCGGGCGGGGGCCGTGCTCGTGGCGGGCTGGCTGCTCCTGCCGCCGCCGCTCCTCCTGACGATCTCCGCCCTGATCACCCCGGCGTACGTGGACAGGTACCTCTTCCCGGCCGCGCCGGCGCTCGCCCTGGCCGCGGGGATCGCCGTCGCGTCGCTGGGGCGGCTCGCCGTACCGGTGATCGTCATCGTCGCGGCGCTCGGCCTGCCCACGCAGGCGGACTACCGGCAGCGGAACGGCCACTACGACGACTTCCCCGGCGCGGTGCAGGTGATCAAGGACCGTGCCCGGCCCGGCGACGCCATCATCTACGGCCAGAGCCGGCTGCGGACCGGGTTCGGCTACTACGCGGACGGCCCGCTGCCGGACGATGTGCTGCGCGTGGGCACGGCGCCGTCGGCGACGGGCTTCGGCTATCCGGAGCGCTCCGACGTCGCGGCCGCCCTCGCCGGCCGCCGCCGGGTCTGGGTCGTCTGGCGCGGCACGAAAGAGGAGGGGCTCTCCGGTTCCAAGATCCCTGTGATCGAGAAGGTGCGCGACGCCGGATTCCGGCTCGCGTTCGCCTGGCACTCGGCCGAGCTGCCCGGGCTCACCGTCACCTTGTTCACCCGGTGAGCCGGACGGTCACCCCGGTGAGATGCGCCGTTCGCTCACCCGGTGAGCTGGGCGGTTCCTTCACCGGTGAGCTGGGCGGTCGCACCTGGTCGGGCGGGTGCTCCCCGTGGTCGACGGGGGCCCGGGCCGGCCGGTGGCCTGGGGCCGGCATCGTGCAAGCGGCGTTCGCGCGGCGCCCGGTACGGCCCGGCCGCCCGGCCCGCGCAGGGGCCGCCCCGGGGGCCGAGGCGGGCGCCCGCCGGCCGCGGATCCCGGCCGGCACCCGGAGGTCATTCGGTGGGCCGCGGTGCGGCGGCGCTCCGGCGGGCCCGGTCACCGGGAGGCTTCAACGGGGCGTGGCCGGCATGCCGCGCGAGATGGCGGAGGCGCTATGAGCCAGGGGGTTCCAGCCTCCGGGTGCGGGGGAGCCCCGTGTCGCCGGGGCCCGGTCCATCGGCCGGTCCCGTGACCGGCCCGGACCGGGCCGTCCGCCGGCTCACGAGTTCCTGGATCTGGATGACGACGAGGAACGCCACCAGGCCGTTCAGGTAGGCGACGATGACGAAGAGGATGTCCTCCCAGTAGATGTCGAGCCTCGGCAAGAGCTCTATGGCGGAGGAGATCACAAAGAAGGTCAGGGCCGGTTGGATCGGCAGCATCGTGACCGCCACGAGAACCCGGTGGCGGGCCAGGACTCGCCTGACCCAGGGAAGCGCGAGTATCACCCAGTTGATGGGCGCCAGCAGGAACGAGATGTTGTAGGCGTATATCAGGATCTCCTGCAGGACGGTCACCGCCGCTCGTGACCTCCTGTCCGGTGCGCCGCCGGGCCCGCCGCGTCATTCCGCCGGGTGACGCGGATGGCGAGCAGCACGGCTCCGAGCAACAGCCAGAGCCCGCTCGGGATCCAGAGGATCGGCGCCCACGGGTAGACCGGTGGGCTGTTGAAATCGGTGTACGCCAGAGCCCACGTGCCCGCGAAGACCGCGACCTGGGCGAACGCCGCCAGGAGAAACGGGGCCGGCCTGGTGCGCCTGACCCTCGTCGCGGAAACGGCCGTCGTGTCCAGCCCGGTGAAGTGGCGGAGAAGTTCTTCCGCGCTCGGCCGCCGGCCGGGGTCTTTGTCGAGGCACGCGGCGAGGACGGTGGCGAGGGACGGCGGGACCCCGGTCAGGTCCGGCTCCCGGGTGAGGATCGCGTGCATCACGGCCGGCGGTGTGCTCCCGTCGAACGGAAGGCGCCCGCTCGCGGCGTAGGCCATGGTCACCGCCCAGCTGAAGATATCGCTCGCCGTACTGGTCGCACCCGCGGTGAACTGCTCGGGCGCCATGTACGCAGGGGTCCCCATGATCCCGGAATGCGTGGTCGTCTGTTCCAGGACCCGGGCGATGCCGAAGTCGATGACGACCGGGCCTTCCGGCCCGAGGATGACGTTGGCCGGCTTGAAGTCGCGGTGCACGATCCCCGCCCGGTGGATGGCGGCCAGCGCGGTGAGCGTGGACACGGCGAGCCGGTGCAGGCTGCTCTCCGAGCAAGGCCCCTGGGTGCGCAGCAGTTCCTGGAGCGAGATGCCGGCGACGTATTCGCTCGCCAGGTACGGGCGGTCGTCGTGGACGCCCACCTCCAGGACCCGGGCCGTGCAGAACGTCGCGACCTCGCGCATGATCTGCGCCTCCCGGAGAAACCTGCGCTGGAAGTCGGGCTCCCGGGCGATGTGCGCGTGCAGCAATTTGACCGCGACCTTGTCCCCCTGTGGGCCCTCGGCGAAGTAGACGACGCCCTGCCCGCCCGCACCGAGCACGCTGCGCACGGCGTACCGGCCGATTCGCCGGGGATCCCCCTCCCCGAGGGGACGACCCGGATATGTCAGCACCATTCCTCCGAGTGCCGGGATCGTGGAAGATCTTCCCCCAATTGAACCGTCGGCTCGGTGCCGCTCAAGCCGTTCCGGCAAGCAGGGCCGGGCGGCCGGGCCGGATCAGGGGCCCTCCCGTGTTGCGGCGCTGCCTGGGAGAGCGCCGGCCGGTGATATCGGGCCGAGGACATCACCGGTCGGCGGTGCGGTCCGAGAGAGCCCTTCGTGGCGGGGCGGTCCGGAAGGACACATGCAGCCGCGGTACAGACCGTCCGGGAGACGTCGTGTGGCGGCGGTACGGCGAGGCCTGCCGATTATCCACAGAACGGGATTCGAGCCGGACGCGCCCCGGCGGTCCCGGCCACTCTGGGCCTGCCAAGGTCGAGAGGAGGGCCCATGTGGATCACCTATCCCGTACCGGCCGAGACCACGTCCGTGTTCGTGGTCGCCACGGACCGCGTCCCCGCGGAGCTGTCGTCGCTCGTGCCGTGGCGGATGGGGGCGTCGCCCCACCGGCTCGCCGCGAAGGCCGCGCTCGGCACCCCCAGGCTCGCGCTCGAGGCGTACCCCGCGCGGCGCTCGCCGTGGCGGCACCGGATCGGCCTCGCCGACGACGATCTGGGAGAACGGGTGCGGAGAGCGCGCCACCACATCGTGGTCTCCAGCAGGGCGCCGGTCACCGCCCAGCCCGGGGCCGCCCAGGCGGCCCGGGCCGTCGCCCGCGCCGCGGCCGAGGCGTACGGGGGAGTGACCGTCGATCCGCTCGTGGGCTCCGCCGTCTACCACTGCCCGGGCTGCCCGGGCGAGCGCCGGGAGTTCCGGCTCGGTGACGACTGGCTGGGCTGGACCGCGGAGCCCGGGGCCACCGAACCCGGGGCGGGCGCCCCTGTCCTGACCAGCCGGGGCCTATGCCGCTTCGGCCTGCCGGAGCTCACGCTGGACGGCATGGCCTGTGCGCACACGCTGTGCGCGGCCGAGGTGTTACGCCTCGCCGCGGAGCGGCTGCTCGCCGGGCACCTCGCCTGGCTCGCGGCCCACCCCGGCTGCCGCTCCCGGACGGTCGCCGGCCACCTGCGGATCGGTGAGGTGGGCGTCGCCGTGCTCTCCGCCGGTTCGCTCCGCGATGGGCGGCCGATCCGGGCGCGGCTGACCCCGGAGGCCGCCCGCCGGGCCTGCCTGAAGGTCGGCGATCACGGTGCGGACACCGGCGATGACCGCCCCGGTCTGGGCAGGCTCGCCGCCTGATCGCCGTGTCAGAAGGCGTAACCGTCGTGATCGTGCTGTTCGTCGCCGGGCTCGTCCTCCTCTCCCTCCTCGAGGGTGCCCGCGGACGGCTCGACGCCGAGCATCGCCTCGCGCGGCTCGACCGCGGCGACGTGCCCGACGAGGCCGAGCACATGCTCGGGGTCGACGAGCCACTGCAGCGCGGCGGCTCCGGTCTCGTCGGAGTTCACCAGGCCGATCTGCTCCTGGCGCTCCTCATCGCTCAGCCCGGCCTCGGGCTTGCGGATCTCCGCGACGGCCGCCGAGCGCAGCGCCTCCAGGTCGCGCACCTCTACCAGGACGTCGACGCTGAGGCGGAGGAAGCGGCCGTCTTCCGTGTCACCGTTCATGGCGGCGAGCCTAGCGGTAACCCGTCCCCTCGCGCCGTCCATGCGGAGGGCCGCGGTGTCCTGTCGCGGCCATGGAAGGAGAATCCGACCGGCTCCGAAGACGGGATCAGCCGCCCTGGCCGCGGCCTGATGGGCTCGGCTCGCGGCACCGCCGACCTGGCGAACCCGGCCGCGAACGATTCATTGCGGATCGTCTCTCACCTGACCGGACGGCGGGGCCGCCCACATCACGGGGACGGAGCGCCCCGGGGAAGACGCACCCCAGGGAAGACGCCGGCCGGGCACCCGCTCCCCCCGTCGAGCGGGTGCCCGGCCAGTGGGCGGCGTCTCCGATCCGGACCGGAGACGCCGCACCCCGCACCTCCGCGGCACTCCGTGGTCATCGCCCGGTCACGTCGCCGCGTTCACTTCACCGAGCCCGCGAGCATCCCCTGCACGAAGTACCGCTGGAAGGCGAAGAAGAGGATGAGCGGGATCAGCAGCGACAGGAACGCGCCCGGCGCGAGGATGTCCACGTTGGTGCCGAACTGCCGCATCTGGGACTGGAGGGCCTTGGTCATCGGCTGGTTCTCGGTGTCGGCGAAGACCAGGGCGACGAGCAGGTCGTTCCAGACCCAGAGGAACTGGAAGATGCCGAGCGAGGCGATCGCCGGCTTGGCAAGCGGGAACACCACGGTGGCGAAGATCCGCCACTCCGGCGACCCGTCCATCCGGGCGGCCTCGAGCAGCTCACGCGGGATCCCGACGAAGAAGTTCCGCAGCAGGAAGATCGCGAACGGCAGGCCGAAGGCGACGTGGAAGAGCACCACGCCGAGGATCGACCCGAATATCCCGAGGGATCCGTAGAGCTTGGCGATCGGGATGAGCGCGATCTGGATCGGGGCCACCAGCAGGGCGACCACGATCAGGAACAGCATGTCCCTGCCGGGGAACTCGATCCAGGCGAACGCGTACGCCGCCATCGCCGCGATGACGATCACCAGGATCGTCGACGGCACCGCGATCAGCACGGTGTTCCAGAACGACGACGTGAAGCCCGAGGCCAGGAGGTTCGCGTAGTTCTCGAAGGTGAGCTGGGCGGGCTTGGTGAACACGGTCCACCAGCCGGACGCGTTGTTGTCCTCCTCGGCGCGCAGCGACACGACGAGCAGGCCGAGCGTCGGCACCAGCCAGAAGATCGCGACGAGGACCATGAACACCTGGACCAGCCCGCCGCCGATCCGGTCCACGATCCGCCCGGCGAGGCTGCGCCGGATCCCGGTGGGGGCAGCGGCCGCGGTCGTCATCGCTCATCCCTCCTGAACCGGCGGATGTTGAAGATCATGAACGGGATGACCAGCACCAGGAGGAAGACGGCGAGCGCGCTTCCCAGACCCTGGTTACCGCCGCCGCCGAACGACACCCGCCACATCTCCAGCGCGATCACGTTCGCCTGCGGCTGGACGGACCCCGGTGCGATGATGAACACGAGGTCGAAGACCTTCAGGACGTTGATGATCATCGTCACGAAGACGACGAGGAGCACCGGCGCCAGCAGCGGCACGGTGATGCGGCGGAACACCTGCCACTCGGTGGCCCCGTCGATCCGCGCCGCCTCCAGCGCGTCCCGCGGGATCGCCGACAGCCCGGCCGCGATCAGCACCATCGCGAACCCGGCCCACACCCAGACGTAGGCGCCGATGATCGCCGGGGTGATCAGTGTCGGCCCGAGCCAGGCCAGGCCGTTGAACGGCTCCTCGAAGTTGGACTTCGGAAGCCGGATCTGGTAGGCGCCGGGCGGCAGGCCGGTGAAGGTGAAGGTGCCGTCGGCGGCCGTCTCGGTGGTCGCCTTGACCACCCCGTCGGAGACCGCCTCGACCGTGATGCCCGCCAGGCCCTTCTCCTCGGCATCGACCTGGTTGACCGTGCCACCGCCACCGTGCACCACGTCGAGCCAGACCGTGCCGCCGATCTCACCCGGCCCCGGTGTGGCCGCCTTCGCCGCCGCCGCGCCCTCGAGGGAGGCCGGGGGCAGGCCGACGAGCGGGATCAGCACCGGCTTGCCGGGCTCGGCGGGCTGCTTGGCCACCACGGCGCCGTCGTCCACCACCGCGGGGGCGAGGTCGTTCTCGCGCGGGCGGGCGCCCGGATACCCCTGGCTGGAGGAGAACGTGTCGTGGATCGTGGTGAGGATGGCGTTCGCCACGCCCTTGTCCGGGTCCTGCTCGTAGACGAGCCGGAAGATCACCCCGGCCGCGAGCAGGGAGACCGCCATCGGCATGAACAGGACGAGCTTGAACGCGGTGGCCCACCGGATGCGCTCGGTCAGCACGGCGAAGATGAGGCCGAGCGTGGTCACCACCAGGGGGGCGACGACCACCCAGATGATGTTGTTGCGTATCGTGGTGAGCGTCGAGGGATCCGTGAAGATCGTGATGTAGTTGCCCAGGCCGACGAAGCGCTCACCCGACGCGTCGTACAGGCTGCGATAGATCGAGTAGATGATCGGGTAGACCACCCACACGCCGAGGAACAGGCAGGCGGGGAGGAGGAAGACCACCGCCAGCATCGGCGAGGGGCCCAGCCGTGCGGGTGCTGTCGTGTTCGGGGCGGGAGAGCCCCCGGCGGCCTGCACGCCGCCGGGGGTCCGCCGGCCGGTCAGCCTCTTGATCACGGCCGACCTCCCTGCTTACTTCTTCCAGGCCTTGGCCGCGTCAGCCTCGAGCTTCTCCTGCGTGCCCTTCACGTCGGAGGGGTCGCGCAGGAAGTCCTGCAGGTGCTTCCACTCGCCCTTGCCGTCCGTGCCGCCGAACGCGCTCGGCGCGAGGTCGGACATGTCGTACCGGACGGACTCACCGGCCGAGATGATGGTCTGCGCGAGCTGCTTGGTCAGCTCGTTCGGGTAGTTGTCCGGGGAGACGTTCCGGTTGGGGGAGAGGTAGCCGGGGAGCTTCGCCCAGATCTCGCCGCCCTCCTTGGAGGCGAGGAACTCCAGCAGCGCCATCGCGCCCGGGGTGTCCTTCAGGGCCACGGCGATGTCACCGCCGAGCACGACCGGCTGGGTGTCGCCGACCTTCGGGAACGGCATGATCTTGGCGTCCTCGCCGATCTTCGCACCGGACTCGGTGGCGGACGCGGCGACGAAGTCGGCCTCGATCACCATGGCGGCCTTCTTCTGGCCGAAGACCTGAGTGACGCAGGTCGGGAAGTCGGTCTGCAGCGCGCCGGAGGAGCCGCCCAGCATGAACTCCTGCTTCCCGAAGATCTGCGCCATCTTCTCCAGCGCCTCGGTCACCGTGGGGTCGGTCCACGGGATCTCGTGCCGGGAGAGCTTGTCGTAGTTCTCCGGCCCGGCCGTGGAGAGGTAGATGTTCTCGAACAGGTCGGTGAGGGTCCAGCCCGAGGCGCCGCAGAGGGCGAACGGCGGGGTGCCGGAGTCGGCGAGCGTCTGCGCGGTCGTGCCGATCAGCTCGTCCCAGGTGGCGGCCGGCTGCACCCCGGCGTCGTCGAACGCCTGCTGCCGGTACCAGATCAGGGACTTGTGCGCGG
Source organism: Thermobispora bispora DSM 43833 (assembly GCF_000092645.1). NCBI lineage: Bacteria > Bacillati > Actinomycetota > Actinomycetes > Streptosporangiales > Streptosporangiaceae > Thermobispora > Thermobispora bispora. The sequence goes on from NC_014165.1 coordinate 988,102, forward strand.
CCTTCACGAGCACGCCGTACACCTGGCCGTTGGCGGAGCCGAGCTCCTTCCAGTACGGGGTGTAGTTCTGGTCGATCTGCGCCAGAACCTCCTGGGAGAGCGGCTTGAGCGCGTTCTGGTCGGCGTACTGCTGGACCAGGCCGGGCTGGGGGAGGATCGCCACGTCCGGCGGGGTGCCGGCCTCGATCCGCGGGCCGAGGTACGCGGCGGTGTCCTCACCGGTGGAGGCGTAGGTGACGGTGGCGCCGGTCTTCTCCTCGAACGCCTTGAGGACCTGCTCGAAGTTGGCCTGCTCCTCGCCGGTCCACTTCGCGGCGACCTCGATCTTGACGCCGGCGAGCGGCTTGGCGGCGGCGGAGGAGGTGCTCTCCTGGGAAGGCTCGTCCGAGGACGAGCCACACGCCGTGGCCGCGAGCGCGAGCAGCGCGACCACCGGGGTGAGTTTGCGCATGATTAGCCTCCGAGCTGAATGACCTCGCCGAGCTCACGTTTGAGATCGGCGATGGTTTCGTCGACGGATTTGGTGAGGTTGAGGGCGTCGGATACGGCGCTGGAGATCACCAGGCTGACCTGGTTGTAGTTCGCCGTCACCGGCCGAGGCCGGGCGGTGAGGATGGCCTCCTTGAGCACGGGCAGGTACGGGAAGCGCTTGATCAGCTCCGGATCCTCGTAGAGCTCGGCGAGGACCGGCGGGAAGGACCCCTCGGTGAGCACGAGCCGCTGGATCTCGTAGCCGGTGAAGAAGCGGATGAAGTCGAGCGCGGACTTCTGGTGCTTGGAGTACGCGCTGATCGCCAGGTTCGTCCCGCCGAGCGTGCTCGACCCCGGTCCGTCGGGGCCGGGCAGGCGGGTGACGCCGAACCGTCCGGCGAGCTCTGACCGGGTGGCCGGGCCGTACGCGTGGGGCCAGTTGCGGGCGAAGGCGAGCCGCCCCTCCTGGAAGGCGAGCCGGGACTCCTCCTCCTTGTAGGTGAGCGCCTCCCGGGGGATCCAGCCCTCCTTCACCCCGTCGACCAGGAAGCCGAGCGCGGCGCTCGCGGAGTCGAAGTCCATCGTGACCCGGCGCGCGTCCGGGCTGAGGATCGATCCGCCCGCCGACGCCACGGCCTCGGTGAAGTTGACGGTGAGCCCTTCGTACGGGAGGAACTGCCCGGCGTACCCGCCGATGCCGTACTCGGCGCTGAGGAGCTTGGCCTGCTCGCGCAGCTCCTCCCAGGTCCGGGGCGGCTTCAGGCCCTCCTTCTCCAGCAGGTCGGACCGGTAGTAGAGCAGCCCCGCGTTGCTGAGGTACGGCACCGCCCAGAGCTTGCCCCGGTAGATCGCGGTGTCCACGACACCGCTGAGCATCTTGTCGAGGGGGAAGAGGCTCCGGTCGAGCGGGACGATCCACCCCGCCTCGGCGAACTCCGCCGTCCACACCACGTCGAGCCCGAGCACGTCGTAGACGTCGCTGCGCGCCTGGAGGTTGGCGACCATCTGGGCGCGCTGCTCGTCCGCGGCCTCGGGGAGCTCCAGCAGCGTGACCCGCTCCGCGGGGCGGGCCCGGTTCCACCGGTCGAGGAGCGGCTTCAGGTACGAGGTGGTATCCCGTCCGATGGCGAGGGTGATCGGGCCGACACCGGTGCCCTGAGCCGGCTCCGCCGGCGCGTCCGCGAGCCTGGCGCATCCGGCCACCAGCAGGGTGACCAGGAGTGCGAGGGCTCTGCGGATCACGTTTCCTCCGGGTTACCCGCCCATTACCTGCACGTTTAGGACTAGTGCATGCATGTTATGCATATCCGTAATGTAAGAGTCAACGGCTAGTCTTATTACTCTCTGGTAAAGCGTTCCCGCTCGACGGTTGGGGGTGGGGGTGCGGCACCCGCTGCTGGCGCTCCTTGCGAAGGAACCGGCCCATGGCTACGAGCTGAAGCAGTCGCTCGAAGCGATCTTCGGGAGTGCCTATCCGTCCCCGAACATCGGGCAGATCTACGTCACCCTGAACCGGCTGGAGAAGGACGGGTACGTCAGGTCCGTCGACGTCGAGCAGAGCAACCGGCCGAACAAGAAGGTTTACTACCTGACCGCAGCCGGGCGGGAGGCGCTGGAGCAGTGGATCGACGAGCCCACCGAAGGCCCGCGGGTCCGCGACGAGTTCTTCATGAAGCTCATCCTCGCCCCGATGACCGGGCTCTCCGATCCGATGGCGCTGATCAACCGGCAGCGCCGGCACTACCTGTCCCTGATGCGCGAGCTCAACGAGCTCGCCGAGCGCACCGATCCGGCCAACCGGGTGGCCCTCCTGCTGATCGAGGGCGCCATGCTCCACCTCCAGGCCGACCTCGACTGGCTGGAGCGGTGCCAGGAGGAGCTCACCTGAATGTCCCCGACACCCCGCCGCACCCCGCACCGCGCCGCCCACGCCGTCTCACCCGGCCTCGGGTACGGCCCGCCGCACCTCGGCACCGCGTGCGAGGACGGGCGTGGCCTGCCCGGCCCCGATGCGCCGCATGACGCCCGGTACGGCCCGCCGTACCGGACGCCGTGCGCGCACCGGTACGCTGCCCCGCACGACGCGACGCCGGAGCGGGGAGGGCGACGAGCATGACCGAGCCACCGGTGATCCAGGCGATCAACCTCGTGAAGATCTACCAGACCGGCGGGGTGCCGGTGCCGGCGATCCGCGGGGTCGACCTCACCGTCAACCCCGGCGAGTTCGTCGCGATCATGGGGCCGTCCGGGTCGGGCAAGTCCACCCTGATCCACCTGCTCGGCGGCCTCGACACCCGCACCAGCGGGGAGATCTGGCTCGACGGGCAGCGGGTCGACACGCTCTCCGAGAGCGCCTGGGCCCTGCTGCGCCGCCAGAAGATCGGCTTCGTCTTCCAGTTCTTCAACCTGGTGGCGAACATGACCGTCGCCGACAACGTGGAGCTGCCCGCGCTGCTCGGCGGCGCCTCGCCCAAGGTCGCCCGGGAGCGGCGGGAGTACCTGCTCGCCGAGCTGGGGCTCGCCGACCGGGCGGGCGTCTCGCCCGCCCAGCTCTCCGGCGGGGAGCAGCAGCGGGTCGCGCTCGCCCGGGCGCTCGCCAACCATCCTCGGCTGCTGCTCGCCGATGAACCGACCGGTAACCTCGACAGCCGCAACACCCGGGACGTCCTGCGCCTGCTGAGCGAGGTCCACCGGAAGGGCCAGACGATCGTGCTCGTCACCCACGACGCCCGGGTCGCCGGGATGGCCGACCGCGTGGTGTACCTGCTGGACGGCCAGATCGTCGACGACGGGCCGGTGGCCGGCGTGCGGCGCAGGATCGGCGGGACCGCGGGCGACGTCGTCGAACTGCGAGGCTGAGGTGCTGGACCATCGGGCGCCGGACGGCGGGCAGGGCTCCGCATGATCAGCTGGCGGGGGGCCGAAGGGCGGTGGATCCGGGCCGATCTGCGGGCCCGGCGCGGTGAGGCGCTGCTCACCGTGCTCACCGTGGCCGGGATCGTCGCCGCGCTCATCATCGCGGCGACCCTGCTCGAGGAGCGCACGAACCCCTGGCGCGGGCTGTTCGAGCGCAGCCGGAGCGCCCACATCTGGATCCACTCCAAGGACGTCCCCGACGTCCAGGCGCTCGCCCGGCTGCACGGGGTGACCGACGTGGCCGGGCCGTACCGGAGCGCCCCGGCGACGCTGATCCACCGGGGCCGCAGGGTCCCGATCTCCCTCCAGGAGGCGCCCGCCACGCCCCCGGCGGTGGCCCGGCCCCTGGTGCGCGAGGGCGGCTGGCTCGACCCCCGCACGCCGGGCGGGGTGGTGGTCGAGCGCTCCTTCGCCCGGTCCCTCGGCCTGCGGCCGGGCGACCCGTTCACCGTGACCGGGCTGAACGGCGCCACCCACGCGCTCGTCGTCGCCGGGCTCGCCGAGAGCGGCGACCAGGGGTTCTATCCGGAGTGGGCCCCGGGGCTCGCCTGGGCGCTCGGGGAGACGCTCACCACGGTGGAGCCGGCGCCGGGCCGTACCGAGACCGTGACCGGGCTCCGGCTCGGCGATCCGGAGCTCACCGACCTCGTGGTCCAGCGGGCGGTCTTCACCCTCCGCGGCCAGGTGCAGCGGGTGACCACCTGGCGCGAGGTCCGGGCCTCCATGGAGCTGGACAACCGGCTGCTCGGGCTGCTGCTCGGCCTGTTCGGCGGCGCGGGCCTGGTGGCCGCCGCGCTCGCGCTCGCCAACGCCAGCGGCGGCCGGGTGCTCACCCAGCGCCGCGACATCGCCACGCTGAAGTCCCTCGGGTTCACCCGCGGGCAGGTCGTCCGCATGCTCGTGGCCGAGCACGGCGCGCTCGGGTTCGCCGGGATCGGGCTCGGCATGGCCGCCGCGTGGCTGATCACGGTATACGCGCTCGAGGAGACCGTCGCGGCCCCGCTGTCGGCCGGCGCGCTCGCCGCGATCGTGCTGGGCACCGCCCTGGTCGTGCTGGTCGCCGTGCTGATCCCCGCGTGGCGGGGCGGCCTCACCCCGCCGATCCCCGCCACCCCGGCGGCGCCGCCGCGCGGGCGGCTGTCGCGGCTCGCCCGGCTCGCCCTGCTCGTCCGCCTCCCGCCCGCCCTGGTCCTCGGCGCCCGGGACTCGTTCACCCGCCGGACCCCGGCCCTGCTCACCGTCTGCGGGGTGGCCATCCCGATGATGATGATCACCATCGGGCTCGGCGTGTGGGCGACGCTCGACGACTTCCTCCGCCACCCGGAGAAGGTCGGGCAGGCGGCCGCCCTCACCGCCCGGCCGGGCCGGCTCACCGCCGAGGAGATGCGGGCCAGGGTGATGGCCGACCCGGACGTCGTGGCCGCCTACCCGGGGGCCGAGGTGGACGCGCTCGTCCCCGGCCAGACCAGGACCGTGCGCACCCGGGCGCTCGGGACGTCCCGCGACCCGTACCCGTTCCCGGTCGCGGAGGGCCGGATGTTCCGGGAGCGCGGCGAGGCGGTGGCCGGGCAGGGGCTGCTCGACCTGCTCGGCGTGCGGATCGGCGACCGGGTACGGGTGACTATCGGCGGCACCCCGCTGATCGTCCGCATCGTGGGCCGGGTGATCGAGCCGGAGCAGGACGGCGAGGTGCTCTCGCTCGGCGTGGACAGTCTCGCGGCCAAGGACGCGGATCCCCCGCAGTTCTACGGCCTGGTGCTCCGCCCGGGGGCCGACCCGGCCGAGGTGCGCTCGCGGCTGCAGGCGCACGGGCTGGAGGTCGATCAGGCGGTGAACCCGGCGGAGCGGCTCGCGGTCATCCGCGTGATCATCGTGGCCCTGGTGGTCGTCCTCGCCCTGATCGGCCTGGTCGATCTGCTCACCGTGAGCGCGATCGGGCTGCGCGACCACCTGCTCGACCTGGCCGTGCTGAAGGCGATGGGGCTCACCCCGCGGCAGGTGATGGCGACCCTGGTCACCGCCACCGCGCTGCCGGCCGTGGCCGGGATCCTGATCGGCTCCTCGGCCGGTGCGCTCTCGGCCAAGGCCCTGATCGACCTCGAGGGCCATGGCAGCGGGGTCGGTGCCGGCATCGGCCGCGCCCCGGCGCCGGGCATGCTCGCCGCCGAGGTGGTCATCGCGATCGCGGCCGTGCTCCTGGTCGCGCTCGTCCCGGCCCGGCGCGCCGCCCGGGCCAGGATCCCGTCGGTCCGCTGATCACGGCCGGCGCCGCGTGCGGCGCCGGCCCGGGTCACGTGCCGGCGTCACCCCGCCGGCGGTCACGCTGCGGCCTCGGTGCCGGTCTGGGCACCGGCCTGGGCGCCGGCCTCGCCGTCGGCCGGCTTGCGGAGCTGGAACCAGTAGAACCCGTACCCCGGCAGCGTGAGCACGTACGGCCTGTCGCCGATCGTGGGGAAGTTGATCCCGCCCCGCAGCTCGACCGGGGTCCACCCCTGGAAGCGGTACAGGTGAAGCTCCACCGGCTGCGGGAACTTGGAGAGGTTGTTCACGCAGAGGACGCAGTCCTCGCCGTCCTCCCGCAGGAAGGCCAGCACGCTCGTGTTCTCCGGGGCCAGCTCGGTGTAGCTGCCGGTGCCGAACACGGGGTGCTCGCGCCGGATCTGCAGCATGCGCCGGGTGAAGTGCAGCAACGACGAGGGGTTCTTCATCTGGGCCTCGACGTTGACCGCCTGGTACCCGTAGACCGGGTCCATGACGACCGGCAGGTAGAGCCGGCCGGGGTCGGCGGTGGAGAACCCGGCGTTGCGGTCCGGGGTCCACTGCATCGGGGTGCGGACCGAGTCCCGGTCCTCGAGCCAGATGTTGTCCCCCATGCCGATCTCGTCGCCGTAGTAGAGGACCGGCGAGCCCGGCATGCTGAGCAGCAGCGCGGTGAACAGCTCGATCTGGTCCCGGTCGTTGTCGAGCAGCGGGGCGAGCCGCCGCCGGATGCCGAGGTAGGCCCGCATCCGCGGGTCCTTGGCGTACTCGGTGTGCATGTAGTCGCGCTCTTCCTCGGTGACCATCTCGAGCGTGAGCTCGTCGTGGTTGCGGAGGAAGATGCCCCACTGCGCCTTCTCCGGGATCTTCGGGGTGCGCGACATGATCTCGGAGATCGGCTCCCGGGTCTGCCGCCGCACCGCCATGAAGATCCGCGGCATCAGCGGGAAGTGGAAGGCCATGTGGCACTCGTCGCCGCCGGTGGCCGGGTCGCCGAAGTAGGCCACGACGTCCTCCGGCCAGCCGTTCGCCTCGGCGAGCAGGACCTTGTCCGGGTAGAGCCGGTCCACCTCGGCCCGGATCCGCTTCAGGTAGGCGTGGGTCTCCGGCAGCCCGGCGCAGTTCGTGCCGTCCCGCTCGAAGAGGTACGGCACGGCGTCGAGCCGGAACCCGTCGATGCCGAGGTCGAGCCAGAACCGGATGACCTCGAGCATCGCCTCCTGCACCGCGGGGTTGTCGTAGTTGAGGTCGGGCTGGTGGTGGAAGAACCGGTGCCAGTAGTACTGGCCGCGCACCGGGTCGAAGGTCCAGTTGGACTCCTCGGCGCCGATGAAGACGACCGGGGCCTCCGCGTAGCGCGTCGGGTCGTCCGACCACACGTAGAAGTCGCCGAACGGGCCGTCCGGGTCCTGCCGGGACGCCTGGAACCACGGGTGCCGGTCACTGGTGTGGTTCATCACCAGGTCCGTGATGATGCGGATGCCGCGCTTGTGCGCGGCCTCGATCATCTCCACGAAGTCGCCCAGGTCGCCGAACTCCGGCAGGATCTTGAAGTAGTCGGAGATGTCGTAGCCCCCGTCGCGCAGCGGCGACTCGTACAGCGGCAGGAGCCACAGGCAGTCGACTCCGAGCCACTTGAGGTAGTCCAGTTTCTCGATCAGCCCGCGCAAGTCGCCGGTGCCGTCACCGTTGGAGTCCTTGAAGCCGCGGACGTTCACCTCGTAGAAGACCGCGCGCTTGTACCACAGCGGGTCTCGTGAGGTGTAGTCGGCGATCACGGTCCGGTCACCGGACGCCGCCGAAGCCTGTCCAGGCAAACGCGCAGCAGCGTTCATCGCTTCTCGCTAGCAGGGATAAGGGGATACCGAGTGAGATTGACCTGAGTGTTGGTGCTCGGCGTGGGGGCGCGAGCGGAATTTAGGAAAACATAACACCGCCGTTGCCCTTACCCGTACCGCTTTCCACAGGTTCCAGGCCACCTGATCTCCGGCCGGTCCGCACCGGTGATCTAGGAGGTGAAAGCCCAGGTCAGGCGGTGGGCGCCGGACCCGGCGGCGGCGCGGTCGCCCGCGCGTGCGGCGCGCGGCCGAAACGGCGCGGCCGCGGCGTGGGCACCGCGGGGAGCGCCCCGGCGTGGGCGCCGCGGCGATCGCCCCGGCGCGACCCCGCCCGGGACCCCGGAGACCGGGCCGCGGCGGGCCCCGTCAGGCCGGTGCGCGCCGTCCCGTCAGGCCGGTGCGGGCGCGGTCCCGCCGCGCGGGGCCGCGGCCGGCGCGGCGCCGTCCCCGTGCCAGGGCGGGGTGAGATCGCCGAGCGCTTCCCCGTAGTCGGTGAGCCAGGCGCCGAAGAGCACCAGGGCGCGCAGCCAGAACCGCGAGTTCCACGACCCGAACGCGGTGAGCGCGTCCGGCCCGGCCTCGACCACCTCCAGCATCTGGGGGGAGAGGAGCCCGGGGATCTCGGCCGCCCGGACCAGCATCCGGTGGTTCCACTCCCGGGCCACGGGCCCGTTCGACCGCAGCGGCACCCGCCGGTTCGGGAGCAGCGGCTCGTTGGTGGACGGCAGCGCGGCCACCCGGGGGTTCGCGGCGCGCAGGATCTCCCGGTAGAACCGGCCGCCCTCCTTGCGGGAGACCGGCACCGAGAGCGCCGCCTCGAAGAACTCCGGGTGGAGGAACGGGAAGACCGGGGTGACCTCCGGGCCGGCCAGGCCGAGCGGCGACCGGGCGATGCCCCGGACGGTCCGGGTGTGGAGCACGCTGAGCGGCAGCTCGGCCCGGTGCCCGTGGAGCATCGAGGTGGCCTGGAGGAAGGCGGTGCGCACCTGGTCGTCGATCCACTCGCGCGCGGCGTCGCCGAGCACGGGGATGTGCGGCGCGCCGGTGGCGAGGGAGGCGAGCAGGGCCTCGCGGCGGGCGGCGCCGGTGCCGGCGGCCACCGCGTCCGAGCTGATGAGGAAGTTCTTCATCAGCGGCCCGCCGGCCAGCCCGTCGACCACCGGGCGCCCGGCCCGGTGCACCTCCCGGGCGAAGGGCGCGTACCAGGCGTGGTGGCTGGTGAGGTACTCGAGCCGGCGCGCCACCCAGAGCGCCTCCTCCGGGTACCGCGCCGGGTCCTGCGGCACGATCCGGTGGGGGATGCCGAGCTCGCGGGTGATGTACCGGGCGAAGTCGATGTCGGTGTCGAGCCCGTCGTCCGGGCTGGTGGTCCACGACTCGACGTCCATGCCGCGGGCCACGGCCACGCTCGCGAGCAGCCGCGAGTCGTACCCGCCGCTCACCGGCACGAGCACCCGGTCGTACGGCTCGAGCGCCCGGTGGAGCAGGGCGACCATGTCGCGGGCGGTCACCCCGCGGTCGATCGGCTCCCGCCGCACCCACCAGGGGGCGCGCCGGTCGAGCCGCAGCCGCCGCCCGGTGCGCGACCAGATCAGCGCGGTCGCCCCGGGCAGGCGCTTGACGTCCTCGTACGGCGTGTCGTCGAGCAGGGGGTAGGTGAGCTTGAGGATCGCCGCCCAGGCGCGCCAGTTCACCCGGTACGGCCGGCGGGCCAGGGCGAGCAGCGGCTCGATCAGCCCGGCGAAGTAGACGGCGTCCCCGTCGGCGAGGTAGTAGACGTCGACGAGCCCGAACGCGCCGGTGTGCAGGGTCACCTCGCCGGGCGCGTCGATGAGCCCCGGCGTCTCGTAGGCCTCCGCGACCGGCAGCCACCCGTCCGCGCCGGCGTCCGCCGCGGGCCGCCGATCCCCCCAGGCGTACGCGGTCGCCCCGGGGTCCGCGCGGTACGGGGTGAGCGGCCCGGAGCTGAACAGCGCGGCCTCCCGCCCGGTGTGCACGGCGGTCACGGCCGGGCCGGAGCGGGCGAGCAGGCCGAGTTTCGCCGGGTCGTACGGCCCGATCGCTCCGCAGACGTACGGCCGGGCCAGGAACCGTGGCCATTCACCGTTGCGCACGCTCGCCCCTCCTCACAGGCGCCGGGTTCTCGCCCATTCTCCCGGTTCTCCCGGCCGGCCGTGGCGGCCGATTCTCCCACCGGTCGTGGCGGCCGAGGCGCCGCCGGACCCGGCCGTGGGCGGCGGGGGACGGGACTGCCGGGAAAATGGCGACGTCGCGCGATAAGGCCGCTGTTTTGCGAATATTGTGGCTCCTGTCCATTCGGCTTGACGCGGAGTCACCCCCATGAGCGAGCGAAGCGAGCTGGACGCCCTCCGGGAGGCGCTGGCCCAGGCCGTACAGCAGGCATCCCAGGCCGCCGAACTGGCCCGGCTGCTCACGGACTATCAGCGCAGGCTCGACGAGGCCGCCCGGGCCGAGGCCGAGGCGGTCACCCGGATGCGCCAGGCCGAGGCACGGCTCAAGGCCGTGGAGCGGCAGAACGCCACGCTCGCCAAGAACCTCGCCGAGCAGCGGTACCAGACCGCGGTGGCGAACTGGAAGCTCGCCTCGCTGCGGGAGAGCCGCTGGTCCAAGCTCGGCGACGCCCTGCACTCCAAGAACCCGGGCAAGCTGGCCCAGACCCTCCGGGCGCCGGTGAAGAAGCCCCCGGCGCCCAAGCGCTCGGACTTCCCGCCGGAGCTCCCCAAGATCCCCGAGCCGGCGGTGACCCCGGCCGCCCCCGACCCGAAGGCCCCGCAGGTCTCCACGCCGATGGCGGACGGCTTCACCGTGCCCAAGGGCCCGACCGCCCGGCCGTACCTCACCGTGGCGGCGATCGTCGACCGGCAGACCGAGGCGCTGCTGCGGTACGAGTGGCGGCTGGTCACCGACTTCGGCCTGGAGAACTGGGAGGAGATGCTCGAGCGGCGCCGGCCGCACCTGCTCCTCGCCGAGTCCGTACGGCCCGGCCCCCGCCAGGGCAACGGCGGGCGCTGGCTCGAGGCGCTCGCCGGGGAGTCCCGCGCGCTCCGCGACCTGATCGCCGCCTGCCGCAAGCGGGGCATCCGGACCGTGTTCTGGCACTCGGGCGGGCCGGTGTCCCGCGCGGTGCCCGCCGCCGAGCACTTCGACCACGTGCTCACCTACTCCGAGGCGCGGGCCCGGGAGTGGCGGTCCGCCTTGCGCCACGACCGGGTGGGGGTCCTGCCGTACGCGATCCAGCCGCGGGTGCACAACCCGATCCCCGCGATCGGCGGCCGCACCGAGGAGATCATGACCCTCGGCACGGTCGCCGTGCCCGCCGAGGGCGACGGCGCCGCGGACCAGGCCGGCCGGGTCTGGCGGCCCATGCCCGGGCAGGGCGACGAGAAGATCACCTACGACGACCTGCTCACCGCCTACCGGAGGCCCGCCCTCGTCGTGGCCGGCCCCGACGCCGACGAGCGGGCGGTCGCCGAGATCTCCGCGTGCGGCACGCCCGTGCTCCGGATGCGCAAGGGGGCGGGGCCGGAGGAGACCGCCGCCGCGGCCGAGGCCCTCCTGGCCGACCGGGAGCGGCTCGCCCGGGAGGCGCACCTCGCCTGGCGGGCGGCCACCCGGGTGACCCCGCTGCTCGACCCGATCCTCGACGTCCTCGGCATCCCGAGCGTGCGGGGCGCGGACCGGATCACCGTGATCAGCGCGGTGCGCACCCCGGAGGAGCTCGAGCACCTCGCCGCCCAGGTCGCCCGGCAGGCTCACCGGCCCGGGCAGCTCGTCGTGGTCGCCGAGGGCCTCGACGCCGCCCTGGTGGAGAAGACCGTCCGCCACGCCGTGGAGCTCGACGACCTGGTGGTCCGGGTCTCCGGCACCCCGATCACCCGTGGCGCCGCCCTCGACCGCGCGGCCCGGCTCGCCGACGGCGACCACGTGGCGGTGTTCGACCCCCGGGACGTGTACGGCGAGCACTACCTGGCCGACCTGGCCGGGTACTTCGCCGTGGCCGACGCCGAGGTGATCGGCAAGGCCTCGTTCTACGCCCACCTGCCGGGGACCGGCGCCACGCTGCTCCGCCAGCCGGGCGCCGAGCACCGCTTCCTGCCCGAGGTCGCCGGGGGCACGCTGCTCGCCCGCCGCCAGACGATCACCGACCTCGGGTTCGCCGACGTCTCCGAGGAGTGGGGCGAGGTCTTCATGCGGCAGTGCCGTACCGACGGGGTGCGGGTCTACTCGGCCGACCGGTACTCGTACGTGTGCGTCCGCGAGTCCGCGGAGGGGGAGCTGCTCGGCTCGGCCCGCCTGGAGGGGTACGTGCCCGCCGAGCCGCTCGCCCTGATCTGAGCCGGCCTCGGCGCGGCGGGGAGTGCGCCGGCCTCGGCGCCTCGGGGCGGTTGGGCGGTGGGCGCCGGCCTGGGCGCCTCGTGCCGCCCGGAGCCCGGCACTGCCGGGGGTGGATACCCTCCCGGTGTGACGCCCACGCAGCTCGCCGAGCTCCTCGGGGAACCCCCGGTGCCGCACGGCTCCTGGGAGCGGGCCGCGGTGTACGCCTCGGCGGCCGCGCTCCGCTCCGGACGGCCGCCGCGCGCGGCCGCCGAAGAGCTCGCGGCCCGGCTCCGCGGCCGGGAGGGGATCGCGGGCGTCCGGGTGCGGGACGACGGCTTCCTGATGATCGAGGTGGCATGCCCGGGGGAGATCGTCCGCGAGATCGTGACGGCCGGGCCGCCGCGGATCGCCGAGCCGGCCGAGGCGCCCCCGGACCACCCCCGGACCTGGGACAACCCCGGCTTCGTGGTCCGCTACGCGCACGCCCGCGCGGCCGCCGTGGAGCGGTGGGCGGACGCCCTCGGCGTGCCCTGGGACGGGTTCCGGCCCGAGCTCCTCGCCGATCCCCACGACCGCGCCGTGCTCCGCCTGCTCGCCGAGCCGCCGAGCCGCGGCGCCGGCCGCGACCCCCGCTGGGCCGGGTACGCCGAGCGCCTCGCCCTCGCCTACCACGACGCGCACGAGCGCGCCCCGGCCGTCCCCCGGGGGGACGAGCCGGTGCGCGAGGTGCACACCGCGCGGCTCTGGCTCGCCCGGGCGGTGCGCGCCGTGCTCTCCGCCGTGCTCGCCACCCCGCTGCCGGAGCGGATCTGACCGCCCGCCCGGAGTGGATCCGGCCGGCCGCCGCGGAAGACCTCCCGGAGAGCGGCCGTTTTCCTCCAGGTTCTTCGTGGGAAACGCCTGATGACCCGATTTGCTGCTGCCCGCCGTCTCACCTATCGAACAGCCGTGTCTCGAGGCCGGGCCGCGGTCGGATAGCCTCAGTCGGGTGAGCCGATTCGCCCATCCGGCCGGCGACAGGCATGCGGCCGCCGCCATCGCCGGAGCCCTCAACGAGGAGCGTCCACCCGTCATGCCGGCCGACCTCAACGCACTGCACCCCGCGATCTGGCCGCGGACCGCGGTCCGGGTCGGCGGTGCCCTCACCGTCGGCGGCGTCGACGTGCGCGACCTGGCGAGGGAGTTCGGGACGCCGCTCTACATCGTCGACGAGGAGGACTTCCGCTCCCGCTGCCGGGACTACCGCTCGGCCTTCCCCGACGGGGACGTCCACTACGCGGGCAAGGCGTTCCTCTGCCGGGAGGTGGCCCGCTGGATCGACCAGGAGGGCCTCGGCCTCGACGTGTGCACCGGCGGCGAGCTCGCGGTCGCGCTCAGCGTGGGCTTCCCGCCCGAGCGGATCACCATGCACGGCAACAACAAGTCGGTCGCCGAGCTGGAGCGGGCGGTCACCGCCGGGGTCGGCCGCATCGTGATCGACTCCTTCGAGGAGATCGACCGGCTCGGCCAGATCGCCGCCCGGTACGGCAGGCGGCCCAAGGTGCTGATCCGGGTGACCGTGGGCGTCGAGGCGCACACCCATGAGTTCATCGCGACCGCCCACGACGACCAGAAGTTCGGGCTCTCGCTGAGCAGCGGGGCGGCGGCCGAGGCCGTGCGCCGTGTCCTGGCGCGCCCCCAGCTCGAGCTGGTCGGGCTGCACTCGCACATCGGGTCCCAGATCACCGACGTCGGCGGGTTCGAGGTCGCCGCCCGCCGGCTCGCCGGCCTGCTCGTCGGCATCCGGGACGAGCACGGGGTGGTGCTCCCCGAGCTCGACCTCGGCGGCGGGTACGGCATCCCGTACGTCGAGGGCGACGAGGCGCCGGACATCAAGGTCATCGCGGACGGGCTCCGGGAGATCACCACGACGGTGTGCCGGTCGGCCGGGCTGCCCGTGCCGCGCCTGATCGTGGAGCCGGGCCGCTCCATCGCGGGGATCGCCGGGATCACCCTCTACGAGGTCGGCACGGTCAAGGACGTGGAGGGCCTGCGCACCTACGTGAGCGTCGATGGCGGCATGAGCGACAACATCCGCACGGCGCTCTACGGGGCGAACTACACCGCCGTGGTCGCCTCCCGGGAGAGCGACGCGGCCCCGATGCTCTCCCGGCTGGTCGGCAAGCACTGCGAGAGCGGCGACATGGTGATCCGCGATCTGTGGCTGCCCTCGGACGTGGTCCCCGGCGACCTGATCGCGGTGGCCGGCACCGGCGCCTACTGCCGTTCGCTGTCGAGCAACTACAACTACCTGCCCCGGCCCGCTGTGGTCGCGGTGTCGAAGGGCGCGGCGCGCGTCATCGTGCGCCGGGAGACCGAGGAAGACCTGCTGCGTGGGCAGCCGTGACGTGGAACGGTACGGCGGGCGTAACGAGGAGGGCTTGTGACCAACCCCAAACCCGGGCTGAAAGTCGCATTGCTGGGCTGCGGTGTCGTCGGGTCGCAGGTGGTGCGGCTCCTGCGCGAGCAGGCCGATGACCTGGCCGCCCGGATCGGCGCTCCCCTGGAGCTGGCCGGGGTGGCCGTGCGCCGGCCCGGCCGCAAGCGCGATGTCGACCTGGACCCCGCGCTGATCACCACCGACGCCGAGGCGCTGGTCACCCGGGACGACGTCGACATCGTCGTCGAGGTGATCGGCGGGATCGAGCCCGCCAGGTCCCTGATCCTCGCCGCCATGGCGAAGGGCAAGTCGGTGGTCACGGCGAACAAGGCGCTGCTCGCCGAGGACGGTGCCACCATCCACCGGGCGGCGCGGGAGAACGGCGTGGACCTCTACTTCGAGGCCTCCGTCGCCGGGGCGATCCCGCTGCTCCGCCCGCTGCGCGAGTCGCTCGCCGGTGACCGGATCCGCCGGGTGCTCGGCATCGTCAACGGCACCACCAACTACATCCTGGACAAGATGGACAGCACCGGGGCGTCGTTCACCGAGGCCCTGGAGGAGGCCCAGGCGCTGGGGTACGCCGAGGCCGACCCCACCGCCGACGTCGAGGGGTTCGACGCCGCCGCCAAGGCGGCGATCCTCGCCGGGCTCGCGTTCCACAGCCGGGTCACCGCGGCCGACGTGCACCGCGAGGGCATCACCGAGATCACCGCCTCGGACGTGGCCTCGGCGAAGGCCATGGGCTACGTGATCAAGCTGCTCGCGATCTGCGCGAAGACCGAGGACGGCCGGTCGATCGGCGTCCGCGTGCACCCCGCCATGATCCCGAGGTCGCACCCGCTCGCCGGGGTCCGGGAGGCGTACAACGCGGTGTTCGTCGAGGCCGAGTCGGCCGGGCGGCTGATGTTCTACGGCGCGGGCGCGGGCGGCGCGCCCACCGCCTCGGCGGTGCTCGGCGACATCGTCGCGGTGGCGCGCAACCGGCTCGCCGGCACGGTCGGCCCGGAGGAGCTCACCTACGCCGACCTGAAGGTCCACCCGATGGGGGAGACGATCACCCGGTACTACGTCTCCCTCGACGTGGCGGACAAGCCCGGCGTGCTCGCCCGGGTGGCCGAGGTCTTCGCCCGGCACGACGTCTCCATCCAGACGGTCCGCCAGGAGGGGCGCGGCGACGACGCGCAGCTCGTCCTCGTCACCCACCAGGCCACGGACGCGGCGCTCTCGGCCACCGTCCAGGACCTGGGCCGGCTCGACATCGTCCGCGCCGTGGCGAGCGTGATGCGGGTGGAGGGCGACGACACCCCCTGACCGTAACCCCCTGACCGCCCGCGCCGCGCGGATGTCCGGGTGCGTCGGGCCGTGCGCCGTGCGGGCGCCCGGGTGCGGCAGGCCATCGGCCGTGCGGATGTCCGGGTGCGGCGGGCCGTACCCGGTGCCGCGCGGGGCGTCGCCGTCGCCGGCGCGGGTCCCGCCCGGGCGCCGGGCCGGTCGCCCCGGCTGCCGGATGTATCCCGGTATGTCGCGACGTGTCGGGAGTGGGGGATATGGGCCGAGCGACCGTGATATGGGCGAGTGGGCTATGAGGCCGCCGGGACTCGGTTAGTCTCTGCTCCCATGTGGTCGTGGATCAAGAAGGCGTCGACGGTCTCCCTCGCCGCGGCGCTCGCCGCCGGCATTCCGGCGGCCGCCTCCGCCGAGCCGGCGGCCGCGAGGCAGACGGTGGTCGCCCTCACCTTCGACGACGGCACCGCCGATCACGCCCGAGTCGCCAAGATGCTCCGCGAACGCGGGCTGCGGGGGACGTTCTACGTCAACAGCGGCCGGCTCGGCCGGCGCGGCTACCTCACCGCGGCCGACCTGCGGTCCATGGCGAAGGCCGGGCACGAGATCGGCGGCCACACCAGGGAGCACGTCCGCCTCGCCCACCTCAGCCCCGACCAGCAGCGGCGCCAGATCTGCGAGGACCGGCGGGCGCTGTTCCGCCTCGGCCTCAAGGTGCGGTCGTTCGCCTACCCGTTCGGCAACTTCGACCAGACGAGCCGCGAGCTCGCCATGTACTGCGGGTACACCTCGGCGCGCGGCATCAACGGCCTCTACCGGCCGGACACCTGCCGGTCCTGCCCGTACGCCGAGACGATCCCGCCCGCCGACCTCGCGCTGGTGCGGACCACCTCGCAGACCCGGATGCCGCGCACCGCCCGCAACCTCGCCGCCTCCGTCACCCGGGCCCAGGCGCACGGCGGCGGGCTCGTCACCTTCGTCTTCCACCGCATCCGGGACGACAAGCGGGACCAGTACGCGACCAGCCCGAAGGAGTTCACCCGGTTCATCGACTGGCTGGCGCGGCAGCAGAAGGCGAAGAAGGTCGTGGTGAAGCCGCTGGGCGAGGTCGTCGGCGGCCGGGTCTGGCCCGTGCCCGGCGACTCCTGACCTCCGGGGCGCCGGCTGCGACCCGTGGCTTGTCACGGTCGGTGACGGTCTGGTGGACTTCTCAGGTTCTTGTGATAGATGTCCACTAGCGTGGTAAACCGCGGTCAGCAGGAGGTGCCATGACGACCGAGCTGTGCTCGCCGATGGGGTTCATGCGCACCCCATCCGAGGGGACGGCGGAGCTGTCATGGCAGGACGGCCGATGGTTCGCGGCCGGCCGCCCGCTCGGGCGGCCGCTGCGCCCCGACGACGTGGCACCGCTCCGGCCGCTGCGCGCGTTACGGGTCGCCTGGCCGCGCGAACCCGCGGCGTACGCGCTCGCCACGATCCGGGACCTCGCCGGAGCGGGCGTCCCGCTCACCGCGGACCCGCCGCCGGCCTGGGTCCGCGCCGCCGACCCCGTGCTCGCCGACCTGATCGCCGGCTGGGTCCCCGAGGCCGGGGACGGCTCGCCCCGCTCCGTGGCCGACCTGCGGCGGGAGGAGCACAGCGTGCGCCTGCGGCGGCACGCGCTCCGCGCCAAGGGCCTCTGCCGGGACACGCCCCAGGTGGCGGTGGTGATGGCGAGCCGCCGCCCGCACCTCGTCGGCCGGGCGCTCGCCCAGATCGCCCGCCAGCGCGGCGCCGACCTCGAGGTGATCGTCGCGCTGCACGGCTACCCCGCGGACCTGGTACGGCAGGCCCTCGACGAGTTCCCCGGCACGCTCACCGTCATCGAGGCGGACCGGGACACCCCGTTCGGCGCGGTGCTCAACCAGGCGGCCGAACGGTCCTCGGCGGGCCTCATCGCCAAGTGGGACGACGATGACTGGTACGGCCCCGAGCACATCGCCGACCTGCTGCTCGCCAAGGCGTACTCCGGGGCCGACGTCGTGGGCACGGCCGCCGAGTTCTTCCACCTGGAGCCGCTGAACTGCACGATCCGCCGGACCGACTACTCCAGCGAGGTCTGGACCGATCACGTCGCCGGGGGCACGATCCTGATCGACCGGCGGCTCTTCCAGGAGGTGGGCGGTTTCGCCCCGCTTCCCGGAGGCGTCGACAGCCACCTGCTCCGCGCGGCCGCGGCGGCCGGCGGGCGGATCTACCGCACCCACGGTCTCGGCTACATGCTCAGCCGGTCGGTGAGCGGCGACCACACCTGGCGGCTCCCCCTCGCCCACTTCCTCAGAGTCGCGACCAACCAATGGCACGGCTTCCGGCCGAGCCTGCTGCTGGAAACGCCATGACGCCACGAATCCGGGGAAACGACTACACCGTCCTGCGCCCGCCGGCGATCGGCTCGCCGTGGACGCCTCGGCTCACCGTGAGCGTGGTCATCCCCGCCTACGGCGCCCAGGAGAAGCTCGACCTCGTGCTCGCCGGGCTCTCCGCGCAGACCTATCCGCAGAACCTCATCGAGGTCATCGTCGTCGACAACGGCAGCACGCCGCCGCTGCGCCTCCCGGAGATCCGGCCGGCCAACACCCGGCTGGTGGTCTGCCCGGACCCGGGCCGCGCGGCCGCGCGGAACGCGGGCCTCGCCGCCGCCACCGGCGACGTGATCCACTGGCTGGACGCCGACGTCGTCCCCGAGCGGACCGAGGTCGAGGCGCACATGCGCTGGCACCACCTCGCGCCGTACCTGTCCGTCACCTCGTACCTGCGCTTCACCACGGCCCCGCTGCCCTCCCCGGAGGAGGTCGCCGCCGCCGAGGACCTGGGGAAGTTCTTCGAGCCGGCCGAGCCGCACGCCTGGATCGCGGACCTCATCGAGCGGACGGAGGCGCTCACCCGGTCGCGGCGGCCGTTCAGCGTCCACGTCGGCGGCGCCGCCTCGGTCGCCGCCCGGCTGTTCGAGCGCGCCGGGGCCATGGACCCCGAGATGATCCTCGGCCAGGACACCGAGATGGGGTACCGGCTGGCCCAGGCCGGCGCGGTGTTCATCCCGGACCCCGAGGCCCGCGGCTACCACCTCGGCCCCTCGATGCGGATGCGGGACGGCGAGGCCATCAACCGCGTGAGCCACGCCCTCATCGCCGACCGGGTCCCGGTCTACCGGTGGCTGCGCTCGCACCCGTACCGGCAGTGGAAGGTGCCCTGGCTCGAGGTGGCCGTCGACGCGGCGGGCGCGTCGTTCGAGGACGTGCGCGCCACCGTGGACGGCGTGCTCGCCGGCACGCTCACCGACCTGGCGGTGATCCTGGTCGGCCCGTGGGACGAGATCGAGCCGGAGCGGCGGGCGCCGCTCACCGACCCCCGCCTCGACCTCTCCCTGATCCGCGCCCACTACGCCTACGAGGGCAGGGTCCGGTTCGCCACCTCGCTCCCGCACACGGCCGCGCCGTTCCGCCTGCACCTGCCGCCGGGCTGGGTCCCGGGGGAGGACAGCCTGTTCGCGCTGCTCTCCCTCGCCCGGGACGAGCAGAACCTCGGCCTGGTCAGCGTCCTCCTCGCCGAGGGCCCGGACGGGATCGTCAGCGCCCGGCTCGAGCGCACGGAGGCGTTCGCCCGGGCGGCCATGCTCGTGACCGAGGGCGAGAGCATCGACACCGTGGTCGACGAGACGTTCGGCACGCTCTGGGTCGACGGCGAGACGTACGGGTTCGTCCCGGCCTCCGCCGCCGCGCCGCTGCACAGCGCGCGGGCCGCCTACCGCGCCCGGGTGGAGGCGGAGGCCGAGGTGGCGCGCCTCACCAAGGAGACCGAGCGGCTGCGCGCCCAGGTCACCCGCTGGCGGGACGAGGCGGCCAAATGGCGGCGCTCCGCGGTGGAGTACCGCCGGGAGATCGGCAGCCTCCGGCGGCAGATCTCCGCCCTCAAGCGGCGCGACCCCGGGCTGAAGGCCATCGCCCGCGGCATCGCCCGGTCCATCGCGTTCCGCCGCTCGCACCCGCCGGACAAGGCCGCCGGTTCATGATCGGCGGAACAGGCCGAGGCGGCCCCACACGGAGCGGCCGCCCGGCTGTGCCGGGGCGGGCTCTTTCGCCGCCGGCCGTGCCGCCTGGCCCTCCCGCCGCCGCGCCGCTCGCCGTTCCGCCTCCTGCGCGGCCTGCCCGCCGGCCGGCTCCGGGCGCTTGGCGGCGGGCTCGTCCCGTCCGGCCGCCCGCCGGAACTCCCGCTCCGCGGCGTGCCGTACCCCGTGGGTCGCCTCGATGACGTCGGTCAGCCGCTCGCCGGGCGCGGCGAGCAGCCGGGCGCGGGCGACCGCCTCGGTGCGCTCCAGCGTCGCGGTCCCGCCGCCGTCGAGCTCGACCACCAGCATCCCCAGCCGCTCCTCGAGCATGACCTTGGTCATCCGCTCCAGCAGGTCGCCGGTCGGCGGGGCGTCGATCGGCGCGGTGTACCGGAACGGGGCCGGGGCCGCCGTCGGGGCGGGGCGCTCGGCGAACCGCACCCGCGGGTCGTGGCGGAGCAGCTCGTGCACGAGGGCGCGGTCGAAGGCGGGGCCGTGCCACTGGGGGCCGCCGGGGGCGGCCGGGTCCGGCCAGGTCCCCACCAGGGTGACCGCCACGTCGGTGAGGGTGCCGCCGAGGGCGGCGTCGACCGCGGCGCGCACCCGCCGCTCGTCCGCCCCGGTCGCGTCGAACACGACCTCGACGAAGGGGACGAGCCACCGCCGGCCCCGGTCCTTGCGGAGATCCCGCCGGAGCGGCACCCGGTGCGCCAGGTAGGTCTCGACCAGGCGGATGATCGCCTCCCGGTGCTCGCCCCGCTGCGCCGGCATGCCGAGGTGGACCGCCCGCGCCGCCGGGTCGGGGATGAACACCGCGCCCGCCTGCGCGAGCCGGTAGGCGAACTCGGTGTCCTGCCCGCGGACGACCTCGGGGTCGAACCCGCCGACCTCCGCCAGGAGCGTGCGGCGGAGCGACACGGTGGGCCCGGTGCAGACCTGGTAGGGGTTGCGGCTCTTCCGCAGCCCGTCGAGCCGCTCGATCGTCGCCTCGGTCGAGCTGGCGACCAGCGCGGCCGGGTCGAAGAGCGAGTCGAAGTCGCCGCGCTTCACCGCGTCGTAGACCGCCTCCGGGGTGAGCTCCGGCTCCTCGGTGAACCTCTTGCCGCCGATCGTCACCAGGTAGTCGGTCAGGTGGTGCCAGCGGAACAGGGACTCCAGGTGCTCGGCGCAGATCACCATGTCCGCGTCGAGCCGGTGGACGATCTCACCGCCGGCCGCCGCGATCCCCGCGTTCATCGCGTGCCCGGGCCCCCGGCCGCCCGGCGGGCTGACGATGATCCGCGTGTTCTCCGGGCGGATCTCCGGCAGCCGCAGCGGCGGGGAGCTCCCGTCGTCCACGACGATGACCTCGGTGAGCGAGGCAGGGTAGGTCTGGGCGGCGAGCGCGGCGAGGGTGAGGTCGAGGCGGTGCTGCGCACCGCGCGCCGGGATGACCACGCTGGCGGTGAGCCGCGGAACCCAGTCGCCCAGGGGCGGTGGAGTCAGGGGAGAATAGTCGTTGTGCCGGATCCTCGGCCGGGCTTCGCCCGTCACGATGGCACTCCTCGCCTCTCAGACGCAGCGGATTCCCGGCCAACACTAGCGAAACCGGCCGCCGGTTTCCTAAGGTGACGCCCGGCACGTCCATCCGCAGACAGGCGGACCTGCGGTTCAAGAAGATCACTAGACTCGTTGACCGTATTCGGTTGGCACGCGCGGCTGCCTGCGCGTGCGGGAGGAGCTGAACATGCACAGGGCGTGGCGCGGCGTCATCGAGGAGTACCGAGACCGTCTCCCGGTCTCCCCGGCGACGCCCGTGGTGACCCTGCTCGAGGGCGGTACGCCGCTCCTCCCGGCCAAGCGCCTCTCCGAGCTCACCGGCTGCGAGGTCTACCTCAAGGTCGAAGGGCTCAACCCCACCGGGAGCTTCAAGGATCGCGGGATGACCGTCGCCATCAGCAAGGCGGTCGAGGAGGGCGCGAAGGCCGTGATCTGCGCTTCCACCGGGAACACTAGCGCATCGGCCGCCGCTTACGCGGTACGCGCCGGTCTCACCTGCGCGGTGCTCGTGCCCCGCGGCAAGATCGCGATGGGCAAGCTGGCGCAGGCCCTGGTGCACGGCGCGCGGCTGATCCAGGTCGAGGGATCGTTCGACGACTGCCTCGAGCTGACCAGGAGGCTCGCCGAGGAGTACCCGATCGCGCTGGTCAACTCGATCAACCCCCATCGCCTCCAGGGGCAGAAGACCGCGGCGTTCGAGATCGTCGACGTGCTCGGCGACGCCCCGGACGTGCACTGCATCCCGGTGGGCAACGCCGGCAACATCTCGGCCTACTGGATGGGCTACACCGAGTACGCTGACGATGGCCTGGCGAAGAAGCGGCCGCGGATGCTCGGGTTCCAGGCGAGCGGGGCCGCGCCCCTGGTGAAGGGGGAACCGGTCGCCAAGCCGCAGACGATCGCCACGGCGATCAGGATCGGGAACCCGGCGTCGTGGCGGCTCGCCGAGGCCGCGCGGGACGAGTCGGGCGGCGACATCCAGGCCGTCACCGACCGTCAGATCGCGGCCGCCTACAAGCTGCTCGCGCAGGAGGAGGGAGTGTTCGTCGAGCTCGCCTCGGCCGCGAGCGTGGCCGGACTGCTCCAGGCCCACGAGCGAGGGCTGGTCGCGCCGGGGGAGCGCGTGGTGTGCACGGTGACCGGCAACGGGCTCAAGGACCCCGACTGGGCGATCGCGGGCGCGCCGGCGCCCACCACGATCCCCGTCGACGCCCACGCCGCGGCAGCCGCGCTCGAGCTCGCCTGATCGTCCCGCACGATCCCCGTACCGGCCCTCGTACCAGACGTCCCGGACCCGGGTGCGCACGCGCGGCGCCGCGGCCGAGATCGGCCGGGGAAGGCCACGTGGCACGCGGGTACCGGGGGAACCGATGACACCGTGGTTCAGGTGACGAATGGCACATTCGAGTGGCGTCGTCGTCCGGGTACCGGCGACCAGCGCCAATCTCGGCCCCGGCTTCGACAGCCTGGGCCTCGCGCTCGACCTGCATGACGAGGTGGAAGCGGCGCTGACCGACACCCCGGGCGCACGCGTCGAGGTGGAGGGGGAGGGCGCCGATGAGCTGGACCGCGGCGAGGACCACCTGATCGTCAAGGTCATGCGCGCCACGTTCGACCGGATGGGCGTACCGCAGCCGGCCGGGATCCGGCTGCACTGCGTCAACCGGATCCCGCACGCCCGTGGTCTCGGCTCGTCGTCCGCGGCGATCTGCGCCGGGATCCTCGCGGCCCGCGAGCTCGCCGCCGGGCGCGGGGCGGGGCGGGAGCGGCTGCCGGACGCCGAGGTGTTCGCCCTCGCCACCGAGATCGAGGGGCACCCGGACAACGCGGCGCCGTGCCTGTCGGGTGGCCTCACCATCGCGTGGACGGACCGGGACGGCACCGTGCGCCGGGTGCGCCTCGACCCGCACCCGGACGTCCGGCCGGTCGTCCTCATCCCCGCCTTCCGGCTCGCCACCGCGGAGGCGCGGCGGCTCCTGCCGGCGAGCGTGCCGCACGCGGACGCCGCGGCGAACGCCGGGCGGACGGCCCTGCTCATCGCCGCGCTCACCCAGCGGCCGGAGGCGGATCTGCTGCTCGCCGCCACCGAGGACCGGTTACACCAGGACTACCGCGCACCCGCGATGCCGCGGACCGCGGAACTGGTGCGCAGGCTCCGGGCCGCCGGCGTCGCCGCCGTCGTCTCGGGCGCCGGTCCGACGGTGCTGGCGTTCACCACTCCGGAAACGAAGGATTCGATCGCGTCAGAAGTGGGTAATGACTGGCACATCCAGTCGGTGAACGTTGACCAGACAGGTGCGGACGTTCTGTCTCCCGAGACACGTTGATGCCTCTTCGACCTTCGGGGAATAGCTGTGCGGGCTGGTGATGTTAGGCTGGTAGCCGCACCAGGTGCCCCCTTGATGGGTGCGTGCTTGTCGTTCGCACATCGCTGTTCTTCGCTTCGCGTCCTTCGACGCGGGCAAGGCGATCTCCCCGAAACCGGTTCCTCACGTCGGCCTACCTTCGGGTGGCATGGCCAGAGGCAGCGTTCTCGGAGACATGCGCGTTCGAACCACCACGACATCACGGTGGTGGCATACGGGGGGCAGGCCCCCGGGCACCTACCGCTCGCGAGTCCCGAGGGTCATCGACAAGTGAGATTCGCGAAGCCCGACCCGGTCCATTCCGCCGGGTCACGCCACCGGGACGCCTGGACCCACTATTCCGGCGCCCGACCCCTGGGAAGGACCCTTAGTTGAGCGACACCACAGAAATCCTCACCGACGGCCAGGCCGCTGGCGACACCCCCACGAGCGCCCCGGCCCGACCGCGTCGTCGCTCCGGCACCGGCCTGGCCGGCATGGTGCTCCCTGAGCTGCAGCGCCTGGCGTCCAGCCTGGGCATCACCGGCATCGGACGGATGCGCAAGAGCCAGCTCATCGCGGCCATTCAGGAGAAGCAGGCGCAGCTCGGGGAGGCCTCCACCGAGCAGAAGGCGGCGGAGGAGACCGCCGCTGAGCGGCAGGCCGCGGAGCCGGCCGCCACGGTCGCCGCCCCGGCCGGATCGCAGGGTGAGCCCGCGTCTGGTGAGCCCGGGACGGGCGATTCCGCACAGGGCGAGGCGGTGCAGGCCGACCGCTCCGAGAGCCGGTCCGAGCGGGGTGAGCGCCGCGAGCGCCGGTCCCGCGGGGAGCGGCGCGAGCGGGCCGAGCAGCGCGCCGCCGACGCCGGTGAGGGTCGTGGCCAGCAGCAGGGCGGCAAGGCCGACAGCGGCAAGGCGGAGAACGGCAAGGCCGAGACCGGCAAGGCGGAGACCAAGGCCGAGCAGCAGCAACAGCAGCAGCCGGCCGAGGAGGGCCGCGGCCGCCGCGGCCGGTTCCGCGAGCGCAACCGCCGCGGGCGGGACCGGTACGAGAACGGCGAGCCCGTGATCAGCGAGGACGACGTCCTCATCCCGATCGCCGGGATCCTGGACATCCTCGACAACTACGCGTTCGTGCGGACCAGCGGCTACCTGCCCGGTCCGAACGACGTGTACGTCTCGATGTCCCAGATCCGCAAGTACGGCCTGCGCAAGGGTGACGTCGTCACCGGGGCGGTCCGGCAGCCGCGCGAGGGCGAGCGCAGGGAGAAGTTCAACGCGCTCGTCCGGCTCGACACGGTCAACGGCATGGACCCGGAGCAGGCGCGCAACCGGCCCGAGTTCAGCAAGCTCACGCCGCTCTACCCGCAGGAGCGGCTGAGGCTGGAGACCGAGCCGCACATCCTCACCACGCGGATCATCGACCTCGTCTCGCCGATCGGCAAGGGGCAGCGCGGCCTCATCGTCTCGCCGCCCAAGGCGGGGAAGACCATGGTGCTCCAGGCGATCGCGAACGCGATCACCCGCAACAACCCGGAGTGCCACCTGATGGTCGTCCTCGTGGACGAGCGTCCGGAAGAGGTCACCGACATGCAGCGGTCGGTGAAGGGCGAGGTCATCCACTCGACCTTCGACCGCCCCGCCGAGGACCACACCACGGTCGCCGAGCTCGCGATCGAGCGGGCCAAGCGCCTGGTCGAGCTCGGCCACGACGTGGTCGTCCTGCTCGACTCGATCACCCGTCTCGGCCGCGCGTACAACCTCGCCGCGCCGGCGAGCGGGCGGATCCTGTCGGGTGGTGTGGACTCGACCGCGCTCTACCCGCCGAAGCGGTTCTTCGGCGCCGCGCGGAACATCGAGAACGGCGGATCGCTCACCATCATCGCCACCGCGCTGGTGGAGACCGGCTCGAAGATGGACGAGGTCATCTTCGAGGAGTTCAAGGGCA
The DNA here is from genome assembly GCF_000092645.1 of Thermobispora bispora DSM 43833. Lineage (NCBI taxonomy): Bacteria > Bacillati > Actinomycetota > Actinomycetes > Streptosporangiales > Streptosporangiaceae > Thermobispora > Thermobispora bispora. The sequence continues at coordinate 1,013,542 of NC_014165.1, forward strand.
CCGGCAACATGGAGCTCAAGCTCAGCCGGTCGCTCGCGGACAAGCGGATCTTCCCCGCGGTGGACGTGGAGGCGTCCGGCACCCGCAAGGAGGAGCTCCTCATGAGCAAGGAGGAGCTGAACATCGTCTGGAAGCTCCGCCGGGTGCTGCACGCGCTCGACGCACAGCAGGCGCTCGAGCTCCTTCTCGAGAAGATGAAGGAGACCAAGTCGAACGCCGAGTTCCTGCTCCAGGTGCAGAAGACGGTCAACGACCGCGACTGACGTCTGGGCACAGGGTCCCGCCCCGGGCGGACCGTTCCGGGGCGGGGCCGGTCCCCGGCACCGTGCCGCGGCCTCGTCCACGACGTGCGAGCACGGCGTGGCGCTGGCCTCGCCGTGATGGCGGGCACGGCGGCCCGCGCACCCGCGCGGTGGGCGGCCGTTGGGCGGGCACGGCCGGTGATCTGGCACACTGGAATCCGGATTCGGGCGGTACCGGCTCCCGCGCGCGCATTTCACGCCGATGCGCGTCGGCCGCACCGAGGCCGCAAGCGACCCGGCGACCGCAGCTAGCGTTAGGACAGAAGAGATGAAGCGTGATATCCACCCGGAGTACGTGGTCACCCAGGTGACCTGCACCTGCGGGAATTCGTTCGTCACTCGCAGCACCGCGAAGAACGGCGTGATCCACGCCGACGTCTGCTCCGCCTGCCACCCGTTCTACACGGGTAAGCAGAAGATCCTCGACACCGGTGGCCGGGTGGCGCGGTTCGAGGCGCGTTTCGGCAAGAGGACGCAGCAGGGCAAGGGCAAGTAGCTCGCCGGTGACGCCGGCTCGGGCGCGGTTCTCCGTCGTGGGGCGCGTCTGGGCCGGCGTTTCGTGGTTATGTGCCGGTTCCCGAGGATCGTGACAAGGAGCGTGAGACGTTGAACCTTGACGAGCTCGTGAAGGAGTACGCGGACCTCGAACAGAAGCTCGCCGACCCCGCGGTGCACGCCGACCAGGCGAAGGCGAGGAAGTACGGCAAGCGCTACGCGGAGCTCACGCCCATCATCACGACCTACCGGGAGCTGCAGTCGGTCCGCGAGGACCTGGAGGCGGCCAGGGAGCTGGCGCGCGAGGACCCGGCGTTCGCCGAGGAGGCGGCCGAGCTGGAGGCGAAGATCCCGGAGCTCGAGGACAGGCTGAAGCGCCTGCTGATCCCGAAGGACCCCAACGACGGCAAGGACATCATCATGGAGATCAAGGCGGGCGAGGGCGGCGAGGAGTCGGCCCTCTTCGCCGCGGATCTCCTCCGCATGTACCTCAGGTACGCCGAGCGGCTCGGCTACAAGGCCGAGATCATCAGCGCCCAGCCCTCCGAGCTCGGCGGGTACAAGGACGTGACCATCTCCATCAAGGGCAAGGAGGGGGCCTGGTCGCGCCTGAAGTACGAGGGCGGGGTGCACCGGGTGCAGCGGGTGCCGGTGACCGAGTCCCAGGGCCGCATCCACACCTCGGCGGCCGGCGTGCTCGTCTACCCGGAGGCCGAGGAGATCGACGTCCAGATCGACCCGAACGACCTGCGGATCGACGTGTTCCGGTCGAGCGGCCCCGGTGGCCAGAGCGTCAACACGACCGACTCCGCGGTCCGGATCACCCACATCCCCACCGGCGTGGTGGTCTCCTGCCAGAACGAGAAGAGCCAGCTCCAGAACAAGGAGGCGGCGATGCGCATCCTGCGCGCCCGGCTCCTCGCCCTCGCCCAGCAGGAGGCCGAGGCGGCGGCCGCCGCGGAGCGCCGGTCCCAGGTGCGCACGGTCGACCGGTCGGAGCGGATCAGGACCTACAACTTCCCGGAGAACCGGATCTCGGACCATCGGGTGGGTTACAAGGCGTACAACCTCGACCAAGTGCTCGACGGCGATCTCGATGGAGTGATACAGGCATTGATCGATGCCGAGCTGGCCGAGAAGCTCGCCGCCCACACGTCGTCCTGATCGCCGGTCCGATCGCCGTCCCGATCGGCACCGGCCCCCGGCGGCCGGCCGTACGGCCGGCCCGGCACCGTGACCACCTGAAACCAGCCGTTCGGAGCCAGCCCTAACCGACATGTCGCTCCTGCTCGACGAGATCGCTCGCGCGACAGCCCGGCTTGCCGAGGCGGGTGTGCCGTCGCCTCGCGCGGACGCCGAAGAGATCGCGGCCTTCGTCCACGGCGTGTCGCGCGGGCGGCTGCATACGGTCAAGGACGAGGACTTCGATGCCCGGTTCTGGGAGGGCATCGCCCGGCGCGAGGCCCGGGAGCCGCTCCAGCACATCACCGGCCGCGCGTACTTCCGCTACCTCTCGCTCGAGGTGGGGCCCGGGGTGTTCGTGCCCCGCCCGGAGACCGAGGTGATGACCGGGTGGGCGATCGACCGGCTGCGGGAGATGGACGTCGCCTCGCCGATCGTCGTCGACCTCGGCACCGGGTCGGGGGCGATCGCGCTGTCGATCGCGCAAGAGGTCGCGCTCGCTCAGGTCCACGCCGTGGAAATCGATCCGGTAGCGTACAGCTGGGCGAAGAAGAACGTCCTCGAGCACGGCCAGGGACGCGTGTTCCTCCACCCGGAGGATCTCGCCGACTGCCTGCCCGAGCTCAACGGCCAGGTCGACCTGGTGATCTCCAACCCGCCGTACATCCCGCCCGGCGAGGTGCCGCGCGACCCGGAGGTCCGCGACTACGACCCCTCGCGGGCGCTGTACGGCTCGGGGGAGGACGGTCTCGGCGAGATCAGGGCGGTCGAGCGCACCGCCCGGCGGCTGCTGCGGCCGGGCGGGTACGTGGCCGTGGAGCACGCCGAGTGCCAGGCGAACGCGGTCTACTGGCTGTTCGCCGAGGAGAAGGGCTGGCGTGACGTGCGAACGCGGCAGGACCTGACCGGACGGGATCGCTTCGTCACCGCCCGGCTGAGCCAGGACTGACCGGCCGCCCGTCCCGCGCCGGCGCTCGCCCGGCCGTGCCGGCACCCGCGTGCCGGCCGCCGACGGCGTGGCCCGGACCGAGCCCGCGCGGCGCCCGGGCCGGACCGGACCGAAGGAAGGATGGGCTGGTGAGCCGAAGGTACGACTGCGCTGACAAGGACGAACTGGCGGCCGGGCTGACCGACGCGGCCTCGGCCGTACGGCGGGGCGAGCTCGTCGTCATCCCCACGGACACCGTCTACGGCATCGGCTGCGACGCGTTCAACACGCGGGCGGTCGCGGCCCTGCTCGAGGCGAAGGGGCGGGGGAGGGACATGCCCGCCCCCGTGCTCGTCGGCACCGTCAGCGCGGCCACCGCGCTGGTGCAGAGCCTCGGCACCCACGGCCAGGACCTCATCGACGCCTTCTGGCCCGGCCCGCTCACGCTGATCTTCCGGGCCAACCCGTCGCTGGCCTGGGATCTCGGCGACACCAAGGGCACGGTGGCGGTCCGCATGCCCATGCACCAGGTCGCGCTCGACCTGCTCCGGGAGACCGGCCCCATGGCGGTGTCGAGCGCGAACCGCTCGGGCCAGCCGCCCGCGACCACGGTCGAGGAGGCCCAGGAGCAGCTCGGCGACGCCGTCTCCGTCTACCTCGACGGCGGCCCGTGCACCGACAACGTGCCGTCGACGATCGTCGACCTCACCACCGCGGTGCCGCGGCTGCTGCGCAAGGGCGCCATCCCGGTCGACAAGATCCGCGGAGTGGTCGGCTACCTCGCCACCGAGGACTGACCGGGCCCGCCCGGCGGCCGGCCGTCCCGCCGCGCCGTACCGCCACCGGTACGGGGGTCGCACCCGCATCGCGGTCCCGATCGCCACCCGGGTGCGATAACGTCTTTGATCGAACGGATGGATGGGGTCCGCCGGACTCCGGCGCGGCCCCAGCGTGACACGGTGGACCCTGCCTGTCATCCCCCAACCGGTGCGCGTGTCCAGGAAGCCAAGCCAGTGCGGGAATATCTCCTCTTGGCACTAGTCGCGGCGGCGGTCACCTACCTGCTGGTGCCGCCGGTCAGGGCGTTCGCACTCCGCATCGGCGCCGCCCCCGAGGTGCGGGACCGAGACGTGCACACGGTGCCCACGCCCCGGCTGGGCGGCCTCGCCATGTTCGGCGGCCTGCTCGCCGGGCTGCTGGTGGCCAACCACCTGCCGTACGTCGGCGGCGCGATCAACAGCGGGCAGACCGGGCAGACCGTGCTGGCCCTGCTCGCCGCCAGCGGCATGATCGTGGTGGTCGGCTTCCTCGACGATTGGCTCGGGATGAACCCCCTGATGAAGCTCGGCGGCCAGATCGCGGCCGGCGGGCTTCTCGTGTATTTCGGGATGTACCTGCCCTTCCTCCCGCTGCCCCAGTTCATGGGCGGTTCCACCGGGCTGGACAGCAACCTGCGCACCGTCCTGACGATCATGATCGTGGTGATCGTCGTCAACGCGGTGAACTTCGTCGACGGCCTGGACGGCCTGGCCGCGGGCATCGTGGGGATCGCCGCGATGGCGACCTTCGCCTATTCGATCGCGCTCTCGCAGACGACCAGCGGGTCACGGATCAACACCACCGCGGCGATCACCGTGATCCTGATCGGCATGTGCCTCGGCTTCCTGCCGCACAACTTCCACCCGGCGAAGATCTTCATGGGCGACACAGGGGCGATGCTGATCGGGCTGCTGCTCGCCACCTCGCTCATCACGATCACGTCGTCGGTGGACTCCGGGGCGGTCGAGATGAACCGCTTCCCGGTGATGCTGCCGCTGGTGCTGCCGATCGCGGTCATGGTGCTGCCGTTGACCGACCTCATCCTGGCGGTGGTGCGCCGGACCTCGGCCGGGCTCTCGCCGTTCGCGCCGGACCGGGGTCACCTTCACCACCGGCTGCTTGACATCGGCCACTCGCACCGCCGCACCGTGCTGATCATGTACGCGTGGACGTTCCTGTTCGCGTTCACCATGGTCGCGCTGTCGATCAACGGCGTGCCGTTGATCCTGTTCCCGCTCACGATCCTGCTCGCGGTGGGCGTGCTGATCATCATGGCGCTGCCGCGGTGGCGGTCCCGGCGGTACGCCGCGCGCGGCAGGCACGCGGCGCGCCCGCAGGTGCCGCCGCAGGGCGGGGCGCCGGAGCCGTCCCGGCAGCGCGCGGACGCGGGCAGCACCCGCTGACCGCGCCGGCGCCCCCGCCGCGTGCCGGGGCGCGCACCCGCCGGTCGGTTGAGGGGGCGGTAAAGACCGGGTGGTGCGGGGCTTGTGATAGCTTTCACTAACGAGGATTGCGCCGTCCGCGTTCCTTGAGACGGCGACGTGCGCTGACGTGCGCTCAAGCCACCGAGACGGAGTTCCCATGCAGCCCAACGACGTGCGCGTGCTCAAGGGTGCCGCCGTGCCGACCTTGGCCGTCGGGCTGGTCATCACGATCATCGCGGGGGCGATGGCCGGGGTCAAAGGGGCGCTGGGCGCCGGCATCGGCGTCGTCCTCGTGGCGGCCTTCTTCACGGTGGGACTCGCCGTGGTCTCCTGGGCGGGCCGCATCTCCCCGGTGGCGATGATGGTGGCCGCCATACTCGGCTACGCCATCAAAGTGATCGTCGTCATGGCGATCCTGAGCGCTTTCGCGGAGACCACCGCCTTCAATTCCCGGGTTTTCGCCCTCACCGCGATCGCGTGCACGCTGACGTGGACTGTGGGCGAAATGTACGGGTTTTTGAGGCTGAAGAAGCTTTACGTGGAACCCGATGTCGAAATTCCGGGGCGGGGGCGCGGATGAGCGAGTCCTCGAGGGGCAGCCCGATATGACTAGTATCCTCTGCTCCTGCTATCGTCATGCCCGCGATGAGCGAACAAGAGCGCAGGCCGGAGACCCACGGCCGCGACTTCGCCGACGTCATGTGGTCGGTCCCCAGCTACCTGCTCTCGGGGATCCTGGTCTGGGGTGGCATCGGCTGGTTGCTGAGCCGTTGGACCGGTCTGCAGGTGCTCACTCCCATCGGCGTCGTCGTCGGGGTCGTGCTCGCGGGCTATCTCGTCTATGTGAAGTACGGCCGCTGAGACCGGCCCGCTGCCCACGCTCTTCTCTGTTGACGATCACTCTGAAGGGGACGCCCGTGCGCGAGCAAAGCGAACGGACGAACAAGCACACGCTCCGGGCACCCGGCCCAGAGCTGGTAGGCGAGGTGGTCCAGTGACCCTGCTGACGCTGCCGGCCGCAGACCGCTTCGAGGCCCCCGGTCCGTCCATCTTCGACTTCCCTCCGCTCTTCGAGGGCGCGCCGTACTGGCTGACCAAGCCGGTCGTGAGCGCGATCCTCGGCGCCCTCATCGTGTGCGCGCTGGCGTGGAGCGCCTTCGCCAAGCCGCAGCTCGTGCCGCGCGGCATGCAGAACATCGGCGAGAAGGGCTATGAGTTCGTCCGCGATCAGGTGGCCAAGCCGTTCCTCGGCAAGGACACCGATCGCTTCATGCCCCTGCTCCTGTCGGTGTTCTTCCTGATCCTGCTGTGGAACCTGTTCGGCGTGATCCCGCTGATCCAGTTCCCGGTCGCGTCGCACATCGCGTTCCCGGCGGTCTTCGCGCTCACGATCTACGTCGTGAAGATCTACCTGGGCATCAAGCACCAGGGGCTGATCGGCTACTTCCGGAACATGATGTTCCCGCCCGGGCTGCCCAAGCCGATCTACATCCTGCTCGCGCCGATCGAGCTCCTGTCGAACATGATCATCGCGCCGTTCACCCACGCCGTCCGGCTCTTCGCGAACATGTTCGCCGGCCACCTCATCCTGGCCTTCTTCAGCCTGGTGGGCTTCTGGTTCCTGTTCGAGAAGCTCACCCCGCTCGGCGCTCCGGTGGGCGTGATCGGCGTGGTCATGACGATCGCGATGACCGGCCTGGAGATCTTCATTCAGTTCCTGCAGGCGTTCCTGTTCACCCTGCTGGCCGCCATGTACATCGGCAGCTCGCTCCACCCGGACCACTGAGACAGGCTTCCTCAGCTCGTACAGACCTGAGATTTCGACCATAGGCCAACCAAAAAAGCAGCAAAGGAATAGGAAAAAGATGAACGTTCTCGCGGAAGTCACGGGTCACATCGGCGCTATCGGCTACGGTCTGGCGACCCTCGGCCCCGGCATCGGCGTGGGTCTGATCTTCGGCCAGGGCGTTCAGGCCATCGCCCGGCAGCCCGAGGCCTACGGCCTCATCCGGCAGAACATGCTGCTCGGCTTCGTTCTCACCGAGGCGCTGGCCCTGATCGGTCTCGTCGCGCCGTTCATCTACGGCTGACACCCGCAATCTGACGGAAGGCTGCACCCATGACTCTGGCAGCTACGCCCCTGGCGGCGGAGGGGGCCAACCCCCTGCTCCCGCACGCCTACGAACTGGTCGTCGGCAGCTTCGCCTTCCTCGTCGTCTTCCTCGTGGTCGGCAAGATCCTCACGCCGCGGATCCAGAAGACCCTCGCCGAGCGCACGGAGGCGATCGAGGGCGGCATCAAGAGGGCCCAGGAGCTCCAGGCCGAGGCTCAGCGCACCCTGGAGCAGTACCGCGCTCAGCTCGCCGAGGCCCGGCACGAGGCGGCGCGGCTGCGCGAGGAGGCCCGCGAACAGGGGGCGCGCATCAAGGCCGAGCTCCGCCAGGAGGCCGAGGCCGAGGCGCGGCGCATCATCGAGGCGGCTCAGGCCCAGATCGAGGCCGAGCGGCGGCAGGCGCTCATCCAGCTCCGCGGCGAGATCGGGCGCCTGTCCGTCGAGCTCGCCAGCCGCATCGTCGGCGAGTCCCTCGAGGATGAGGCGCGCCAGCGCCGGATCATCGACCGGTTCCTCGAAGAGCTCGAGGCCCGACCGGAAGCGGTTCGGTGATGCGTGGGCTGAGCAAGGCCGCAATGGCGCAGGTTGAGGCGCGGTTCAACGTCCTGGCTGCGTCGGCGGACCTTGGTTCGCTGGCCGAGGAGCTCTTCGCCATCGCCGGGCTGTTCGACCGCGAGCACGGGCTGCGGCGGAACATGTCCGATCCGGCCCGTCCCGCGGAGCTGAAGGCGGAGATCCTCAGGTCGTTGCTGAACGGCAAGGTCAGCGACACCGCGATCGAGGTCGCCGTCGCCGCCGTGGAGGCGAAGTGGTCCCGCGCCGGTGACCTTCCCGACGCGCTGGAGCGCCTCGGCGTGACGGCCGCCGCCGCTGAGGCGGAGTCGTTCGGCGAGATCGACGACCTGGAAGACGAGCTGTTCCGGTTCGGCAGGATCCTCGCCGCCTACCCCGAGCTGCGCCGGGCGCTCAGCGACCCGAACATCCCGGGCGACCGGAAGCGGGCGCTGCTGACCGAGCTGCTCGAAGGGAAGGTCACCCGCGCCGCCCTGCGGCTCATCACGCAGCTGGTGGTGCATCCGCGAGGACGTAGCCTGGAATCGGCCCTCGACGAGTACGGCTGGATCGTCGCGCGACTCAAGGAACGCCTGGTCGGCGTCGTGCGCAGCGCCGTACCGCTCACCGAGGAGCAGAAGCAGCGGCTCGCTGCGTGGCTGCGAGCCACCTACGGGCGAGAGGTTCACCTGAACGTCGAGGTGGACCCGAAGGTGCTCGGTGGGTTCTCCGTCCAGATCGGAGACCACTTCATCGACACCACGATCGCCGGACGAATCGAAGATGTCCGCCGCCGGTTGGCCGGCTGAGGCGAATAGGGAGACATAGACAGAGATGGCGGAGCTTACGATCCGGCCGGACGAGATCCGGGACGCGCTTGAGCGCTTCGTCCAGGCGTACGAGCCGGAAGGTGCCGCGCGTGAGGAGATCGGGACCGTCGTCGACGCCGCCGACGGCATCGCCCACGTCTCCGGCCTCCCCTCGACGATGGCGAACGAGCTCCTCGAGTTCGAGGACGGCACGCGCGGCATCGCGCTGAACCTGGACGTCCGGGAGATCGGCGTCGTTATCCTGGGCGACTTCAGCAAGATCGAAGAAGGGCAGCGGGTCCGCCGTACCGGCGAGGTGCTGTCCGTGCCGGTCGGCGAGGGGTACCTCGGCCGGGTGGTCGACCCGCTCGGCAACCCGCTCGACGGCAAGGGCCCGATCGAGACCGAAGGGCGCCGGGCGCTCGAGCTGCAGGCCCCCTCGGTCATCCAGCGGCAGCCGGTGAAGGAGCCGCTGCAGACCGGCATCAAGGCGATCGACGCCATGACGCCGATCGGCCGGGGCCAGCGGCAGCTCATCATCGGCGACCGGGGCACCGGGAAGACCGCGATCGCGATCGACACGATCCTCAACCAGAAGGAGAACTGGCTCTCCGGCGACCCGAAGAAGCAGGTGCGCTGCATCTACGTCGCCGTCGGCCAGAAGGGATCGACGATCGCCCAGGTGAAGGCGCGCCTGGAGGAGATGGGGGCGATGGAGTACACCACCATCGTCGCCGCCCCGGCGTCCGACCCGGCGGGCTTCAAGTACATCGCGCCCTACACCGGCTCCGCCATCGGGCAGCACTGGATGTACCAGGGCAAGCACGTCCTCATCATCTTCGACGACCTGTCGAAGCAGGCTGACGCCTACCGTGCGGTGTCCCTGCTGCTGCGCCGCCCGCCGGGGCGTGAGGCGTTCCCGGGCGACGTCTTCTACCTGCACTCCCGGCTGCTGGAGCGGTGCGCCAAGCTGTCGGACGAGATGGGCGGCGGGTCGCTCACCGGCCTGCCGATCATCGAGACCAAGGGGAACGACGTGTCGGCGTTCATCCCGACCAACGTCATCTCCATCACCGACGGCCAGTGCTTCCTGGAGACCGACCTGTTCAACGCCGGTGTCCGGCCGGCGATCAACGTCGGTATCTCCGTCTCCCGGGTGGGTGGGTCCGCCCAGATCAAGGCGATGAAGAAGGTCGCCGGTACGCTCCGGCTCGCGCTGTCGCAGTACCGCGAGCTCGAGGCGTTCGCCGCCTTCGCCTCCGACCTGGACGCGGCCTCCCGGGCCCAGCTCGAGCGGGGCGCCCGGCTGGTCGAGCTGCTCAAGCAGCCTCAGTTCAGCCCGTTCCCCGTGGAGCAGCAGGTAGTCTCGGTGTGGGCCGGCACCTCCGGTGAGCTCGACGATGTGCCGGTCGAGGACATCCGCCGCTTCGAGGCGGAGTTCCTCGAGTACCTCCAGGCCAACCACAAGGGCGTCTTCGACAGCATCCGGGAGACCAAGGACCTCTCGGATGACACGATCACCACGCTGAAGGACGCCATCACGGAGTTCAAGAAGAGCTTCACCACCTCCAGCGGCGAACTGCTGATCAAGGAGGAGCCGGTGGAGGCCCTCGACGCCAGCGAGGTCGGCCAGGAGAAGATCGTCAAGCACGTCCGCAAGACAGAGAAGAAGTAGCGAATGGGTGCTCAGCTGAGGCAGCTGCGGCGGCGGATCAAGTCGGTCAAGTCCACCGCGAAGATCACCCGCGCGCAGGAGCTGATCGCCTCGTCGCGGATCATCCGGGCGCAGCAGCGGATGCAGGCGGCCGTGCCGTACGAGCGTGAGATCACGCGGGCGGTCTCGGCCGTCCTGTCCGGTACCGCGACGGTGGACCATCCGCTGACGGTCGCGAAGGAGAACCCGACCTCGGCCGGCGTGCTCATCGTGACCAGCGACCGCGGTTTCTGCGGCGGCTTCAACGCGAACGTGCTCCGAGAGGCCGAGGCGCTCAAGGGTCTCCTGGCCGAGCGCGGGCTCACCATGCACCCGTACGTGGTGGGCCGCAAGGGGGTCACCTGGCACCGGTTCCGCCACCGCGAGATGGCCGGCGAGTGGTCCGGGTTCTCCGACAAACCGGCGTACGCGAACGCCAAGGAGATCGCCGACGCGCTGATCGAGGCCTTCAAGGCGAAAGAAGGCGGGATCGACGAGATCCACGTGATCTACACCGAGTTCGTCTCGATGCTGTCGCAGCGGGTCGTGGTGCGGCGGATCCTTCCGCTCGAGGTCGAGGAGGCGGAGGCGCCGGCCGAGGGGCCGCTGCCGTACTACGAGTTCGAGCCGAACGCCGGGGAGGTGCTCGATGCGCTGCTCCCGCGGTACATCGAGTCGCGGATCTACAACGCGCTCCTGCAGTCGGCGGCCTCTGAGCACGCCGCCCGGCGCCGCGCGATGAAGTCCGCGACCGACAACGCGAACGAGCTCATCGGTGTGCTCACCCGGCAGATGAACCAGGCCCGCCAGGCCGAGATCACTCAGGAAATCAGCGAGATCGTCGGTGGCGCCGATGCGCTGGCTGACGCCGCAGCGGGGAAAGAGTGAGATGACCGCAACCGCAGAGACCGCAGAGACTGTCGAGACCGGCGTGGGCCGCGTCGCCCGCGTCACCGGTCCGGTTGTCGACGTGGAGTTCCCCGTCGACAACATGCCGGAGATTTACACCGCGCTCAAGGTGGACGTCACGCTGGGCGGCGAGACCAAGACCCTGACCCTGGAGGTCGCCCAGCACCTCGGTGACAACATCGTCCGGGCCATCTCGATGCAGCCGACCGACGGTCTGGTCCGGGGCGCGCCCGTGATCAACACCGGCGCTCCCATCTCGGTCCCGGTCGGCGACGTCGTGAAGGGCCACGTGTGGAACGCGCTCGGTGAGCCGCTCGACGTGCCCAAGGCCTCCCTGGAGGTCAAGGAGCGCTGGCCGATCCACCGCCCGGCCCCGCCGCTCGACCAGCTCGAGCCGAAGACCGAGATCCTGGTGACCGGTATCAAGGTCATCGACCTGCTCACCCCGTACATGAAGGGCGGCAAGATCGGCCTGTTCGGCGGTGCCGGGGTCGGCAAGACCGTCCTCATCCAGGAGATGATCCGCCGGGTCGCCATGAAGTTCTCCGGCACCTCGGTCTTCGCCGGGGTGGGCGAGCGGACCCGTGAGGGGAACGACCTCTGGCTGGAGATGAAGGAGGCGGGCGTCCTCAAGGACACCGCGCTCGTCTTCGGCCAGATGGACGAGCCCCCGGGCACCCGGCTCCGCGTCGCGCTCTCCGCGCTGACCATGGCGGAGTACTTCCGCGACGTGCAGAAGCAGGACGTGCTCCTGTTCATCGACAACATCTTCCGGTTCAGCCAGGCGGGTTCGGAGGTCTCCACCCTCCTCGGCCGTATGCCGTCGGCCGTGGGTTACCAGCCGACCCTCGCCGACGAGATGGGCGTGCTCCAGGAGCGGATCACGTCGACCCGCGGCCACTCGATCACCTCGATGCAGGCGATCTACGTGCCGGCGGACGACATCACCGACCCCGCGCCGCACAACGCGTTCGCGCACCTCGACGCGCAGACCGTGCTCTCGCGGCCGATCTCGGAGAAGGGCATCTACCCGGCGGTGGACCCGCTCGAGTCCTCCTCGCGGATCCTCGACCCGCAGATCGTGGGCGAGGAGCACTACCAGGTCGCGCAGGAGACCAAGCGGATCCTGCAGCGGTACAAGGAGCTGCAGGACATCATCGCCATCCTCGGTGTCGACGAGCTGTCCGAAGAGGACAAGGTCATCGTCAACCGGGCCCGCCGGATCGAGCGCTTCCTGTCTCACCCGATGTACGCCGCCGAGGCGTTCACCGGGCAGCCGGGCGAGTACGTGCCGCTGGACGAGACCATCGAGTCCTTCAAGGGTCTGTGCGCCGGTGAGTACGACCACCTGCCCGAGCAGGCGTTCTTCATGGTCGGCGGCATCGAGCAGGCGATCGCCAAGGCCAAGGAGCTCGAGCGCCGCGGGTAACCGCCTTCGGCATCGGTACGGCCCGGCCCGCCGCGCGCCGGGCCGTACGGGTGTCTCCTCGAGGGGAGCAGAGAAGTGTCAAAGCTGCGGGTCGGTTTCGTATCGCCGGAGCGCGAGATCTGGACGGGCGAAGCCGACATGGTGATTGCCAAGACCGTGGACGGCGAGATCGGTATCATGCCGAAGCACGCCCCGGTCATCGGTGTCCTGGTCGACGGCGGAGTGGTCCGTATCAAGCGCAGCGGCGACGACGACATCGTGGCCGCGGTTCACGGCGGGTTCATCTCCGTCGCCGACGATGACGTGTCGATCCTCGCGGAGGCGGCCGAGCTCGGCACCGAGGTCGACGTGGAAGAGGCCCGGAGCGCGCTCCAGCGGGCCCTCGACTCGATCCAGGCCGATCAGGACGACAAGCAGGCCCGGATCGAGGCGCAGCGGGCGCGGGCCCGGCTCCGCGCCGCCGGCGAAGAGGTCTGACGTTCTGCGGAAGGAGGGCGGACATGACGGCGATCGAGGTTCTCGCCGGCCTTGCCGTCATGGCCGCGCTCCTGGTCATCCGCTACCTCGCCCTGGTACACGGCCGGGGCAACATCTTCTGCTGTGTACGCGACAGCAACGGGACCTGGCGGAGCGGAGTGGCCCGGTACGCCGGCGGTGAGCTCCACTGGATCCCGTTCCTCGGGCTGAGATTGAGGCCGCGCCACGCTATCGCCAGGCGCGGCCTCATCGTTTGCGGCCGGCGGCGGCTCAATGCCGGCGAGGGTCCCGAGGGCTTCTGGTCGATCGACTGCCACTCCGAGGGCCGCCGGGTCAGCCTCGCGATGAGCGAGGAGGCGCTGACCGGGTTCCTCGCCTGGCTCGAGGCGGCGCCGCCCAGCGCCCACCTCGACGCGGCGTGACCCGGCCCGGGTGAGCACCCGCCTGGACGGCGGCGTGCGCCGGCCCGCCCGCGCGCCCATCCCGGCACGGCCCGGCCGTGACGTGGTCCCGTGCCGACGTGGCGTGGGCCGGCTCGCGGGAACCCCCGTTTCGGTCGCGTGACCGGATTCGTGGGAAGCGCCCATCTCCGCGCGGCATGACCGGGAGCCGGAGAGGGCTCATGTCACGCGGCGTGGCCCTGGCCGTTCGAGCGCCCGGCGCGGCTCGGGCCGGCGTGCCACACCGGAGCGCCCGCCGCGCCGATCAGCGGTCTCCGCCGGGCCTCCAGAGGATCTCCTCGCCCGCCGACGCCACCCGGCAGAGGATGAACAGCAGGTCGGAGAGCCGGTTCAGGTACTTGGCCGTCAGCGGGTTCACGTCGTCATAGGCCTCGAGCGCCGCCCAGGCCGACCGCTCGGCCCGCCGTACCACGGTGCGCGCGAGGTGGAGGAACGCGGTGCCGGGCCTGCCCCCGGGCAGGATGAAGCTGCGCAGCGGCTTGAGCGAGGCGTTGAACCGGTCGCACTGCTCTTCCAGCCAGGTGATGTAGGGCTCGGTCACGCGCAGCGGAGGGAACTCGGGGTTCTCGGTGACCGGGGTGCACAGGTCCGCGCCGACGTCGAAGAGGTCGTTCTGCACCCGCTTGAGGACCGCGGCCACGTCCTCGCCGAGCTCTCCCGTGGCGAGCGCGACCCCGATCGCCGCGTTCGCCTCCTCGACGTCCGCGTACGCCACCAGCCGGGGATCGGTCTTCCTGGTGCGACTCCGGTCACCGAGGGCGGTCGTCCCGTCGTCCCCGGTGCGGGTGTAGATCCGGGACAGCACCACCGGATTGTCAGTGTCCCCTCGCGTCATGGTTGTCAGCGTATCGCGATGGCAAATGTCATCGGCGAGACCTGACATCGGCGTCTGGTGGTGATCAACAACAGACCCGATCATTTTTCACATGTTGGAAGTGAAGGACCTGCGCAAGAGCTTCGGCGCGGCGAAGCGGGCGCTCGACGGCGTGTCGTTCTCGGTACGGCCCGGCGAGATCTTCGGCTTCGTCGGGGCGAACGGCGCCGGCAAGACCACGACCATGCGGATCATCATGGGCGTGCTCGAGGCCGACGCCGGGGAGGTCACCTGGCAGGGGACCCCGATCGACTTCACCACCCGGCGGCGCTTCGGCTACATGCCGGAGGAGCGCGGCCTCTACCAGAAGATGCGGGTGGCCGAGCAGATCGAGTACTTCGGCCGGCTCCACGGGCTCTCCCCGAGCCAGGCCCGCAAGGCCGCGGCGGACCTGATCGAGCAGCTCGGGCTCACCGCGCGGGCCAACGACGCCGTGCAGACCCTCTCCCTGGGCAATCAGCAGCGGGTGCAGCTCGCCGTCGCCCTGGTGCACGACCCCGAGGTGCTCATCCTCGACGAGCCGTTCTCCGGGCTCGACCCGCTCGCCGTGGATACCCTCGCCGAGGTGCTGCGGGGGCGCGCCTTGGGCGGTGTCGCGGTCATCTTCTCCAGCCACCAGCTCGAGCTCGTGGAGCGGCTCTGCGACTCCGTCGGGATCATCGCTCGCGGGCGGATGGTCGCGACCGGCCCGGTCGACGAGCTGCGGGCCGCGGCCGGGCGGCGGCTGCGCGTCGTGGTGGCCGACGCCGGGCCGGACTGGGCGGACGGGCTGCCCGGGGAGCTCACCGTGGAGAACGGCCGGCAGGTGCTCACCACCACTACCAAGGAGGACGACCAGAAGATCCTCCGGGCCGCCATGGAGGCGGGGCAGGTCGAGTACTTCGGCTCCGAGTACCCCTCGCTGAGCGAGATCTTCCGGGAGGCGGTGGCATGAACGCGGTGATGCTGGTCGCCGGGCGCGAGATCCGGTCGCAGGTGCGGAGCAAGGGCTTCGTCATCGGCCTCCTCGTCACGGTGCTCGTGATGGTGGGGCTCACCTACGCGCCCAAGGTCTTCGGGGGCCCGGACTCCTACAAGATCGGGCTGGTCGCCTCCGAGCGGCTCCAGCTGCCCGGGGACGTCGAGGTCGAGTGGGTGGAGTACCCCGCCGAGGAGCCCGCGCGGCGGGCCGTGCTCGCCGGCGAGGTGGACGCGGTGCTGGTCGACGGAGCGCGGGTGCTCACCGAGAACCAGATCGACGACCGGCTCGCTCTGATGTTGCAGACCGCCCACCGCGAGGCCCAGATCGCCGCGGCCGGGGTGCGCATCACCCCGCTCGTCATGGAGGCGCTCAGCCCGGACGCCCGCTACGCGGACACTCGCGGCGACATCGCGTTCGTGCTGGTCCTCGTCCTGTTCATGCTGATCTTCGGCACGCCGATGATGGTCGCCATGGGCGTGGTCGAGGAGAAGAGCAGCAGGATCGTCGAGATCCTGTTCGCCGCGGTGCGGCCGTGGCAGCTCCTCGGCGGCAAGGTCGTCGGCCTGGGCGTGATCGGGTTGATCAACCTGGTCGTGATCGTCGGCGCCGGGCTCGCGGGCGCGACCGCCTCGGGCCTCGCGGTCGACTTCCCGCCGGGGATGGCCGGCATCGTGGCCGGGGTGGTCGGCTGGTTCGTGCTGGGCTACCTCTTCTTCGCCTTGTGCGCCGCGGCGCTCGGCGCGCTGGTCTCCCGGCAGGAGGAGGTCGGCAGTGTGATGACCCCGCTGACCACCGTGGTGTTCGCCGCCTACGCGGTGGCGTTCTACGCGATCTCGGAGCCGACCGGGACCGTCGCGAGGGTGGTCTCGTTCATCCCGCCCTTCTCCGCGATGGTGATGCCGGTCCGCACCGCCGCCGCCCCGACGCCCTTGTGGGAGGTGCTCGTGGCCGCCGCGCTGATGGTCGCCGCGCTGGTCGCCATGGTGGTCCTCGGCGGCAAGGTCTACGAGCGGGCCGTGCTCCGCACCGGGGCGCGGGTACGGCTTCGCGAGGTCCTCGGATCTCGATAGACTCGCGGCAGCGCGGGAAGATGGGCCGGAACGGTGTCTGACGGGCTGGAACGGGCGCGCCGGAGCGTTCAGCTGATGCTGAACGCGACCCTGGGCCTGGTCCTGTTCTACACCGCGCTGAACTCGGCCGCCCTGGTCGCGACGGGGACCATACGGTGGCATCGGACGCTCATCGCCGCCGCCGGGCTGCTCCTCTTCGGCCGGTACTACGTCCGGATGGTCCGTGACACCCTCGACCATCGCCGCCTGGAGTGCCGGGAGATCGTGGTGGCCGGGGTGCTGGCTCTGGCCACCATGATCGCGGGTGGTGGCGAAGGGGTGCTGTCGAGCTGGGGGTTCGTGCCGATCGCCTGGCTCTCGGTGGTCACGCTGGAGATGTCCAGGCGCGCGGTGGTGCTGCTCTCCCTCGGCACCGCCGCCGTGGTGGCCCCAACCGCCATCCTGCTCCTACGGTTCGATCCCAATCCGCCGGGCTCCGGCTCCGCCACCTCGCTCGAGGTGGTGATCGTCATCACGCTCTTCTACCTGCTCGTCTGCGCCCTGTTCCCGTGGTGCCATCGGCTGTTCCTGTGGATCTGGCGCCTCGCCGAGCAGGCGCACGCCGGCCGGGAGGCCCAGGCCCGGCTGGCGGTGGCGGAGGAGCGGCTGCGGCTGGCCCGCGACCTCCACGACCTGGTCGGCCACCGGCTCTCCGCCATCGCGGTCAAGAGCGAGCTCGCCGCCCGGATGAGCGAGGCCGACCCGGCCACCGCCCGGGAGGAGATGACGGCCGTCCAAGGGCTCGCCCGGACCGCGCTCCGTGAGCTCCGGGAGGCGGTGCGCGGCTACCGGAGGCTCGACTTCACCGCCGAGCTCGGCGCGGTGCGCGGGGTGCTGGAGGCCGCGGGCGTGGACTGCCGTCTCCACCTGCCGTACCGGGAGGTCCCGGAGGAGGTCGGGCGGGAGTTCGCCTGCGTGCTCCGCGAGGCGGTCACCAACGTGCTCAAGCACAGCTCCGCGACCCGGTGCGACATCACCGTACGGCTGACGCCGGAGGCGGCGGTGCTCGAGGTACGCAACGACGGGGTGCGGGCGCCGCAGGAGGAGGGCGTGGGCAACGGGCTCGCCGGGCTCGCCGAGCGCATGGCGGAGCTCGGCGGGTCGCTCATCGCGAAGCCCATGGGGTCGGGCGAGTTCCTCCTGCGGGCGACCGCGCCGCTGCGGGAGCGGGTGAGCGCATGATCCGGATCCTGCTCGCCGACGACGAGCACCTGGTGCGGGGCGCGATCGCGGCGCTCCTCGGGCTGGAGGGGGACCTCGAGGTCGTCGCGCAGGTGGGCCGCGGCGACGCGGTGGAGGAGGCCGTCCGGCGGCACGATCCGGACGTGATCGTGCTCGACGTGGAGATGCCGGGGATGGACGGGCTGACCGTCGCCGAGCGGCTGACCGGCCGGGCGATCCTCATCCTCACCAGCTTCGGGCGCCCCGGCTACCTGCGGCGCGCCCTGGCGGCCGGGGTCCGGGGGTTCATCCCGAAGGACGCGCCCGCCGAGCAGCTCGCCGAGGCGATCCGGAAGGTGCACGCGGGCGGCCGCTACCTCGACCCGGAGCTGGCCGCGCTGGCGATGACCGCGGGGGACTGCCCGCTGACCCAGCGGGAGCGCGACGCGCTCAAGCTGGCCGCAGAGGGCGCCACGGTGGCGGAGATCGCCGCCGCGATCCATCTCAGCGAGGGGACCGTGCGGAACTACCTTTCCAACGCGATCACCAAGCTCGGCGCCGGGAACCGGATCACCGCGATCCGGGTGGCCAGGGAGATGGGCTGGATCTGACCCGGGCCGGGGTCACGGCAGGAACGAGCCGCGGAACATCTGCACCGTGACGTCGATCAGCTTGTCCACCGGGGGCGCCGGATCGCTGACCACCCACTCGACGACCAGCTCGGTCATCGCCCCGCACAGGCCGAGCGCGAGGAGGTGCCGGTCGCTCGGCAGGGGGTGGGACAGGTCCGCCATCGCGCGCTCGATGACCTGGGTGAACGCCTGTACCGCCTCCCGCCGTACCTCGTAGAGGATGTCGGCGGCGCGGCGCGCCTCCAGGTGCATCAGCCTGGCCCGCCGCGCGTCCTCGGTCACGAAGCGCAGATAGCCTTCGATCGCCGCGACCAGCCGGTCCTGGAACGTGGGCGGAGCCTTGTCGATCGCCTGGTTGATGGCCTTCAGCGTGTCGTCGACACAGCGCCGGAACACCGCCCGCATGAGGTCGGCCCGGCTCGAGAAGGACTCATAGAAGGCCCGGTTGGAGATGTGGGCGGCCGCGCAGAGCTGTTCGATCGTGGTCGCGTGATAGCCGGCACCGGCGAAGAGGGTGTAGGCGGCCGTCAGCAGCCGCTCTCTCCGGTCGGCCTGCCGTTCCGCAGCCGACATGCCCCGGTACTCGCGTGCCACCAGTCGCCCACCTCATGCTGTCAGAAGCCACCAAAACATAACATTATGGCTTCAAGATCCTTTTTACGGAAGTTGCAGGAAATTTGGCCTCGTCTAGCCATACGGAGGCTGTCAGGTGACTTGACAGCACAGTCAAGCCGTCACTGTGTCATCCGTCGCGCCATGTCCGCCGCCGGGCGCGTCACCCCTCACCGCGCCGCTGCCAGCGGAACGTGGTGAGGCACAGGACGAGCCCGCCGATGATCCACGCCCCGAGGACCAGCGCCACGCGGTCCAGCTCGTACGTTCCGGCCGGCTCCAGGGCAGCCCCGGCGTCGCCGAGGAACACCCAGCGGAAGCCCTGGCACATCCACTTGAGCGGGAAGACCGCGGCGATGCCGGTCAGCCACTCGGGGAGCTGGCCGATCGGGATGAAGACCCCGGAGATGAACTGGAGCACGATGGAGGGCAGGGTGATCACGGCGGCGGCGCTCTGCGCCGACCGGGGAACGCTGCTCACCGCGATCCCGAGCAGGGTGGAGGCCGTCACGCCGAGCACGAAGATCCAGGCGAACGCCGCCCACCGCGCCGCCTCTCTGGGCGGCTCGATGCCGTACCAGGCCACGCCGATGGCGAGCAGGGCGGCGGTCTCGAGGATCGCGACGATGAGGACGTTGATGACCTTGCCGATGAAGTAGGCCGAGCGCGGCATGGGCGTGCCGGCGAGCCGCTTGAGGGTGCCCCGCTCGCGGTCGGCGGCGATGCCGATGCCGAGGTTCTGGAATCCGGCGGCCAGCACGCCGGCGCCGATGAAGCCGGCGACGTAGAGCTGGGTGATGGTGATCCCGCCGCCGATCTCGCCGGAGAAGATCGCGCCGAACAGGACGAGGAGGACGATCGGGAAGGCGAACGTGAAGACGACCGCGTCCTTCTCACGGAAGAAGAGCTTGGTCTCGAGCACGCCGCGGGCGAGACCGAGCCGGAGGGCGGAGGGCATCGCCGGGGCGGCGGCCGCGTTCCGGGTGCGGGTCATCGGACCTCACTCGGGCCGGTGGGGGAGGGGGACGGCGCGATGAGCCGGAGGTAGACCTCCTCGAGGGTGGGGCGGGTGACGGTGAGGCCGGGGACCTCCCCGCCGAACCGCTCGGCGAGCTCGCACACGGTCTTGGTGGGGGTATCGGTCTCCACCGATCCGCCGTCCCAGCTCACCCGGGCCTTCGCCGACGCCCGGCCGCCGAGCGTCGCCGGGTCGCCGAGGGCGGCGATCCGTCCGTGCGCGATGACCGCGACCCGGTCGGCGAGCGCCTCCGCCTCCTCCAGGTAGTGCGTGGTCAGCAGGATGGTGACGCCGTCGCGAGCGAGATCCCGGATCAGCTCCCAGAAGCGGCGCCGCGCCTCCGGGTCGAAGCCGGTGGTCGGCTCGTCGAGGAAGAGCACCTCGGGGGAGCCGATCACGCCGAGCGCCACGTCCACCCTTCTGCGCTGGCCGCCGGAGAGCGTGCGGATCCGCCGTCCCGCGCACTCGGAGAGCCCCACCCTCGCGATCACCTCGTCGGGGTCCCGCGCCCGGGGGTAGTAGCGGGCGAAGTGCCGTACCAGCTCGCGGACGGTCAGCTCGGCCGCGTCGGCGGAGTGCTGCGGCACGATCCCGATCCGGGACCGCCACTCCCTGGTGGGCCGGGCCGGGTCGACGCCGAGCACCCGCACCTCGCCCGCGTCCCGGGACCGGAAACCCTCGAGGATCTCGACGGTGGTCGACTTGCCGGCGCCATTCGGCCCGAGGAGCGCGAACACCTCACCGTGGGCGATGTCGAGGTCGATTCCATCGACCGCCCGGACGGATCCGTAGTGCTTTTCCAGGCCCCGCACGTGAATGGCCGCCATGGTTCGATGATGCATCCGGTACGGCTTTCGCGTGCCCTATCGGGAAATGCGGGTGAATAAGGCCGCTCAGCGTTGAAAACGGGAAATGGCCGGAAATCCGCGGGCGAGATCCCGGCACATCGCGAGAAGCGGACCGAAGCCGTGCGCACGCGCCCGGACCGGCTCCGAGGACGCGAGCGCGCCCGGCGTGCCCCCAGCGCACGCCGGCGTACGGGGCCGTGGTGCGGCGGACCGGCATCGGGGCGCACCGGCGCCCCGGCAGGCACGCGCCCGGACCCGCTCATGGAACGCGCCCGAAACCGCTCTTGACGCACTTCCCACCGGCGGGGTGTGGATTCGCGTCCGGCGGCGTGGACCGGCGGCTGGTACGTCGCGCGGCTCATTCCACGGTGGGGCGGGTGGTCCCCTCCGGCACAGGAATCCACGATGTTCTGACGCGCGGTCCCGGCTCGTCCCTCCACGGTGGGCCGGTGTTCCATCCGGTGGCCTGGTTTCCCGACGTTCCGTTGCGCGGTTTCCGGCTCGTCATGCCACGCTGGGGCGGTGGTCTCCCCGTCCGGCGCGGGAATCCACGATGATCCGTTGCGCGGCTCATCCCACGGTGGGGCGGAGGCGTCCGGCGGGTGGATCCCCCGGCTGTTCCGTCGCGCGTTCCCCGGCTCGTCGTTCCGCGGTGGGGCGGGCGGATTCCCATCCGGCGGCGCGGATTCCCGGCCGGCGCGCGGCAGTCATCGCGGGGCCGGCGGGATTCCCGCCGCGACATCGATGCGCCCGCCCGGGAGATCGCGGGTTCTCAGAAGAGCGTGGGATGCTCCGGCTCGATGCCGCGCAGCGCGTCGTAATCGAGGGTGACGCACTCGATGCCGCGGTCGGCGGCGAGCACCCGGGCCTGCGGCCGGAACTCCTGCGCGGCGAGCACCCCCTTCACCGGGGCCAGGAGCGGATCCCGGTTGAGCAGCTCCAGGTACCGGGTGAGCTGCTCCACGCCGTCGATGTCCGCACGCCGCTTGATCTCGACGGCCACGGTGCCGCCGAGGTGGTCGCGGCAGAGCAGGTCCACCGGCCCGATCGCGGTCATGTACTCCCGGCGGATCAGCGTCCAGCCTTCGCCGAGGGTGGTGATGTGCTCGGCGAGCAGCTCCTGCAGGTGCGCCTCGACGCCGTCCTTCCGCAGCCCGGGCTCGATCCCGAGCTCGTGGGTGGAGTCGTGCAGGATCTCCTCGATGGTGAGCACGAGCTTCTCACCGGTCTTCTCGTGGATCACCGACCAGGTGAGTTCTCCGTCGCCGGATCTCTCCTCCCGGATCTTGCACGGCGGGTTCATCCAGTTGAGGGGCTTGTAGGCGCGGTCGTCGGAGTGGATGCTGACGGAGCCGTCCGCCTTGAGCAGGATGAGCCGGGGCGCCATCGGGAGGTGGGCGGTCAACCTTCCGACGTAATCCACACTGCACCGAGCGATGACCAGCCGCATGGCCGCCAACCCTACCGGGATCGCGGCGGCCCGGGGGACGGACCGGGTCATGCGCGCGCGCTCCGCGCCCATGGAAAATGGAAGTGGTTCCCCATCCGCCTCGTCCCGAGAAGGATCCGACCGTGAGCCCTCGCCGCGTCCGACGCCTCGGCCCGTACGAGCGACCGGGCGGCCGCGGCTCGTCCCGGCCGATCGAGTGGGTGGCCGGGATCGACCGGAAAGAGCACGCGCCGGATGGGGAGTGGGTCGTGCGCCATGTGTCCGGGGCCACCGACCGGGTGTACCGGTGCCCCGGCTGCGAGCAGGAGATCCGGCCCGGCGTGCCGCACGTGGTGAGCTGGCCGAACTGGCCGGGCGGCGCCGAGGAGCGGCGGCACTGGCACACCGCCTGCTGGCGCAACCGGATCAACCGGGGCCCGCTGCGCCGGCGGTACTGACCGGCGGGCCGCATGCCCCGCCCGGGCGGGTGGCGTACCGAGACGGGTGAACAAGGCAAGGGGTTGCACAGGGATGGAGATCAGGGCGTCCACCGTTCTGCCTGCCCGGCGGACCGACATCGAGCTGCACACCGCCGACGGGCTGACGCTGGTCGGCGAGCTGGCCGTGCCGGAGAGCCGGCCACCGGTGGCGACGCTGATCTGCCTCCACCCGCTGCCCACCCACGGCGGCATGATGGACAGCCACGTGCTGCGGAAGGCGGCGAACCGGCTGCCCGCCCTCGCCGACCTGGCCGTGCTCCGGTTCAACACCCGGGGCACGAGCTCCGAGCGCGGCACCTCGGAGGGCACGTTCGGCGACGGCGTGGCCGAGCGCTGGGACGTCGCGGCGGCGCTGGAGTACGCCGAGTACCACGAGCTCCCGCGCCCGTGGCTGCTCGGCTGGTCGTTCGGCACCGAGCTCGCCCTGCGGTGGGGGCGCGACCCGGCCGTGGAGGGCGCGATCCTGCTCTCCCCGCCGCTGCACCGGGCGACCGACGAGGACCTCGACGCGTGGGCCGAGTTCGGCCGGCCGCTCATCGCGCTGGTGCCCGAGTTCGACGACTACCTGCGGCCGGACGAGGCGAAGAAGCGGTTCGCCCGGGTGCCGCAGGCCGAGGTGATCGGGGTGCCCGGCGCCAAGCACCTGTGGGTGGGCGAGCCGTACGTGCGGATCGTGCTGAACGAGATCGTCAAGCGGGTGAACCCGGCCGCCGCGCCGCTGCCGACCGAGGTGTGAGGCGCGGGCGGGGCCGCGAAACGGCGAGGGGGCTCGGCACGCGGCAGGGCACCGGGTTACGGTGATCTAGTGCGCCTGTACTGGAGATCTGCCGGAAGCGGCATACCCGTCGTGCTGCTGCACGCGTTTCCCTTTTCCTCGGCGATGTGGCTCTCCCAGCGGGAGGGCCTCGCGCCGGTGTGCCGGGTGATCACACCGGACCTCCGCGGGTTCGGCGGGACACCGCTCGGTGACGCCCGGCCGTCGATCGATGTGATGGCGGACGACGTCGCCCACCTGCTCGACCAGGAGGGCATCGACCGCGCGGTGGTCGGCGGCCTGTCGATGGGCGGCTACGTGACGATGGCCTTCTGCCGCCGCCACCCGGACCGGTTGCTCGGCGTGATCCTCGCCGACACCAAGGCCGGCGCCGACGACGAGCAGGCGAAGGCCAACCGGGAGCGGATCGCCCAGGCGGTGCTGGAGAAGGGCTCCGACGTGCTGCTCGACCAGCTCCCGTCGCTGGTCGGCGTCACCACCCAGCAGCGGCGGGGCATGGTCCTCGGTCGCGTGCGCGGGCTGATCAAGGTGGCGCCGCCGAAGGCGGTGGCCTGGGCCCAGCGGGCCATGGCGAACCGCCGGGACTCCTTCGACACGCTCCGCGGGCTGCGCGTGCCCGCCCTGGTCATCGTGGGGGATGAGGACCGGCTCTCCCCGCTCGCCGAGGCCGAGGCCATGGCCGAGGCGATCCCGGAGGCGAAGCTCGCCGTCATCGAGCAGGCGGGGCATCTGTCCGCGGTCGAGCGGCCGGAGGAGTTCAACCGGCTGGTCGCGGACTTCGTCCGTTCGCTCGGGTGAGCCATCGCCCGGGCCCGGGCGCAGGCCGTGACGGCCGGCCCGCGGCCCGGGCCGGCGGAGCCCGGCGTCGCGGCGAGATCGCCGGGCCCGCCTCGTCGGTGCACTACCCGATCCCTCGCGCGAGCGAGCCGCGGGGTTCTTCTCCTGAGCGAGCGCGGTCCCAAGTGAGCCGCGGGGTTCTTCTCGTAGGCGAGCCGCGGTCCTGAGCGAACCGCGGGGTCTTTCTCGCACGTGAGCCGCGGTCCTTCTCGCGAGCGAGCCGCCGGGTCCCATCGCGCAAGCGAAAGGGCCCGGGCGATGGACCGCCGGGCCCCTTCAGACAGCCGTCACCGAACGCGCCGGATGGGTCGGGCTCACTCCTGCCACCACTCCGAGTCGTCGTCGTCCTTGCCGCTCGAGGCGCTGGAGCCGGAGACGGAGGAAGACGACGAGGAGGAGCCGGAGTCGACCGACGAAGCCGACGACGAGGACACCGCGGGCTTCTGCTCAGTGCTCTCCGACGAGGTCGACGAGGACAGCGCCGGCTTGGGAGCGGCAGCGGTGACCGGGGCCGGCTCCGGGTCGAGACCCGGCAGCGAGGCGCCGCCGAGGAGCTGCCGGAGCTGAGCGAGGTGGCTGGTGATGCTGTCCCGCTGGCGGGTGAGCTCGTCCACCTGCCGCTGCATCGTGGTGCGGATCCGCTCGGCCTCGGCCTTGGCCTCGGCGACGATCGCCTCGGCGTGCGCCTTGGCCTCGGAGACGAGCTGGTCCGCGTTCTTGCGGGCGTTGGCGAGGAGCTGCTTGGCGTGGGCGTCCGCCTCGCGCCGGGTCTGCTCGGCCTGCTGGGTGGCCTTGAGGGCCCGCTGCTCGGCGGTGGCGGCCCGCTGCTCGGCCTCGGCCACCATCTTCTGGGTCTGGGCCTGGGCCGCGGCGTGGCGCTCGGCCTCGATGCGCTCGGCCTCCTCGCGGCGCTGGGCGAGCTGGATCTCGAACTCGGCCTCTTCCTGGGCCCGCTTGGCCTCGGACTCCTCGAGGATCCGCTGGGCCTGGGCGCGCATCTCGTCCGCCTGGCGCTTGGCCGTGGTGAGGATCTCGTCGCGCTCACGCTTGGTGTTGGCGCGCAGCTGAGCCACCTCGCGTTCGGTGGTGGTCCGCAGCTTCGCGATCTCCCGCTCGGCGGCCGCGCGCTTCTCGGCGACCTCGTGGTCGGCCTGGGCGCGGATCTTGGCCACCTCGCGCTCGGTGGTCGCGGTCAGCTCCTCCGCCTCCCTGCGGGCGGCCGAGCGGATCTCTTCGGCCTCGCGCTCGGCCGTGGTCCGCAGCTCCTCCGCCTCGCGCGCCGCCATGGCGCGCTTCTCCGCTGCCTCGTTCTCTGCGGCGGCGCGCAGGTCGGCAGCGTCGACCTTCGCAGCAGCCCGGATCTCGTTGGCTTCCGACCTCGCCGCCTGGACGAGCTCCGTCGCCTGCTCCTCGGCGAGGCGCAGCAGCTGCTCAATGCGGGCTCCGAGACCGGCGTAGGTCGGGCGCTCCTGCTCCCTCAGCTGGCGCTGCGTGTCCGCGAGCTCCCGCTGAAGTGCGGCGATCTGCTCCCGGGCCTGCCGCAGTTCGTTGTCCATCTGCTTGAGATAGTCGTGGACCTGGTGCCGGTCATAGCCCCGGAGCACCACGTCGAATTCCCGTGTAGGGGTGTCTTCAAAGAAATTGTTGAGCTGGGCGTCGATGTCGGACTGCATGAGGCTCGATCCTGTTGTCGAGACGGCTACAACGGCCGGACGGGGGGCGGACTTATCCGAGGCGGGAGGCCGTGGGCTTCCACGTCCGGTGGTACGCCAGCGTACTCCGGTAGTGCGGCGTTGGAAGCTCCGTCGGACTTTCTGCGCGAGTTGTTACTTGTGCGGGTTTCCTGCGTTTCGCTTAGCGACGGGGTGCCTCCACGAGCTCCGTCAGAACGCCGCCCACGTCCTTGGGGTGCAGAAACGCGATCGAGGCGCCCATGGATCCGTGCCGAGGCCGCTGGTCGATGAGGCGAACGCCTTTCGCGCCGATTTCCTCGAGTGCCTTGGCGATGTCCGCCACGCCGTACCCGATATGGTGCACGCCCTCGCCCCGCTTGGCGAGGAACCTGCCCACCGGGGTGTCGGGGTGGAGCGGTTCGAGAAGCTGCACGTAGGAGGCCCCGTGCGGTCCGTCGGTGACGTGGAGCATCGCCTCCCGGACCCCTTGCTCCTCGTTGATCTCGCGGCTCACGACCTTCAGCCCGAACACGGACTCATAGAACGCGATCTTCTCTTCGAGATTGTGGCAGGCGATGCCCACGTGGTCGATCCTGAGCAGCACGGCGCTCTCCTTTCCCCGCTGAGGGCCGGGCGACCGGCAGTGCCCGATATGCCCATGGGTATGGTGTCACGGTCGCCGCGTTGTACTCATGGAGGGCCGTCATGTCTGGTTCTGTGATTGTCGCCGGGGCCCGCACCCCCATCGGCCGGCTTCTCGGTTCGCTCGCCGACCTTTCCGCGGTTGAATTGGGAGGAATCGCCATAAAGGCGGCACTGGAGCGCGCGGGCGTCGCCCCTGAGCAGGTGCAGTACGTCATCATGGGGCAGGTGCTCCAGGCCGGCGCGGGCCAGATCCCGTCGCGGCAGGCGGCGGTGAAGGCCGGCATCCCGATGACCGTGCCGTCCCTCACGATCAACAAGGTCTGCCTCTCCGGCCTCGACGCGATCGCCCTCGCCGACCAGCTCATCCGGGCCGGCGAGTTCGACATCATCGTGGCCGGCGGCATGGAGTCCATGACCAACGCCCCGCACCTCCTCCCCGGCATGCGCAAGGGCGTCAAGTACGGCGCCGCCCAGGTGCTGGACGCGATGGCCTACGACGGGCTCACCGACGCATTCGACCACATCGCCATGGGGGAGGCGACCGACCGCCACAACGCGCGGTACGGCATCACCCGCGAGGAGCAGGACGCCTTCTCCGCCCGGTCCCACCGGCTCGCCGCCGAGGCGACCAAGAACGGGATCTTCGCCGAGGAGATCGTCCCGGTCACCATCCCGCAGCGCAAGGGCGACCCGATCGTGGTCGACACCGACGAGGGCATCCGCCCGGACACCACCGAGGAGAAGCTCGCCAAGCTGCCGCCCGCCTTCACCAAGGACGGCACCATCACGGCCGGCTCCGCCTCCCAGATCTCCGACGGCGCCTGCGCCGTGGTCGTGATGTCCAAGGCCAAGGCGGAGGAGCTGGGCCTGGAGTGGCTGGCCGAGATCGGCGCCCACGGCAACGTGGCCGGCCCGGACAACTCCCTCCAGTCCCAGCCGGCCAACGCGATCAAGCACGCCCTCGCCAAGGAGGGCCTCACCCCGGACGACCTCGACCTCGTCGAGATCAACGAGGCCTTCGCCCAGGTCGTGCTCGCCTCGGTCCGGGAGCTCGGCATCCCCCTCGAGAAGGTGAACGTCAACGGCGGCGGCATCGCGCTCGGCCACCCGATCGGCGCCTCGGGCGCCCGGATCGTGCTCACCCTCGCCCACGAGCTCAAGCGCCGCGGCGGCGGGGTGGGCGCCGCCGGCCTCTGCGGCGGCGGCGGTCAGGGCGACGCCCTCATCATCCGCGTGCCGCGCAAGGGCTGACCGTACGGCACCGCCCGCCCGGGCGGGACGGGCCCCGGGGTGTTCCCGGCGCGCCCGGGCCGGGCGGGACGCCTTTTGCGCCACGGGCGGCCCTCCGGTTCACGGGCCGCGGCACCGTCCGGCCCGCTCCCGCACGGCTACGCCGGGTCCTCGAAGACGATCTCGATCCTGGTGAAGCCGAGGGTGCGCAGCACGCCCTCGAGCATGGTCTTGGCGTTCTGCTCGGCCCGGCCGCGCAGGCCGGCCGACTCCGCGGCCTCCGCGATCTTCCGCTCCGCGAGCAGGTAGACCTCCCGCCGGTCGTTGGGGGAGGAGGAGAGCAGGTCGCCGATCCGGTCGAGGAGGCCGCGCTCCTCGGCGAAGACGTACGACCGCTCGTTGTCGAGGTTGGGCTTCTCCAGCCGGGCGCGCGGCAGCCGTACGGTCACGGCGGAGCGGTCCCGGGAGACGGTGATCGCGCCGTCCGGGAGGGCGGAGAAGTCGACGTAGGCGTCCACGCTCCCCACGCCGACGAAGAGCGTCCGCCGGCCCTTGATCGAGTCGGGCAGGAACGGCGCGTCCTTCTCGAGATCCACCACCACCTGGAACTCGCCGGTCGCCGCCTCGAACCGGCCCAGGTCCCGCACGGACTGCAGCACCACCGGCTGGGCGCGCTCGCTGGTCCGCTCGCCGAAGGGGTTCAGCCACCGCCAGGCGAGCCACGCGCCGCCGGCGAGGAGGACGGCGACGGCGAGCAGCACGGCCAGCACGCGTGCGGCGCGGCCCCGGCGCGGGGTGGCGGGGGCCGGCGCCGCCGGGGCAGAGGTCTGATGATCCACGGCGAACAATCTTCCCGATCATCGCCGGATCTCACCTTGGGGACATCTCACCTCGGGGAACTCGGGGACGTCTCATCATGGGGAGCAGGCTCACCTCGGGGTGACCGCGCGGGGCTCGCTCCCCGCGGCGGGGCCGGTGGCCCCGGGAGCGCCGGGGCCACCGGGGTGGACGAGCAGGTGACGGGAGACCGTCGGGTAGACCCCCGGGTACCCCGAGCCGAGGCGGCTCGGCGGATACCCCGGGGCCGGATCCACCGGGTAGGCGGGCGTGTGCGGCGGGCTCGGGTGCGCCGGGTGGTCCGCCAGGTAGGGGTCGGCGGACCGGGCCCCGCCGCCGAAGTGCCTCGCCTGCAGGGTGCAGGCGACGAAGTCGGAGTAGTACATGCCGAGCCAGGTGCGCCGCTGCGCCTCGGTGAGCTGGGAGAACCACACCGCCGCGTACCGGTGCTCGGGCAGCGGGCCGGCGGGCAGCGGCCGGTCGCGCAGCCAGGCGACCACGATGTTCCGGTAGCCCGCGGCGGCCCGCCCACGGCACGGCCGGATGAGCCGGTTGAGGAACTCGTCCGCGGTCCGCTCGGCGTATCCCGGGCCGAGCTCGTCGGCGTGGATCACCACCACGCCCGGAGGGGTGTCCCCGCGCTCGCTCACCGGGCGCTGCTCGACCCGGCGGAACGCGGCCGGGGTGTCGGCCAGCCGGGCGGCGAGCGTGGTGAACACGCTGGCCAGCTCGGCGAGCCTGCCGCGCATCGCCGGGTGCACGCACACGGTGATCGGCCACTCCTGGCAGGTGTGGGCCATGCGCTCGCTCGCGGTGATCGTCCGGGGTTCGGCGACCAGCCGCGCCGCCCCGGCCCCCGCGGCGAGCACCGCGACCCCCGCGGCGGCGACCGCGAGCACCTTCCGGGTGACGAGGGCCACCCAGCCCAGCAGCAGCGCCGCGCTCAGGCCGAGCAGCCACAGCGTCTGGTCGGCGAGCGCCGCCTCGTCGATCCCCTTGAAGAGGTCGTACGGCTCGCGCGCGGTCGGGGTGAGCCGGTCGGACCAGGTCCAGCCGGTGGCGAGCCAGCTGAACAGCGCGAAGGTGCCGGCGCCGGCGATCGCGGGCGCGATCACCAGCGGCACCAGCCAGCCGACCGTCCAGCCGACGACCACGTACAGGGCGAGCCCTGCGACGCACATCGTCAGCCCGCCGGGCAGCAGGCGGCCGGTGGTGCCGTCCATCACCCGCAGGCCGAGCACGAGCACGGCACCGCCGAACGCGCCGATGACGATCGCCAGGATCGCCAGCGGCGCCTTGACCGCCCGCCATGGGGTCGGGGTCTGACCGCGCCAGGCGGCGCGTCTGCCCACCGCGACCCATGCGGCGAAGGCGGCCGCCACGGGGCCGGTCAGCCGGAGCGACCCGATGACGGCCAGGACGATGTCGTCCCAGTTGACGAAACCGGGAATGAGGACGCTCCACGCGGCAACGAGCCCAAGGGCGAGCAGCACGGTCAGCGCGACGACCGCGCCGTGCTTGAGCTCCTCGCGTGAAACGCCCCTGTGGTCACCCACAGTAGGGCGCGGCCCCCGGCCACGCCGATGTCGACATCCGGCGCACAGGCACCGGGACAGGCATGCCGCCCATCAACAATCCCCCCGTGTCTGCTGTGAGCGGCGGCCGCGCCGAAATCCCCCGGGCGCCGATCCGCGGCCGGCTCTTCCCGCGCCCTGGGCGCATGCCCTACCAAGCGCGGGTCCCCCTGCAGCCGCGGGTTTGCCGCCGCCTCACCTTTCGACGTGGCAACCATAACGGAGCGTGACCCTGGCGGAAGGAGTTCTGGGGACAAGGAATGAATCCGGTTACGTTGCGTGCGCCGGCCGATGGCGCACGGGCGGCGCGCTAGCGTATGCGCTATGCCCGTTCCGCCCAGCTCCGGTTCCCTGCCCGCCGGCATCTCGAAGCCGCTCGACCTGCCGTTCGACCCGATCGAGCGCGCCGCCGAGACGTGGCGAGCGAGGTTCGGCCCCTCTTCCGCCATGGCCGCGGTTACGTCGATCATGAGAGCTCATCAGATTCTGCTGGCGCAACTGGACACGCTGCTCAAGCCGTACGATTTGACCTTCGCCCGTTACGAGGCGCTCGTGCTGCTCACGTTCAGCAGGACCGGTGCGCTCCCTCTGTCGAAGATCGGCGAGCGGCTCATGGTGCACCCGACGAGCGTGACCAACACCGTCGACCGCCTGGAGCGGGCCGGTCTCGTGCGCCGCATGCGCAACCCGCGCGACGGGCGGGGCGTGCTCGCCGAGATCACCCCGGCGGGCCGTGAGGTGGTCCAGCGGGCCACCGCCGACCTGATGGCGGCGAAGTTCGGTATGGGGATGTACCAGGAGGGTGAGCTGGAGCAGATCTTCGACCTGCTGCGGACCATCCGCATCGCCGCCGGCGACTTTCGGCCGTGACCGGCCGGGCCCGGCCCGCGTGCCGCGCGGCCGTACCGCCGGGGTGAGGCGGCCGCCCGCGCGACCGGGGACCGCCCGGCGCGGACCGCCACCGCCCCGGGCGGCCGGGGCGCGGCCGGCCGGAGGCGGGATGGCCGGATGACGCGAACGAATCCGAGGACTACGGCAGGATTGGGGATATGGCAGCGGAGTTCACTCGACCTGCATCGCTGTACGGCGCGGTGGACCTCGGCGCGCGCAAGCAGGCCCTGGAGGCCCAGGCGCGGCGCGAGGCCGAGGAGAAGAGCGGAAGGGTGCCGACCGTCGTCGAGGTCACGGCGGCCACCTTCAGCGTCGACGTGGTGGAGCGCTCGATGGGCACCCCCGTCGTGATCGAGGCCACGGTGAGCCGCGCCGAGCAGGTCAAGCAGTTCAGCGCGACCCTGGAGAAGCTCGCCGGCGAGGCGGGCGGGGGGTGGGTCCTCGCCCGGGTCGATGTCGAGCGCGATCCCCAGCTCGCCCAGGCCCTGCGGATGCGGATCGTCCCCACCGTCTTCCTGGCGTTCCAAGGTCAGATCATGCCGCTGTTCGAAGGGCCGATGCCGGAGGCCCAGGTCCGCCAGGCGCTGCAGCAGGTGTTCCAGCAGCTCGGCGTCGAGGTCGGCCGTGGGGCCGCGCCCGCGCAGCCGCCGGTCGACCCCGACCTGGCGGAGGCCGAGGCCGCGCTGGCCAAGGGCGACCTCGACACCGCCGAGGCCGCGTTCACGCGGCTGAAGGAGCGGGAGCCCGGGAACGAGGACGCCAAGACCGGGCTGGCCCGGGTCGCCCTGATGCGCCGGGTGCGCGGGCTCGACACGGCCGACGTGCTCCGGCGCGCCGCCGCGGACGAGGCCGATGTGGCGCTCCAGTGCCAGGCGGCCGACGTGGAGATGCTGAACGGCCAGGCGGAGCAGGCCTTCGACCGGCTCGTGGGGGTCGTCCGCCGGACCAAGGGGGAGGAGCGGGACAAGGCCCGGGTGCACCTGCTCGGCCTGTTCGAGATGTTCCCCGTCTCCGACCCGCTGGTGCTCAAGGCCCGGCGCGCGCTGGCGAGCGCGCTCTTCTAGCCTCGCGCCGCGTTGCACGGGCATATAGCCCGGCGTGCGGGTCGTGACGATTTCCGCGACGTTCGGCACCGGCGGCA
Organism: Thermobispora bispora DSM 43833; assembly: GCF_000092645.1. NCBI lineage: Bacteria > Bacillati > Actinomycetota > Actinomycetes > Streptosporangiales > Streptosporangiaceae > Thermobispora > Thermobispora bispora. Next base: position 1,045,882 of record NC_014165.1, read on the forward strand.
GCGTCATCGGCCCGGCGGTGGCCGAGCGCCTCGGCGTGCCGTTCGTGGACCGCGCCATCCCGTCCGCGGTCGCCGAGGAGCTGGGGGTGAGCCTGGAGGAGGCCCTCGCCTACGACGACCGGGGTGAGAGCGGGCTCGGCAGGCTCCTCGTCGGCATGCTGCGGCTGCCGAACGCGGCGTTCGGCGCCGCGGAGCTCGGCATGTTATCGGGCGTCCCGCTGTCGCCGGAAGAGTTCACCATGCGCACCGAGCGCATGATGCGGGAGACCGCGCGCCGGAGCGGCGGGGTGTTCCTCGGCCGGGCCGGCGCGGTGGTGCTCGCCGACCACCCCGGTGCGCTCCACGTCCGCCTCGACGGACCGCTGCGCCGCCGGGTGCTGCAGACGGCCGCGTTCTCCGGCATCCCGGAGCGCGAGGCACGGCGGATCGTCGTGGCGAACGACCGGGCCCGCGCCGCGTACGTGCGGCAGTTCTACCGGGTGAACCCTGCCGACCCGCAGCTTTACCACATGATCCTGGACAGCACCGTGATCCCGGTGCCGATCTGCGTCGAGCTGATCCTGACCGCGGCGAACGCTCTTGGTTGAGCCGAATCGCGATTTTCGGTCCGAACTTCCGCGTGGAAGATGGCACCATGGAAGTGCCCCCACGGAAGCGTTGAGCCGGGTGCGAAGCAGGACCGCTGCGTGAGGTTCTGAGCAGTCTGTGAACAGGACGGCCGGGGGACGCACCCCAAAGGAGCGGATGAACGTGGCCACCGTGCCCAGCGTTTCGTACTCCATCACCATCCGTCTCGAGGTGCCCGCGGGAGGTAAGGCGGTCAGCCAGCTCACCCACGCGGTAGAGCACGCGGGTGGCGTGGTGACCGCCCTCGACGTGTCGAACGCTGGACACGAGAAGCTCCGCATCGACGTCACCTGCGCGGCCCGGGACGCCGACCACGTCCAGGAGATCGTGGACGGCCTGAGCCGCGTCGAGGGCGTGACCATCCACAAGGTCTCCGACCGGACGTTCCTCATGCACCTCGGCGGCAAGATCGAGATGAACTCGAAGGTGCCGCTGCGGAACCGGGACGAGCTCTCCATGGCGTACACGCCGGGCGTGGCGCGGGTCTCCATGGCGATCGCCCGGAACCCGGAGGACGCGCGGCGCCTCACCATCAAGCGGAACTCGGTCGCCGTGGTCACGGACGGCTCCGCGGTCCTGGGCCTGGGGAACATCGGCCCGGCGGCGGCCCTCCCGGTGATGGAGGGGAAGGCCGCGCTGTTCAAACGGTTCGCCGGGATCGACGCCTGGCCGATCTGCCTCGACACCCAGGACGTCGACGAGATCGTGCGGGCGGTGCAGCTCATCTCGCCGGGCTTCGGCGGCATCAACCTGGAGGACATCTCGGCGCCGCGGTGCTTCGAGGTGGAGCGCCGGCTGCGGGAGCTGCTCGACATCCCGGTCTTCCACGACGACCAGCACGGCACGGCGATCTGCGTGCTCGCCGCCCTCACCAACGCGCTGAAGGTGGTCGGCAAGGAGCTGCCGCACGTCCGGATCGCCATGGCCGGGGCGGGCGCGGCCGGCTCGGCGGTGCTGCGGCTGCTGCTCGCGGCCGGGGCCAAGGACGTGATCGTGTGCGACTACCGCGGCGCCATCCACGAGGGGCGTGACGACCTCGACGACTCGCTGCGGTGGATCGCCGAGAACACCAACTCCGGGAACTACACCGGCGACCTGCGGGGCGCGCTCGAGGGCGCCGACGTGTTCATCGGGGTGTCTGCGCCGGGGATCCTCACCGGCGAGGACATCGCCCGGATGGCCGACGACGCGATCGTGTTCGCCCTCGCCAACCCCGAGCCGGAGGTCTCCCCGGACGAGGCGCGGGAGTACGCGGCCGTGGTGGCGACCGGCCGCTCGGACTACCCGAACCAGATCAACAACGTGCTCGCCTTCCCGGGCGTGTTCCGCGGGCTGCTCGACGCGCAGGCGAAGGAGGTGACCGAGGAGATGCTGCTCGCGGCCGCGCGGGCGCTCGCCTCGGTGGTCACCGACGACGAGCTGGGCCCCAACTACATCATCCCGAGCGTCTTCCACCCGGACGTGGCCCACGTGGTCGCCACCGCGGTCCGGGAGACGGCGCGGGGCGGGCTGCCCGCCACCGACCTCGCCGAGTACCGCACGGGTGATAGAGAGTAATATGGCCCGCCAAATAGTGGAGGACGTGCGCGATCGGGCATTCCTACCCCATCATGGGAGGTATGGCGGAAGCGATCTACGTCGGCCGGTTGCTGGTGGCGACGCCACTGCTCGAGGACCCCAACTTCCGGCGTAGTGTCGTGCTGATCCTGGAGCACGATGAGGATGGCGGCACCCTGGGCGTGATTCTCAACCGGCCCAGCGAGATCGCGGTGCACCAGGTCCTGCCGTCGTGGGACGCGCTGGTGACCGGCCCGTCGGTCCTCTTCCAGGGCGGTCCGGTGCAGACGGACAGCGCCCTCGCCCTCGCCGCCGTGATGAGCGGCGACGAGCCGCTGGGCTGGCGGAGGCTGCAGGGCAAGACGTCGACCCGTCTCGGCACGGTGGATCTCGACGCGCCCCCCGAGATCCTCGCCGGCGAGATCACCCAGATGCGGATCTTCGCCGGGTATGCGGGGTGGGCCGCCGGTCAGCTCGAGAGCGAGATCCGGGAAGGCGCCTGGTACGTCGTGGACTCCGAGCCCGGGGACACGTTCAACTCCGACCCGGAGAACCTGTGGCGGGCGGTGCTGCGCCGGCAGCGCAACGAGCTCGCGTTCGTCTCGACGTTCCCCGACGACCCGACGCTGAATTAGGCGGCCGGCGCCGAGTGCACCGGGCGCGGGACCGGGCGGCCCGCGCCGTGGGCCGGGCCCGGCTCGGGTATGCCCGCCGCCGCGTGGGCGCGGGGCCGGCCGCCGCTGTGGTACGGCCACGCTCCTTCGCGCTCCCTGTCTCTGCATGATCGGCGGTGTGGTGCTCGGCCGGCGGGCGATCGCGCACCGGCCCGGAAACCTCGACCGCGAGGGCGGGTACGGCCACGCTCCTTCGCGCTCCCTGCCTCTGCATGATCGGCGGTGCGGTGCTCGGCCGGCGGATGATCGCGCAGCGGCCGGTGGATCACCACCGTGAGAGCGCGGTACGGCCGGGCGCGCCGCGCGCCACCCGGCCGTACCGGGGATCAGGTCAGCTCGCCGTGCAGATCACCTCCGGCGGCACGCGGTTCTGGCCCTGCCACGACCCGAGGAACCCGAAGGTCGTGCCGGCCCCCGGGCCGAGATCGCCGTTGTAGCTCATGTTCTTCGCGGTCACCGACGGGCCGTTCGAGGTGATCGTGGCGTTCCACGCCTGGGTCACGGCCTGGCCGTCGGGGAAGGTCCACGACACCGTCCAGCCCGAGATCGCGGAGTCGCCCGCGGTGACCGTCACCTCGCCCTGGAAGCCGCCGTTCCACTCGTTCACGATCCGGTAGCTCGCGGTGCACCCCTTCGACCCGCTCGGGCTCGGGCTGGGGCTCACCGGAGGCGAGACCGGGGGAGAGACCGGGGGAGAGGCCGGCGGGGAGCTCGGCGGCGGGCTGGCCGTGCCGCCGTAGACGGTCGCCTCCTTCGCGGTGGCCTTGATGCCGTTGGGGCCGTTGAAGAGCCGCTGCCCCCACGGGGTGAGCCGGGCCGGGTCGAAGTTCTCCACCTGGTCGAGGTACTCGACGCCGCCGCCGTTGCCGCTCCACGACCAGCCGATGTAGCCGATGCCGCGGGCCTCCGCCTCGGCCATGATCGTGTCCTCGTCCGGGTCGCCGTCGGAGTGCAGGTGCCCGAACTCACCGATGACGAGCGGCAGGCGGGCGGACTGGAACGCCTGCAGGTAGCTCGTGATCTCGTTCGCGGTGTCGAACACGCCGTACATGTGGATCGAGAAGACCGTGTTCTTCAGCGGGTCGCTGTCGAACACGGTGGCGGCGTTGTCCCGCATGACGAACGCCCAGTCCTGCCCCCAGTTCGGCGCGTCGACCATGAGCAGGTGCTGGAAGCCGGCGTCGCGCATCCGCTGGATCGCGTTGATCGTCGCGGCGGTCCAGGCCGACGGGTTGTTGTTCCCGTACGGCTCGTTGCCGATGTTGATGACGATGTAGTTCTCCTCGCCGGTGAGCACGCTCTTCAGGCTGATCCAGTAGTCGACCGCCTGGTCGAGGGGGTAGGCGCCGCTCTGCTCGCCGTACCCCGTGGTGTCGTGGTTCTCCAGCACGCAGATCAGCCGGTTCTCCTTGCAGAGCCGGATGACGTTGGCCACGTCGCTCGGGGAGTTCGGCGTCCAGCGGCCGCCGCTCAGCACCACCCGGACCGTGTTGGCGCCGAGCGATTTGATGTCCGCGAACGAGCCGGTCTGGTTCGGGTACCAGGCGTGCGGGTGGCTCGTGCCCCGCATGATGAACTCCGCGCCGTTGGCCTCGTAGATCTTGCCGTCGCCGACCCGGAGGCCCACTGCGGCCTGGGCGGGCGGCGACCAGACGATCAATGACCACGCGAGCGCGAACAGCGCCGCGACGGCGACGCCGAGCCGTGTTCTCATCGACCACCTCACCGGGGAATGGGCCGACCGGAGGAGCGCTCGCGCATCACCCTAGGAGCGGCTGATCATCTGGGACAGGCGCGGGCGAGGGGAGAGGGGCCACCGCCGGTCCGCCGGCCCCGGCGACGTGCGAAGGTACGGCCCGGCCCGGGGTGATCCCGGATGAAACGTTCAAGGATCCTCGAATACTCGCCGGTAGGAGGCCGCCCGGCCGAGAGACGATGGGGTTGCGGTTCCGGGCCGGCACCGATGATCGCGAAGGTCCGTGCTCGGTGATCGGGCAGGGCGCGCGCCGTTGCTCATGCCGGCCCGCGGCGGCGCGACTCCTGTGCGCCGTGTGAATTCTGATCCTTATTTTACCACTTGATCATATTTCTTAATGCCGGATCGGCCATTGGCGAAGGGGTCACGAATTCCCGAATTAACGAGTTGCTACAAGCCGGGCGAATGCCATAAGTTGCCCCGGTTGATTCTGTGCTATAAGGGGGGATCTTTTCGTGACCCAACCGGCTCTGGCCGGCACCGAGGCGCCCGCGCAAGGCGTCCGGGGCAACCACCCGGGGCTCACGCTCCTCGCCGTCGGCCTCGGCGCGATCATGGTCATGCTCGACGGGACCGTGGTCGCGATCGCCAACCCGGTCATCGGCGCCGAGCTCCACGCCACCCTGTCCGACCTGCAGTGGATCACCAGTGGCTACCTGCTCGCGCTCGCGGTGTTCCTCATCACCGCCGGCAAGCTCGGCGACCTGTTCGGCCACAAGCGGATGTTCCTCATCGGCGTCGCCGGGTTCACGCTCGCCTCGCTGGCGATCGGGCTCAGCTCGTCGATCGGGCCGCTGATCGCGTTCCGCGTCCTGCAGGGCCTGTCCGGCGCGCTGCTCCAGCCCGCCGGGCTCGCGCTGCTCCGCGCGGCCTTCCCCGGGGAGCGGCTGAACAAGGCCCTCGGGGCCTGGGGCGCCATCCTCGGCCTGTCCAGCGCGGCCGGGCCCATCGTCGGCGGGCTGCTCGTGGAGAACGTGAGCTGGCAGTCGGTCTTCTTCATCAACGTCCCGGTCGGCGCGATCACCATGATCTTCGGGTTCCTGGCGCTGCGGGAGAGCCGCGCGGAGCTGCTCTCCCGGGTGGACTGGCCCGGGGTCGGCCTGCTGTCGATCACGATGTCCGCGCTGCTCTGGGCGATCATCAACGCGCCGGAGTGGGGCTGGGGGGACGCGCGGACGCTCGGCTTCCTCGCCGGGGCAGTGGTGTTCGGCGCCGCCTTCCTGTTCTGGCAGGGGCGGGCGCGTGAGCCGCTGGTCCCGCTCGGCCTCTTCCGGAACGCATCCCTGTCCATCGGCACCGTGCTCATGATCCTGGTGTCGTTCTCGATGGTGGGGGCGATGTTCTTCCTCACCTTCTACTTCCAGGGGGTGCACGGCCTGTCGCCGATGGAGGCCGGGCTGCGCATGCTGCCGATGAGCGCCGGGATGATGGTCGCCTCGCCCGTGGCCGGCATGGCCATCGGCAGGTTCGGCCCCAGGCTCACCATCGTGGGCGGGATGCTGATCACCGCGGTGGCGATGTTCCTGCTCTCCCGGCTCGGCCTCGAGGCCGGCTTCCTCGACAGCGCGATCCCGTTCGTCCTCCTCGCATTCGGCCTCTCCCCGGTCTTCGTCGGCGCGACCGAGATCATCGTCGGCAACGCTCCGCTCGAGCTCACCGGGGTGGCCGGCGGGCTCCAGAACTCGGCCATGCAGGTCGGCGGGGCCCTCGGCACGGCCGTCCTGGGCGCCGCGGTCTCCGCGAAGGTGGCGAGCGCGCTGCCCGGGCACCTCGGACCGGCCGCGTCCGCCATCCCGCCCGCGCAGCTCGATGCCCTCAAGGAGCTGGCCGCGGTCGGCATGGCGCCCCCCGGCCTCTCCGGCCCGGGCGCGGAGCTCATCGCCCAGGCCGCCCACCGCTCCTTCATGGACGGGCTCCACTTCGGGTTCACCATGAGCATGGGCCTCGCCCTGGTGTCCGCGTTCCTCGCCCTGTTCGTGAAGGCGGGCCGCAAGCCGGAGGGCACCCCCGCCGCGATCGGCTGACCCGGTCGCTCGCCGCGCCGTGCGGAAGCCGTACGGGCCGGTCCTTCGATGCCGCTGGATAGACTCGTTATCCGTGAGCGGCACGAAGATTCTTCCCGAGAGCGAAGTACGGCCCAGGCTCTCGCACGGCGACGGCGACCACGAGCGGTTCGCGCACTACGCCGACAAGAACAAGATCACCCAGAGCTATGTGACCGGCACGCCGGTCCGCGCGCTCTGCGGCAAGGTGTGGGTGCCGAGCCGGGACCCGAAGAAGTACCCGATCTGCCCGGAGTGCAAGGAGATCTACGACGGGCTCCCCAAGGGCGAGCCGTCCGGCGAGTGAGTGTCGCTGCGTGATCTTCACCCCTCGGAACGGCTAACGTCAGGCTTCTGACCAGCCGTTTCGGGGGGACACGATGCGCCGGCGCGCCTCCGCCGTCTTCCTTGCCTGCCTCTTCCTCACCTGTATCTGCACGTTCAGCGGGACGCCGACGGCCGCCCGCGGCACCCGCCCGACGGGCGATCACGCGGCCGCGAGCGGTGACCCCGGCCGGCCCCGCACCGGCGGCGTCCCGTGCGGCGCCGACCCGCGCGCCCGCGCGTACCGGCTCGCGCTCCGGCCGCACACCCCGTGGGGGCTCCTCCGCGTCCCGGCCCGCCCGGACGGCCATGCGCGCGCCGGGCACCGCCCGGCCGGCGCGCCGGAGCGGCGCGGGGTGATCCGGGTGCCGCTCTGGGTGCACGTCATCAAGGACGGCGCGCTCGGCGCCCCCGACAGCGCGGTCAAGCGGCAGGTCCGCACGCTCAACGCCGCCTACGGCGGCAAGTTCGGCGGGGTGGACACGGGCGTCCGGTTCGAGCTGAAGGGCATCACCCACACGGCCAACCGCGCGTGGTTCCGCGACCCCTTCGGCCACGAGCGGGAGATGAAACGGAAGCTCCGGGTGGGCGGCCCGGAGACGCTCAACCTCTACATCGTGCAGATGGAGCGGCTCATCCTCGGCTACGGCACCTACCCGCAGTGGTACGCGGGCGCGCCCGAGCTCGACGGGGTGATGATCGACTGGCGCAGCCTGCCGGGCGGCCCGCTCCGCAACTTCCGCCGCGGCTTCACCGCGGTCCACGAGATCGGCCACTGGATGGGCCTGCTCCACACCTTCGAGAACGGGTGCGACCCGCCCGGCGACGAGGTCGACGACACCCCCGCCGAGGCGTACCCGACCAAGGGCTGCCCGGCCCGGAAGGACACCTGCCCGGGGCCGGGGAGCGACCCGATCCACAACTTCATGGACTACTCCAAGGACACCTGCATGCGCGAGTTCACCCGCGGCCAGGCCGAGCGCATGGCCCGGATGTGGCAGGAGTACCGCGCCATCGCACCCTGATCCCGCCCCGGAGGCGCGCCCTCTGGCCGATGGGGAGCACCCCGGCCGTGACTTCCCGGTCCGCCGTTGACGCCGGGGCCCGGGTGTGAGTAACTCCTCACCAGCGTTCGCGCACCGGGACACGGCATTGTGCGGTGCCGCCGTCGCCCGGGTGACGCACGCCCGGTCCTTCGCACGCCGGTTCGCCGCCACGCGCGCCCGGCAGGGATGCTCCCGGAGGTGACGTGCAGGATCAGTGGATGCGCCGGGTGTGGCCGCCGGAGGGGGAGGAGGCGCGCCCCGCGCAGCAGCCGTCCACGGTGGCCACGCGGCCCGCGAGGAAGCCGTCCGCTCCGGCCGGTCGGCGCGGCACATCGTCCTCGCCTCCCCGCGGCAGGCCGAGCTGGCTGGTGCGCATCCTCGTCGCCGCGCTCGCCGTGTCCGCCTCATCCGCGGTGATCACCGGCCTGGTGATCGCCGCCCTCGGCCGGCCCGAGCCGCCGCCGCAGGACACGGTCACCGATTGGTTCGCCGGGGTGAGCTACCCGCTGCCGCCCGGGTGGCGGGCCGGGGTGGCGGCGCCCGTGGCCGGCTTCACCTCGGTGGCCGGCCGGGACGGGAGCGTGCTGGTGATGGCCCGGCCGGCCGGGCGGGCCGACCCGGCCCAGCTCCGGCCGGCGCTGCTCGACCTGTGCGACGTCTACGCCCGGCTGCTCGTCCTCGGCGATGACCTCGAGGTGGTGGACGACCGGCCGGTCACGATCGGCGGGATGCCCGGGCACACCCGTGCGCTCCGGGCCGGCGGGGGAGAGCCCGCGTTCATGCGGGTGACCCTGTTCACCCGCCCGGACGGCCGGAGCGTGGTCCTGCTCGGCGTCGCCCAGCCCGACGACCCGCGCTCGCGGGCGGAGATCGAGGCCGCGACGTACGGAGCCCACTGAGCGAGGCCGCGACGCACGGCGCCCGCCGAGGACGCAGGGAGCCCGCTGAGCCGGACGGCCCGCAGGGCGATGAGATCGGAAACCGCGGGTCGGATGGTGTTCAAGAACGGCCCGTGACGAGGTGTGGTTGCGGTATCACGGAGAGCGACGACGCCACGTGATACTGGGGACCTCGGATGCTCGTTCTGCTGCTGGCGCTCGGCTGGCTCGTGCTCACCCCGATCTGCGTCTGGCTGATCTTCGGCCGGGGCGCGTCCGGCCCGCGGCGCGCCATGGGGGCGCTCACCCTCACCGCGCTGCAGGCGGGAACGCTGGTCATCGGCTTCCACTCCCGCACGCCGCCGGAGCCGCCCGCGCCCGTCGTGGCCGGCCGTACCGGCGCCCCCGGCCCCGCCACGGCGGCGCCGACCGGCACCGGCGCGCCACCGGAGTGCACCCCCCGCACGCCCACGCCCGAGATGGTGCGGATGAACCGCCGCGGCGGCTCGCTGAACCTCTTCGTCTTCTGGCGCGCCGCCGAGCGGCAGTGCCCCACGGCCACCGTCGCCCTCAAGGGCACCGGGCGGGTGCTCCGGGTCTGGCTGCGGGAGAGCGCGCCCGGCGAGCGGGAGGCCGCGCCACCGGTGCGAGGGGCGGAGGTCCGGTCCGTTCCCGTCCGCCTGGTGGACGGGCTCGCCTCGCTGAACCTGCGGATCACCCCCGAGCTGCGCCGCAAGTCCGTGCGCGTCACGGTGAACGGCGGCCCCGGTTACCGGATGCCCCGCCCGGCCGGACGCCGCGGCTGAGGAACCGCCCCGATGCTCCGGCCCCGCGGCCGTCCCACGGCCGGGCGCCATGGGTTAGAGGGGCCGCCCAGGGGCGTCCCCGGCCCTCGGCCGATCCGGGCGCGGACGGCCCTTCCGGCCGCGTGACGGCGGCTCCGGCCGATGCGGCCGCCGTCGTCACCGGCGCTGGGTGGCCCACCTCCGGATCAGCTCGATCCGCTTGCGGAGCTGCTCGGCGGTCGCCTGGGCGACCGGCGGCCCGCCGCAGGCCCGGCGGAGCTCCGCGTGGATCACGCCGTGCGGCACGCCGGTCCGGTGGTTCCACGCGCCGACCAGGCTGTTGAGCTCCCGGCGCAGCTCCCGCAGCTCCTCGTGCGGGGGCAGCGCCGGCTTCGCCTCGGCCTGCTCCGCCTGCGCCTTCCGCTTCGCGGCCAGCTGCTCGGCCTGGCGCTTGCGGAGCAGCGTCGCCACCTGGTGCGGTTCGAGCAGCCCGGGGAGGCCGAGGAACTCCTCCTCCTCGGGGGAGCCCGGCGCGGCGGCGGTGCCGAACTCGCCGCCGTCGAAGAGCACCCGGTCGAACGTGGCGGAGGTCTCGAGCGTCTGCGGGGGGAGCTCCTCGCCGACGGCCTCGGGCGTCCGCCGCTCCTGCCGGGCCAGGTCCAGCAGGTGGTCGTCGAGCCCGCCCTCGTCGCCCCGCCTCCGGCCGAGCACGTGGTCGCGCTCGGCCTCCAGCTCGGCGGCGAGGCCGAGCAGGACCGGGACCGAGGGCAGGAAGATCGACGCGATCTCGCCGCGCCGCCGGGCCCGGACGAAGCGCCCGACCGCCTGGGCGAAGAACAGCGGGGTCGAGGTGCTCGTGGCGTACACCCCCACGATGAGCCGGGGGATGTCCACGCCCTCGGAGACCATGCGCACCGCGACCAGCCACCGGCGGGTCGACGCGGCGAACTCCTTGATCTTCTTGGACGCGCCGGGGTCGTCGGAGAGCACGACCTCGGCGCTCTCGCCGGTGATGGCCCGGATGTGGCGGGCGTAGGCGCGGGCCGTCGCCTGATCCGAGGCGATCACCAGGCCGCCCGCGTCGGGAATGCTCCGCCGCACCTCGGTCAGCCGCCGGTCGGCCGCGTGGATCACCTGGCGGATCCAGTCGCCCTTCGGGTCGAGGGCGGCCCGCCACGCCTGGGCGAGCTGGTCCTTGGTGAGCGGGGTGCCGAGCATGGCGCTCACCTCGTCGCCGGCCCGGGTCCGCCACTTCATCTCCCCGGCGTACGCGAGGAAGATGACGGGCCGGACCACGCCGTCGGCGAGGGCCGCGCCGTACCCGTAGGTGTAGTCGGCGACGCTCCGCAGCGCCCCGTCGCCGTCCTCGACGTAGGTGACGAACGGGATCGGGTTGTCGTCGGAGCGGAACGGGGTGCCGGTGAGCGCGAGCCGCCGGGCCGCGGGGTCGAACGCCTCCCGCACGGCGTCCCCCCACGACTTGCTGTCGCCCGCGTGGTGGATCTCATCGAAGATCACCAGGGTCTTGCGCGCCACGGTGCGGGCGCGGTGGAGCGCCGGGTGCATGGCCACCTGGGCGTAGGTGACCGCGGCCCCGGTGTAGTCGCGCGAGATGGTGCCCTGGCTGTTCTTGAAGTCGGGGTCGATCCGGATGCCGACCTTCGCCGCGGCGTCGGCCCACTGCCGTTTGAGGTGCTCGGTCGGCGTGACGATCGTCACCGCCTGGACCGCCCGCCGGTGCAGCAGCTCGGTGGCGATCCGCAGCGCGAAGGTGGTCTTCCCCGCGCCGGGCGTCGCCACGGCCAGGAAGTCCCTGGGGTCCCGCCGGAAGTAGAGGTCGAAGGCCTCCTGCTGCCAGGCGCGGAGCTTGGGTGCGGTGCCCCAGGCGGCGCGGTTCGGGTAGGCGGGGGAGAGGTTGGAGGCGGCCGAAACGCTCAACGGCGCCTCACCCCGCTCGCCGCCACCACACGGTCTCTACCGGTTCGCTGCCTCACAGTGACCTCAGCGTAACGCCGGCGGCCGACAGGACACGCCGGGCACGCTGATCTCACCGGGCCGATCCGCCCCGGCGCCACCGTCGGCCGCCGGGCCGCGGCGGCCGTCCGGGGCCCGCCCGGGCGCGGCTCGCCGGACCGGGCCGTGGGAAGGTCCGCGCGCGGGGCGGCTCAGCTCCGGACGATCGGGGTCCCGACGAGCTCGACGCCCGCCTCCTTGAGCTCGGCGAGGGCGCGGTCGGTGGTCTCCCGGGCGACGCCGGCGGTGAGGCCGAGGAGGACCCGCACGCTGAAGCCGGACCGGGCGCCGTCCAGGGCGGTGGCGCGCACGCAGTGGTCGGTGGCGATGCCGACCACGTCGATCGCGTCCACCCCGCGCGCCCGCAGCCACTCGGCCAGGCCGGTGCCGTCCGGGGCCGCCCCCTCGAACCCGCTGTACGCGGCCGAGTGGGCGCCCTTGCTGAACACCTCCTCGACCGCCGAGGTGTCCAGGGCGGGGTGGAAGGCGGCGCCCGGGGTGTCCGCCACGCAGTGCGCCGGCCAGCTCGTCACGTAGTCGGGCTCGTCGGAGAAGTGGGAGCCCGGGTCGATGTGGTAGTCCCGGGTGGCGACCACGTGGTCGTATCGGTTGTCCCGGAGGTGACGGGTGATCGCGGCGGCGACCTCGGCGCCTCCGGCGACGGCGAGGCTGCCACCCTCGCAGAAGTCGTTCTGCACGTCGACGATGACGAGCGCGGTCGTCACGCCCCTCACCTCCTCGGCCGCCGGTCGGCGAGCGCCCCACTTCTAGAAAAATCCTGACAAAAGGTGATCAGTAGAAAATTGTAGGGATCGCCGGATCGCCGGGCGAGAGGCTGTGCGCGACCAGCGGGAGCTCGGCCATGGCCGCGCGGTGCCGCTCCCGGGCCGCCGCCAAGGGCTCCCTGCCGATGACCTCGCCCCGCTCGATCAGCTTGGCGAGGAGCGGGCGTCCCTCGTCCTCCATGGGCCGGTTGGCGACGATCTCGGCGGTCGCGGTCCCGCCGCTGATCCGCCGGTACGCCCACTTGCGCCCGCCGCGGCTCGGCTTGCCCACCGACCGCTTCGCCACCGGGATGAGCTCTCCCCGGGGGTCCTCCCGGGCCACCAGCTTGTAGACGAGGTGGGCGGTCGGGTGCCCCGACCCGGTGACCAGCGAGGTGCCGACGCCGTACCCGTCGACCGGGGCGGCGGCGAGCGCGGCGATCGAGAACTCGTCCAGGTCGCCGGTCACGATGATCTTGGTCTTGGTGGCCCCGAGCTCGTCGAGCTGGCGCCGCACCTCCTGGGCGACCACGGCGAGGTCGCCGGAGTCGATCCGCACCGCCCCGAGCCGCGGGCCGGCGAGCTCGACCGCCGTCCGCACCGCGTTGGCCACGTCGTAGGTGTCGACCAGGAGGGTGGTGCCGTAGCCGAGCGACTCGAGCTGGCCGCGGAACGCCTCCTTCTCCGAGTCGTGGACCAGGGTGAACGCGTGGGCGGCGGTGCCCGCGGAGGGGATGCCGTACCGGCGCTCGGCCATGAGGTTGGAGGTCGAGGCGAAGCCGCACAGGTAGGCCGCCCGGGCCGCCGCCACGGCCGCGTGCTCGTGGGTCCGGCGCGACCCCATCTCGATCAGCGGGCGCCCGCCGGCCGCGTGGACCATGCGCGACGCCGCGGCGGCGACCGCGCAGTCGTGGTTGAGGATCGACAGGACGACGGTCTCCAGCAGCACCGCCTCGGCGAAGGTGCCCTCCACCACGAGGATCGGCGACCCGGGGAAGAACACCTCCCCCTCGCGGTAGCCGTACACGTCGCCGGAGAACCGGTAGGAGGCGAGGTACTCCAGGGTCCGCTCGTCCACCACCCGGGCCGAGCGGAGGAACTCGAGGGTGTCCTCGTCGAACCGGAAGTCCTCGATCGCGTCGAGCACCCGGTCCACCCCCGCCACCACGCCGTACCGGCGCCCCTGCGGGAGCGAGCGGGCGAAGACCTCGAAGACGGTGCGCCGGTGCGCGGCTCCGCTGGCGAGCGCCGCCTGGAGCATCGTGAGTTCGTAGCGGTCGGTCAGTAGGGCTGTCCCCGTCATGGCTCGCACGAGTCGAAGACTACGGTCACCCTGGTGCAGGATGGAGATGTGGGTGGCACAGCTCCTGCAGAGTTGATCCGGGAGTCGTCGGACGTCCGGTCCGACCGGCCGTGGCTCACGATCGTCTGGAACGACCCGGTCAACCTCATGTCGTACGTGACCTACGTGTTCCAGAAGGTGTTCGGCTACCCACGGCCGAAGGCCGAGAAGCTGATGATGGACGTCCACTGCAATGGCAAGGCGGTGGTCGCCAGCGGCACCCGGGAGGAGATGGAGCGGAATGTCCAGATCCTCCACTCCTATGGCCTGTGGGCCACGGTCCAGCAGGATGTCTGAGCGGCCGGCGAGCGGCCGGGGGAAGGGCGATGGGCACGGGCTTCCAGGCGTCCGGTGACAAGATCACCGCGCACTTCGACCCGGCCGAGGCGGCGGTCCTGCGGTCGGTCGTGTCGCAGATCCTCGAGCTGATCGAGCCGGGGACGACCGGGGACGACCCGTTGGAGCGCGCGCTCGGCATCGGTTCGCCCACGCCGCCGACCGACCCGGTGCTCGCCCGGCTGTTCCCGTCGGCGTACCCGGAGGACGAGAAGGCGGCGGAGGAGTTCCGCCGGTACACCGAGGCGACGCTGCGGGACGGCAAGCGGGCCGACGCGGCCACGGTGCTCGAGACCTTGGCGCCCGGCCGGGTGACGCTCACCCCGGAGCAGGCCCACGCCTGGCTCCGCGCGCTCAACGACGTACGGCTCGCGCTCGGGGTGCGGCTCGACGTGACCGAGGAGGTCCACGAGGAGATCGCGCGGATGCCCGAGGACGACCCCCGGTACCCGGCCTTCATCACCTACGACTGGCTGACCTACCTGCAGGACACCCTGGTACGCGCGCTTTGGTAGCGTTCCGAGCATGTTGACGATCAAACGCGAGCTGGTGGAGAAGATCATCGCGCACGCTCGCGCCGACCACCCGGACGAGGCGTGCGGCGTCATCGCGGGCCCTGCCGGTTCGGACCGTCCCGAGCGGTTCATCCCGATGCAGAACGCGGAGCGCTCCCCGACCTTCTACCGGTTCGACTCCATGGAGCAGTTCCGCGTCTGGCGGGAGATGGACGAGCGAGACGAGGTCCCGGTGGTGATCTATCACTCGCACACCGCGACCGAGGCGTACCCGTCGCGGACCGACATCGAGCTCGCGTCCGAGCCGGACGCGCACTACGTGCTCGTCTCCACCGCCACGGAGGAGGGCGAGTTCCGGTCGTTCCGCATCGTGGACGGAGTCGTCACGGAAGAGGAAGTGAAGATCGTAGAATCCTACGACTAAACTCTCTTTCATGGCCTACGATGACGCTTCTCGTGTGTCGTCACCGGCTGTCCCTTGCCGCCGGGCGTTCCCGGTGTGCCCTGTGCAGAGCTTCTTCTTCGCGCACACACCCTTCGTCGTCTACGACTGTCGCTGAGCGCGCAGGTTTTCTCCGCTAGAGCCTTCCGGAATTTCCTGCCGAGCTTTCGCGCTCATCTGTAACGCGTTCACCTCGGGTGAGCGTTCATCCCGCACGACGACCTGACTGATCAAGGAGATCAAGCCGCGATGGCGATCGAGGTCCGCATCCCGACCATCCTGCGCAGCTACACGGGTGGCGCCAAGGCGGTCACGGCCGAGGGTTCGACGCTGAAGGAAGTGATCGGTGACCTGGACGCCCGCCACCCGGGGCTGAAGGACCGCCTGGTCGACGAGTCCGGCCTGCGGCGCTTCGTCAACGTCTACCTCAACGACGAGGACGTGCGCTTCCTCGGCGGGCTCGACACCCCGGTCTCCGACGGCGACACCGTCACCGTCCTTCCCGCCGTCGCCGGTGGTGCGCGTTAAATGCGTTTCGACTCACTGATCGATTCGGTCGGCAACACCCCGCTGGTCGGCCTGCCGCACCTGTCCCCGTCCCCGGAGGTGCGGCTGTGGGCGAAGCTGGAGGACCGGAACCCGACCGGATCGGTCAAGGACCGGCCCGCGCTCTGGATGATCCAGCAGGCCGAGAAGGACGGGCTGCTCCATCCGGGGTGCACCATCCTCGAGCCGACCTCGGGCAACACCGGGATCTCGCTCGCCATGGCCGCCCGGCTCAAGGGCTACCGGCTGGTGTGCGTGATGCCGGAGAACACCTCCGAGGAGCGCCGCCAGCTCCTCCGCATGTGGGGCGCGGAGATCATCTCGTCTCCGGCGGCCGGCGGCTCCAACGAGGCGGTCCGGGTGGCGAAGGCCCTGGCCGAGGAGCACCGTGACTGGGTGATGCTCTACCAGTACGGCAACCCGGCCAACTGGCGCGCCCACTACGAGACCACGGGGCCCGAGATCCTCCGGGACCTGCCGTCCGTCACCCACTTCGTCGCCGGCCTCGGCACGTCGGGGACGCTCATGGGCGTCGGCCGCTACCTGCGCGAGCACGTGCCCGGCGTGAAGATCGTGGCAGCCGAGCCGCGCTACGGCGAGCTGGTGTACGGCCTGCGCAACGTGGACGAGGGGTTCATCCCCGAGCTCTACGACGAGTCGGTGCTCACCACGCGCTACTCGGTCTCCTCGGCCGACGCGCTGCGCCGGACCCGCGAGCTGCTGGAGAAGGAGGGCATCTTCGCCGGCATCTCGACCGGGTGCGCGCTCCACGCCGCGCTCGCCATGGCCCGCAAGGCAGTGGCCGCGGGCGAGCGGGCCGACATCGTCTTCATCGTGGCCGACGGTGGCTGGAAGTACCTGTCCACCGGCGCCTACGAGGGCACGCTCGAGGAGGCGGAGCGCCGCCTCGAGGGCCAGCTCTGGGCCTGAAGCCCCGGCAAAGGGCGTCCGGCTCTCGCCGTCCTCGCAGGGGACGCCGAGGGCCGGGCGTCCTTTCCGTTCACCCAGGCCTTACAGTAAATGCCAGAACAAGGTTCGAGAATGTTGTTCTGGGCAGGTGGGCAGGGTGACGAAGTTCGACGAGGCCACGCGCGCGATCCGGGTCGACGATCAGACGTACGACGTCTGCCTCGACAACGGGTTCTCGATCGGCGGCCCGCTGAACGGCGGCTACCTCATGGCGGCCATGCTCCGCGCGGTGGTCGACGAGTCGCCGCACGAGCACCCGGTCTCCACGAGCGCGCAGTTCCTCCGCGTCGCCCGGCCCGGCGCCGCCCGGGTGCGCGTCGAGCGGATCAAGACGGGCAGGACCGCGGCCGTCTCCCGGGCCACCCTGATCCAGGAGGGGCAGGCGGTGGTCGAGGCGCTGGTCACCACGGCGACGCTCGACCCGGACGCGGTGCCGGTCTGGTCGGACGGGCCCTCCGCGCGCATGCCCGAACCGGATGAGTGCGTGCGGCTGCCCGACCCCAAACCCGAGAGCGGCCTCACCCTCAACCACCAGATCGAGCTGCGGTTCGACCCGCCGACCGTGGGGTGGCTCAAGGGCGAGCCCACCGGCCGCCCCGAGATGCGGGCGTACTTCCGGCTCGCCGAGCCGCAGGACCCCGACCCGTACGTGCTCGCCCTCGCCGTGGACGCCATGCCGCCCGTCGTCTTCTCCGCGGGCATGCGCGGCTGGGCGCCCACGGTGGAGCTCACCTGGCACCTGCGCGCGCTCCCCGCGCCGGGCTGGCTCACCGTGATCGGGAGCGGGCGCCTGATCAGCGACGGCTGGTTCGACGAGGAGGTCGAGGTGTGGGACTCGGCCGGCCGGCTCGTCGCCCAGTCCCGCCAGCTCGCCCGCCTCGGCCGCGGGTGAGACACGCCGCGGGGCGGGTGAGCCCCACGGCCCACCCGGAAGGCGTGAGCCCACCGCCCACCCGGAAGCCCGGGTGAGCGCACGGCGTGCCCGGAAGGCCGGGTGAGATCACGCCCAAGGGGTCGGCGGGGAAGTATCCCTATGCGCTCCAGAGACCACAAGTGTGAGCTTTCTTACCCTGATCAGCGGTGCATGCTCCCCTACGCTTGGAAGGCGTGCCGGTGAACAGCGGGGCTATCGGAATCTTCGACAGCGGCGTCGGCGGCCTCACCGTCGCCCGCGCGATCATCGACCAGCTCCCCAACGAGTCGATCTTCTACGTGGCGGACACCGCGCGACAGCCGTACGGGCCGAAGCCGATCGCGAAGGTCCGCGAGTACGCGCTGGAGGTGATGGACCACCTCGTCGAGCACGAGGTGAAGATGCTGGTCATCGCCTGCAACAGCGCGAGCGCGGCGGTGCTCCGGGACGCGCGGGAGCGGTACTCCGTGCCGGTCGTCGAGGTCATCCAGCCGGCGGTGCGCCGGGCCGTACGGGTGACGAAGAACCGCAAGGTCGGGGTGATCGGGACCCGGGCCACGATCGAGTCGATGGCCTACCACGACGCCTTCGCCGCCGCCCCCGACATCGAGCTGGTCGCGGTGGCCGCGCCGCTGCTGGTGGAGTTCGTCGAGCGCGGGGAGACGATGAGCAAGGAGCTCATCGAGGTGATCCGCGGGTACCTCAAGCCCATCCTCGACGCCGGGTGCGACACGCTGATCCTCGGGTGCACCCACTACCCGCTGCTCACCGGGGCCATCTCCTATGTGGCGGGCGACGGGGTCACGCTCGTGTCGAGCGCGGAGGAGACCGCCAAGGACGTCTACCGGATCCTGCACGACCGCGGGATGTTCAACGCGGAGGCCGAGCCCTTCCACCGGTTCCGCGCGACCGGTGACACCGCCCTCTTCGCCCGCCTCGGCCGGCGGTTCCTCGGGCCGGAGCTCCGGTACGTCGAGGTCGCGACGCTGGGGCTGAGGAGCGGCCGGCAACCATCCGGCGCCGGGAGCTCGTGATGCGCGCTGGGAGCTCGGGATGAGATCGACGGGCGGTGGGAGCTGGGGATGAAGGTCACGATCGTCGGGTGCTCGGGAAGCTTCCCCGGACCGGACAGCCCTTCCTCCGGGTACCTCGTGGAGGCGGAGGGCTTCCGGTTGATGATGGACTTCGGCAACGGGGCGCTCGGGGCGCTCCAGCGGTTCCTCGGCCTGTACGACCTGGACGCGGTCCTCCTCACCCATCTGCACGCCGATCACTGCCTCGACCTGTGCGCCTACCACGTGGTGCGCACGTACACCCCGGACGGCCCGCTGCCCGGCAAGGTGCCGGTCTACGGGCCGCGGGACACCGCCCAGCGCCTCAACGCGGCGTACGGCATGCCGCACGAGCCGGTCTTGGAGAACTCGTTCGAGTTCATCCCGGTCACCACGGGGGTGCGGCGGATCGGGCCGTTCGAGGTGACCGCCGCCCCGATGAACCACCCCGTCGAGACGTACGGCTACCGCATCACCTACGGCGGCCGGTCCGTGGTCTACTCGGGGGACACCGGCGAGTCGGCCGAGCTGGTCGAGCTGGCGCGCGACGCCGACCTGCTGCTCTGCGAGGCGTCGTTCCTCGACGCGCCGGGGCAGCCGCCCGGCCTGCACCTCAACGGCCGCCAGGCCGCCGAGCACGCCGCCCGCGCCGGGGTGGGCACGCTCGTCCTCACCCACCTCGTCCCCTGGTACGACCCCGCCCGGATCCTGGAGGACGCCTCCCGCGGCGGTTTCGACGGGCGGATGGAACTGGCGCGGAGCGGCGCCGTCTATGACCTAGGGTGACCTGTATGACACGTTCAGACGGTCGGCGACCCGACCAGCTCCGCCCGGTGACGATCACCCGTAACTGGCTCGCCCACGCCGAAGGCTCCGTCCTGGTGGAGTTCGGCGCGACCAAGGTGCTGTGCGCCGCGACCGTGGAGGCGGGCAACGTCCCCCGCTGGCGCAAGGGCAGCGGCCTGGGCTGGGTGACGGCCGAGTACGCCATGCTGCCCCGCGCCACCGGCACGCGCAGCGAGCGCGAGTCGGTGAAGGGGAAGATCGGCGGCCGCACCCATGAGATCTCCCGGCTGATCGGCCGGGCCCTGCGGGCCTGCGTGGACTTCAAGGTGATGGGGGAGAACTCGATCATCATCGACTGCGACGTCCTGCAGGCCGACGGCGGCACCCGGACCGCCGCGATCACCGGGGCGTTCGTCGCCCTCGCCGACGCCGTGGCGTGGATGCGGGCGAACGAGGTCTGCCTCGGTGACCCCCTGGTGAACTCGGTCTCCGCGGTCTCGGTCGGGATCGTCGGCTCCGAACCCCTGCTCGATCTCTGCTATGAGGAGGACGTCGTCGCCGAGACCGACATGAACGTGGTGATGACCGGAGCCGGGGCGTTCGTCGAGGTGCAGGGCACCGCCGAGGGCGCGCCGTTCGGCCGGGACCAGCTCAACGCGCTGCTCGACCTCGCCACGGCCGGCTGCGCCGAGCTCGCCCGCATCCAGGCCGAGGCGCTCGGCCGGGACCTCCCGGGGAGCGGCGCATGAGCGCGCGCGTGGTGCTCGCCACCCGGAACGCCGGGAAGATCGCCGAGCTGCGCCGGATCCTCGCCGAGGCGCGGCTGCCGGTCGAGCTCGTCGGCCTGGAGGAGTTCCCCGGCGTCGGCGAGATCGCCGAGACCGGCGGCTCGTTCGCGGAGAACGCGCTGATCAAGGCGCGCGCCGTGGCGAGGGAGACCGGACTGCCCGCGATCGCCGACGACTCCGGGCTCTGCGTGGAGATCATGAACGGCATGCCGGGGATCTTCTCCGCCCGGTGGGCGGGACGGCACGGCGATGACAAGGCCAACCTCGACCTGCTGCTCGCCCAGCTCGGCGACGTGCCGGACGAGCGGCGCAAGGCCCACTTCGCCTGCGCCGCGGCGCTCGCGCTGCCGTCGGGCGAGGAGCACGTCGTCGAGGGCGCGCTCTACGGCGTGGTGATCCGCGAGCCGCGCGGCACGAACGGCTTCGGCTACGACCCGATCTTCGTGCCGGAGGGCGAGACCCGGACCACCGCGGAGATGTCCCCCGAGGAGAAGGACGCGATCAGCCACCGCGGCCGGGCGTTCCGCGCGCTCGTCCCGGTCATCGCCCGCGCTCTGGGCCTGACCGCGTAGCCGGCCGGCGGCTCCGGCGCGCCGGCCCGCCGCCGCGCCCGCCCGGGCCCGCGCCCGGGGTCCCGGAGATCCCATTCGGCCACGCCGCGCCGCCGCGCCGGCCCGGGCCGGCGAGGTTTGAAGTTGGGAAAAACGACCGTGCCGGCGGCCGTCCCCCTCTAGCATCGGCGGCTGATGCGCGAGAGGGGGGCCGTAGCACGTGAACCGAGAAAGGGCCAAGCGCCACTCCAGATGGCGACTGCCGAGCGGCGTGTACAACCCGATCGTCAGCCCGGACGGGCGCCGCTGGCGTGACTACGAGCGGGCGGCTGAGACCGCGCCGCCGTTCCCCGCCCGCGGCGACGGCCGCCCCGCCATGGCGAACGGCGTCACGGGCGGCGTGCTGGGCCGGCTCGTGAACGGGACCGGCCCCGGCCACGGCGGCTCGCCCAACGGCGCGGTCGGCGGGCTCGCCAATGGCCTCATGAACGGGACCGCCGGCCATCTCGCGATGGACCTGCTCGGCGGGGCGGACCGGGCGCCTGCCGAGCACCACCGGCCCGGCCCCGCCGTACCGGATCGCCCGGAGGCCGGAGGCGGGGAGGCCACCGGTGACGCGCGGGAGCCCGCGCCGGCCGACCGCCCGATACCCGAGGTGCCCGAGCCCAGGACGGCGGCCGACGACGCGGACCCGTCGCCGGCCGTGGAGCTCCCGGCGCCGGCCCGGATCGGCGACGACGCCGGCGTCCCGGCGGAGGACGACCGCGCGCCCGAGCCGGAGGGGACCGGCGAGACCGCGGAGGAGACCCGGGACACCGAGCCGGTGGAGACCGTGGCGCGCGGTGACGCGGAGCGGATCGTGACCGCCGAGGAGGAGGCCGAGCTCGACTGGCTCGACCGCCCGAACCGGCCGCCCCGGCTCGAGGAGACCCGGCCGTACGGCAGACCGGGCGGGCTCGCCGAGCCGACCCCGGAGAGCCAGGCGAACCTGGAGCAGGCGGTGAACGGCCGGTTCCCGGACCCGCGGGGCACCTGGATCCGGTTGATCAACGCCGAGGGCCCGACCGAGGACCCGTTCCGGTCCACGAACGCCGTGGACTGCGCGCTCGCGGTGATCTCGACCTGGCACGGCGAGCCGGTGGTGGCGGCGCGGCGGCTGCCGGAGTACGACCCGTCGGGCCGTCCCCTGCTCACGGGGGAGACCGGGGGAGTGGCCCGGGCCGAGGCGTGGCTGGGGCATCGGTTCGAGTACGTGGGCCACGGCTGCCGCGCCTACACCGCGATCGCGGAGCGGCTGCGGGCCGCGGGGCACGGCGGGTCCGCGGTGCTGATCACCCGCTGGCCGGGCGGTGGCAGCCACGCGTGGAACGCGGTGAACTGCCGCGGCGAGGTGCTGTGGATCGACGCCCAGCGGGGCCACATGGCGGTGGAGCCGCCGTACGAGGACGTCACCGCCGTGTTCGCGGTGATCATGGACCGGCACGGCCGGCGGATGTGACGGGCGCCCGGCCCGGCGCGCCGGGAACGGTGCGCGGCCGGCTCCGCCGGCGGGGAGCGTGGCGGGGCGGGCCGTGATCGCTAGGCCGCCGGCGGGAGGGTCTTCCTGGCGTCGCGCAGCACGCCCGCCCACCACAGCAGCCGGTCGAGCATGATCGCCGCGGCGCGGCCGGCCTGCTCCGGGTGCCGCGGCCGGCCGGCGTCGTCGAACCGCTCGTGGGCCATGTGGAAGCTCACCGAGTCACGGACGAGCACGGCCTCGAGCTCGGCGAAGACCTGTTTGAGCTGCTCCACCGCGCGCAACCCGCCGCCCAGCCCGCCGTAGGAGACGAAGGCCACCGGCTTGGCCCGCCACTCGTCCCGCACCGAGTCGATGGCGAGCTTGAGGGACGCCGGATATCCGTGGTTGTACTCGCAAGTGATCACCACGAACGCGTCCGCGGCGCCGATGCGGGCGGCGAAGGCGCGCACCTCGGGACCGGGCGCGGCGCGCATCACGGCCGGCAACGGGGTGTACTTCAGGTCGATGACGTCGAGGTCGACGTCGTACCGCGTCACCTGGTCGATGAACCAGTTCGCCACGGTGTCGGCGAACCGTCCCTCGCGGGTGCTCGCGACGATCGCCGCGAGCCGGATCGGGGGGCCGGCCATGCCGCTGACTCCTCACCTCATGTCGTCATGTCCCCGGTGGCGGCGGATCCCCGTCCCCGGCCCGCGCGGACACGGCCTGCCAGGCGCGCACCACGTCGTCCCAGCCCGCCGGCGGGGCGGGCAGCGGCCGTGCCGCGGCGGGCCGCAGCCCGTCGAGCACGATCGCGGTGAACCGCCGCCGCAGCGCGGGGTCGCGGTCGCGGTGCGCCACGCGCAGCTCGCGCAGCACGCCGAGCACGAGGGCGATGTCGTGCGCGTTGACGTCGGCGCGCAGCACGCCCGCGGCCTGGGCGCGGTCGACGAGCCGCTGCACCGCCTCACGGGCCCGCCGGCTCGCCTGGAGGATCTCCTCGGTCACCGTGAAGGAGCCGGTCACCCGGGGCGATCCGTCCACGCCCGCCTCGACGCAGGCCTCGAGGAACCCGGTGAAGCCCGCCCACGGGTCGGGGTGGGCGCACGCCTCCTCTGCGGCCCGGCGGGTGTCCTCCATGGTCGCCATGGTGAGCGCCCGCATGAGGTCTTCCTTGCTCGGATACCGCCGGTAGAGGGTGCCCATCCCGACGCCGGCCCGTTCGGCGATCACGGAGACCGGCGCGTCCGGGCCGTACTCGATGAACACCTCGCGGGCCGCGGCCAGGATGCGCGCGTCGTTGCGCGCGGCGTCGGCGCGGCGATGCACGGCCTTCTCGGGGGTCATGCCGCCCATGCTACTGAACAGAACGCTCCGCTCACCTTCCCGGCGCTCCGGGCCACCCGGCCGGCCACCGGACCGGACCCGGCCCGGGCGAGGCAGCGGAGCCGCCTCCGCGGGCGGCGCGGCGCGCCCGGGCCCCGCCGGCCGCCCCGGCAGCGCCAGGGCGGGCAGCAGCGCGACCACGCTGAGCGCCACCGTCCACCAGAACGCGTGGCTGAAGGCGGCGGCCTGCTCCGCCGCCGGCGCGCCGTCGTCCCGCCCGAGCCCGCGCTGCAGCACCACGGCGAGCAGCGGGTCCCGGACGAGGCGCCCAGCCGCTGCAGGATGACCAGCGCGCCGGCGGCCTGGGGCACCTCCTCCTTCGGCAGCTCCCGGTACGCGGCGGCGGTGAGCGGCATGGCCGCGGCCCCCAGCCCCAGCCCGCGCAGGACCAGCGCCGCGGCCGACCACGGCCGGTCGTCGGCGATGCCCGCCTGGGTGAACGGCAGCGTGCCGGCGATGGTGATCGCGATGCCGGCGAGCACGATCGCGCGGGGCCCGAACCGGTCGACCAGCACGCCCACGATCGCCAGCGCCGCGACCATGCCGGCTCCCTGCGGGGCGAGCATCAGCCCGGCCTGCAGCGGGTCGAGCCCGCGGGCCTGCTGGTAGTAGGCCGGGAGCAGGAACATCAGCCCGAACAGCGACGCGCCGGAGAGGAAGATCAGCACGCTCGCCACGGTGAACGGCCGGTGCCGGAAGAGGCGGAGGTCGACCGCGGGAGCCCGCCCCGGCCGGCGGGCGTGGAGCACGAACCCGGCCACCAGCGCCACCCCCACCGCGGTGAACGCCCACACCGGCGTTCCGGCGGGCCGGCCGCCGGTCCCGCCCGACAGCGACAGGCCGTACAGCAGGGCGGCGGCCCCGGGGGAGAGGAGCAGGATCCCGGCGAGGTCCAGCCGTGGCGCCGGGCCCCGCGGATCGCGCGGCAGGCCGCGCCAGGCGAGGAGGAGCGCCACGGCGCCGAGCGGGACATAGGCGGCGAAGGCCGCGCGCCAGCCGAGGCCCTCGACGAGCAGGCCGCCCAGGGTGGGGCCGGCGATCGGGGCGAGCTGGGTGGGGACGCTCACCATGCTCATGACCCGGCCGATCCGGCGCGGGCCGGCCGCCCGGACCAGGATCACCTGCGCGAGCGGCGGGATCATCCCCGCACCGAGGCCCTGCAGCACGCGGAAGACGATGAGGCTCTCCAGCGACCAGGCGAGGCCGCACAGCGCCGCGCCGCCGATGAAGAGGGACAGCGAGGCGAGCCACATCGCCCGCGCGCCGAACCGCGCCACCGACCACCCGGTCAGCGGCACCACCGTGGCGAGGGCGAGCAGGTGGCCGGTGGCCGCCCACGGCAGCGCGGCCGGCGGTCCGGCCAGGTCGCGGCCGATGCTGCCGAGCGCGACGAAGACCACGGTCGCGTCCAGCGCCGACGTGAACGCCCCCGCCACGATCACGACGCCGAGCCGTACCAGCGCGCCGTCGATCCGCTCGCCCGGCCGGTCCGCCGGTCCGCCGGCCGTACCGGAACGGAGGCCCGGGTGCGGCCGGGCGCCGCGCCCGGTGGGGTGGTGACCGCCCACGATCCGCCTTCCTTCCGCCCGCGCGCCTCGACCTGGAACGGAGCGGAGCGCTCCGCTACGATTGACTCTACGGCCGCTTGGGCGCCGAATCAAGAGCGGAGCGCTCCGTTCTGATCTGTGGGATCGGATCGGACAAGACGGGAGGTGGACGGCATGGGGCGGCGGGTCGTGTTCTTCGCGTACGGCGGTCCGGAGGTGCTGCGCCTCATCGAGGAGGAGCCGCCCGAGCCCGGGGTGGGCGAGATCCGGGTACGGGTCCGCGCCGCGGGCGTCAACCCCGTGGACTGCAAGATCCGCAGCGGCGCCTTCGCGGCTCCCGGCGACACCTTCCCCCAGTCCCTGGGCAACGAGTTCGCCGGCGTCGTCGACGCGGTGGGACCGGGGGTGGCGAGCCCGTCGGTGGGCGACGAGGTGCTGGGCTTCACCGTCGCCGCGGCCTACGCCGACCACGTGGTCGTCCCGGCCGGCCACGTCACCGCCAAGCCCGCCGGGCTGCCGTGGGAGGTCGCCGGGGCCCTCTCCGCCGTGGGCCAGACCGCCCACCACGCGGTACGGGAGCTCGGGGTCGCCCCCGGAGAGACACTGCTGGTCCACGCCGCGGCGGGCGGGGTGGGGACCGTGGCGGTGCAGCTCGCCCGCGACCTCGGCGCCCGGGTGATCGGCACCGCCCGCCCGCGCAACCACGGCTACCTGCGCGAGCTCGGGGCGATCCCCGGTCGCGTACGGCCCCGGGCTGGCCGAGCGCGTCCGGGCCATCGCCCCGGAGGGCGTGGACGCCGCGCTCGACGCCGTCGGCGGGGAGGCGATCACCGTCTCCCTCGCCCTGGTGCGCGACCGGCGGCGGATCGGGACCCTGGTGGACGACGAGGCCGCCGCGGTCCACGGCATCCGCCGGCTGCGCGGCGCCCGCTCCGCCGGGACCCTGGCCGAGCTGGCCGCGCGGTGCGCCTCGGGCGCGCTCCGGCTGCCCGTGACCCGGCGCTATCCCCTCGCCGCGGCGGCGGACGCGCACCGCGAGATGGAGACCGGCCACGTGCGCGGCAAGATCGTCCTCACCATGGAGTGACCGCGGCACCGCCCGGGCTCCGGGCGGCCGGCGCGGCACGCCGCCGGGCGGGGCGGAGCGGAGCGTGCCGCCGGGACGGCCCGCGGTCGTGACCGGGCATCGCCTCCGGCGCGATGGCCCGGACGGCCGGGCCCATGGCGGATCATGGCGGACCCTCGGGCGGGGCCTCACCCGGACCGGAAAAGCGGACACGGCCGCGCCCGCATGGCGGCGGCCGTGTCCTCCGATGCCGCAGATCACTATTGGGATGTCCACCGGCGCGTCCGGCGGCCGGGATGGCGGTCGGACGCTCACCGGGTGACCGGTGCCCCGATCACCGTGACGGGCCGCGATCGGCCGGTTCAGGCGGCGCTCAGCGCGCCCGCGATCGAGACCCGGGCGGCCCGGCGGGCGGGGAGCAGCGCGGCGAGCACCGCGGCCAGCCCGGAGAGGGCGAGGAACAGCAGGATCCGCCCGACGGGGAGCTGGAGCGAGACGTCGTTGAACGCCGACGCGGCGGCCAGCCAGCCGTAGACGGTGCCGAGCGCGATGCCGATGATGGCGCCGACGAGCCCGAGCACCAGCGCCTCGATCGAGATCATGCCGCGGAGCTGCCCGCCGGTCAGCCCGAGGGCGCGGAGCACCGCCGACTCGCGGATCCGCTCGTGCACCGAGAGCGTCAGCGTGTTGGCGATGCCGAGCAGCGAGATGATGATCGCCAGGCCGAGCAGGGCGACGACGATGTTCATCAGGATCGCGAACTGCTCCTCGAACTGGGCCCGGATCTTCGCCGCGCTGCTGACCTTGACCGCGGGGTAGGCGTGGGTGGCGGCGTTCACCACCCGGTCGGCCGTCTCGAAGGGCACGCCGCGGGCCCCGGAGGCGAGGACCATGGCGTCGTCCACCGTGCCGAAGTACCGCTCGAAGCTCTGCTCGGGGAGCAGCACCGGGGGCACCAGGTTGAGGGAGCCGTCCACGATCGCGGCCACGCGCAGCCGGGCGGTCCGCCGCTCCGCGGACAGGGTGACGACGTCCCCGACCTTGATGCCGTTCCGGGTGGCGATGTGATCGGCGATCGCCACCGTGCCGGGACCGAACCCGTCGAGGGAGCCGGAGGTGACCTCGAGATGGACCGAGTCCCCGAGCGCGGCCTGGGTGAGGGTGCCGAAGTCGACGTGCCGGCCGTTGAGCTTGCCCTCCTTCTCCCGGATCTCGACCACGGAGCCGATCTCCGGGCGGGTGCGCAGGTCATCTGCGATGGCGCGCGGCACCGTCCCGGTCTGGGCGTAGACCACGAACTGCGCGGGGAACTGCTTGTCCAGCTTCCTCATGATCGTTTCCTGCAGCGTCGCGGTCAGCACCGACATGAACGTGATCAGCGTGACCCCGACGGTGAGCGCGATGGTGGTGGTCGCCGACCGCTTGGGGTTGCGCTGCGCGTTGCCGACCGCGAGCCGCCCCGGCACGCCGAAGAGCCAGGCGGGCACCCGGCCCGCGATCCGGCTCAGCGGCCGCACGATCACCGGGCCGATGATCAGCACGGCGAAGAAGACCAGGATGCCGCCCGCGGTGACGATGACCAGCGCGTTCTCGCCCGGCTCCCCGGCCACGCCGTACGCGGTGACGGCCCCGCCGGCGAGCGCGAGCAGGAGGGAGGCCACCACGCGGAGCACCCCGGCCCGGAAGGACTGCTCCTCCACCTGGGTGCGCAGGGCCGCCACCGGCGCGACCTTGGTGGCCTGGCGGGCGGGCAGCAGGGCCGCGCCCACGGTCACCGCCAGCCCGGTCACGAGCCCGCTCACCGCGGCCGCGGTGGACAGCCGCACGGTCCCGCCGGGCAGGTCGGAGCCCGTCGCCTCGAGCAGGGCGATCGCCCCCGCGCCGAGCCCCAGCCCGGCGAACAGGCCGAGGATCGACGAGATCAGGCCGACGATCGCCGACTCCAGCACGACCGCGCCGAAGACCTGGCGCCGGGTCGCGCCGATGCAGCGGAGCAGCGCCATCTCCCGGGTCCGCTGGGCCACCAGGATGCTGAACGTGTTGTAGATGACCAGCCCGGCGACGAGCAGCGCGACCGCGGCGAACAGCAGCAGCCCGATCCGCATCACGCCGAGGCTGGCGCCGTTCGCCTCGGCGAGCACCTCGGCGTGCTCCTCACCGGTCCGCACCTCGGCCGCGGAGCCCAGGGCGGAGGCGACGGCGTCGCGGAGGCTCTCCGGGGATGTGCCGGCGCCGATGACGTCGATCTCGGTGAACCTCTTCACCCCGGTGATCCGCAGCGCGTCGTCCACGGTGAAGACCACCGCCCCGCCGTAGGCGAGCCGCTGGTCGACCCCGACGTCGAAGATCCCGGCGAGCCGGAACTCGTGCCGGGCGCCCTTGTGGTCCAGCACGGCGATGGTGTCGCCCACCGAGAAGCCCTGCTCCTCGGCGGTGGCCTCGTCGAGCACGGCCTCACCGGCCGCGGTGGGGGCCTCCCCGGCGGTCACGTTGAGGCGGATCACCGGCATCGCCACGCCCCGCGGCGGGATCTCGCCGACGACCTTGCCGTCCCGGCCGATCAGCGGGGCCTCCCCGATGAGCACCGGGTGGGCCTCCGCCACCCCCGGGACGGCCCGGATCTTGCCGAGGGTCTCGCTGGTCAGCTCCTCCTTGCCCGGGATCACGACGACGTCCAGCTTGCCGGCGTCGGCGGTGAACCCCTGGCGGTAGCCGGCCTGGAGGGTGTCGGTGAGCACCTGGGTGCCGGAGACGAAGCCGACGCCCAGCACGATCGCGAGAGAGGTGAGCACCAGGCGCAGCTTCCGCGCCCGGAGCCCGGCGAGGATCACCCTGAGCATCGGTCAGGCCTCCAGCGCCATCAGGGTGTCGAGCACGCTCTGCGGCGTCGGATTCGCCAGCTCGCTCACGAGCAGGCCGTCCCGGAGGAAGACCACCCGGTCGGCGTAGGCGGCGGCGACCGGGTCGTGGGTCACCATCACGATCGTCTGCCCGAGCTCCTTGACGGACCGCCGCAGGAACGACAGCACCTCGGCACCGGTGCGGGAGTCGAGGTTGCCGGTCGGCTCGTCCGCGAAGATCACCTGCGGCTTGCAGACCAGCGCGCGGGCCACGGCGACCCGCTGCTGCTGGCCGCCGGAGAGCTCGCTCGGCCTGTGCGTCAGCCGGTCGCGCAGGCCGAGGATGTCGATCACATGGTCGAAGAGCGCCTCGTCGGCCCGCCGCCCGGCGATCTCCAGCGGCAGCCGGATGTTCTGCTCGGCGGTGAGCGTCGGCAGCAGGTTGAACGCCTGGAAGATGAAGCCCACCCGCTCGCGCCGCAGCCGGGTGAGCTGCCGGTCGTTCAAGCCCGTGATCTCGACGTCGCCGATGCGCACCGTGCCGCTGGTCACGGTGTCCAGGCCGGCGAGGCAGTGCATCAGCGTCGACTTGCCCGATCCCGACGGGCCCATGATGGCGGTGAAGGCTCCGGCCGCGAAGGCGACGTCGATGCCCCGCAGGGCGTGCACGGCGGTCTCGCCCTGCCCGTACACCTTGGTCAGCCCGCTCGCGGCCACGGCGATCCGGACATCGGTCATCGTGGTCATGTCGATCACCGTATGGGCGGGTTTCCGCCGTTCTCTCGGCCTCGCGAACGGACTTGACCTGCGATCCACGGCTGCCCCGCGCGGCCGCGGATGCGACCGAGCGGGGAGCGGCGGATCATACTCGCGTATGACCGGGGGAGACCAGACCCGTCTCGTACGCGTAGACGATGGCCTGAGCGCGGTCGCGCAGCCGGAGCTTGGCGAGGACCCGGCCGAGGTGGGTCTTCACCGTGGCCTCGGCGAGGTGGAGCCGCTCGGCGATCTCCTGGTTCGACAGCCCCTTGGCGACCAGGATGAGCACCTCCCGTTCCCGGGCGGTGAGCGCGTCCAGCTCCGGCCGCCCCGCCTGCCCATCGGGCAGGTGGGCGGCGAAGCGGTCGAGCAGCCGGCGGGTGGTGCTGGGCGCGACCACCGCGTCACCGGAGTGCACGACGCGGATCCCGTTGACCAGCTCGTTCGGCGGGACGTCCTTGAGCAGGAAACCGCTGGCGCCCGCCTTGATCGCGGCGAACGCGTACTCGTCCAGGTCGAACGTGGTGAGGATGAGCACCCTGGGCGCGCCGGGCGTCGCGCAGATCCGCCGGGTCGCCTCGACCCCGTCCATCCTGGGCATGCGCACGTCCATGAGGACCACGTCGGCCTCGACCTCGCCGAGCGCGTCGATGGCCGCCTGGCCGTCCCCCGCCTCGCCGACGACCTCGATGTCCGGCTGCGCGTTCAGGACCATCCGGAAGCCCGTCCGCACCAATTCCTGATCGTCGACGAGAAACACCCGGATCACCGCTGTCGCACTCCCCTTCCGCTGGTCATCGATCCGCGTTCCTCCCCTTCCGTGGCCGGCCCGGCGCCGGGCGCCGGCGCGGGAGGGATCCGCGCCGGGCGGGCCGCGTGACCGGGTCCGGTCACGGGCGCCGTGGCCACCGCGCCGCTCACTCCTGGCCCCCGACCGGGAACCGGGCGACCACCTGGAACCCGCCGCCCGGGCGCGGCCCGGCCGTCACGGTCCCGCCGTACATCGCCGCACGCTCCCGCATGCCGATCAACCCGTGCCCGCCCTCGGCCTGCGGCGCCGCCGCGCCGCGCCCGTCGTCGGTGATCCGCAGCACGATCTCGTCGGCGCCGTACGTCACCTCCACCGTGGCACGGGCGCCCGGCCCTCCGTGCTTGAGGGTGTTGGTGAGCGCCTCCTGGATGATGCGGTAGATGGCGAGCTGCTTGCCCTCGGGGAGGTCCTGCGGCGTCCCGTTGACCGTGAACTCCACCGGCAGCCCGGAGTCGTTGACCTGCTTGATCAGGTCGGTGAGCTGGTCGATGCCCGGCTGCGGGGCGTACTCCTCGGCCGGGTTGCCGGCGTCCTGCCGCAGCACCCCGACCAGCCGCCGCATCTCCGCGAGCGCCTGCCGGCCGGTCCGGGCCACGGCCTGCATGGCGAGGCGGGCCTGCTCCGGGTCGGTGTCGATGGCGTAGGCCGCCCCATCGGCCTGGACGATCATCACGCTGACGTTGTGCGCGACCACGTCGTGCAGCTCCCGGGCGATCCGCGCCCGCTCGGCGGCCGCCGCGATCCGCGCCTGCTGGTCCCGCTCCCGCTCGGCCCGCTCCGCCCGCTCCACCAGGCTCTCCACGTACCGCCGGCGGGTGTTGGCGTAGAGGCCGGCGAGCCAGATCGAGCTGACGAAGACCGACGAGGTGATGAACGCGGACCACGGCGAGGGCCGAGCGGAGTAGATGACGAGCACCAGGCCGAACTCGCAGATGAGCCAGGCCGCCACCGACCAGAGGCCGGCGCACTGCGCGGCCACGCTGTACAGGGCGATGAGGATGGCGAAGTTCCCCGGGAAGGCCATGACGCCGGCCAGCCATTGGACGAAGCAGGCCAGGGCGATGATGGCGAAGACCTCACGCGGGTGGCTCCGCCGCCACAGCAGCGGGAGGAACATCGCCGCGGTGAGCACGATCGCCGCGGGCCAGGGCGTCAGCCGATCGGCCGTGGCGAGGGAGAGCAGCGCGAGCGGCGCGAGGGTCAGGACGTCCAGGAGCCGCTGATGCCGCTGCCGCCACGCGCGTAGCCTGCCGAACACGTCCTCACTGTACGTACGGCGCCGCGGTGCGCCGTCGCCCCTGGGGCGGACGCCGGGGTGCGACTCAGGTCGCATGCGGCTACCGCGGTCCGCTTACACGGTTCTTACGCCCGCCCGCGCATGATTGCCGATCGGGTGCGCTTCATCGAAGCGGGGCAAAGGGGATCTGAATGTCAGATCGCGACGCTGGGCCGCACGGCAGTGGCGAGGCGCGCGGCCCGCGGCCGGAAGGCGATGATGCGCCGCTTCCCCCGGGGGAGGCGGCGGGCGCGGTGACCGGGCAGGGCACCGGAGCGGCACCGGGGCCCATGGGAGCGCCCGGGGCGTTCGCGCCGCCTCCCCCGCCTCCTCCTCCCGGACAGGCCTGGACCGCGGCGCACGCCATGCCGCCCGGGCCCGGCACGGCCGGCGCCTGGGGCGCGGGCCACGGCGGCCCGGCTCCGGGGCAGGGGGACGTGCGCTACGCCTACGGCCCCGGTGGCCCGGGGTGGACCGCCCCGGGGTGGGGTCCGCCGCCGAACCCGCCCAGGGGCGACCGGAGGCGGCTCATCGCCGTGGGCGTGGGCGGGCTGATCGTGGGGATGCTGCTCGGCGGCGGGGCGGTCGCGATCGCGGATGAGGTCTGGGATCGGGCCGAACGCGACCGGATCGGCTGGGTGCGCGGTCCGGGCGACGGGCCGCGCTGGGGCGGCCCGGGTGGCCGCTGGATGCTCGATGGGATCCGGTGATGCCGTACGGCGGGCCCGGAGCGGCTCGCGGCACCGGATGACGCCCGGCAGGTGACCGGCCGCCGGCCCTGCCAGGACGGCCGAGTGGGGTCGGCGAGATTCGAACTCGCGCTGTACGGTACCTAAAACCGTCGCCTCTGCCGGTTGGGCTACGACCCCTTTTCCCGTTAATCGCCTTAACCGAATCGGCCGTCGCGAGAACGACGGCCCGGCGGCGATAGGGAGACGTTTTCCCAGGTCGGCTGGGATCGAAATGACGCCCAGCCGATCACCTGGTCCATATTACAACCGCCCATGGGGAGGGCTTCCGGCCACTCCGGTCCTATTTCCGGGAGCGCGCGGAAAAGCGCCCGGCACCGCTGCGGGCGCCAGGGGCCCGGGGCCGGGGCGCACCCGGTCCGGCGCGGCCTCGGCCGCCCACGCGGCGTCCTCGAAGGCTGCGCGAGGCCCCGGCGACCGCAAGGCGGTCCTCCGGGGCGGGGACGGCGGTGCGGCGTCCGATGGCGGGCGGTGCCGGACGCGGGCGCGGCCGCCCGGCGCCGGAGCCGGCCCGGGCGAGGCCCGGCTCGCCCGCTCGGCCCAGCCCGGCCCTCCCCTCAGGCGAGGCCGAGCTCCTTCATCAGCCGGGCGACGTGGCCGGTGGCCTTCACGTTGTAGAGCGCCCGCTCCACCCGTCCGTCCCCGTCGATCACGAACGTGGAGCGGATCACGCCCTGCACGGTCCTGCCGTAGTTCTGCTTCTCGCCGTACGCCCCGTAGGCCTTGTGCACCACGAGGTCCGGGTCCGACAGCAGCGGGAAGGTGAGCCCGTCCCGTTCCCGGAACCGGCGCAGCCGCTCCGGCGTGTCCTTGGAGATCCCGAGCACCGCGTACCCCTTCTCGGTGAACACGCCGAGGTTGTCGCGGAAGTCGCACGCCTGCTTGGTGCACCCCGGGGTCATCGCGGCCGGGTAGAAATAGAGGATCACCCGCTTGCCGCGGAATGCGGCGAGCGAGACCTCCTCGCCGTCCGCGTCGGGCAGCGTGAAATCCGGCGCCGGATCGCCGGGCTGGAGCCTGCTCATCACGTCCTCCCATGTGGGGCCCGCGTCGGCGCGGGCACGCGTGAACAAACCTACCCGGCGCGCCCGCGGTGCGGGCCGTACCGGCGACCTGGCAGACTGATCACATTCGTCGACCACGGAGGGGGAGCGCATGGCGGAGGGCACCGACCCCGAGGAGCTGGAGCGGAGGATCGAGCGCACCCGGGAGGAGCTCGCCCGGACCATCGACGAGATCGTGGACCGGGTGAGCCCGAAGCGGGTGGCGCGGCGCAGCGTGGCCAAGGCCCGGGCCAACGCGGAGCGGATCATCGGCTCGGTCGGGGACTACCTGGGCACCGTCGTCGCCCCTCCCGCCGCGGGGGAGGCCGAGGGGGAGGCGGAGCCCTACCCGGCGCCGCGGGTGGCCCCCGTGCTCATCGGCGTCGGCGCGGTCATCGTCATCGGCGCCGCGATCGTGCTGCTGCGCCGGCGTCGGCGCCGCTGATCCGGCGCGGCCGGGGCCCGGAGGCCGGGCCGCCCGGGTGCCCGGCGCGGCCGGCCCCGCATCCGATCACAGGAACGTCTTGCCCTCGCCCCGGTAGGTGGGCACCTCGTCGACGATCCGGCCGCCCTCGATGAGGTAGAGGGTGGCGAAGCGCTCGCACAGCTCGCCGGCCTTGGCGTGCCGGAACCAGACGCGATCGCCGAGGCGCAGCCCGTCCGCGGCGGTCCCGATCAGCGGTGTCTGCACCTCGCCGGCGCCCTCGTTCTTGTCGTACCGCAGCCCGGCCGGGAGGTACGGCTGGGGCAGCCGGTCGGGGCCGGGCACCCCGGAGGCGAGGTAGCCGCCGCCGAGCACGGTCACCACCCCGGGGCCGGGCCGGCGGACCACCGGCAGCGCGAACAGGGCGGCCGGGCGGCCGGTGAAGCCGCGGTAGAAGTCGAACAGGCGGGGGTGGTAGAGCCCGGACCCCGCCCCGATCTCGGTGATCACCCGCTCGCGCGCCGTCTTCTCGATGCTCCCGGTGCCGCCGCCGTTGACGAACTCAAGGTCGGCGATGCGCCGTACCGCCTCGACGATCCGGCCGCGGCGCACGGTCAGCTCGCGCTGCGAGCGCGCCTGCATCCAGCGCACCGCCAGGCCGTACCAGCCGGGGACCTTGTCGCCCACCCCGGCGATCTGCGCCTCGTACGCCATCAGCCCCACGAGCCGGAGGTCTGGGCGCTTGACGATCTCGGCGGCGAGCGCGGCCGCCTCGGCGGGCTCGCGGACGGGCGACCGGAGGGCGCCGGCGCGGAACCGGCCGCCGCCCAGCTCGAAGCCGGCGTCGATGTCGAGGCAGACCCGGATCGGGTTCGGGAGCCGGAGGCCCTCGATCAGGTCGAGGTGCTCCCGGGAGTCGACCATCACGGTGATCTCCCGGGCGGCGTGCTCGTCGGAGCCCAGGGCCCGCAGCGCGGCCCGGTCCGCGGTGGGGTAGGCGACCAGCACGTCGCGGAACCCGGTGGACACCAGCCACAGCGCCTCGGGGAGGGTGAACGCCATGATCCCGGAGAAGCCGTCCATGGCGAGCACCCGTTCCAGCACGGCCCGGCAGCGGATCGACTTGCTCGCCACCCGGATCGGCTTGCCGCGCGCCCGCCGTACCATGCCGGCGGCGTTGGCCCGCAGCGCGTCCAGGTCGATCACGGCGAAGGGCGGTTCCAGATCGGCCGTCGCCCGGTCGAGGCGCTCTCGGACGTCCATGCCCGAAGCCTACTGCCGGCGGCCCGGAAAATCATGAGGGTCGTTCATCTCTGGCCCATCACCCCGGGTGGGCTCGCGGCAAGCCATCCGTCACCGCGATGCATTCGGCGAGGACCTGCACGGTCCGCTCATCACCCCTGGAGGGATCCCCGCCCAGCGAGCGCGCGGACGCCGGCGATCGGCCGTGCCTGAGCCGGCTCGACCACGGCCGGAGCGTCGAGCGGGCCGCGGCCGCTCCGGGTGCCCCGCCGCGCCGCGGGGCAAAATCTTGGGTTCGATCCGCCCATGATCGCGCAAGCGGGCGGCCGATCCGCCCATGGCGCGCGCCGGCCGTGTACGGATGGTTCCTGATCGCATGGAGGAGCCTGAGCGGTGCGAGGTGAACGGCTGGTGAGCATGGTCCAGGACATCTTCGGCGGGGTGCGCGCCGGGGAGGGTCTCGGACGCGGGAAGCCCGCGGCGAGCGGCACCGCGGTGGAGCGGCCGGCGGAGCCGCGCCCGGACGACCGGGCGGGCAGGCGCGCCGCGGCCGCACTCCGGCCGGTCCGGAGGCTCGCCGCCACCGCGGTGGCGGCGGCGCTCGCGGTCACCGGCTCGGCCCTCACCTTCGAGATCGCCGGGCTGCTCGCCGGATCGCCGGTCGCGGACTGGGGGCTCCACCGGGCCGCGGGGGCCGCGTTCGGGGACTCCGCGGTCGCCTGCGCCGCGATCTTCATGATCCTCGCGGGGATGGGGCTGCTCGCCCTCGCGCTGCTCCCGGGGCGGCCCCGCCTGGTGCCGCTCGCGCGGGGGGACGAGCGGACCGTCATCGGCCTCACCCGGGCCGGGCTGCGCCGCACGCTCGCCGCGGCGGCCGGGTCGGTCGACGGGGTACGGCGGGCCCGGGTGCGCATCCTCGCCCGGCGCATCGAGGTCGGCGTCGTCGTCGGCGACCGGCCGATCGGCCCGGTGCTGCACGAGGTGGGCGCCGCCGTCGGCGGCCTGCTCTCCGCGCTGCGCGTCTCCTTCACGCGAGAGGTGGTGGTCCGGCTGTGCCGGCGGAACGGCTGACCCTGCACCAGCGGCTCGGCCACCGGGCCGGCATCGCCGCGGTCGGCCTGGGCCTGGCCGCCCTCGGCGGTTACCTGCTCGCGGCCGGGCGGGAGCGGCCCGGCGATCGGGTCGTCGACCCCGCCGCCCTGGTCGAGGCGCCGCTCGTGGGCGCGGTCGCCGCGGTCATGGCCGCCCTGCTCACCGTGCTCGCCATCCGGTGGCTGGTGAGCGCGCTCGCCGACGCCCGGCTCGGGGCGCGCAGCCCGGTGGGGATCGCGATGCTGGGCGTCGCGCTGAAGGGGATCGAGGGCATCGCGCGCCTCCACGTCAGGATGGTGCCGAACCGCCGGATCCGGATCTCGGTGTCGCTGCGGCCGGGCGCCGACGTGGCCGCGGTGGTGTCCCGGCTGGAGGAGTCCGCGGTCTCACGCACGCGCAGCGCGGTTGGCGCCCCGCCGGACCTGCCGGCCTTGGTCCGCGTGCACGTCCGCCGCCGCTGACCGGGCTCCCACGGCGAGCCCGGCGGCGAGACAGGCGAGCGGCACCACGGGCACCACGTACCGGTGGTCGAAGGCGGCGATCAGCGGCGGGAGGAAGAGCAGCACCACCGCGGCCGCCCAGGGCAGCAGCACGCTCCACCGCCGCGCCACCACGCCGCCGAGCCCGATCAGCAGGATCACCGCGAGGATCGGGCCGCGCACGAAACCGTGCTCCTGGTAGGCACGCAGCCAGCCCGCGTACGGCTCGACCACCCGGGTCGCCCCGCTCGACCCCTGGTAGGCGGTGGTGAGCTCGGTGGCGGTACGGCCGGCCGAGGCGACCTTGTCGCTGAACGGCTTGACCGAGCGGGGGAAGACGTACGCGCTCTGCCACCCGCGCGAGGGGTAGACCCGGCGCTCCCACTCGAACGCCCAGAGGGCGTCGTGCAGGCCGGTGCGCAGGAAGTCGAGGGGCTGGCTGAGGATCGCGAGCCGGGCGAACTCCCCGGTGAGCCGCTCCCGGTCCTCGCCCTTGACCCGCTGGAGCGGGGAGCGGGAGTCCCAGATGTAGGCGGGGGCGGCGAGCCGCGGCTCGGACGGGCAGAGCACGGCGAGCTCGCGCGGAGGCCTCATCACCGAGCAGTCCGCGAACGTCATGGTCCGCGACCACAGCCAGACGTTGCTGCCGCCCAGCCCGAACGACCCGTGGGCGCTGCGGTACCAGACCGCGTAGCCGCCGAGCACCACGGCGGCCGCGGCCGCCCCGGCGAGCACCGGCCGCCAGCCCGCCCGGGCGATGAGCACCAGGGCGACCACGATCAGCGGCAGCCCGACCGTGCGGGTGATCGACGCGAGCCCGAGCAGGAACAGCGCCGCGCCGGCGAGCCACGCGGACGGCACCGGCCGCCAGACCAGCAGGGCGACCGCGGCGACGACCAGGGCCGAGAACAGCAGGTCGGCCATGATCAGGTGCTCGAGCTGCACCTGGTGCGCGTCGAGCAGCACCGGCGCCGCGGCGAGCGCGGCCGCCCACCCGGGCAGCCGGGTCCGGCGGCGCAGCACGGCGTAGATGCCGCAGGCGATGGCCAGGCCGAGCAGATGCTGGACCACGGTCACCACGGCCACGTCGCGCGCCGGGCTCAGCAGCCATAAGAACAGCGAGTAACCGGACGGCCGTGACGGGAGCGGGCGCAGGTCGAGCGCGGAGCTGAGGTAGGCGAACGAGTCCGCCCAGAACCACAGCGCCGGGCGGTAGCCGAGGACCGCCAGGCCGCGCAGCGTGACGCCGAGCGCCAGCACGACCAGGAAGGCCCGGTGCTCCCGGAGCACCCGCGCCGCATCGATGCGGAGTCCCCTGCTCACCGGGCATCACCTCGCCGGGCGCGCCGATGGCCACCGCCCGCGCCTCGCCCGCGGTGCCGCGCGGCGGAACGGCGGGGGAGGCTCCCGCCGTCCCCTGCCGAGGCGGTCATGGGCCCGGCGCCCGCGGTCTTCTCCCTCGCCATACCGGGGCGCCGAGGCCGGTCAGGACTGCCCGGAGATGTGCGCCTGGTACTCCTCGGCGGAGAGCAGGTCGTCCGGCATCTCCTCGACCCGGACCTTGAAGAGCCAGCCCTCGCCGTACGGGTCGGAGTTGAGCAGGGAGGGGTCGTCGAGCACCGCGGTGTTGATCTCCACCACCTCGCCGGTCACCGGCGAGAAGATGTCGTTGACCGACTTGGTGGACTCGACCTCGCCGACCGCGTCACCGGCCGTGACCGTGGAGCCGACCTCGGGCACCTGGACGTACACCACGTCGCCGAGCTGCTCGGTGGCGTACGCCGTGATGCCGACGGTCACGGTGACGCCGTCCTCCTGCTCAGCCACCCACTCGTGCTCTTTGGTGTAGCTCAGGTCCTCGGGAATGATGCTGCTCACTTGCTCCTCCTGTAGAAAGGCAGCTCAACGACATCGACCGGTTCCTGGCGGCCGCGGATGTCCACGGCGAGCTCTCCGCCTTCTTCCACGGCATCGGCGGACACGTAGGCCATCGCGATCGGCTTGCCGAGCCAGGGGGAGGGAGCGCCGCTCGTCACCTCTCCCACGACCCTTCCATCGCGGAGCACCGGGTAGCCGCTGCGGGGCACCCGGCGGCCGCGGGCCACCAGCCCGACGAGCCGGCGGGTCGGGCCGGTGTCGGCGGCGCGGGCGAGGGCGGCCCGGCCCACGAAGTCGCCGGGCTTGTCGAGCCGCACCACCCGGCCGAGGCCGGCGTCGTACGGCGTCAGCTCCGTGCTCAGCTCGTTGCCGTACAGCGGCATGCCCGCCTCCAACCGCAGCGTGTCCCGGGCGGCCAGGCCCACGGGCACCAGGCCGAGCTCGGTACCGGCCTCGGTGAGGGCCTGCCACGTCGCCACCGCGTCCTCGGCGCGGACGAACAGCTCGAAACCATCTTCCCCCGTGTACCCGGTCCGGGCGATCAGCGCGGGCGTCCCGGCGACCGTGCCGGAGCGGACGCCGTAGTAGGGGATCGGGGCCACGTCCGTGTCGGCGAGCTTCTGCAGGATCGCCACGCTGTTCGGCCCCTGGAGGGCGATGAGCGCGTACTCGGCGGATCGGTCCGTGACCTGGGCGTCGAAGGACCCGGCCCGTGCGGTCAGCTCCGCGGCGACCGTGGCGGTGTTCGCCGCGTTGGCGACGACGAGGTACTCGTCCCCGGCGAGCCGGTAGACGATCAGGTCGTCGATGATCCCGCCGTGCTCGTTGACGATCATCGTGTACCGGGCCCGGCCCTCGGCGAGGGCGCTCAGATGGCCGACGAGAGCGTAATCGAGCGCCTCGCCCGCCTGGGGCCCGGTCACGAAGATCTCTCCCATGTGGGAGAGATCGAACAGCCCGGCGGCCGTGCGCACCGCCCGGTGCTCCGCGGACTCGCTCCCGTAGCGGAGCGGCATCAGCCAGCCGGCGAAGTCGGTCAAAGTCGCGCCCAAGCGCTCATGCACCTCGCGCAAAGGGGTGGGTCGGGACATGGTCGCACCTCGGAAAGGACGGACGAAAGCATCCTCCCCCTCTGTCATCGGCGCCTGAGAGCTTCGCCCGTGTTTTAACGGACTTTCACCTTCGGCGGGACCCTGGGCGATCCCACCGGATCCGCTCCTGTTCGCGGTCGAGCGCCGACCACGCCAGGCCGGTCCCGCGGGACGCCGCCGCACGGCCCACTTTCCAGAGGACACCTAGCCCGCGCGGTCCTTTGCCTTGCGAGGTTCGCGGGGAGGGCTTGCTCCTTCAGGGGTCCTGACCGGCTGCCAGGACGCTCTCCCGCGCGGGGTCATCGGTGCGCTGCCAGCCTAGTGGACCGCATCCCGGCCTGTGATGTCCCCTGCCCATACCGTGGCCGGCCGGGCCGGGAGCGGGCCGGGCGCCGGGGATGCGGCCGGTGCGGGGGAATCGGCCGGGGCGCCGGGGTCCGTGGCCGGGCCCGCCCCGCCGGCCGGGGCGAGGTCCGGGCGGTCCGGTCCCGGCGTACGGCCGAGCATGGAGCACTCCGGTGCCCGGCGGTACGGCCGAGGGCCCGGCGGTCCCGTGCCCGCCGTACGGCCCGGTGGCCGCCCAGCGGTACGGCCCGGCGGCCCGGGCCTCCGCGACGCTCCGGGCGGCCAGGGGGTTCGGGTATCTCCGCGGCGGCATGTGGGTATTCGTCCCCCGGGACGATCATTCGGAAGGTTGGGTGGCCGCGGTGGAGACACGGGAGCATTTCGCGTTCCAGGAGGCCGCCGCCCGGGTGAAACGGGAGGCGGCGTGCCTCACCGGCGACCGGGTGCTCGCCGCCGAGGCGCGAACCGAGCGGGCCGAGGCCGAGCTCTGCCTCACGTGGCACGCCATCATCGAGACCGTGCGGCTGCTGCGCTTGCGTTACGGTGTGCGTGGCTAGCCGGCCGGGCACGCGGCCGGCGGAGCCTCCCCGGTCCGGCCCGTCAGATGAGGACCCCCAGCCGTGAGACCCTCCGCCGTCCATCTGCGGATCATCGAGGACACCGGCCGGGTGCGCGAGCGGTACGGCCTGCTGCTCGCCGGCGGGTACGCGCTGCAGGCCCACGGCTGCGCGGACCGGCGGGCCGACGACCTGTGCCTCGTGACCGCGCACCGGGCGCCGATCACCGAGCCCGCCGCGGCCATGGCCGCCGCCCTCCGGGAGCGGGGCCTTTCCGCCGAGCCCGAGGCCGGCGGCCCCCGGATGGCCCGGGTGCTCGTCACCGACGAGATCGCCGGGTGGTCGTGCGCGGTCGAGCTGTCCCGGGAGGACCTGCGGGACGCCCCGCTGGACGCCGGGGTCTGCCTGGTCGTGGGCCTGGACGACGCGGTGGGCCTCGCGGTGCGCGCCCTGCACGACCGTGGCCTGCCCCGGGACTTCATCGACGTGGCCGCGGCCGGTGACCGGTACGGCTTCCGCGACCTGGAGCGGCTCGGCGCGCGGCACGCGGACGAGTGGCGCACGGAGGAGCTGGTCCAGCGGCTGGAGACCGTCGATCAGCTCGCCGACGAGGCGTTCACCCGGTACGGCGTGGACGAGGAGCGGATCACCGCGATCCGGCGGTTCGCCTACGCCTGGGTGGAGGAGATCAAGCTGCGCCGGGTCGAGGACGGCGACATCGAGTTCGGCATGGACGTGCCCGAGGTGGACTGACCGGGGCCCGGCTTCGCCTGGCCGCGCCGCCGGCACGGCGACCGGCAGCGCCGCACGATCGCTCCCGCGACGGCCTCATCCGGCCGGGCCCGGGCGTCCCGGCGTCATCGCGTGGCTCTAGGGGTCATCGCGTCCGCCCGGCCGCGGTCGCGGGGCCGGAAGGAGTCAGCCCAGGCCGGCCCGGTGGCGGGAGCCGCCCGCCTGGCCGAGGCCGGGGCACCCGGTGACGGCGCACCGAGTGCCCCGCCTTCGGCCCGCGGTTTCCCGGGCATGGCCGCACGCGCGCTCGGTCCGCGGTGTGAAGGAGAGGTTACGCACCCGGAGCTTTCCCGGTTTCCGGTCGGGACAGCGGTCGGGCGCGGCAAAGGCTGAGTCCGGCTTCGCCAGGTGCCCGCGCGGCCGGGCGAGCACCGGACGCCGGCGCCCGCCGCTGGCGAGGCCGTCCGCCCTGGTGAGTGGCCGTGGTGAGGCCGTTCGCCGCGGTGACCCGGGCCGGGGCGCGCCGTCCGTCACGCCCGGCACGCCCCTAAGCTGGGATCATGCGGCCCACGGCTCTGATCACCGGCGCCTCCCGCGGGGTGGGGGAGGCGATCGCCCGCGCGCTCGCGCCCGGCCACGACCTCATCCTCGGCGGGCGGGACCGCGCCCGGCTGGAGCGGCTCTGCGGCGAGCTGGGCGCGCGCCCCTGGCCGGTCGAGCTCACCGCCGTCACCGAGGCGGACGTCGCCGGGATCGACCGGCTCGACGTGCTCGTGCACAGCGCGGGGATCGCGCGGCTCGGCCAGGTGGCCGACCTCCCGGCCGAGGCGTGGCGGGAGACGTTCGAGCTCAACGTGATCGCCGTGGCCGAGCTCACCCGCCTGCTGCTCCCGGCGCTCCGGGCGGCCGGAGGCCACGTGGTGCTGATCAACTCGGGCTCCGGGCAGCGCGCCGGCGCCGGCTGGGGGTGCTACGCGGCGAGCAAGTTCGCGCTGCGCGCCTTCGCCGACGCGCTCCGGCTGGAGGAGCAGCCGCACGGCGTGCGGGTCACCACGATCTACCCGGGCCGCATCGACACCGACATGCAGCGCGCGGTGCGCGCGCACGAGGGCGGGCCGTACGAGCCGGACAAGTACCTCAGCCCCGAGTCGGTGGCGCGGGCGGTGCTCGCCGCCCTCGAGGCGCCGCCGGACGCCCACATCACCGAGATCACCATCCGCCCGGCCGGCGGCCGGCTCAACTGATCACGCCGCCCGGCCCGGCGAGAGCCCCGATCGCGCCCGCCGGATCGCCCGCGCGGCGCCCGGCCCGCCCCGCGGCGCGCGGCCGGGCGCGAGGCCGATCCCCGGGCGCCGGAATCCCCGGGCCGTGCGTGGGGAGGATCCTCCTGGAGGAGGATCCGTGCACACGACCTACTGGTGTGAGATGGCGTGGCTCCCGGCCGGTGAGGTCGCGGAGAGCGTCGTCATCGAGGTCGAGGGCCGGCGGATCACGGACGTGCGGCCCGGCGCGCCCGCCCCTCCGGAGGCGGTGCGGCTGGCCGGGCTCACCCTCCCCGGGTTCGCCGACTGCCACTCGCACGTGTTCCAGCGGGCCCTGCGCGGGCGGACCCAGAACGAGCGGGGCGGGTTCTGGGGCTGGCGCGAGCGCATGTACCACCTCGCGGCCGCGCTCGACCCGGACACCCTCCCCGCCCTCGCCACCGCGGCCTTCGCCGAGATGGCGCTCGCCGGGATCACCTGCGTGGGGGAGTTCCACTACCTCCACCACGGGCCGGGCGGCGTGCCGTACGCGGACCCGAACGAGATGGGCCACGCGGTGATCCGCGCGGCGAAGGAGGCCGGGCTGCGGATCACCCTGCTCGACACCTGCTACCTCACCGGGGGAGTGGGCGCCCCGCTCACCGGCACCCAGGTCAGGTTCAGCGACCGCACCGTGGACCGCTGGGCGGCGCGGGCCGAGGACCTGGCCGCCCGCTACGCCGGGGACGAAGAGGTGGAGATCGGCGCCGCCATCCACTCCGTGCGCGCGGTCCCGCCCGAGCAGATGCCGGTCGTCGTCGAGTTCGCGCACCGGAACCACGCCCCGCTGCACATGCACGTCTCCGAGCAACGGGCGGAGAACGAGGCGTGCGTGGACGCCTACTCCGCCACGCCGGTCCAGGTGCTCCACGAGCACGGCGCGCTGGGGCCGCGGTCCACCGCGGTCCACGCCATCCACGTCTCCGACGTGGACATCGCCC
The DNA here is from genome assembly GCF_000092645.1 of Thermobispora bispora DSM 43833. Lineage (NCBI taxonomy): Bacteria > Bacillati > Actinomycetota > Actinomycetes > Streptosporangiales > Streptosporangiaceae > Thermobispora > Thermobispora bispora. The sequence goes on from NC_014165.1 coordinate 1,089,645, forward strand.
TCCTCGGCGGCTCGTCCACGCACGTGTGCGCCTGCCGTACCACCGAGCGGGACCTCGCCGACGGGGTCGGCCCGCTGCGCGAGCTCTTCCTCGCCGGGTCGCCGCTCACGCTGGGCACGGACAGCAACGCGGTGGTCGACATGTTCGAGGAGGCCCGGGCGGTCGAGCTCGACGAGCGGCTGACCACCGGGGAGCGGGCGCGCTGGACCGCCGCGGAGCTGCTCACCGCGGCCACGGCCGCGGGCCACGCCTCGCTCGGGTTCCCCGACGCGGGGTGCCTCACCCCGGGGGCGTGGGCCGACCTCGTCGCGATCCGCCTCGACTCGGCCCGTACGGCCGGCGCGGCCGGGCCCTGGGCGGCGGAGACCGCGGTGTTCGCCGCGACCGCGGCCGACGTGCACACCGTGATCTCCGGCGGCCGCCGGATCGTCGAGGACGGCCGCCACGTGCTCGGCGACGTGGGCCGGCTCCTGCGGGAGGCGCTCGCCCGCCTCGGCTAGCCGTTCCCCGCGTCCCCCGGCGAAGTCCCGCGCATCCCCGTGTGCTTCGGCGGCGTCGCGCGGGAGCCGTTCCCCGCGCGCGGGCCGAGGCCGGCCGCGGTGACCCTTCCGTCGCGCTGCCCGGCCGCCCCACCCTTCCCGCGTACACCGCGAAGCTCCGCTTAACGGGACGTTTGCCGCGCATCCGCCGTGGCGAACATCGAAGGCGTGGGGCTAGCGGCATGACGGCGACGGTGTTCGACCACATCGGGCTGCTGTTCACGGCGGACCCGGAGCGTGAGGAGATCGAGAACGCGGCCCTGGTCGCCGAGGACGGCGTGGTCCGCTGGATCGGGCCGTCGTCCCGGGCGCCGGCCGCGGACGAGCGCGTCGACGCCGAGGGGCGCGCGGTCATCCCCGGCTTCGTCGACAGCCACACCCACCTCGTGTTCGCCGGCGACCGGACCGGCGAGTTCGTCGCCCGGATGGCGGGCGAGCCGTACACCGGGGGCGGGATCCACGACACCGTGGCCGCGACCCGGAAGGCCACCATCCCCGAGCTGGTCACGAACACGGCCTTCCTGGTCGCCGAGATGGCCGAGCAGGGCACCACCACCGTCGAGATCAAGAGCGGGTACGGGCTCACCGTCGAGGACGAGCGCCGCTGCCTGGAGATCGCCCGGCAGTTCACCGAGGAGACGACCTTCCTCGGAGCCCACGTGGTGCCGCGGGGGATGAGCGCGGACGAGTACGTCCGCCTGGTGGCCGGCCCCATGCTCGAGGCCTGCCTGCCGTTCGCCAAGTGGGTGGACGTGTTCTGCGAGCGCGGCGCGTTCGACGAGGACCAGGCGAGGCAGGTGCTCGCCGCCGGGATCAAGGCCGGCCTGCAGGCGCGGGTGCACGCCAACCAGCTCGGGGAGGGCCCCGGGGTGCGGCTCGCCTGCGAGATGGGCGCGGCCTCGGCCGACCACTGCACCTATCTCACCGACGCCGACATCGCCGCGCTCGCCGACAGCGGGGTGGTCGCCACCCTGCTGCCCGGCGCCGAGTTCGCCACCCGCTCGCCGTACCCGGACGCGCGGCGGCTGATCGACGCCGGGGTGACCGTGGCCATCGCCACCGACTGCAACCCGGGCTCGTCGTTCACCACCTCGATGCCGTTCTGCGTGGCGCTCGCGGTCCGGTACATGGGGATGACCCCCGCGGAGGCGGTGCGCGCGGCCACGCTCGGCGGCGCCAAGGCGCTGCGCCGGACCGACGTGGGCATGCTCCGCGTGGGAACCCGCGCCGACCTGGTGATCCTCGACGCGCCGTCCTACGTCCACCTCGCCTACCGGCCGGGGGTTCCGCTCATCGCACAGGTATGGCGGGGCGGCCGGCGGATCGTGTGAGGAAGATCTCTGCGATCTCCACCGCGCGAGATCACACCGAACGCGGATTTTCCGCAGATCGCATCCTCCTTGGGGAGGAAGAAAGAACCATTCCGCGGTCGTATCGATTTCTGGAATCTTTACCCGGTGCCCGACCGTTGTCGGATCAGAACCGAGAAGTCGGGGGAGCCCGCGCCGAGCGTCGTGGTTCCCGGATCGGCTTCACCGACGGCGTGGCGGAAGAGGAGCCAAATGGCGACGGGGAATCTGACGCAGGACCAGGCCACCTCCGAGCGGGACCTTTTGGGGACCTACCTGGCCGAGATCGGGCGGGTTCCCTTGCTGACCGCCGAGGAGGAGGTGGAACTGGCCAAGCGCATCGAGGCCGGTCTCTTCGCGGAGTACCTGCTCGACAGCGCGTTGACCGAGCCGAGGATCGGGGACGCGACCGACGAGGAGCTGGAGCGGATCGCCATCTCAGGGCGGCGGGCCAAGGACGAGTTCATCAAGGCCAACCTCCGGCTGGTGGTCGCCGTGGCGCGGAAGTACGCGGGCCGGGGCATGCCCCTGATCGACCTCGTCCAAGAGGGCAACGTCGGCCTGGTGCGGGCGGTGGAGAAGTTCGACTACCGGCGGGGGTACAAGTTCTCCACCTACGCGACCTGGTGGATCCGGCAGGCCGTGGGGCGCTCGATCCACGAGCAGGGACGGCCGGTCCGGCTCCCCACCCACGCCGGTGAGCAGATGACCAGGCTGATGCGGGTCCGCCGGGACATCCTCGCCGAGCAGGAGATGGAGCCGTCCGACGAGGAGCTCGCCGACGTCCTCGACATGCCGATCGAACGGGTGCGGGAGCTGCGGCGCTGGGCGTCCGACCCGGTCTCCCTCCAGCTCGGCGTCGGTGAGGAGGACGAGACCGAGCTGGGCGACATGATCGCGGACGACGCGTGGGCCGACCCCGAGCAGCAGGCCATCGACACGCTGGACAAGGAGCGGCTGGAACGGTGGCTCACCGACCTGGACGGCCGGCTCAGCGAGATGCTCCGCTGGCGCTACGGCCTGGTCGACGGCAAGGAGCACACCCTCACCGAGGTGGGGGAGCGGTACGGCATCGGCCGGGACCGGGCCCGGCGGATGGAGCGCGACGCCCTCCGGCACCTGCGCAAGATGGCCACGGCGGCCGCGTGAGCCGTACCACCGCCCGCGCGCGACCTCGTGCGCGCCGTGCCGCCGGGCCCGCCCGGCCACGCGGGTGAGCCCGCACCGGCGTCCGGGCGGCCTCCCGCGTGAGCCGTACCGCGCCGGGCGGCCCGCCGGGGACCGGTCGCCGCGCGGCCGGTGCCGCTGAGCCGGACCGCGTGCCGCTGAGCCGGACCGCGTGCCGCTGAGCCGGACCTCGCGCCGCCGCGCCGGGCCGTCCCCGCTGTCGCGCCGGACCATCCCCCGCCCGGCCGTCCGGCGGCTTCTCGCCGACCGCCGGCCGGCCGATTTTTCGATAACCGGGCATTCCATTACGCGCACCCCGGCCCCGGGCGTGCGCGTTTCCATATCACCGTGAATTCCGGCGTGCAGGCTGTGAAACACGACCGAAAAGATCGGCCTGCGGATTTTACCGGTGCGAAACGCCGTGATCCGCGCGCTGAAACTCCTGGCGATCAAGCTTTCGCAATGACTGCGCCAGCCGGCCGATTGTCTCCGGGGCGACGCCGCTCGCGGGAGAGAACGGCCATAGCCATCGCCTAGGAGGGGTCGCATCGGATGAAGATCGATAGCGGCACTACAGCCTGGATGATCACAGCGACGGCACTCGTGCTGCTCATGACGCCCGGGCTCGCCTTCTTCTACGGGGGCATGACGAGGGCGAAGAGCGTCCTCAACATGATGATGATGTCGTTCGTAAGCATCATCACCGTGAGCATCATCTGGATGCTCTACGGATACTCCCTCGCCTTCACCAGCAACAGCAACGAAGCCCTCGACAGCTTCATCGGCGGGTTCGGCGCGCTGGGGCTGCAGAGCGTCGTCGACACGGCCACGGCGGACGACGGCACCGGGATGCCGACGCTCGTCTTCTCGGCGTTCCAGCTCACCTTCGCGATCATCACGGTGGCCCTGATCAGCGGCTCCATCGCCGACCGGGCCAAGTTCGGCGCGTGGGTGGTCTTCACGATCGCCTGGGCGACCCTGGTCTACTTCCCGGTGGCCCACTGGGTGTGGGGCGGCGGCTGGCTCGGCGATCTCGGCATCGAGGACTTCGCCGGCGGCACCGTGGTCCACGTGAACGCCGGTGCGGCCGGTCTCGCCCTCGCGCTCGTGCTCGGCAAGCGGACCGGCTGGCCGAGGGAGCCGATGCGCCCGCACAACCTCCCCCTCGTGCTGCTCGGTGCGACCCTGCTGTGGTTCGGCTGGTTCGGGTTCAACGCGGGTTCTGAGCTCGCCGTCGACGGCATCACCGGGCTGGCCTTCATGAACACGCAGGTCGCCACCGCCGCGGCGGCCGGCTCCTGGATCCTCGTCGAGAAGCTGCGCGACGGCCACTCGACCACGCTCGGCCTCGCCTCCGGCGCGGTCTCCGGCCTCGTCGCCATCACCCCCGCGTGCGGTTTCATCGACCCGTGGGCCTCGCTCGTGCTCGGCGCCATCGCCGGTGCGGCCAGCGCCTACGCGGTCCGGCTCAAGTACCGGTTCGGCTACGACGACTCGCTCGACGTCGTCGGCGTCCACCTGGTGGCCGGTGCGATCGGCGCCGTGGCGCTCGGCTTCTTCGCCGCCTACCCGGCCGTGGATCCGCAGGGCACCGGCCTGTTCTACGGCGGCGGGTTCGCCCAGCTCGGCAAGCAGGCGCTCGGACCGGTCGTGGTCGGGCTCTACTCCTTCGTCCTCGCCTGGGTGATCGGGAAGATCATCGACAAGACGATGGGCTTCCGGGTCTCCGTCGAGGCCGAGACCACCGGCGTCGACGTCACCACCCACGCCGAGACCGGTTACGACCTGGGGACCATCCCCACCTCCTCCACCACCCCGGCGGCATCGGCTGACGGCCGGGCGGCCGCCACGGCCGAAAGGGTCAGCGCATGAAACTCGTCACCGCGATCATCAAGCCGAGCAAGCTGGACGACGTGAAGGCCGCCTTAGGGCAGTTCGGAGTCAAGGGCCTGACGGTCTCCGAGGCGAAGGGGTACGGCAGACAGCGTGGCCAGACGGAGGTCTACCGCGGTGCGGAGTACCCGGTGCACCTCGTTCCGAAGGTCCGGGTGGAGGTGCTGACGGCCGACGAGGACGCCGGGGACGTCATCGAGGTGATCGCCAAGGCGGCCCAGACCGGGCAGATCGGTGATGGCAAGGTGTGGTCCGTCCCGGTGGACACGGTCGTCCGCGTCCGTACGGGTGAGCGTGGAGTGGACGCTCTCTAGCCCGTACCCGGCCCGTGGGGGTGCGGCCCACTCGGGCCGCACCCCCACCCACTTCATCGCCCGAGGTCACCGGAGGGCGGCGCCGGTCCGGCGCCGCCCTTCTGCTGTGCGGATGGCGGGATGGGCGGTCCTCCCGGAGCAGCGGACCAAGCCGAGCGCCTTCTCCCGCGCGGGGAGCGGGATGGGCGCCCGTACGAGCGCGTGCACGGGTGGGAAGCGGCGCCGCGCTTTCCGGATCCGGGCGCCCGGGCGCGCCTGCGCGGTTCCCCGGGTGGCGCCCCGGCGTGGATCGTCCGCCGTCCTCCCGTACGGCCGCCGCGGTGGCGAGGGGCGCGGCCACCTGAAGCCGGTCCGGGCCGGCCGCAGACGCCGGCCACGGCACGCCGTCGCCGGGCGATCCGGCGGACCATGATCGCCCCGGCCGGCGCGGAGATCGGGCGGCGGCGGGCCCGCGCGGCGACCTGAGACGCGGGTGAGCGCCCGCCCGCGGTGCGCCCGCAGGGCCGCGGTGCCGTACACCCGGGGCGCGCTGCCCCGGCAGTCGGGGCATTCCGGCGGTGCGGGCGTCAGGCCTTCCCGAGGACTGCGGCGGGTGCTGCGGCGAATGCGGCCGCCAGGGCCCGTGGTGCGGGATGCGGTGGGCGTCAGGCCTGCTGAGGCGTGCGGTGGCCGCCCCTGGCTTCCGAAGCGGCGCGGGCCCGCCGCGGCCGGCGGCCCGGCGGGAATCCCGGAGGCGGTCGTGATCTCGAATGTCATTCGGATTAAGGCCGGGATGAAACTTTCACCGCCGTGGGCGTCGCACCTAACGGCCGGGCCTGCCCGGAGCGAGCCGCTCGGGCCCGGATCACCTGCGCGCGGCCGCCGCCGGCTCCGCCGTACCCGGCGGCGCCTCCGCGGAAAGCGACACCCGCCGGAGCGGGCGATGGTGGCAGGTGGTAAGGGAGTGAGTGCGGGCCGTTGCAACAGATGACACTACTTGACTATTTCGTAACGATTGTGTGCCGACGCAGAGATAGCACCACCTGCACCGTATGACCTTGTGGTCAAATTCCCCTACTTGTAGGGACGTATGTCAATGGCGGTCGAGTGCAATGACGGGCCGATGATGCGAGGCCGGTGAGCATGAAACGCGTGACTATCGGTTGGCAACGAATAGGGCAGCGGCTGAACCCGCGGAATTGGCGGGTGCCCACAAGGCTTACCGCATTGATCATCGCGCCGACCTTCGTTGCCGTCCTCCTCGCGGGCATGCGCATCGTCGGTTCGATCGACAACCTCGACGGCTACCGGCGGGCGAGCGTGGCCGCGGAGTACTCCGTCCACCTCCGGGATCTCGCCGAGCAGCTCGCCCTCGAGCGCGACCTGCTGGTCTGGGGCGGCGGCACCCGGCGGAAGTTCAACGTGGACGGCGCCACCGAGCTCACCCTCGCCCAGCAGCAGGCGGTGGTCGACCCGCTCGCCACCCAGGTGCTCGCCAACCTCCGCGAGCTCGACGACGGCTTCGGCGAGCGGACCGAGCAGCAGGCGCAGCAGGTCGTCACCCAGCTCGAGAACCTCGCCGCCATCCGGAAGGCCGGATCGTCCGACGGCTACACCGCGCTGATCGCCAGGATCCTCCGGCTGCACGACGAGTTCGCCGGGGTCAGCGACGACGCTCAGATCGTCGGCCGGTCCCGCGCGCTGGCCGCCCTCGCCCACGTCAAGGAGGAGGTGGCGCTGCAGCGCGCGATGCTCACCAAGGAGCTGCTCGAGCGGTACCAGTCCTTCACCCCCGCCGAGCTGGAGGACTTCCTCGCCGCCGAGTCGCGCGAGCAGGGCTACCTCAGCACCTTCTACGCCGAGGCGCCCACGCCCACCGCGGGCCGCCTGGTGACCCTGCTCAACGACAACGACGTCGTCAGCACGGAGCTGACCAAGTCCTGGGCGGTCACCCTCGGCCTGCAGCACGTCTCCCTCAGCCGGTACCAGGCCCGGGACAAGACCGCGCTGCGCTGGTTCCAGAACAGCACCAAGAAGATCCAGCAGATCGACGTCGTGCAGCGCGAGCTCGCCGGCGCGGTGCTCGACCGGGCCCGGCAGCTCCAGTCGACCGAGCAGCGCAACGCGCTGGTCGCGGGTGGGCTGATCTTCACGCTCCTCCTGCTGGTCCTCGCCCACACCGCGCTCATCGCGCGATCGATGGTCATCCCGCTGCGCCGGCTGCGGGCCGAGGCGCTCGACGTCGCCGGCACCCGCCTACCCGAGGCCGTGCAGCGGATCCGGGAGTCGGACCAGGTGTCGGCCGAACCGGAGATCACCCCGATCGCGGTGGGCAGCGGCGACGAGATCGATGAGGTCGCCCAGGCCTTCGACGAGGTCCACCGCCAGGCCGTACGGCTCGCGGCCGAAGAGGCGCGGCTCCGGGCGAACGTCAACGCGATGTTCGTCAACCTGTCCCGCCGCACCCAGACGCTCGTGGAGCGCCAGATCGCGCTGATCGACAAGCTGGAGCGCGGCGAGGAGGACGGGCGGCGCCTCGCCGACCTGTTCAAGCTCGACCACCTCGCCACCCGCATGCGGCGCAACAGTGAGAACCTGCTGGTTCTCGCCGGCCACGAGCCGCCGCGCAAGCGGACCAAGCCGGCCCGGCTCGTCGACGTGATCCGCGCCTCGCTCTCCGAGGTCGAGGACTACGAGCGCGTCGAGCTCAAGGTGCACCGCAGCATCGCGATCTCCGGCCACGCGGTCAACGACGTGATCCACCTCGTGGCCGAGCTGATCGAGAACGCGCTCTCCTTCTCGCCGCGCGACACCAAGGTCATCGTCTCGAGCGTCTTCGTCGACGGCGGCGCCGTCATGCTCGGCGTGAGCGACTCCGGCATCGGCATGTCCCACGAGGAGCTGGCCGAGGTCAACCGCAAGCTCGCCGACCCGCCGACCGTGGACGCCTCGGTCGCCAAGCGGATGGGCCTGTTCGTGGTCGGGCGGCTCGCGATGCGGCACGGGATCCGGGTCCAGCTCCGCGCCAACAGCGACGGCACCGGCGTGGTCGCCATGGTGCTCTTCCCGCCGGAGCTCGTCCACAACGCCGACCAGCCCGCGGGCCAGCCCGGGCAGCCGATGGCGCGGACGAGCGTCGGCCTCCCGATCCGCCAGCCGTTCGCCGGCCCGTCCCCGAGCAGGCCGGGGCCGTTCGGGGCGGACCCCGCCGGCGCGGGGAGCCGGGACGAGGCGAACGGCCTGGTGGGCGCGGGCACGGGGCCCCAGCCCTGGCCCACGCCGAACGGAGGCTCCCTGGGGAGCTACCCGCCCATCACCCAGCCGTTCGCGGCTCCGGTCACCGGCTCGGCGCCGCCCGCGGAGCAGGCGGCGACGGCGGGCTCCGGCGCCGATCGGTTCGCGACGGGTCCCCTCGACCGGTTCGGGACCGGCCCGTTCGATCCGTCCGCGGCGGGCTCCTTCGACCCGTCGCCGTCGGGCCCGTTCGGCCGGTCCGTGACGGGCGCTCTCGGCCGGTCCGGGACCGGTGCGTTCGACCCGTCGTCGACCGGCCCCCTCGGCCGGCCGGGGTCCGGTGCGTTCGACCCGTCGCCGTCGGGCCCGCTCGGCCGGTCCACGACCGGGCCCATCGACCGTTCGGAGCTCTTCCCGGGGGGCACCGGGCCGTTCCCGTCGGCTTCCTCGGGCACCGGGCCGCTGCCGTCGTTCTCGTCCGACACGGGGCCGCTGTCATCGTCCTCGTCGGGCACCGGGCCGCTGTCGCCGCCCACCTCGGGTACGGGCCCGCTGCCGCCGGTGTCCTCGGGCACGGGGCCGCTCCCGTCGGTGAGCGACCCGACGCTGCAGCATGGCGACGAGTACCTGTCGATCTACGCGGAGGTGGAGTCCGCGTGGTTCCGGCGCCCCGAGCGGAGAAGCGGCTCCGCGGCGAAGCCGGGCGAGTCCGGCGCCGCGGCGACCGCCAGCGGCGACGCTCCCGGCTCGGCGGGCGGCGAGACCGGGGAGCGCGACATCTGGCGGTCCCGCGCGGACAGCGGCTTCCGCGCGGCCGCGAACGTGGTGGACCCCCGGCTCGGGGGGGTCACGGCCGCCGGGTTGCCGAAACGCACGCCCAAGGCCAACCTTGTCCCCGGATCGGTCGCCGCTGAGACCGGGCCTGCGAGCCCTCGTCCCCCGGTCTCCGCGGAGGCCGTGCGCAGCCGGCTCTCGAGCTTCCAGCAGGGCATCCGGCGCGGCCGGGCAGAGGTGGCCAAGGGCTCTGCCGAAGGGTCGGGTAAGGAGGAGGAGAAGGGTTCGTGACTGAGCTGAGCGCGGAAGCGCGCAGGTTCGACTGGCTGATCACCGAGTTCGTCACCAACACCCCGGGTGTCGCACACGCGGTCGTGGTGTCGTCGGACGGCCTGCGGCTGGCCCAGTCGGAGGGCTTTCCGCCCGACCGTGCCGATCAGCTCGCCGCCGTCGCCGCCGGCCTGCTCAGCCTCACCGTGGGTGCCTCCCGGGTGTTCGAGGGCGGCCCGGTCACCCAGACGATCGTCGAGATGCAGCGGGGTCTCCTGCTCGTCATGGCGATCAGCGATGGTTCGTGTCTCGCCGTCCTCGCGGCCCCGGACTGTGACCTGGGCCTGGTGGCGTACCAGATGACGCTGCTCGTCGAGCGGGCGGGCCAGGTGCTCACGCCCGCACTCCGTGCCGAGCTGCAAATGGCCCGGCGCTAGCCGGCTGATCGGGATCGGGTGGGGAGCATGCGCGAGAGCGATGGGACAGAGGACGAGCCTCTGTTCCGTCCTTACACCGTCACCGGTGGGCGTACCGAACCGCGCTACCACCTGCCGATGGAGACCCTGGTCTCGTCGGCGGGCTCGCATCACGACCCCTCCATGCTCGACCCCGAGCGGGAGGCGGTCATGATGCTGTGTCGTTCCGTACGATCGGTCGCGGAGATCTCGGCACTGCTCCGGGTCCCGCTCGGCGTAGCCCGCGTGCTCATCGCCGACATGGCCGATGAGGGTCTGGTCCGCCTGCACATGCCGCAGCTCGAACGGGGACAGCCAGACCTCAACCTGCTCGAAAGGGTGCTAAGTGGACTACGCAGGCTCTAGCCGCAGGCTGACCTCCACGAAGATCGTCGTTGCGGGTGGGTTCGGCGTGGGGAAGACGACCTTCGTCGGGGCCGTCTCCGAGATCGTCCCCTTGACGACCGAGGCCGTGATGACGGATGCCAGCGCCGGCATCGATGATCTTCGTCACACGCCGAACAAGACGACCACGACGGTCGCGATGGACTTCGGGCGGCTCTCCCTCGCCGACGACCTGATCCTCTATCTGTTCGGCACCCCCGGTCAGCACCGTTTCTGGTTCATGTGGGACGACCTGGTCCGCGGCGCGATCGGGGCGGTCGTGCTGGTGGACACCCGGCGGCTCGCCGATTGCTTCCCCGCCATCGACTACTTCGAGGAGACGCAGCTGCCGTTCATCGTGGCGATGAACGGATGGGACGGCAGGTTCCCCCACACCGAGGAGGAGGTGCGCGAGGCCCTCGCGCTCCCGGAGCACGTGCCCATCGTGCGCACGGACGCGCGGTCCAGGGAGGCGGTCAAGAGCACGCTGATCAGCCTGGTCGAGTACGTGCTGAGCCTCCGGACCGCGTACGGCCGGGCCCACTAGCGGGGAAGGATCCGGGCCGGTCGCGCGGGGTCCGGGCCGAGCGCGCGCAGGGGACCGGGGAGGGTCGTGGGGCCGGGGACCGCGCCACCCCGGCGGCGCGGGGAGCGGGCCGCGGAGCGGTGTGCCGTTAGGGCGGGACATAATACTTGCGTCAACCCGCCACCTGACCGGCGGGAGATATTCCGGTATTCGAGACGACCGGAAATATCAACAATTAATACTGCCCGCATGCCCTCCGCGGTTATCCGTACACGGGTGTTCGGTTGGCCTCCCTGGTGTCGGTGTGCTGCAATTACCCTCGCCTGCAGGACGTCTCCACGGTCTGACGGCCACACCCGTGACGAGCCGTACTCCCCTGCGCGCGACGATGGCGAGAGGTTGCGAAACCCGTGAGTACCCAAGACTCCCGGACGGATGAGGACCTAAAGACCCCGGATCCGGCCCCGCAAGAGCCAGACAGGGGAAACCGGTTCCTTTTGCGGAACTGGCGCGTGCGCACCCGGTTGGTGGCGTTAATCCTCGTCCCCACCGTGGCCGCGCTGCTCCTCGGCGGCCTGCGCGTCTTCACCTCGCTCACCACCGCCTCCGAATACCAGCGGGTGAACGATCTGGCCCGGCTCGTGCAGAGCGTGGCCGTGCTCACCCACGAACTGCAGACCGAGCGGGACCGGGCGGCGTGGAACGCCGCCCTCGGCCGTCCCGAGAAGGCCACCGCCGCGGTGGTGACCCAGACCACCGCCGTGAACAAGGCCGCCGCCGAGGTCAGGAAGATCGCCGCGAGCGTGCGGGCCGACGCCGAGCCCCGTGCCGCCGACCGCATCGACCACGTCATCAGCCGGCTCGACACCCTCGAATCGTTGCGCAAGCAGGCGGTGAGCGGCTCGCTGCTGCCGGGCGCCGTCATGACGCAGTACACCCTCATCCTCGACGAGCTGCTCGAGCTCCACGACGAGCTCTCGGTCATCGCCGGGGACGAGCGGCTCGCCGCGATGTCGACCTCGCTCGGCGCGCTCGCCACGGCCAAGGAGGCCATGTCCGTGCAGCGCGGCCTGCTCACCACGGTCCTCCCGGCGGGCCGGTTCGATCAGGAGCAGTACCGGCAGTTCCTCGGCGCCCTCGCCATCGAGGAGCGCGCGCTCAGCACCTTCCGCAAGCACGCGTCGCGGGAGGAACGCGCCGAGTACGACCGCACGGTCTCCGGCGCGGGCGTGGAGGACGCGGCGTTCCTCCGCGCGCTCGTCCTCGACCGGGTCGCCGCGGGGTTCTCCCTCCACCAGCTCGACCGCACGGCCCGGGACGACGCGCGCCGGTGGTTCGACGCGATGACGCAGCCGATCAACAGCATCCGGACCGTGGAGGGCAAGCTCGCCGCGTCGATCGTGGACCGCAGCGCGGCGCTCCAGGCCGACGAGGAGCGGCGCGCGATGATCGCCTCGGCGGCCATCGCCCTCCTGCTGATCGCGGTGCTGTTCTTCACCACCGGGGTGATCCAGTCGCTGGTGCGGCCGCTCCGCCGGCTCCGGAGCGAGGCCCTGGAGATCGCCGGCCACCGGCTGCCCGAGACCGTCCAGCGGCTCCGGGAGGCCGGTGACGCCGCGGAGATCCCGGAGATCCAGCCGATCGGCATCGGCACCCGGGACGAGATCGGCGAGGTGGCCCGGGCGTTCGACGAGGTCCACCGCGAGGCCGTACGGCTCGCCGGCGACGAGGCCCGGCTGCGCAGCAACGTCAACGCGATGTTCGTGAACCTCTCGCGCCGCACCCAGACGCTGGTGGAGCGGCAGCTCTCCCTGATCGAGAACCTCGAGCAGGGCGAGCAGGACGAGGACCGGCTCAAGGACCTGTTCAAGCTCGACCACCTCGCCACCCGCATGCGGCGCAACAGTGAGAACCTCCTGGTCCTCGCGGGCCAGGAGCCCGCGCGCCGCTGGGGCCGGCCGGTGCCGATCGTCGACGTGGTCCGCGCCTCGCTCTCCGAGGTCGAGGGGTACGAGCGGGTCGACTTCAAGGTGCAGCCCGGGGTCGCCCTCGTCGGCCAGGCCGTCAACGACGTCGTCCACCTCCTCGCCGAGCTGATCGAGAACGCGCTCTCCTTCTCGCCGCGGGACTCCAAGGTCACCGTGTCGAGCAGCCGCATCGACGGCGGCGGCCTGCTCATCTCGGTCTCCGACACGGGGATCGGCATGACCCCCGAGGAGATCGAGCAGGCGAACCACCGGCTCGCCAACCCGCCGGTCGTGGACGTGTCCATCTCGCGGCGGATGGGGCTGTTCGTGGTCGGCCGGCTCGCGCTGCGGCACGGCATCCGGGTCCAGCTGCGCCGGCAGGACTCCGGGGGGCTCACCGCCATGGTGCTCCTCCCGGAGGCCCTGCTGGTCCGTTCGGAGCCGGCCTTCGCGCACCTGCCCGGCCTGTCGCAGACCGGCGCCACCGGGCCGATGCCCGTCGGCGCCGACGCCCCGGGCTCGGGTCCCACGTCCCTCTTCGAGCCGCCGCAGCGCACCCCGGTCCTCGGCGCCGCCGTCCCGGAGACCGGGGCCGCGGACACCGGCCGCTTCGAGCGCGGCACGTTCGAGCCCTTCCAGCCGAGCGACGCCGTGGCTGCCGACCCGTTCGCCCGCGATCTGTTCGGGTCTCCGCCGGCCGCATCGGACCGTTCCTTCGACACCGAGACCAGGCCCTTCGAGACGGCCTCCTTCGCCCGCGGCCAGTTCGGTGAGCCGCCCATCGACACGCCCTGGCCGGGGCATGTCCCCCCGCCGGGGAGCACGTCCTGGCCCGAGCCCATCGGGCCGGAGACCGGCGGGTGGCCGGGCGACCCGCGGGCGGGTTCGTTCGGCGAGGACGACACCGGGCGGCTGCCCACGGTCCGCACCTCCCCGCTGGAGGCGGACGAGGAGGAGTACCTGCCGATCTTCGCGGCGGTGGAGTCGGACTGGTTCAAGAAGGCCGACCCGTCCGCCGGCAAGGACTCCGAGGGCGAGTCCGGCGACACGAAGGGGTGGTCCTCCCCGGCCGACGCCGGCTGGGAGGCCGCCAAGGCCGCCAGCGAGCCGACGCTGGGCGGCACGACCGCCGCGGGGCTGCCGAAGCGGGTGCCGAAGGCGAACCTCGTGCCGGGGTCCGCCGCGACCTCCACCCCGGCGGAGCCCGCCGCGTCCGCCGCCCCGTCGCCCATGCTCTCGCCCGAGCGCGTGCGCAGCAGGCTCTCCAGCTTCCAGCAGGGCGTCCGGCAGGGACGCGCGGTCGCCCGGGGAGAGGCCTCCGGGGAGGAGCAGGGGAGCGCCTGGACGGCGGCCCTGGGCGACACCCGCGCCCAGGACGGTGACAAGGAGGACTCATGACGGAGCTCAGCCAGGCCGCGCGCGACGTCAACTGGCTGGTCAGCGATTTCGTGAACAACGTTCCGGGCGTGGCGCACGCGGTCGTGGTGTCGTCCGACGGCCTCCCGCTCGCGTACTCGGAGGGATTCCCCAAGGACCGGGCGGATCAGCTCGCGGCGGTCGCCGCCGGGCTGATCAGCCTGACCCAGGGGGCGTCCCGGGTGTTCGAGGGCGGCCCGGTGACGCAGACCGTGGTGGAGATGCAGCGCGGGCTGCTGCTGATCATGTCGATCAGCGACGGCTCCTGCCTGGCGGTGCTCGCGGCCGCCGACGCCGACCTGGGGCTGGTGGCGTACCAGATGACCCTGTTGGTGGAACGCGCCGGCCAGGTGCTCACCCCGGCCGTGCGGGCCGAGCTCCAGGCGTCCCATCCTAGGTAGAGGGCGATTCGGAGTCGCTGAGCCGATGCCGAGATGGCGGGCGGAGCATGCGGATCGCCGGTTCCGGAGGAGCACGAGCAGGTCAGGAGGACGTGGTGGCAGGCGGTGGATGGACGAACGAGCCATATCCGCCGGTGGACGGCGCTCACCGGTACTACGGCGGCACGAACCCGGGCCCGTCCACGGGGCCGCAGGCCGATCCGTCCGCCGAGCAGCCTTCCTCGCTGGTGCGTCCGTACGCGGTGACGGGCGGGCGCACCGCCCCGCGGCTCCAGCTCGCGATGGAGGCGCTCGTGTCATCGGCCACCTCCACGCACACGGACCTCTCCACGCTCACCCCCGAGCGTCAGGCGATCTGCACGTTGTGCCGTCAGGTGCGATCGGTGGCGGAGATCTCGGCGTTGCTGCGGATCCCGCTGGGCGTGGTACGAGTAGTGATCGCGGACATGGCGGCGGAGGGTTTGGTGCATGTGCACCAGCCGCAGTTGGATGCGGGCAAGCCGGATCTGAACTTGCTGGAAAGGGTGCTCAGTGGACTTCGCAGGCTCTAGCCGCGGGCTGGCGTCGGCGGACTACGCAGGTCCCAGCCGCGGGCTGACGTCGACCAAGATTGTCGTCGCTGGTGGCTTCGGTGTGGGGAAGACCACGTTCGTCGGAGCCGTATCGGAGATCGTCCCGTTGACGACCGAGGCGGTGATGACCGACGCGTCCGCGGGCATCGACGACACACGGCTCACCCCGAACAAGACCACCACCACGGTGGCGATGGACTTCGGCCGGGTGTCGCTCGACCGTGATCTGATCCTGTACTTATTCGGTACGCCCGGGCAGCACCGGTTCTGGTTCATGTGGGACGACCTGGTGCGCGGGGCGATCGGCGCGGTGGTGCTCGTGGACACCCGCCGCCTCGCCGACAGCTTCCCCGCCGTGGACTACTTCGAGGAGGCCCAGCTCCCGTTCATCATCGGGATCAACGGCTTCGACGGGCAGTTCCCGCACAGCGAGGAGGAGGTCCGCGAGGCGCTCACCCTCCCGCCGCACATCCCGATCGTCCGCACCGACGCGCGGAACCGGGAGGCGGTGAAGAACACGCTGATCACGCTCGTCGAGCACGCGCTCACCATGCGGATCGCCGCCTCCAACCGGGGCAGGGTCTGAGCGGCTCCGGGCAGGGGCCCGGGAGCGGCGCGGACCCGCCCCGCCGGGCCGTGACCGCCCCGATCACCTCGACCCCGGCGCGCCGCCATCCGCGACCGGTAGGCTTGGAACCGTGTTCGAGACGCTTTCCGACCGGCTGACTTCGGTCTTCTCCTCTCTCAGGTCCAGGGGCAGGCTTTCCGAAGCCGACATCGACGCGACCTGCCGCGAGATCCGCATCGCGCTGCTCGAGGCGGACGTCGCGCTGCCGGTGGTGAAGGCCTTCATCGCCCGGGTCAAGGAGCGGGCGCGCGGGGCCGAGGTCTCCCAGGCGCTCAATCCCGCCCAGCAGGTCGTCAAGATCGTCCACGATGAGCTCATCGAGGTCCTGGGCGGGGAGACGCGGAGGATCCGCTTCGCGAAGACGCCACCGACCGTGATCATGCTCGCCGGCCTCCAGGGGGCCGGTAAGACCACGCTCGCCGGCAAGCTGGCCAAGTGGCTGCGCGACCAAGGGCACGCCCCGCTCCTCGTCGCCTGCGACCTGCAGCGTCCGAACGCGGTCCAGCAGCTCACCGTGCTCGCCGAACGCGCCGGGGTGGCGATCTTCGCCCCCGAACCGGGCAACGGCGTCGGCGACCCGGTCGCGGTGGCCCGTCAGTCGATCGACCACGCCAAGCGCAAGCAGTACGACGTGGTCATCGTCGACACCGCCGGCCGCCTCGGCATCGACGAGGAGATGATGCGGCAGGCGGCGGACATCCGCGACGCGATCAACCCGGACGAGGTGCTGTTCGTCCTCGACGCGATGATCGGCCAGGACGCCGTGAACACGGCCCGGGCCTTCATGGAGGGGGTCGGCTTCGACGGCGTCGTGCTGACCAAGCTCGACGGTGACGCGCGGGGCGGCGCCGCCCTGTCGGTCCGGCAGATCACCGGCCGGCCGATCATGTTCGCGTCGACCGGTGAGAAGCTCGAGGACTTCGACGTCTTCCATCCGGACCGGATGGCGAGCCGGATCCTCGACATGGGTGACATCCTCACCCTGATCGAGCAGGCTCAGCGGACGTTCGACGAGCGCGAGGCCGCCAAGATGGCGGACAAGCTCGCCTCCGGCGAGAGCTTCACGCTCGACGACTTCCTCGAGCAGATGATGATGGTCCGCCGGCTGGGGCCGATCAAGAACCTGCTCGCCATGATGCCCGGCATCGGGCAGTTCCGGGACCAGCTCAACCAGATCGACGACCGGGACCTCGACCGGATCGCCGCGATCATCCGTTCGATGACCCCGGAGGAGCGCCGGGATCCGCGGATCATCAACGGCTCGCGGCGGGCCCGGATCGCCCGCGGTTCCGGGGTGAGCGTCTCCGCGGTCAACAACCTGGTCGTCCGCTTCCTGGAGTGGCAGAAGATGATGAAGCGGATGACCCAGGGGATGGGCTTCCCCGGGATGCCGGGCGGCCGCAAGAGCCAGAAACAGAAGGCGAAGAAGGGGCGCCGGGTCAGCGGCGACCCCCGCAAGGCCGCGCTCGGCAAGGCCGCCCCGCCGAAGCGGCAGGGCGCGCTCGGCAACCTCGGCGTCCTCGGCCAGCTTCCCTCCGGCCTGGACCTCCCGCCCGGTTTCGACCCGTCCAAGCTGAAGCTGCCCGGGCAGAACTGAGCCCCGGTCTCGCGCGCGCCGGCGGCGTCCGCCGTACCCGGTCCCGGCCCGGTTCCGCGCGGCCGGGCGCTCGAGCGGCGGGCGCCGGAGCACCGCGGCGGCCCGTGATCGCCGAGGCCGGCGGCAGGCGGGCATGGGGCGGGCAAGGGCGCTACAGTGGAGGCCATTGTGGGGTGCACGCCGTCGCCATCGGCCGTGCCGGCCCCTGGGCCTCCCACGATGGGCCTGGCCGAGACGGCGGCGTTCGGCGGGAATATGCCGGAACTTCGCCGGTTCCCGGTATGGGCTTGGCCGAGCACAGGCAATCATCTGGCAGAATGTCACCTTGGAACATCGTGACTACGCGGGTGCCCTCTTCCCCGCCGGTCGCGCCTGTCCCTCGGGCGAGCTTCCATCGCGCCCCACTCGATGAGACAGCCGCCCCTATCCCACGCTCTGACGCAGGAGAGACCACACCCGTGGCAGTCAAGATCAAGCTCAAGCGGCTCGGGATGATCCGCAACCCGCAGTACCGAATCGTCGTCGCCGACGCCCGGACCAAGCGTGACGGCCGGGCGATCGAGGAGATCGGGCTGTACCACCCCAAGGAGAACCCCTCGCGCATCGAGGTGAACTCCGAGCGGGTGCAGTACTGGCTCAGCGTCGGCGCCCAGCCGACCGAGCCGGTGCTCAAGATCCTCAAGCTGACCGGCGACTGGCAGAAGTTCAAGGGTGAGCCGGCTCCCCCGCCGCTGAAGGTCGCCGAGCCGAAGCCCGACCGCCACGCCCTGTACGAGGCGGCGGCGAGGGAGGCGCTGACCGGGGACCCGGGTACCGAGGCGACCACGCCGAAGAAGAGCAAGAAGTCAGCGAAGACCGAGGAGCCCGCCGCGGCCGCCGCCGAGGAGAAGGCGGAGGAGAAGAAGCAGGAAGGCGAGGCCTGAGGTGCTCGAGGAGGCCCTCGAGCACCTGGTCAAGGGCATCGTCGAGCATCCCGGCGACGTCCGCGTCCGGTCGCGGCGTGCCAGGTTCGGGCGTGTCCTCGAGGTCCGGGTGCACCCCGACGACCTCGGCAAGGTCATCGGCCGCGGGGGCCGTACGGCCAAGGCGTTGCGCACGGTGATCAACGCGCTGTCGAACGGGAGACCCGTGCGGATCGACTTGGTCGACTGAGACGAGATCAGCTGACGAGCATCTCATGGCCGGGGGACCCCATTCGGGTCCCCCGGCTCGGTTTACGGCGGACCGGGCGCGCGGCCGGGAACACCCCGGCGCCGCGCCCGCAGGGAGAAGAGGAAGGCGTCACGTGCAGCTGGTCGTGGGGAGGATCGGCCGTCCGCACGGCGTGCGGGGCGAGGTCACCGTGGAGGTGCGCACCGACGAGCCCGAGGCGCGCTTCGCCCCAGGCTCGGTTCTCGCCACCGATCCGGCCGACGCCGGCCCGCTCACCGTGGAGCGGGCCCGCTGGCACCGGGGCATCCTCCTGGTCGCCTTCGCCGGCGTGCCGGACCGGAACGCCGCCGAGCGGCTGCGCGGGACCCTGCTCGTCATCGACTCGGCCGACATCCCGCCCTCCGGCGACCCCGACGAGTTCCACGACCACGAGCTCCTCGGCCTCGCCGTGGTCACCACCGACGGGCAGCGGGTCGGCGAGGTGGCCGACGTCCTCCACCACGGCCAGGACCTGCTCGTGGTGCGGCGGCCGTCCGGGGAGGAGGTCTACGTGCCGTTCGTGAAGGCCATCGTCCCGGAGGTCGACCCGGGCGCGGGCCGGCTCGTCATCGATCCGCCGCCGGGTCTGCTCGAGCTGAACGCCGGGTGAGGGGCCGGATGCGGATCGACATCATCTCGATATTCCCGGAGTACTTCACCCCGCTGGAGGTGTCGCTTGTCGGCAAGGCCAGGGAGCGGGGCATCCTCGACATCCGCCTCCACCAGCTCCGGGACTGGACGCACGACGTGCACAAGACCGTCGACGACACCCCGTACGGCGGCGGGCCGGGCATGGTGATGAAGCCCGAGGTCTGGGGTGAGGCGATCGACGCGGTGATCGCCCAGGGCGGGCCCGAGGGGGCCGGGCTCCCGCGTATGATCGTGCCCACCCCGAGCGGCCGGCCGTTCACGCAGCGGGTGGCGCTCGAGTACGCCCGGGAGCCGTGGCTGCTGTTCACCCCGGCCCGGTACGAGGGCATCGACGCGCGCGTGGTGGACGAGTACCGGTCGCGGCTCCGCGTCGACGAGGTGAGCATCGGCGACTACGTGCTCGCCGGGGGAGAGGCGGCCGTCCTCGTCATCGTGGAGACCGTGGCCCGGCTGCTCCCGGGCGTGATCGGCAACGCGCAGTCGGTCGCCGACGACTCCTTCGCCCCCGGCCCGATGGAGAACCTGCTCGAGGGCCCGGTGTACACCAAGCCGCCGGTGTGGCGCGGCCACCCGGTCCCGGAGATCCTGCTCTCCGGGCACCACGCCAGGATCGCGCGCTGGCGGCGCGACCAGGCGCTCCGCCGTACCTTCGAGATGCGGCCGGACCTGATCGCGCGGCTCGACCCGGAGAGCCTCGACGAGCGCGACCGGGAGGTCCTGGCGGAGTGCCGGGAGCGGCACGAGGCCGCGGCGTTTCGCGCCGGCCCGCAGAGTATGGCAAACTGAACTGCTGCTGCCGTTTTCGGCCCGGCCGGGCGGAGCCCGGCCCGGATGAAGCGTCAGACGTACCAAGCCGCGCGCGTGTCCTCTGCGTCGCCGAGCCGGGCCTTGGCCGGGCGGACCTCCGCGCGCCCGTGTCGATTGAGGAACCGTTGCCATGCACAGGCTGATCCACGAGGTTGAGAAGGCGTACCTCCGCAAGGACATCCCGGACTTCCGCCCGGGTGACACGGTGGAGGTCCACGTACGCGTCGTCGAGGGCAACCGGTCCCGTATCCAGGTCTTCAAGGGCTTCGTGCTGCGCCGCCAGGGCGGGGGCCTGCGGGAGACGTTCACCGTGCGCAAGATCAGCTACGGCGTCGGCGTCGAGCGCACCTTCCCGGTCCACAGCCCCGTGATCGAGAAGATCAACGTCGTCACCCGCGGTGACGTCCGCAGGGCGAAGCTGTACTACATGCGCGAGCTTCGGGGCAAGGCGGCCCGCATCCGCGAGAAGCGCGAGGCTGTCGCCGCCCAGTGAGGCTTTACGTTCGTGGCCTGCGTCGTAAGACGCGGGCCACGTTTCTTTTGCCGGGGATGCCCGCGTCCGAGCCCCGCACGATCAGGGACATCATTTAGGCTCAGCACCGATGACTAGCAATGGGCAGGGGGCCGGCGGCCGCCGCCCCGGCGACGACGGGGTGGACGTGATCGGGGAAGGCGTCCAGGAGCAGGCGGCGCGCGAGGAGCAGCAGGAGCAGGGGCGGAAGAAGCGGAAGAAGGAACCCTCCTTCTGGCGTGAGCTGCCCATCCTCATCGTGATCGCTCTCGCGCTCGCCCTGCTGATCAAGACCTTCGTGGTGCAGGCGTTCTACATCCCATCCGAGTCGATGGAGAACACCCTGCTCACGAACGATCGCGTCCTCGTGAACAAGCTCGTTTACCATGTGCGCGACATCGAGCGCGGCGACATCGTGGTCTTCTCCGGGGTCGACTCGTGGGACCCCGAGGTCGAGGTCGACGAGCCGGCGAACCCGGTCGCGCGGGCCATCCGCTGGATCGGGATCACGTTCGGCCTGATCCCCGGGGAGAAGGACTACATCAAGCGCGTCATCGGCATCCCCGGTGACCGGGTCAAGTGCTGCGACGCCAAGGGCCGGATCACGGTGAACGGCGTGCCGCTCGACGAGGAGGAGTACCTCTACCCGGGCGATGAGCCGTCGAAGCAGGAGTTCGAGATCACGGTGCCGCCTGGCCGGCTGTGGGTGATGGGCGACCACCGGTCGGTCTCCATGGACTCCCGGCTCCACCAGGGCGACCCGGGCGGGGGAACGATTCCGATCGACAAGGTGATCGGCCGGGCGTTCGTCATCATCTGGCCGCTGGACCGGGTGCGGGTCCTGCCGATCCCGGAGACCTTCACGCGGCCGGCGCTCCAGGCGGCGGCCGGGGCCGCACCGATGCTGCTCGGTGTCGCCGCCGCCGTCCCGCTCGCCGTACTGCGCCGCCGGATGACGAGGCGGTAGGCCAATGGCGAACACGGAGAAGAAGAACAAGAAGCTCGACAAGCGGGGCGAGGCGGCGGGGCCCAAGAAGGGCTCGGGGTTCCGCGACACCGTGCTGTTCGCGGGCATCGGGCTCGTGATCGCCATCCTCATCCACACGTTCGTCCTGCAGTCGTTCTACATCCCGTCGGAGTCGATGCAGAACACGCTGCAGGTGAACGACCGGGTGATCGTGAACAAGCTCGCCTACCGGTTCGGCCCGGTGCAGCGCGGCGACATCGTGGTCTTCAAGGGCTGGGACGGCGAGGACACGATCAAACGCGTGATCGCCGTCGGCGGCGACCGGGTCAAGTGCTGCGACGCCAAGGGCCGGATCACGATCAACGGCGAGCCGCTCGACGAGACCGAGTACCTGTACCCGGGGGACGACCCGTCCCAGCGGCGGTTCGACGTGAAGGTGCCGGCGGGCCGCCTCTGGCTGATGGGGGACCACCGGAGCAACTCGCTCGACTCCCGGTCGCACATGGAGCGGGACGATCGGTACCTGGGCACGGTCTCCGAGGAGGACGTCATCGGCCGGGCGTTCGTCCGCTACTGGCCGCCCTCCCGGGTGTCCCTGCTGTCGCGGCCTGACGCGTTCTCGGCCATCCGCTGAGCCGGCCGCCGGCGGTGGGCGGCCCCGCCGGGCCCGAGCGGCCTCAGCCGGGCATGGGCGAGCCCGCCGGGTGTGGGCGGGCCCGTCCCCGACCGGTGGTGAGGGGGCGTAGTCTGCGTTCTGTCATGAGAACTGCCTTTCGCCCGCGGCCCGGCGTGCTGCGGCGGGACGCCGGCCTCTACGGCTACGAGCGGGCGCTGGCCCGGAAGGGGTTCGCCCCGGTGGCCGGGGTGGACGAGGCCGGGCGGGGCGCGTGCGCCGGTCCCCTGGTCGTGGCCTCGGTGATCCTGGGCCGGAGGATCGCCGGGCTGGCCGACTCCAAGCTGCTCGGCGAGCCCGTACGCGAGCGCCTCCACGACCGGGTGGTCGCCGCGGCGCAGGCGGTCAGTGTGGTGGTGATCCCACCCGGCGAGATCGACGAGCACGGGCTCCACAAGTGCAACGTCGCCGGGGTGCGCCGCGCGGTGGCCGGGCTCGGCCTCGAACCCGGCTACATCCTCGTCGACGGCTTCCCCGTGCCGGGCCTTCCGGCGCCGTCCCTCGCCATGTGGAAGGGCGACCGGGTCGCGGCCTGCGTGGCCGCGGCATCGATCGTGGCGAAGGTCACCCGGGATCGGCTCATGCGCCGGCTGCACGAGCGCTATCCCGAGTACGGATTCGACACGAACAAGGGCTATGTCACGGCTGCGCATCGCCGTGCCTTGGCCCGTTATGGACCGTGCCCGGAGCATCGGTTCTCGTTCGTGACGGTGGCGAGGGTCACTCATGGGGCACGGAATCAGGGTCCGTGTCCGTGGACCGGGCAGGATGAGGACATGCACGAGAATGAGGTCGGGGCCGGTGCCGTCTAGAGCGATCTCGACGGGGAGCGGAAGAGGAGGACCGGGATGAGCGCGGAAGATCTCGAAAAATACGAAACCGAGATGGAGCTGCAGCTCTACCGGGAGTACCGCGACGTAGTCGGCCTGTTCACCTACGTCGTCGAGACCGAGCGGCGGTTCTATCTGACCAACTCCGTCGAGCTCGACGTCCGCACGGCCGAGAACGGCGACGTCTACTTCGACGTGCGGATGCAGGACGCCTGGGTCTGGGACATGTACCGCCCCGCCAGGTTCGTCAAGACCGTCCGGGTGGTCACCTTCAAGGACGTCAACATCGAGGAACTCGCCAAGCCCGAGCTCGAGATGCCGAAGGAGGGCTTCTCCGGCTGAGCTCGCCGGATCCGGTCATGCACAGAACGGTGCTCGGCCGCCTCCGCGCTGGCGGCCTCGGGCACGATTCCGCGCATGCGCTCCGCAGCCCTCACGCTCGCCCTCGCGCTGGTGTGCCCGGCCGCGGCTGGAGCGGTTCCGGCCGCCGGCCATCCCACTGCTCCTGAGCCGCGGTCGCCGGTGTCCGGTGCGTCCCCGTGGGGCCCGGGCTCGCCCGCGGCCGATCCCGGTCCGGGCGCGGACGCGGTGCGGGGCACGGCGCCCGCCCCGGACTGGCGGTGGCCGCTGGCCGGCCACCCGAACGTGATCAGGCGATTCGACCCACCGGCACGGCCCTGGCTCAGCGGGCACCGCGGCGTCGACCTCGCCGCGCGGGCGGGGCAGGAGGTCCGCGCCGCAGGGGCGGGCCTGGTGCTGATCGCGGACCGGGTGGTCGACCGGGGCGTGGTCTCGATCCGGCACCGTGACGGGCTGCGCACCACCTATCTGCCGGTCCGGCCGTTGGTACGGCAGGGCCAGCGCGTCGCGGCCGGCCAGGTGATCGGGGTGATCGAGGCAGCCGGTGGCTGGGCCGGGCATTGTCCGGAGGTCTGCCTGCATTGGGGGCTCATTCACCGGGACCGGTACCTCGACCCGCTCCTCCTGCTGGGGATGGGGCAGGTCCGCCTGCTGCCGAACCGGCCGACCCGGGGACCGGGGCACTGACGTCTGGGCCAGGTCAGTAGGGCAGCGATAAGGGAGCGATAGCGATATGTGCGGTGCCGGCTTTGCCGCCGGGCTGGCCGACCCCGGGAGCCGGGGAGCTGACGCCTGTGGCCGGGTCGGCAGGGGAGTGGTAGGCACGCGGTGCCGGTTCTGCCGGACCGGCTGACACGGGGGACGGGGAGCTGACGCCTGCGGCCAGGTGGGCAGGGGACAGGTGGGCCGGGGAGCGGTATGCACGCGGTGCCGGCTGATGCGACAGCCGGCCTCTGCGGCCGGCGGACGGAACGCTCGGGGGCCTCGGGCTGTGCGGGGATGACTCGAGCTGCGGAAATGATCTGGGCTCTCTGCCCAGGGTTCGGTCCGAGCAGAGCCAGATCCGAGCAGAGCCAGAGGAGTGTGATGTGGGCTCCGGTTCACGCCCGCGGGTGGGCTTGGCGGTAGGCGGCGCGCAGCCGCTCGATGGACACGTGCGTGTAGAGCTGCGTGGTCGCCAGGGAGGCGTGGCCGAGGATCTCCTGGACGCTCCGCAGGTCGGCGCCGCCTTCGAGCAGGTGGGTCGCCATCGTGTGCCGGATGCCGTGCGGCCCCATGCCGGGTGCTCCCGGCACGCCGGCCAGCCGGGCGTGGACCACGCGCCGCACCGTCCCGGGGTCGATGCGGCCGCCCCGGACGCCGAGGAAGAGCGCGGGCGGTGTCCCGTCCCTGACCCACTGCGGCCTGCCGCGCACGCACCAGGCGTCGAGCGCGCGGGCCGCGGGCTGCCCGAACGGCACGGTGCGCTCTTTCCGGCCCTTGCCCATCACCCGGATGGTGTTCCGCTCCCGGTCGACGTCGCCGAGGTCCAGGGCGCACAGCTCGCTGACCCGGATGCCCGTGGCGTAGAGCAGCTCCATGATCGCGTGATCGCGGAGCTCCTTCGGGTCACCGGAGACCGGCGGGCTCAGCGCGGCCTGTGCCTGCTCCTGGGTGAGCACGGCCGGGAGGCGGCGCTCCGCTTTGGTCGTGCCGAGCAGCGGCCCCGGGTCATGGGCCAGCCAGCCGCGCCGGTGGCAGAAGGCGGTGAAGGTCCGGGCGCACGCGATGCGCCGCGCCAAGGTCGTGCGGGACAGCCCGGCGCGGTGCTGCTCACCGAGCCAGGCGCGGAGGTCCGTGATGTCGAGCTCCGCGATGCGCTCACGCCCGGTGGCCCGCAGATGGGCGAACAGCGACGCGACGTCCCCGAGGTAGGCCCGGACGGTGTGGGGCGACAGGTCGCGCTCCAGGCGCAGGTACCGCTCGAATGCGGCCAGCACCGCGTCGAGATCGGGCGCGCCGAGATCGGGCGGGTGCGCACCCGGCGCGTCACGTCCCGGCGGCGGAGGATCCGATCCGGCCGCGGGACCGTGGCCCGCACCGCCGCTCGGATCGTGGGCGGCACCCCGTGATCCCGCCCGGGCGGCTTCCCTCGCTGGGGTGGCATGCCGTGACTCCGCTCGTGCGGCATCCGATGACCCCGATCGTGTGGTGAGCCGCGAGTCCGGTCGTGCGGCGTCCGGTGACCGCGCTGGGGCGGCATCCCCTGTTCGGGTGGCGTCCGATGACCCCGCCGGGGCGGCAGCCCGTGCTCCTGATCGTGCTGCATGCCGTGACTCCGCTCGGGCGGCGTCCTGGGAGCCGGTTCCGGCGGTGTCCGGGGACCCTGCCCGAGCGGCATCCTGGGAGCGCGCCCGGGCGGCATCCTGGGAGTGCGCCCGGCCGGCGTTCCGGGAGCCCGCCCGGGCATCGGCCGCGGGGACGTTGCCGTCCATGCTGGGCATGCTAGCCGTCGCCCTGCCCCGGCCCCGGCGCATTCCGGCATGCCGTCACCGCGCCCCGGTGACTCCTCCGTCACCGGGCCCCGCTGACCGGCCCTCATCACCCAGGTGACCGAGGGGCATCGCGGCCCGGTGGTCGGTCTCCGGCGGCCGGGCCGTCTCCATGGCCGGGCGACCGCTCGCCATCCCGCCGCAGGCGCCATCCCTTCGCGCACCGTTCGATGAATCCGGCGACCGCGAGCCGGCCCAGGGCGGCGAGGGCGGTGGGGAGGTCAACGCCCGCGGCGACCGCGATGGCGGCCGGTCCCATGCCGCCCCGGGCCGGGACCGCCTCGAGCACCCGCCGCGTCTCGTCGTCCAGCAGGTCGCGCGGCAGCACCGGCCCGCGCGGCTCGGGCGCGAGGTCGGCGCCGATCGAGCCGACCAGCTCGACGATCTCGCGCGCCGAGGTGACGCAGACGGCCTTCCCCTGCCGGATGAGCAGGTGACAGCCCATGGACACCTCACTGGTGATGGGCCCGGGGACGGCCATGAGGTGCCGGTTGAGCTCGAGCGCGTGCCCGGCGGTGTTGAGCGCCCCGCTCCGCGCCGCCGCCTGCACGACCACCGTGCCGCGCGACAGCGCGGCGATCACCCGGTTGCGCACCAGGAACCGGAGCCTGGTGGGGTGGGCCCCGGGCGGCCACTCGCTCACCACGACGCCCTGAGAGCGCACCGCGCGGAACAGATCCTCGTGCGCGCTCGGGTAGCACACGTCCGTGCCGCAGGCGAGGACGACCACGGTGGGCGCTCCCGCGGCGAGCGCACCGCGGTGGGCGGCCCCGTCGATCCCGTAGGCGCCGCCGCTCACCACCGACCAGCCCAGGCTCCCCAGGTCGGCGGCGAGCTCCGCCGCGGTCTGCGTGCCGTACGGCGTGGCGGCCCGGGCGCCCACGATCGACACCGAGCGCAGGCAGGTCAGGCGCAGGTCGGCCGTCCCCTCCACCCAGAGCCCGAGCGGGCGGGAGTCCCCGAGATCGTCGAGCTGTGTCGGCCACTCCGGGTCGCCCGGGATGACCAGCCGCGTGCCCCGCTCCGCCGCCCGGGCGAGGTCGGCAGCGGGATCCGGCTTCAGCGCGGCGTACCGGGCCGCCCACGCGGCGGCGAGCCGGTCGAGGTCGGCCGGGCGCCCGGGAGCGGCCACCTCCCGCTCCCGCCGCACGAAGTCCCCGTCGAGCCGGCCGCGGCTGGCCTGCTCGAGCGCGCCCCGCGGGCCGCTGTGGGCGATCAGCCGCCCCATGACCGGGTCGCCGGCGTCGGCGAGCCGCATCAGCGCCACCCGCGCCAGGCGGTCCTCCTCGGGCACCGTGCCGTCCGGACGATCGGCCGGGCCGCCCGGCGGACCGGCGGGGCCGTCCGGACGGGCGTCTGGGCCGTCGGGCCGGGCATCGGTGGCGTCCGGCGGGGCATCGGGGCCGTCCAGCCGACCGGCAGGGCGGCACCGCGGACCGGGGTCGGCGGGGGAGCGCGGCCGCTCGGCAGAGCCCATCGGCGCCCCCTTCACTCCGCCCCCAGCCACATGGCCAGCGCCGCCGACGTCTCCGGCTCGCCCGGGCGGTCCTTTCCCGCGAGGTCCGCGAGCGTCCACGCCACCCGGAGGATCCGGTCGACGCCGCGCGGGCTGAGGGTGCCGAGCTCCAGCCCGCGGCGGATCGGGGCGAGCGCGTCCTCCGGCAGGCGGAACTCCCGGTGGAGCGCGGCGGAGGAGACCTCGGCGTTGCACCGCCACGGGGTGCCGGCGAGCCGTCTCGCCGCCCGCTCCCGGGCGGCCAGGACCCGCTCGGCCACGACCGCGCTCGGTTCGGCGCGGTGCCGGTCGGCCAGCAGCTCCGCCCGGGTGGCCCGGTTGATCACGACCTTCACGTCGACCCGGTCGAGCAGCGGGCCGGAGAGCCGGGCGAGGTACCGGCGGCGAGCGACCGGCGTGCACCGGCACGCGGCCCCCTGAGCGCCCGCCTGCCCGCACGGGCACGGGTTGGCGGCGAGGACGAGCGTGAACCGGGCGGGGAACGTAACCGTCCCGGTGGCGCGCGCGATGGTGACCGTGCCGGACTCGAGCGGCTGGCGCAGCGAGTCGAGCACGGTGGCGGAGAACTCAGGCGCCTCGTCGAGGAAGAGCACGCCCCGGTGCGCCAGGGAGACCGCCCCGGGCCGGACCGCCCCGCCGCTGCCACCGCCCACCACCGCGGCGACGGTCGCGCTGTGGTGGGGAGCCATGAACGGCGGCCGGGTCAGCAGCGGGCGCCCGGGCGGCAACGTCCCGGCCACCGAGTGGATCGCGGAGACCTCCAGCGCCTGATCGGGGTCGAGCGGCGGGAGCAGGGTGGGGAGGCGCTCGGCGAGCATGGTCTTCCCGGTGCCCGGCGGCCCGAGCAGCCACAGGTTGTGCCCGCCGGCCGCGCACACCTCCAGCGCCTTCCGGGCCACGGGCTGGCCGATCACATCGCGCAGGTCCGGCTCGTGCCCGCCGGGCATCGCCCGCGGATCGGCCGCGGCCGGGGCGGATCCGGGGACGTCCACCGGGGCCGGTGGCGGGTGCGGGGCGCCGGAGTGGAGCCAGGCGACGAGCTCACCGAGGCTCGTGGCCGGCACCACCGTCAACCCCGGGACCAAGGCGGCCTCCGCGGCGTTCGGCGCGGGCACCACGACCGTGCCGGCCCCCGCCTCGGCGGCGGCGAGGGCGGCCGGCAGCACGCCCCGCACCGGGCGCACCCTGCCGTCGAGGCCGAGCTCACCCAGGAACACGGGGCCGGCGATCCGGTGCGCCGGCACGGCGCCGGCCGCGCCGAGCACGGACATCGCGATGGCGAGATCGAAGATCGACCCCCGCTTCGGCAGGCTCGCCGGGAAGAGGCTGACCGTCACCCGGGCGTCCGGCCAGGCCAGCCGGCTGTTGATCAGCGCCGAGCGGACCCGGTCCCGCGCCTCGCTGATCGCGGTGTCGAGCAGGCCGATCAGGTGCGTGCCGGCGATCCCCGGGCCGACGTCGGCCTCGACCTCCACCATGTGGCCGGTGACGCCGACCAGCGCCACGCATCGCGTCCGCGCCACCGCCATCTCAGCACACCCCCCGCTCGTGGCGGATCGCGAAGTCCCCGGCGAACCGCTCCAGGGCGACCACGTCGATCCGGACCGCGTCGAAGCGCTCGCCCTGCGCGGCGAGCCAGCGCGCGGCGAGCATCCGCAGGCGCCGGAGCTTGGCCGGGGTCACCGCCTCGAACGCCGTGCCGTGGCTGCGGCCTGACCGGGTCTTCACCTCGACGACGACGAGCGTGCTCCCGTCCTGGGCGAGGATGTCGATCTCGCCCTCCCGGCAGCGCCAGTTCCGGGCGAGGATCCGCATGCCCTCCGCCCGGAGGTACTCCTCGGCGACCCGCTCGCCGTCCCTGCCCAGCCGATCCTTCGCGGCCATCGGACCACCTCCGGTTCCGAACGGTCGCCGATCGGGGCGGGCCCCCGAGTGGCCGAATGTCGTTCTGTGGACAACCTGTCCGAGCCCGGGGCGGTGGACGAGCGGCTGAGCCTGGGCCGGTGGACAACCTGCTGACCCTGGGGCGGCGCTCGGCCGCGGAGGCCGCCCGGATACGGTCGGTCCGGATGAGGAGGCGATCATGATCGAGGCGCTGATCGAGGAGCTGGGCGAGGCCGCCGGGATCGACCTGCCGCCGGTGCGGGTGACCGGCGGCGAGCCCGCGCTGCCCTCGGTCTTCCCGATCGGCACGGCCGCCGCCGCGTGCGTCGGCGCGCTCACCGGAGCCGTGGCCCGGTACGCGCGGCGCGGGCCCGGCCGGTCGGGGCGGGACCCCGAGGTCCTCGTCGATGTCCGGCATGCGGCGGAGGCCTTCCGCAGCGAGCGGCATTTCCGGGTCGACGGCCGGCCGATCGACCTGTGGGCGCCGCTGTCGGGCGACTACCGCACCCGGGACGGCTGGGTCCGGCTGCACTGCAACTTCGCGCACCACCGGGACGCGGCGCTCCGGGCGCTGAGCCTGCCCGCCGGGGCGGACGCGGAGGACGTCGGCCGGGCGTGCGCGAGCCGTACCGCGATCGAGATCGAGGAGGCGGTGATCCGCGAGGGCGGGTGCGCGGCCGCGATGCGGACCCGGGCCGAGTGGCTGGCGCACCCTCAGTCGCGCGCGGTGGCCGGGCTGCCCCTGGTCGGCCTCGCCCGGCTGCCGGGACCATCCGGTCCTCACGAGCGGGAGGCGAGCGGAGCCCCGGACCGGCCGCTGCGCGGCGTCCGGGTGCTCGATCTGAGCCGGGTGATCGCGGGCCCGGTCGCCGCCCGCACGCTCGCCGCGCACGGCGCCGAGGTGCTGCGGGTCGGCGCGGCGCACCTGCCCGAGGTGCCGGGGCTCGTCGTGGAGACCGCGTTCGGCAAGCGGTCGTGCCACATCGACCTGCGCCGGGAGCCCGAGACGCTGCGGGAGCTGGTACGGCGGGCCGACGTCGTCATCCAGGCCTACCGGCCGGGCGCGCTGCGCGCCAGGGGCTTCGGCCCCGAGGACCTCGCCCGGCTGCGGCCGGGCATCGTCTGCGTGGACATCTCCGCGTACGGCTCCCGCGGCCCGTGGGCCGGCCGGCGGGGGTTCGACAGCCTGGTCCAGATGGCGTGCGGGATCGCCCATGAGAACGGTGACGGCACCCGCCCGGCCCCGCTCCCGGCCCAGGCGCTCGACCACGGCACCGGCTGGCTGGCCGCGTTCGGCGCGGTCGCCGGCCTGCTGCGCCGCGGCGCGGAGGGCGGCTCCTGGCACGTCGAGGTCTCCCTGGCCCGGACCGCCAAGTGGCTCGACGACCTCGGCCGGGTGGACGGCGGCCATGTCCCGCCCCCGGCCGACGACCTGCTGGCGACGATGGACAGCCCGTTCGGCACGCTCACCTATGTGCGGCCACCGGGCCTGATCGACGGAGCGGAGCCGTACTGGGCCGCTCCGCCGCCCCGGCCGGGCGAGCATCCTCCGGCGTGGCCGGCCGGCGCGGAATGACGGGTGGCGGGCGCGATCCACTGGCGGGGAACCGCCCCGCGGCGCGCCGTACCGCGGGGACCGCGCCCGGACCGCGCACCCGTGCCCGCGGTACGGTGCGCGGCCGCGGGATCCGCGGGGACGCGCCCGACCGGGAACCCTCCGACCGGGAATCCGACAGACCGTGGCGGACCGGGCATGTGCCCAGCCGGCGGGCCGACCGGCGGCGCGCCGGGACGCCATGGCACGATCAGGTCGATTCGTCCTCCGCGATGGCCGGGACCGGTAGACTGTTCGCGGCCCGCTGCCGTGGGCCAATTCGCACGCCCACCCGTGGGATCGCGCCTCGGTCCGGACAGGCTCCGGCGGAAGCGGTCCCGGGCGTCAGGACGCGGGTGAGGGGAGCCCGCGTGACCAACCGAGGGAGTGCCTGCGGGCACATAGCTGGAAGGACCATCATGGCGCCTGTCGTCACCATGCGGCAGCTGCTCGAGAGCGGCGTCCACTTCGGCCACCAGACCCGTCGGTGGAACCCGAAGATGAAGCGCTTCATCTTCACGGAGCGCAACGGGATCTACATCATCGACCTGCAGAAGTCCCTTTCCTACATCGACCGTGCGTACGAGTTCGTCAAGGAGACCGTCGCGCACGGCGGGACCATCCTCTTCATCGGGACGAAGAAGCAGGCGCAGGAGGCCATCGCCGAGCAGGCGTCGCGGGTCGGCATGCCGTACGTGAACCAGCGGTGGCTGGGCGGCATGCTCACCAACTTCTCGACCGTGCACAAGCGGCTCCAGCGGCTCAAGGAGCTCGAGGAGATGGACTTCGACAACGTGGCGGGGTCCGGGCTCACCAAGAAGGAGCTCCTCATGCGCCGCCGCGAGAAGGAGAAGCTGGAGCGCACCCTGGGCGGTATCCGCGACATGACCCGCGTGCCGAGCGCGGTCTGGGTCGTGGACACCAAGAAGGAGCAGATCGCGGTCAACGAGGCGCGGAAGCTCGGCATCCCGGTCGTCGCCATCCTCGACACCAACTGCGACCCCGACGAGGTCGACTACCCGATCCCCGGCAACGACGACGCGATCCGCTCCGTCAGCCTGCTCACCCGGGTGATCGCCGACGCGGTGGCGGACGGCCTGATGAGCCGGGCGGGCGGCGCCCGCGGTGACGACAAGCCCTCCGGCGTCGCGGCCGGTGAGCCGCTGGCCGAGTGGGAGCGCGAGCTGCTCGAGGGCGGCTCCGGCGCGGGTACCGAGACCGCCGCGGCGGCGACCGGCGGGGAGGCTCCCGCCGCCACCGGTGAGGCCGCCGCTCCGGCCGGTGAGCAGCCCGCTGAGGCGCCCGCCGCCGAGCAGGGCGACAAGGCCTGAGACCGCCGCGGATCCCCGGCGCGCCGTGCGGGCCGTACGGCACGGCCCCGGTGACGGGGGATCCAGGAGCATGAGCGGGACCCGGCGCCGGTACGCTCGGCCGTACCGGCGCAGGTCCCACCGCGGGCGTTCCGGCTCCGGGGCGCACCGTCCGCATAGACGAAACGCATCGCGTTCCCGAAGGGGATCAGAGATATGGCTTCCGTGAGCATGGCCGACGTGAAGCGGCTTCGCGAGCTGACCGCCGCCGGCATGATGGACTGCAAGAAGGCCCTCGAGGAGGCCGGGGGCGACTTCGACAAGGCCATCGAGCTGCTGCGCCTGAAGGGCGCCAAGGACGTCGGTAAGCGCGAGGCCCGCACCGCCTCAAACGGGCTGATCGCGGTCGAGCACGTGGGCGACTCGCTCGCCGCCCTGCTCGAGCTCAACTGTGAGACCGACTTCGTCGCCAAGAACGAGCGGTTCCAGGCGCTCGCCCGGGACATCGTCAAGCACATCGCGGCCACCAAGCCAGCCGACGTGCCCACCCTGCTCGAGTCCCAGATCGACGGCAAGACCGTCAAGGAGCGGCTGGACGAGACCAACGCCGCGCTCGGCGAGAAGATCGAGATCCGCCGGTTCACGCTGCTGGAGGGCGGGTACATCACCTCCTACCTGCACAAGACCGACCCGCAGCTCCCGCCGGCCATCGGCGTGCTGGTCCAGCTCGACAAGCCGAACGCCGAGGTCGCCAAGGACATCGCCCAGCACACCGCCGCCATGGCGCCCAAGTACCTCAGCCCGGACACCGTGCCCGCCGAGGTCGTCCAGAAGGAGCGCGAGCTCTACGAGAGGATGACCCGCGAGGAGGGCAAGCCCGAGGCCGCGATCCCGAAGATCGTCGAGGGCCGGCTGAACGCCTGGTACAAGGACTTCACCCTGCTGGAGCAGGCGTTCGTCAAGGACAACAAGAAGACGATCCGCCAGGTCGCGGAGGAGGCCGGGGTCAAGGTCCTGTCCTTCACCCGGTACAAGGTCGGCCAGGCGTGATCCCGTAGTCAGGAGCCGTTCGACCGTAGACGTGACGAAGGAGGCCGCCGCCGTGCAGGAAGAGACCAGACCCGCCACGTCGGCGGCTTCGCCGCGCCACGGGCGGCTGCGCTGGAAGCGGGTCATGCTCAAGCTGTCGGGCGAGGCGTTCGCCGGGGGTGAGAAGCTCGGCATCGACCCGCTCGTCGTCGCCCACCTCGCCGACTCGATCGCCGAGGCCGTCCGCGAGGGCGTGCAGGTGGCCGTGGTGGTCGGCGGCGGCAACATGTTCCGCGGCGCAGCCCTGTCCGAGCGGGGCATGGACCGGGCCCGGGCCGACTACATGGGCATGCTCGGCACGGTGATCAACTGCCTCGCCCTGCAGGACTTCCTCGAGAAGCGCGGCATCGACACGAGGGTGCAGACGGCCATCACCATGCAGCAGGTGGCCGAGCCGTTCCTGCCGCGGCGGGCCATCCGCCACCTGGAGAAGGGACGCGTGGTCATCTTCGGCGCCGGCCTCGGTTCCCCGTTCTTCTCCACCGACACGTGCGCGGCCCAGCGCGCCCTGGAGATCGGAGCCGAGGCCCTGCTGAAGGGCACGCAGGTGGACGGTGTCTATGACTCGGACCCGCGGCAGAATCCCGATGCGGTCAAGTTCGATCGGCTCGAGTACGGTGAGGTACTGAAGCGCGGTCTCCGGGTCATGGACGCGACCGCCATCAGTCTGTGCATGGACAACGGGCTGCCCATCGTGGTCTTCGACCTGATGGGCGAGGGTAACATCCTTCGGGCGGTCCGTGGTGAAAAGATCGGCACGCTGGTGAGTCCGGCTGGAAGATAGGGAGCCGCAGTGATCGACGAAACCCTCCTCGAGGCTGAGGAGAAGATGGACAAGGCGGTGTCGGTCGCGAAGGAGGACTTCGCGACGATCCGCGCCGGCCGTATCACCCCCGCGATCTTCAACAAGATCAACGTGGATTACTACGGATCACCGACCCCGCTCCAGCAGCTCGCGTCGTTCCATGTGCCCGAGGCACGCCTGGTGATCATTCAGCCGTTCGACAAGAGCGCGCTGAACGCGATCGAGAAGGCCATCCGGGACAGTGACCTCGGGGTGAACCCGAGCAACGACGGCAACGTGATCCGCGTCGTCTTCCCCGAGCTCTCCGAGGAGCGCCGCAAGGAGTACATCAAGATGGCGCGGAACAAGGCGGAGAGCGCCCGGGTCTCCGTGCGGAACATCCGGCGGCACGCCAAGGAGGCCCTCGACAAGCTGGTCAAGGAGGGCCAGGTCGGGGAGGACGAGGTGCACCGTGCGGTGAAGGAGCTCGACGACCTCACCCACAAGCACGTCGCCAAGATCGACGACATGCTCAAGCACAAGGAAGCCGAGCTGCTCGAGGTCTGATCGGGCGCTCCGGCCGCCGCATGACCCGCCGATGATCCTTGTGCCCACCGCGTTCCCGCGGCGCCGGCACAAGGATCACGTGTATGGGAAGTAGGACGTTGTGGAAGGAACGGCTACCGCCAGCGGGCGGGACCCTGAAGGACCGCGGGGGGTCCAGCCCGGAGCCGGACCGGTGACCGGGGGAACGGGCCGCACCGGGCGCAACCTCCCCGCGGCCGTCGCGGTCGGCGTCGCGCTGGGCGCCGTGGTCCTCGCCTTTCTCTACGTCGTCAAGGCCGCCTTCCTCATCGTCGTGCTGGGCTTCGCCGGCCTGGGCATTCACGAGCTGGCGCGGGCCGTCGCCGCCAGGGACATCCGTGTTCCCGAGGTCCCGCTGCTCGCCGGCATGACGGTGATGGTCGCCGGGGCCTACTGGGGCGGTCCCGTCTTCCTGCTCGGCGCGTTCGCGGTCACCGTGATGGTGCTGCTCGCCTGGCGGATGTTCCAGGGGGCGGAGGGGTACTTACGGGACGCCACCGCCACGGTGTTCATCGCGGTCTACCCCGCGCTGCTCGCCGGGTTCGCCCCCCTGCTGCTCCGGCCGGAGGACGGCGCGCACCGGATCGTCATCTTCGTCGCCGTCACGATCTGCAGCGACATCGGAGGGTACTTCGCGGGGATCTTCTTCGGCAAGCACCGCATGTCGCCGGTGATCAGCCCGAAGAAGACCTGGGAGGGCTTCGCCGGCTCGGTGATCGCCTGCGTGGTGTGCGGGGCCCTGCTCGTCCGGTTCCTCCTCGACGGTGCCTGGTGGCAGGGGGCGCTCGTCGGGGCGGTCGCCGTCGTCTGCGCCACGCTCGGCGACCTCATCGAATCGATCATCAAGCGCGATCTCGGCATCAAGGACATGGGCGCGCTGCTGCCCGGCCACGGCGGCATCATGGACCGCGCCGACTCCCTGCTCTTCACGCTCGTCCCGCTCTGGCTCCTGCTCACCGTGCTCGTGCCGCCGGCGACCGCCTGAGCCCCGGCCCGGTACGGGCGGCCCTTGCCGGCCTCGTCCGGTACGGCCGGCCCCCGCCGGCCCGCGTCCGATATGGCGCGGCACCGGCCGTTCCCGGCCGGGTACGGCCTGGCGCCGGCTAGGCGCGGCCGGGTACGGCGAGCCGGTCGGCGAGCGCCCCCGCCCCGCGGACCACGGCCACGTCGAGCTCGGCCTCGGTGAGCGGGAGCAGCCACAGCCACAGCACCGGGTCGCCGCAGACGGTGAGCCCCGACAGGTCCGGGGCGCCCGGCGGGTCGGCGAGCATGACCACCCCGCGGTGCCCGCCGCCGAGCGGGAACCGGCGGTGCCCGTCCGGCCAGCGGGCGGTGTGCCCGGGGCCCAGCCACGTCACCGACTGCCAGGGGTACCGCCCGAGCCAGGCGAGGAGCCAGCGCGCCGCGCGCGCGTCCTCCGTGGTGGCCACGGCGAGCTCCACCCGGCAGGCCGCGCCGTACAGCTCGGCGGCCGGCATGCGCTGGAAGCACATCCCCACCGTGGAGAGCACGGTGAAGCCCCGGCCGGGGATCGGGGGCCGCTCGGAGACGCCGATCACCGGGAGCCCGCCGCCGACCTCCCAGTAGCGCCCCTGCGGCCCGGCCCGCCGGTCGAGATGGCCGAGCACGGCCAGCCGTTCGGACACCCACCCCGTGTCCTGCCGCTCCCAGTGGGCGCGGGCCCGCGCGAGCCGGGCCGACAGCTCCCCGAGCGCCTCGTCGAGCGGGCAGGCGACCGGTGAGTCGCCGACCGCGTCCCGCGCGTACCCGGGGATGCCGTGCCGTACGTCGGCCCAGCCCGGGATCACCGCGAGCAGCTCGCCGTCCTGGTAGACGGCCACGCCGTCGCCCTCCTCGAACCAGAGCACGGAGAGCGCCGCCGGATCGAGCGGCGGGGTGCCGTCCGGGTGCCTGGTGTTCGCCCGCGGCATCACGGGCGGCAGGCCAGCGTCGATGCGGGCCCGGTCGAGCTCCTCCGGGGCGGGGCCATGGTTGGCGAGCCAGACGGCCGCGCGGATGGTCCCTTCCGCGTCCCGCAGGTACGCTACGGACGAGGTCCGATCCGTCTCGATCGTCAGGGTGCGGCTTCCATAAGGGTTGGGGCTGGAGAGCACGACACTGGTGCCCACACCTCACCTCCGGCTCCTGGCCTTGCCCCGTCAAGCAGAATGTAGAGTCCGCCTCCGGCACGGTGAAGACCATGTCGCCGAGCCCTCGTCCCCGGGAGATCGGAAGGGTATCCGTGAGCGAGCACCCCGACAGCGGCCTGCCCGGCAACCGGCCGCCGGCACCCGTGCGGCTGACCTTGACCGCGCCCCGCCGCGCCAAGCCGCCCCGCCACCTCGCCGACCTCACCATGGCCGAACGCCGGGATGCGGTGGCCGAACTGGGGGAGAGGCCGTTCCGCGCCGACCAGCTCTCCCGGCACTACTTCGGCAGGCTCACCGCCTCGCCCGAGCAGATGACCGATCTGCCCGGCGGGAGCCGCGACCGGCTGGTGAGCGCCCTGCTGCCGCCG
The DNA here is from genome assembly GCF_000092645.1 of Thermobispora bispora DSM 43833. Taxonomy (NCBI): domain Bacteria; kingdom Bacillati; phylum Actinomycetota; class Actinomycetes; order Streptosporangiales; family Streptosporangiaceae; genus Thermobispora; species Thermobispora bispora. The sequence continues at coordinate 1,126,911 of NC_014165.1, forward strand.
CTGCTCACCCCGGTCCGGGAGCTCGCCTGTGACGGCGGCACCACGCGGAAGACCCTCTGGCGGCTGTTCGACGGCGCGCTCGTCGAGTCCGTGCTGATGCGCTACCCCGACCGCACCACCATCTGCGTCTCCTCGCAGGCGGGGTGCGGCATGAACTGCCCGTTCTGCGCCACCGGCCAGGCCGGGCTGACCCGGAACCTCTCCACGGCCGAGATCGTCGAGCAGGTCGTCGCCGGGGCCCGGTCGCTCGCCAAGGGCGAGGTGCCGGGCGGGCCGGGCCGGATCAGCAACGTGGTCTTCATGGGCATGGGCGAGCCCATGGCGAACTACAAGGCCGTGGTGGCCGCGATCCGCCGGCTCACCTCCCCGGTCCCCGAAGGGCTCGGCATCTCGGCCCGCGGCATCACGGTCTCCACCGTCGGTCTCGTTCCCGCCATCGAACGGCTGGCCCAGGAGGGCCTCCCCGTGACGCTCGCCGTCTCGCTCCACGCGCCCGACGACGAGCTGCGGGACACCCTCGTGCCGATCAACACCCGGTGGAAGGTGGCCGAGGTGCTCGACGCGGCCTGGAACTACGCGGCCGTCACCAAGCGGCGGGTGTCCATCGAGTACGCCCTGATCAGGGACATCAACGACCAGGAGTGGCGCGCGGACCTGCTCGGCCGGCTGCTCCAGGGCAGGCTCGCGCACGTCAACCTGATCCCGCTCAACCCCACCCCGGGCTCCCCGTGGACGGCCTCGCGGCCGCGGGACGAGCGGGCGTTCGTCCGCCGCCTGGAGTCGTACGGCATCCCCGTCACGGTACGGGACACCCGGGGCCGGGAGATCGACGGCGCCTGCGGCCAGCTCGCGGCGCGGGACCGGGAGGACCGGAAGGCCGGGGCCCGCTGAGGGTGCGGAGGGCCGGGCCGGAGCCGGTGAGATCGGGGCCGGCGCCGGGCGGGCCGGCCGCCTCTCTCGCGGACTCGCCAGCGCCGTGCCGTACCGGGACAATGTACGGGCTGGGACCAGACGGCCGAGGGGGAGTGCATGCATCGCTTTCCGCGCGTCCTGCCGGTACGGCTCGGTTATGACCCTGAGCAGGTCGACGCACTGATCCGCCGAATCGAGCAGACACTCGGCCCAGGACCGATCGACGGTCCCCCGGTCACCCCCGACGAGATCCGGAACGCCAAGTTCGACGTCAAGCTCGGCGGATACCACGAGCTCGCGGTGGACTCCGCGCTCGACGCGTTCATCGTCGCCCTCGAGGCCCGCGCCACCGCGGCGCAGCGGGCCGAGGCCGCCCCGCCGGCCGGTTCCGGATCCGCCGCCGCGCCCCCGGGCCCGGAACCGGAGCCGGGGCCCGCGCCGCACCCGCACGGCCGTGGGCCCGGTGAGCCCGCTGGCCCGGCCCCCGAACCGGTGCCCGCGCCGCACCCGCGCGAGCGCGCGCCCGGCGGTGCGCCCGCGGAGGATTCCCAGCAGGGTCCGGCGCCTGCGGCAGGTACTTTCGCACCCGCGGATCGGCGGCCCGGTTTCGCGCCCGAACCGCCGGGCGGGGCGCCCGGTTCCGCGCCGGTGCGTCCGCATGGGGGTTCGGCGTCCCGTCCGGTGGCCGCCGCGGCGGGCCCGGCGCCCGCGCCGCCGCCTCGCGCGTCCGCTCCCGCTCCGCCCTCCCACACGCCCGCTCCGGCTGAGGCCGGACCCGCGGTCCCCGCTCCACCGGAGAAGGCGCCCGCCGCTCCATCGGGGCCGGCGCCCGCCGCGCCGCCCACGGGATCGGCGCAGGCGCCCGGCGCGCCCGCCCAGCGGCCGGCGGGCGAAGCGGATTCGCCGTCCGATCCGGCGGCCACGGCCCCGACCGTGCCCGTGCCGTACCCGCATGAGCGCGCGCCCGGCGGTGCGCCCGCGGAGGATGCCCGTCCCGGCCCGGTTCCCGCGGCGGGCCCCGTCGCCCCGTCCGTGGATCGGCGGCCCGGATCCGCGCCCGAACCGCCGGGCGGGGCGTCCGGTTCCGCGCCGGTGCGTCCGCATGGGGGTTCGGCGTCCCGTCCGGTGGCCGCCGCGGCGGGCCCGGCGTCCGCGCCGTCGCCGGCTCGCGCCGCCACGTCCGTTCCCGCTCCGCCCGTTCGGACGCCCGCCCCGCCCGCCGAGGAACCCGCGGGTGACCCCGCCGGAGACCGGCCCGGCCCCGCGCCCGATCGGGCGGCCGACGCGGCTCGCGCGCCGGGTTCGGCACCGGAACCGGCCGCTTCCCGGCCGGAGGACGCCGCGAAACCGGATCCGGCCGCCGCTGAGCGGGCCGTACCGCGGAGCGGGAAGGGAGCGGGAAGCGCCGAGCCGGACGCCGGACGGCGGCGGCGCGACCCCGGCGCCTCTCCGGCGGAGCGTCCCGGCGAGCCCGGCGGGCGTTCCGAGGAGCCCGGTTCCGGGCGCTCCGGGGAGTGTTCCGGCGCGGGGGCCCCGGGCACACCGGAGTGGTGGGAGGCCCAGGCGGCCCGGGTGGAGCGCGCCGTGTTCCGCCCGGCCCGGTTCGGCATGGGCTACCACGAGGACGAGGTCGACGCGTTCCTCGACCGGGTGGTCGCCACCCTGCGCGGGACCGCCGAGCACCCGCTCACCGCGCAGGACGTGCGGGACGCGATGTTCACCACGGTGGTGCTCCGCACGGGGTACGCGATCGACGAGGTGGACGCGCTCCTCGCGGAGATCGCCGGCCTGCTCGAGCGGCACGGGACCCCGCCGTGCCGCCAGGCGGTGAAGCGCGCCTGAGCGCCGCGGCGCCCCGCGGCTCAGCCGGGGCGCCGGTCCCGCCGGGCGTGTTCCTCTCCCGGCGCGGGCCCGCCGGAGGCCACGCCGAGCTGCTCGGCGGCCCGGATGGCGAGCCACACCTCGGCGAAGTCGGCGGTGGTGGTGAGGTCGCGGCCGGTGAGCGCGCCGAAGCGGCGCAGCCGGTAGGCGAGCGTGTTCGCGTGGATGTGGAGCGCCTTCGCCGCGTCCTCCAGGCGGCGGTCGCGCTCCATCCAGGTGCGGACCGAGACGAGGAGCTGCGAACCGTGCTCCGCGTCGTACCGGAGCACGTCGCCGAGCACGTGCTCGACCAGGTCGGAGAGGACGTTCACGTCGTCGGGCAGCCACCGGCCCATGGGGTCCTCCCCGTAGGCCACCAACGGCTGCCCGGACTCGGCCGCCCGGGAGGCGGCCCAGAGCGCCTCGCGCCGGGCGATCCGGAGGGGGTCCCCTTGGGCCAGCGGCCGGCTCACCCCGGCCGCGATGCCGGGGATGTCGCGCAGCCGCGCCGCCTCGTACACCGGCAGCCGCTCCGCGCCGCCGGGGCCGGCAACGAGGTGGGGGGCGAGCACGAAGAGGGTCTCGTGGTGGCGGAGCATCAGGTGCGGGAACTCGTCGAGCGCCTGGACCACGGCCTCCTCGGGCGCCCGCCGCACCGCGATCAGCACCACGTCCGCGCCGGGCGGCAGGCCCATCCGGGCGAGCCGCCGGCGGGCGGCGGCCGGATCGAGCACGTCCTGCAGCAGCTCGGCCAGGGTCTCGGCGCCCTGCCGGCGTAGGGTCTCCCGTTCGCTGCGCACCATCGCCACCTGGAGGGCGGCGACGGTCGCGATGTGCTGGACGACGGCGAGCCCGGCGGGCCGCGCGCCCTCGCGCTCGAGGGCGACGAGGAACCCGGCCGGGCCGTCCGGGGCGGGCACGGGCAGGACGAAGCCGCCGGGGATGGTGGGCGCGGTGTCGGCCGAGGTGGGCAGGGGGACCGTGGGCGGCGGCACGGGCACCCCGGGCAGCAGCGGGCGCCCCTGCGGGGTGCTCAGGTAGACGTCGTACCCGGAGAGCCGCTCCAGCCGCCGGAAGAGCCCGGCCGGGTCGAGCCCTTCGGAGGCGATCCAGCGGAGCGCGCCGAACACCTGGAGCTGGGCGCCGAGCCGCTGCCGCTGGTCCTCCTGGACCGCGGCCGCGACCTCCTGGGCGATGGCGATGAAGGGGACGGCGAGCGGCACCTCGAGCACCGGGAAGCCGCGCTCCTCGGCGGCCGCGAAGAAGGCGGGGGAGAGCGGGGGCACGTGGAGGCCGGCGCTGAGGGCGAGCGCCGCGACCCCGGCGTCGTCGAGCCGCTCGAGGTAGGCGCGCTGCGCGTCCGGGTCGCGGGGCACGCCGATCCCGGTGGTCATGATGATCTCCGCGCCGAGCAGCCACGGTGTCGGGTCCTCGAGCTCGCTGACGTGCGCCCAGGAGACGGACCGGTCGAGTCCGCGGTGCCCGGCGAGCACGCGGAGCTGGAGGGCCGGGGCCCGGATCAGGTGCTCCACGGTCAGTGTGCTGTCACCCACGGTTCACCTTCGGGGTGTTGTCGTTGGCCACAACTCTGCGACATTTCTTCGTTCCTGTACCAATTGTCGTATTTCTGGGGCCTGGCGGAGACTTGCCCATCGACACCCCGTACACCGTCTCCCCGTGGAAGAAGATCGTGGCTGGTTCGCAACGGATAACCGAGATCGAGACGTACGGGGTCGAACGGATCCCCGACGCCGACCGCACGGCGCGCCCGTTCGACCTGTTCCGGCTCGCCTTCGGCGGCGCCAACACCTTCGCGACCTGCGTGCTCGGCGCCTTCCCCATCCTCTTCGGCCTCTCGTTCTGGCAGGGCGTCGCCGCCACCCTGCTCGGCCTCGTCGCCGGCGCCCTCCTGCTCGCGCCCATGGCGCTGTTCGGCCCGGCCAACGGCACCAACAACGCCGTCTCGTCCTCCGCGCACTTCGGCGTGCACGGCCGGATCGTCGGGTCCTTCCTCTCCCTGCTCACCGCGATCACCTTCTTCTCCATCTCGGTGTGGTCCTCGGGTGACGCGCTGGTGGGCGGGGCGGCCAAGTTCATCGACCTGCCGGAGAACGAGCCGGTCTACGGGGTCGCCTACGCGATCTTCGCCGTGCTCGTGCTCATCGTGTGCGTGTACGGCTTCCGCTTCATGCTCTTCGTCAACAAGATCGCGGTGGTCGCGGCGTCGCTCCTCTTCGTGCTGGGCGCGATCGCGTTCGCCGGGGACTTCGACCCGTCCTACCCCGGGACCTTCGCCTCCACCTCGGACCCGCTGTTCTGGCCCTCGTTCATCGGGGCCGCGCTGATCGTGCTGTCGAACCCGGTGTCGTTCGGCGCGTTCCTCGGCGACTGGGCCCGCTACATCCCGGCGAGCACCCCGCGGTGGCGGGTGATGGCCGCGGCGTTCTTCAGCCAGATCGCCACCATCCTCCCCTTCTTCTTCGGCCTCGCCACCGCGTCGATCATCGCGACCAAGGCGGCGCCGTACCTCGACCCGGAGGCCCCCAACTACGTCGGCGGGCTGCTGGCGATCGCGCCGTCCTGGTACTTCTTCCCGGTCTGCCTGATCGCCCTGATCGGCGGCATGTCCACCGGCACCACCGCGCTCTACGGCACCGGGCTCGACTTCTCCAGCGTCTTCCCGCGGTTCAGCCGGGTGCAGGCGACCCTGTTCATCGGCACGCTGTCGATCGTCTTCATCTTCGTCGGCCGGTTCGCCGCCAACCTGACCACGAGCATCTCCACGTTCGCCACGCTGATCATCACCTGCACCGCGCCGTGGATGGTGATCATGATGATCGGCTACGTCACCCGGCGCGGCTGGTACGACCCCGAGGCGCTGCAGGTGTTCAACCGGCGGCAGCGCGGCGGGCGCTACTGGTTCACCCACGGCTGGAACTGGCGGAGCATGTCGGCCTGGATCGTCTCCGCGGTGATCGCGCTCCTCTTCACCAACATCCCCGGCCAGTTCGTCGGGCCGTTCGGCGAGCTCGCCGGCGGGGTCGACATCTCGCTCCCGCTCGCCCTCGTCCTCCCCGCCGCGCTGTACCTCGCGCTGCTCCTGATCTTCCCGGAGCCGCGCGCCGCGTACGGCCCGGCCGGCCCGCGCCTGGTCCGCGCGGTGGAGACCTCGGTCCCGCCTATCGTTGATCGGGACAGGGTCCTCGCCGAGGCGCAGGGAGTCAGGTGATCATCGACCTTTCGGTGCGGATCGGCACGGGGATGCCCGTCTACCCCGGCGATCCCGAGGTGCGGCTGGAGCCGGCGCTCACCGTCGCCCGCGACGGCGTGAACGTCCTCGCCCTCCACCTCGGGTCGCAGTCGGGGACGCACGTGGACGCGCCGTACCACATCGACGACGCGCTGCCCACGCTCGAGGAGCTGCCCCTGGAGCGGTTCGCCGGCCCGGCGGCCGTCGCGGACGTGCGCGGCCTGCCGCCCCGCGCGCCGATCCCACCGGAGGCGCTCGCCCCGTGGATCGTGCCCGGGCGGATCCTGCTGATCGCCACGGGCTGGGACGCCCACTGGGGGCGTCCGGAGTACGAGGCGCACCCGTGGCTCACCGCCGAGGCCGCCGAGCTCATCGCCGAGTCGGGGGTCCCCACGGTGGGCGTGGACGCGCTCAGCGTGGACCCCACCCCGCCCGATGAGCTGCGCGCCCACCGCGCGCTCTGCGGGGCGCACGTGGTGATCGCGGAGAACCTGCGGAACCTGGACCGCCTCCTCGACGCCCAGGCGGCCGGGCACGAGATCGAGGTCTTCCTGCTGCCGCTGCACCTGGGCGCCGCCGACGGTGCCCCCGTGCGCGCCGTCGCCCGGGTGCCGGGCTGATCCGGCGCCCGCGCCGGCGGTGCCGTACCACCGACCGGCTCAAGATCCGGAGAACGACCCCGCGCCCCGGCGAGGGGCGCGCGGAGGGAAACGGAAGGAAGTGCGAGCATGACCGAGCCCCGAGGCCCTGTCGACGCCTCTCGCGTCCCGCGGTTCGCCGGGCCGGCGACCTTCGCCCGGCTGCCCCGCCTCGACGAGGTGAGCCGCGCGGACGTGGCCGTGGTCGGGATCCCGTTCGACAGCGGCGTGTCCTACCGGCCGGGTGCGCGGTTCGGCCCGGCGGCCGTGCGCGAGGCGAGCCGGCTGCTGCGGCCGTACCACCCGGGACTCGACGTGTCGCCGTTCGCCCGCCTGCAGGTGGCCGACGCCGGGGACATCGCGTGCAACCCGTTCGACATCAAGGAGGCGATCGCGACCATCGAGGCGGCCGCGCAGGACCTGTCCGCGCCGGGGACCCGGCTGGTCACGATCGGCGGCGACCACACGATCGCGCTGCCCCTGCTGCGGGTCGTCCACCGCCTCCACGGCCCGGTGGCGCTGCTGCACTTCGACGCCCACCTCGACACCTGGGACACCTACTTCGGCGCGGAGTACACCCACGGCACCCCGTTCCGCCGGGCGATCGAGGAGGGCCTGCTCGACACCGAGGCGATCAGCCACGTCGGCACCCGCGGCCCGCTCTACGGCAAGCAGGACCTCGACGACGACGCGCGCATGGGGTTCGGCATCGTGACGAGCGCCGACGTCATGCGCCGCGGGCCGGACGAGGTGGCCGCGATGCTCCGGGAGCGGATCGGCGACCGGCCGCTGTACATCTCCATCGACATCGACGTGCTCGACCCGGCGCACGCGCCGGGCACCGGGACCCCGGAGGCCGGCGGGCTCACCAGCAGGGAGCTGCTGGAGATCCTGCGCGGGCTGGCCGGGTGCAACCTGGTGGGCGCCGACGTGGTCGAGGTCGCGCCCGCCTACGACCACGCGGAGATCACCTCGATCGCGGCCTCGCACGTCGCCTACGACCTGATCAGCCTGCTCGCGCTGAAGGAGAAGCCATAGCGGAGCGCTCGCGGCCGGCACGGGCCGGGGCGGCCGCCGTCCGGGCCCGTGCCGGGGCGGTGCGGACTCCCGCCCGTGCCGGCCCGGCCGCCCTCGTCCCGCCCGGGCCGGCCGTGCTCAGTGCGTGCCCCAGGAGTACGTCTGTTTGAACAGCTTGAGGTAGACGAACGTCTCCGTGGCACGGACGGTCGGGATCGCGCGGATCTTGCCGAGGATCTCCAGCAGATGGTCGTCGCTCTCGCAGACCACTTCGGTGATGACGTCGAACGAGCCGGCCGTGAGCACCACGTAGTCGATCTCCTCGATGCCCGCCAGCTCCTCGGCGACCGCCTCCACGTCGCCTTCGCACTTGATGCCGATCATCGCCTGGCGGGGGAAGCCCAGCGTCAGCGGGTCGGTGACCGCGACGATCTGCATGACGCCGAGCTCGAGCAGCCGCTGCACCCGCTGGCGCACCGCGGCCTCGGAGAGGCCCACGGCCTTGCCGATGGCCGAGTACGGCTTCCGCCCGTCCTTCTGCAGCTGCTCGATGATCCGCTTGGAGATGTCGTCCAGCGGCACCGGCCCGCCTCTGCTCGATCGGGCCTTCGCGGGGGTCGTCATCCTCGGGGGGTGTCCTCTCTGGGGCGTACTGGGTTGGGAGCTTATAGGGCTGGATTGTGGCGGGCGCGTTACGTCAGTGGTTTGACATAGTGTCAGCCCGGCTGAGCTTGTCAAGCGATTTCGTAGCAATTTGGTATCTTGGCCACGAATTCCCTTGTCTTGGGCGGTTTCTTCTGTCAGAGTCGCGACATCTCCAGCTCCACCTCAACAGGAGGTCTACGGTGACCACCCGTCTCCAGAACTTCATCAATGGGAAGTTCGTCGATGCCGCGAGCGGGCGATTCTCCGACGTGATCGACCCTACGACAGGTGAGGTGTACGCGCAGGCGCCGGTATCCGGTAAGGAGGACGTCGACGCAGCATACGCCGCCGCAGCTGCGGCGTTCGAGACGTGGGGGCAGACGACGCCGGCGGAGCGGTCCGCCCTGCTGCTGAAGATCGCCGATGCGATCGAGGAGCACGCGGACGAGCTCAACGAGGCGGAGTGCCGGAACACCGGCAAGCCTCGCGCCCGGATGGCCGAGGACGAGACCCCGGTCGCCGCCGACCACTTCCGGTTCTTCGCCGGGGCCTGCCGGACGCTGGAGGGTCCGACCGCCAACGAGTTCCTCGCCGACCACACCTCGGTGATCCGGCACGAGCCGATCGGGGTCGTCGGCCAGGTCACCCCGTGGAACTACCCGCTGATGATGGCGGTATGGAAGATCGCCCCCGCCATCGCGGCCGGCAACACCCTGGTGCTCAAGCCCTCGGACACCACCCCGGTCTCCACGCTCAAGCTCGCCGAGATCATCGGTGAGATCCTCCCGCCCGGCGTGGTCAACGTGGTCACCGGCGACCGGGACACCGGGGCGCTCGTGGTGAGCCACCCGACGCCGCGCATGGTCGCGATCACCGGCTCGGTCGGCGCCGGCATGTCCGTCGCCCGGGCCGCGGCCGACGACCTCAAGCGGGTCCACCTGGAGCTGGGCGGCAAGGCCCCGGTCGTGGTCTTCGAGGACGTCAAGGACATCAAGGCCGCCGCTCAGTCGATCGCCGAGGCCGGCCTCTACAACGCCGGCCAGGACTGCACGGCCGCCTGCCGCATCCTCGTCCAGGAGAGCATCCACGACGAGTTCGCCGAGGCCCTCACCGAGGCCGCCGCGAACACCAAGTTCGGCGGCCTGGACGTCGAGGACGCCTACTTCGGCCCGCTGAACAACGCCAACCAGCTCGCCCGGGTCCAGGGCTTCTTCGAGCGCATGCCCGACCACGCGAAGATCCTCACCGGCGGTCACCGGGTCGGCGACCGCGGCTACTTCTTCGCCCCGACCGTGGTCGACGGCCTCCGCCAGGAGGACGAGATGGTCCAGGTGGAGATCTTCGGCCCGGTCATGACCATCCAGACCTTCACCGACGAGGCCGACGCGCTCGCCAAGGCGAACGGGGTGAAGTACGGCCTGGCCGCCTCGGTGTGGACCACCGACCACGGCCGCGCGATGCGGATGTCGAAGCGGCTCGACTTCGGCGTGGTCTGGGTGAACACCCACATCCCGTTCGTCTCGGAGATGCCCCACGGCGGGTTCAAGCACTCGGGGTACGGCAAGGACCTCTCGGTGTTTGGTTTGCACGACTACACCCGCGTGAAGCACGTTATGCACTACATCGGGGAGTAGTTTTCGCGGCGCGAGCCGTCCGATCTTTTAGATGAAGAGGGATAAGCCTGGAATGACAGAGATCCAGGCGGGCGCGGGGGCGGCCGTGGCGGCCGCCCCCCGGTCACAGGACGTGCCCGCCATCGAGCTGGAGAACGTCGTCAAGGAGTACGTCTCCCACGGCGAGGTCGTACGGGCGGTCAAAGGGGTGAGCCTCGCCATCGCGGAAGGCGAGTTCTTCTCCCTGCTCGGCCCGTCGGGGTGCGGCAAGACCACCACCATGCGGATGATCGCCGGGTTCGAGGAGCCCACCTCCGGGGTGGTCCGGCTGCACGGGGCGGACGTCACGAACGTCCCGCCCAACAAGCGCGACGTCAACATGGTCTTCCAGTCCTACGCGCTCTTCCCGCACATGACCGTGTGGGAAAATGTCGCCTTCGGGCTGAAGCGCAAGAAGGTCCCCGCTGACGAGATCAAGCGCCGGGTCGGTGAGATGCTGGAGATCGTCCACCTCCAGGGACGGGAGCGGCGCCGTCCCCAGGAGCTCTCGGGCGGTCAGCAGCAGCGGGTCGCGCTCGCCCGGGCGCTGGTGAACCGGCCGCGGGCGCTCCTCCTCGACGAGCCGCTGGGCGCGCTCGACCTCAAGCTCCGGCAGCACATGCAGATCGAGCTCAAGCGCATCCAGCGGGAGGTGGGCATCACCTTCGTCTACGTCACCCATGACCAGAGCGAGGCGCTCACCATGAGCGACCGCATCGCGGTCATGCGGGAGGGAGTGGTCGAGCAGCTCGCCGATCCCCGGGAGATCTACGAGCGGCCGGCCAACGAGTTCGTCGCCGGGTTCATCGGGACCTCGAACGTGCTCAAGGGTACGATCCAGCAGGTCACCGGTGGCACGGCGGTGCTCGCGCTCAGCCCCGTCGACCGGATCCTCGTCCCGGTCGACGGCACCGCCTCCGCGGGTGACGCCATCACCATGACGGTCCGCCCCGAGAAGATCATGATCTCCACGGAGCAGCCCGAGGGCGATCTCAGCGTCGTCCGGGGCACGGTGTCCGAGGTGGTCTACCTCGGCACCTACAACAGCTACACCGTGGCGCTCGCCGACGGCGCCGAGGTCACCGTCTTCCAGCAGAACGCCCACGACAGCAGCGTCACCGCGGAGCGCGGCGACACCGTCTGGCTCTCCTGGCAGCCCAGGCACTCCTACGTCCTGAGGTAACCCGAACCCACCCCCTCCGGAGCTCGAACCCCCCATGAACAAGGACTTCGTCAACGACCCAGCGTTCCTCCGCGGCATGACCACCCGCCGGATCGGCCGCCGGGACGCGTTCCGGCTGGCCGGGCTCTCCGCCGCCGGCCTCGCCCTCGCCGCCTGTGGCGTGCAGGGCAAGGGCTCGCCGCGGCCGACCACCTCCGCGCAGGTCCAGTCGGAGGTGGAGAAGTACTGGTCGGGCAAGGTCAAGAACGGCCACGTCAACTTCGCGAACTGGCCGCTCTACATGGACCCCAAGCGGCCCGAGCTGAAGAAGTTCACCGAGCGGACCGGCATCACGGTGACCTACAAGGAGGTCATCCAGGACAACCCGAGCTGGTTCGCCAAGATCCAGCCGCTGCTCGCCGCCGGGCAGTCGATCGACTACGACCTGATGGTCGTCACCAACGGGGTCCACTTCACCCAGCTCGTGCGGCTCGGCTACCTGGTCCCGCTCGACCACTCCAAGCTCCCGAACTTCGCGGCGAACGCGGCGGAGCGGTACAAGAACGAGTCCTTCGACCCGGGGAACGTCTACAGCATCCCGTGGGCGTCCGGCATGACCGGCATCGCCTACAACCCGAAGTACGTCGACACCCCGCCGACGAAGATCGCCGACCTGTGGAACCCCAAGTACAAGGGGAAGGTCGGCATGATGGCCGACGCCCAGGAGATCGCCAACTTCGGCCTGCTGCTGCTCGGCATCAAGCCCGAGACGTCGACCCCGGACGACTGGGAGAAGGCGGCGGAGAAGCTCCGGGAGCAGCGGGACTCCGGCATCGTCCGGAAGTACTACGACCAGTCGTACATCGACCCGCTCGCCAAGGGCGACATCTGGCTCACCATGGCGTGGTCGGGCGACGTCTTCCAGAAGAACATCTCCGACGGCACGGACCTGCGGTTCGTCATCCCCGAGGAGGGGGCGACGATCTGGACCGACAACATGGTGATCCCGAAGACCGCGGAGAACCCGGTCGACGCCATCATGTTGATGGACTTCTTCTACGAGGTGGAGATCGCGGCCAGCCTCGCGGAGTACATCAACTACGTCACCCCGGTGCCCGCCGCCCAGGAGGTCGTCCGGAAGCACGCCGCCGAGGCGACCGGTGAGGACAAGCGGCTCCTCGAGCAGCTGGCCGAGAGCCCGCTGGTGTTCCCGTCCGAGGAGGACTACGCGAAGCTGCACGACTACCGCAACTTCACCAGCACCGAGGAGCAGCAGAAGTTCGAGCACATCTTCCAGGCGATCACCACATCATGAGAGGGAGAAGACTCCGGGCGGCGCTGACGCCGTACGCGCTGGTCTTCCCGGGCGCGCTCTGGCTGGCGATCTTCTTCGTGATCCCGACCGTGGTCATGTTGTCCCTCTCGCTGCAGTCGGGCAACGTGACCGACGGTTACGTGTTCACGTGGAACTGGCAGAGCTACGTCGACGGGATCACCACGTACACGGACCAGATCGTCCGTTCGCTGGTGTACGGTTTCCTCGCCACCGTCATCGAGCTGATCATCGGCTTCCCGGTGGCGTACTGGATCGCGTTCAAGGGCGGCCGGCACAAGTCGGTCTACCTGTTCCTGATCCTGCTGCCGTTCCTCGTGTCCTTCGTGCTGCGGACCATCTCCTGGCAGTTCCTGCTCTCCGACAACGGGATCCTGCTCGGCCCGCTGAAGAGCATCGGCCTGATCCCCAAGGACATGCACATCCTCGCCACGGGGGCCGCGGTGGTCTGCGGGCTGGTCTACAACTTCTTCCCGTTCATGGTGCTGCCGATCTACGCGGCGCTGGAGCGGATCGATCCGCGGGTGCTCGAGGCGGCGCAGGACCTGTACGCGAGCAAGTTCCAGACCTTCCTGCGCGTGGTGTTCCCGCTCTCACTGCCCGGGGTGTTCGCCGGCGTGCTGATGACGTTCGTGCCGGCCACCTCGGACTACGTGAACGCCACCGTGCTCGGCGGCACCGGTAACACGATGATCGGCAACGTCATCCAGAACCAGTTCCTGATCAACCAGGACTACCCGGTGGCCTCGGCCCTGTCGTTCACGCTGATGGCGATCCTGCTCATCGGGATCTTCCTCTACGCCAGGGCGCTCGGCACCGAGGACGTGCTGGAGGTGGCGGCCCGATGACGAAGGTCCGCCGGCTGCTCTCCGGCCGCCTGCTCCAGATCTGGACCTGGCTGGTGATCGCCTGGCTGCTCCTGCCGATCGCGGTGATGATCCTCTTCGGGTTCAATGACACCAAGGGGCGCTACAACACCGCCTGGCAGGGGTTCACGCTCAAGTGGTACGGCAAGCTGTTCGAGATCGAGGACCTCACCCGGGCCCTGGTGAACTCGCTGCTGCTCGCCCTGCTCACCATGGTGATCGCCGGGGTCCTCGGCTCGATGCTCGGGCTGGCGCTCGGCCGGTACCGGTTCCGCGGCTCCGGCGCGCTCAACGTCGTCATGTTCGCGGCGATCTCCTGCGCCGAGATCGTGATGGGCGCCTCCCTGCTCTCGCTCTTCGTCACCCTCGCCGTGCCGCTCGGGTTCTGGACCATCCTCATCTCCCACGTGATGTTCTCCATCTCGTACGTGGCGGTGACCGTGCGGGCGAGGGTGATGACGCTCGACCGCTCGCTCGAGGACGCGGCCAGGGACCTCGGCGCGGGCACCTGGGACACCTTCCGCCTGGTGACGCTCCCCCTGATCTTCCCGGGGGTGCTCGCCGGCTCGCTGCTGGCCTTCGCGCTCTCGATCGATGACTTCGTGATCACGAACTTCAACGCGGGCGGCACGGTGACGTTCCCCCTGTGGATCTGGGGGGCGACCCGTGTCGGGATCCCGCCGCAGGTCAACGTGATGGGAACGCTGATCTTCGCGGCGGGAGTCCTCATCGCGTTGGGCAACCTCCTCCTGACACGTCGTCGCTGATGTTGGGATGTGAAATGTGTGGATCCGCTGAAGTCTCTTGCTGACGCGGAGCGCAAACCGTACTGGCTGGACCGGCCGGATGTGCCGGACCCGATGCCGCCGCTCACCGGCGGCACCACCGCCGACCTCGCCGTGGTCGGCGGGGGATTCTCCGGACTGTGGACCGCGCTGCTGGCGAAGGAGCGCGACCCTTCGCTCGACGTGGTCCTGGTAGAGGGCCATCGGATCGCCTGGGCCGCCACCGGCCGCAACGGCGGCTTCTGCGAGGCGAGCATCACGCACGGGCTCGCCAACGGTCGCGAACGCTGGCCCGACGAGATCGCCGTCCTAGAGCGGCTCGGACGGCAGAACCTCACCGAGATCGAGGAGTCGATCCGCCGCTACGGCATCGACTGCTCGTTCACGCGGACCGGCGGGCTGCGGGTCGCCACCCAGGAATGGCAGCTCGCCGCGCTGGACGAGGACGCCGCGGCGTACGCCGAGCTCGGCCTCCGGGTCGACCGGCTCGACCGGGACCAGGTGCGGGCCGAGCTCGACTCCCCCACCTACCTGGGCGGGCTGTGGGACCGCGACGGGGTCGCGACCGTCGACCCCGCACGGCTCGCCTGGGGGCTGCGGGACGCCTGCCTCCGGCTCGGCGTGCGGATCTACGAGTACACGCCGGTGCGCGCGGTGCGGGACGCCGGCGGCCTGCTGGAGCTCGTCACCCCGGTCGGCATCGTCCGGGCGCGGCGGGTGGCGCTCGGCACCGGCGTGTTCCCGCCGCTGCTGCGGAGGCTGAAGTGGTTCGTGGTTCCGGTGTACGACTACGCGCTGATCACCGAGCCCTTGCCCGAGGCGAGGCTCGCGGAGATCGGCTGGCGGAACCGGCAGGGCATCGCCGACTCCGGCAACCAGTTCCACTACTACCGGCTCACCGATGACAACCGGATCCTGTGGGGCGGCTACGACGCCGTCTACTACAGCGGGGGCCTGATCAAGGCGGAGTACGACCAGCGGGACGCCACGTTCGAGAAGCTGGCGCGGCACTTCTTCGAGACCTTCCCCCAGCTGGAGGGCGTGCGGTTCACCCACCGCTGGGGTGGCGTCATCGACACGTGCAGCAGGTTCTGCGCCTTCTTCGGCACCGCCTTCGGCTCACGCCTCGCCTACGCGGTCGGGTACACCGGGCTGGGCGTGGGCGCCACGCGGTTCGGGGCGAACGTGATGCTCGACCTGCTCTCCGGCAGGGAGACCGAGCGCACCCGGCTCCGCATGGTGCGGGAGAAGCCGCTGCCGTTCCCGCCCGAGCCCTTGCGCTCCGGCGTCATCCAGCTCACCCGGTGGTCGATCGCCCGGGCGGACGCCCACCAGGGCAAGCGCAACCTGTGGCTGCGCACCCTGGACGCGATGGGCCTCGGGTTCGATTCCTGATCCCTCCGTTTCCGGTTCCGGCGCGGCCGTGGCGGGATGCCCGGCGGCGGGGACGTGCGCCCCGCCGCGCCCGCCCGGCCGCGCCGCCCTACCGGCGCAGTGGCGGCCACCGGGATGGCGCTTGACGACGTCCCCGTCCGGGCGCATTCTTAACTTACTCGTTCTAGAACAAGGTGGTTATTAATGGCGACAGACCGGCTGAGCCTGGTGTTCGGAGCGCTCGCCGATCCGACCCGCCGGGCGATCCTGACCCGGCTGGCCAAGGGCGACGCGACCGTCGGCGATCTGGCGGCCCCGTTCGACATGTCCCAGCCCGCGATCTCCAAGCACCTCAAGGTGCTGGAGAAGGCCGGTCTCATCTCCCGCATCCGCCGGGGAACCGCGCGGCTCAGCCATCTGGAGGCGCGGCCGCTCTACGAGGCCAGCGCCTGGCTGGCGCGTTACCAGAGGTTCTGGGACGAGAGCCACGAGCGGCTCGACGCGCTGCTCGAGGAGCTGCAGGAGGACGAGCCGGACCGCGCCGGCGCGGCCCGGGAGAGGGGAGAGGACGATGGGTGAGACGCGCATCACCGCGGAGCCCGGCCAGCCGCTGATCACGATCGAGCGGGAGTTCGCCGCCCCGCGCGACCTGGTGTTCCGCGCCTACACCGACCCGGAGCTGCTCGTGCGGTGGCTCGGCCCGCGCGAGCTGACCACGACCGTCGACTACTACGAGGTCCGCGACGGCGGCCGGTGGCGCTACGTCCAGCGCGACCCCCAGGGCAACGAGTACGGCTTCCACGGGGTCTTCCACGGCACCCCGTCGCCGGACCGCACCGTGCAGACCTTCGAGTTCGAGGGCGCGCCGGGCACGGTCTCGCTGGAGACGCTGACCATGGAGGAGCGCGGCGGCCGGACGCTGGTGCGCACGGTCGTCGGCTACCAGTCGGTCGAGGCCCGGGACGCCGTGATCACCGCCGGGATGGAGCACGGTCTCCGCGACTCCCATGAACGCCTGGCGGAGCTGCTCACCGGGCTGCGAGGCTGAGCACCCGCACGGCGGGCGGGCCGGCGCCCCCGGCCCGCGGGCGGGCGGGGCGGTCCCGCTCAGCCCGCCAGCCAGCGGACCGGGTTCTCCCGGGTGATCAGCCGGATGGTGCCCTCGCCGACCCCCGCGTCGCCGAGCGCCGGGATGAGCGTGTCGAACAGCCGGCCGTACCCGTGCCCGCCGTACCCGGCGAGGTGGTCCCGCCGGGAGACGCCGCTGCTGAGCAGCACCC
Source organism: Thermobispora bispora DSM 43833 (assembly GCF_000092645.1). Lineage (NCBI taxonomy): Bacteria > Bacillati > Actinomycetota > Actinomycetes > Streptosporangiales > Streptosporangiaceae > Thermobispora > Thermobispora bispora. The sequence goes on from NC_014165.1 coordinate 1,143,685, forward strand.
GCTCGCCGTGCCCGGCCTCGAGCAGGGCGAGCACGTGCTCGGCCTCCCGCACGCTCACGTACGCGCCGGTCTCGGCGATCTTCCGCTGGGCCGGGACGTCGGCCGCGACCCCGCAGAGCCGGTGCGGCGGCACACCGTGGGAGAGGAGGAGCTCCAGCGGCTCCATGCCGTGCGCGACCACCGGGAGCCCGCTCCGGCGCGCGGCGCGGGCCGCGGCGAGGATGGCGCGCTCCTCCGCCTTGGTCGGCGCCTCGCCCCAGCAGGACGCCACGATCAGCCCCGGCCGCACCCCGGAGCCGTCGAAGCCCGCCCCGATCTCGCGGAGCAGGCCCGCGGTGAGGTCGTCCAGCCCGCACGGCCGGATCAGCTCCGCGGAGAACGGCTCGGGGGCGAACCCGGTCGCGGCGACCACCGGGACCCGGCAGGCCGAGGAGATCCGGACCAGGGCGGCCGGATCACGCCCCATGCCGAGGCAGGTGTGCTCGACCACCAGGCCGAGGCCGTGCTCCAGGCCGAGATCCCGGATCTCGGCGACGACGTACCGCTCCTCGTCGAGCCAGCGGTGGGGATCGGAGGGCACGCCGATCCCCCAGCGGGTGTCGGTGCGCAGGTGCTCGTGGGGGAGGATCGGGCCGGTCACCTCCGAGGCGGGCACCGCCCCGGTGACGGTCTGGATACGGGGGAAAGACGCGCCGAGCATAAGGGGACATTAACTGATTCCGTTCTGAGGGCCGCTCGCCCCCTCGCATTCCGTGCGCGCCACCCCGCGCGCCCCGCGGACGGTCCGGCGCGGTGCCGGCTCCCGGTCCGATGGGGTGCCGGCTCCCGGCCTGATGGGCGCAGGCTCCCCGTGCCCGGCGCCGGGCCCGCTCGCGGGGGCAGGGGCGGCGGCCGCCGGGCTCGCGGGCCGGCGCGCCGGCCGCGGCGGCGCACCGGCCTCCCGGGCCCGCCTTCCGGGCGCGCGCCCGACGGGGTCAGCTCATGGTCTTGCCGCCGTTGACCGCGATCCGCTGCCCGGTGATGAACCGGGCCGCGGGCGAGGCGAGGAACGCCACCGCCTCGGCGACGTCGAGCGGCGCGCCCATCCGGCCGAGCGCGACCCCGTGCAGGTACTCCTGGAACGCCTCGGGCGGGGTGCCCGCGTGGCGCTCCACCGGGATCCAGCCGGGCTCCACCGTGTTCACGGTGATCCCGTACGGCCCGAGCTCCCGCGCCCAGGACCGGGTGAGCCCGTGCATGGCGGCCTTGGCGGCCACGTAGTGCCCGAACTCGGGGTTGCCCAGGTCGGTCACCTCGCTGCCGATGTTGATGATCCGCCCGGAGCCGGCCTCCTTCATGCCGGGCAGCACGGCCTGCAGGATGAGCAGCGGGGCCTTGACGAAGAACCGGAGCTGCCGGAGGTGGTCCTCCCAGGTCTGCTTCTCCACCGGGATGAACGGTTGCGGGCCGGTGGCGTTGTTGACCACGACGTCGACCCGCCCGAGCTCGGCGATGCCCTGCCGTACGGCCTCCTCGTCGGTGACGTCGAACCGGGCCAGGCGGGCGGAGTGGCCGCGGGCGGTGATGCGGTCGACGACGGCGGACGCACCGGCCGTGTCGTGGGCGTAGTTGACGGCGACGTGCCAGCCGTCGGCGGCGAGCCGCTCGGCGATGGCGGCTCCCAGGCCGCGCGACGCGCCGGTGACGAGTGCGGTGCCCATGGGCGCCTTTCTGATCAGCGGACGGTCCTGGACGGCCGCTCACCGGACGCCCCGCCGGCGCCGCGCGGGTTGCGGCCGGTTCCCGGGGGACGGGCGCGCGTGGCGCCGGGCGCGGAGAGGGGGAGCGGGACGGGAACGGCGGACGGATCACCCTGGGCCGGCGGAGGCCGCGGCCTCGCCGCGCCCGGGCGCGGCTAGCCGAGGGAGGCGGTGGCGAGCTTGATCCCGAAGCCGAGGAAGAGCGCCCCGACCCCCGTGGAGAACCCGGCGCTGAGCCGGCGGCCGCGCCGGAACCGCTCGGCGATGTACGAGCCGCCGAAGATCAGCACGGTGAGGTACGTGAAGCTGCAGAGCTGCAGGATCAGCGCGAGGATCAGGAACGACAGCGCCGGGGCGCTGTAGGACGGGTCCACGAACTGCACGAAGAAGGCGACGAAGAACAGGATCGCCTTGGGGTTGAGCAGGCTGATCGTGAGCGCGGTCCGGAACGGGCTCCGGCCGCTCCGCGCCTGGGCGTGCTCGGGCAGCGCCTGGGCGGCGGCCTTGCCGCGCCAGGTCTTCCAGGCCGCGCGCAGCAGGCCGAGGCCGATCCAGGCGAGGTAGCCGGCCCCGAGGTACTTCACGATCATGAACAGCCACGGCGTGGACTTCAGCAGCGAGGCGGCCCCGGCGGCGGAGAGGAACATGAGCACGCCGTCCCCGACGAAGACCCCCATGGCCGCGCGGTAGCCCGCCTTGACGCCGTGCCGGGCGGCGGTGGAGAGCACGTACAGAGAGTTGGGCCCGGGCAGCAAGATGACCAAGATCGTCCCGGTGATATAGGCCCAGATGTTGGTGATCCCGAAGAACATCCCAGATCCCCCTTGAGCGGCGGGTATCACGATATAGCAGCCGGTCACGGCCGGACATCGGATATCCGCCCCGCCGTGGCCCGGCCATGTGGAGGGCCGAAATCTCCTATTGACCGAGTTAGGAATGTAGGAAATATGCTGAGCGCATGACACTCTGGAAGCCGGACCCCACGTTCTATCCCTCCCCAAGGGACGCCGCCGCCGCGCCCCCGGAGAAGCTCGCCTACGTCGCGGCCTTCGACCGGTCGGCCCAGCGCCCGGACGCGCTCGTGGTGCTCGACACCGACCCGGCCTCCCCGACGTACGGCAAGGTCGTCGGTTGGACGGACCTTCCGTACACCGGAGACGAGCTCCACCATTTCGGGTGGAACGCCTGCAGCAGCTCACTGTGCCCCTACGCCCCGCACCCGCACGTGGAGCGGCGCTACCTGATCGTGCCGGGCCTCCGCTCCTCCCGGATCTACGTCTACGACACCAAGGATCGGGTCAGCCCCGAGCTCGTCAAGATCATCGAGCCGGAGGAGTTCGGCAAGCGCACCGGATACTCCCGGCCGCACACCGTCCACTGCGGCCCCGAAGGCCTCTACGTCTCCGCGCTCGGCGGGTGGGAGTCGGACGGCCCGGGCGGCATCGCCCTGCTCGACCACACGTCGTTCGAGGTGCTCGGCCGGTGGGAGGTCGACCGCGGGACCCAGCACCTCGCCTACGACTTCTGGTGGCACATCAACCACGACGTGCTCGTCAGCTCGGAGTGGGGCACGCCGTCGATGATCGAGAACGGCGTGGTCGGCGAGCTGCTGCTCGGCCGCAAGTACGGCCACCGGCTCCACTTCTGGGACCTGCGCAAGCGCAAGCACATCCAGGAGGTGGACCTCGGCGACCAGTACCAGATGCCGCTCGAGCTGCGCCCGGCCCACGACCCGACCCAGACGTACGGGTTCGTCGGCGTCGCGATCAGCGTCGAGGACCTGTCCGCCTCGGTGTGGGTCTGGTACCGGGAGGGCTCCCGCTGGGAGGCGCGCAAGGTCATCGACATCCCGGCCGAGCCCGCGTCGCCCGACGAGCTGCCCGACATCCTCAAGCCGTTCGGCGCGGTGCCGCCGCTCGTCACCGACATCGACCTGTCCGTGGACGACCAGCGGCTCTACGTGTCGTGCTGGGGCACCGGCGAGATCAAGCAGTTCGACGTGTCGGACCCGTTCAAGCCGGTGGAGCTCGGCTCCATCCGCCTGGGCGGCATCGCCCGCCGGACCCCGCACCCGGCGGTCCCCGACCTCCGGCTCGGCGGCGGGCCGCAGATGGTCGAGGTCAGCCGGGACGGCCGCCGGGTCTACGTGACCAACTCGCTCTACGGGGCTTGGGACGACCAGTTCTACCCCGACGGGGTGGGCGCCTGGATGGCGAAGATCGACGCCGAGTCGTTCACCCTCGACGAGCGGTTCTTCCCGCACGGTGACGACTTCCGCGGGCTCCGCCCGCACCAGACCCGGCTGCAGGGCGGCGACGCGTCCTCCGACTCCTACTGCTACCCGTGACCCTCGCCGCCGTCATCCTGCTCGGAGTCTTCCACGGCATCAACCCGGCCATGGGCTGGTTGTTCGCCGTGGCCCGCGGGCTGCAGGAGCGCAGCCGCGACCTGCTGCTGCAGTCCCTGCCGGTGATCGCGCTGGGGCATCTCGGCTCGGTGGCGCTGGTGGTCGTCGTGGTCACCCTCACCGGGTCGCTGGTCACCGGCACCACCCTGAGCATCGTGTGCGGGCTGGTGCTCGTCGGATTCGGGCTGTGGCGGCTGCTCGCCAAGCGGCACTTCCGCTGGGTGGGCATGCGGCTGTCGCTCCCGCAGCTCGCGGCCTGGTCGTTCCTCATGTCGTCGGTGCACGGCGCCGGGCTGATGCTGCTGCCCGTGCTCACCGGCATGCCGGCGGCCGGGCATCACGGCCACGCCATGTCCGGCGGCCTGCTCGTCGCCGGGATCCACACCCTGGCGATGTTCGTGACGGCCACGGTCATCGCCGTGATCGTCTACGAGATCGTGGGCGTGGCCATCCTCCGGAAGGCCTGGTTCAACCTCGACCGCATGTGGGCCTTCGCCCTGATCGGGGCGGGCGTCTTCTCGCTCGTCGGCGCGGTGTGAGCCCTCCCGCGCCGGCGTGATGCGCTCCCGCGGGCCCGGTCCCGCCCGGGCCCGCGGCCGCAATCCACGGCGGACGGTCCTGTGGCCCCGGCGCTCGCCGGACCGCTCGCACCGCCGCGTCCGTTTCCCCGCCTCCACCGCGCTTCCGCCCGGCGGCCCGCGCTTCCGCCCGGCGGCCCGCCCTTCCGTCCGGCGGCCCGCCCGCCGGAGGCCCGCTCCCTGTTCATCCTCTTCATCCTCATCCGTTTCTCCGCCGTACCCGTGCCGGGCTCGGCCGCCCGGCACGCTCCCATCCCCACCGGCCCCGGGCTCCGCGATCGGTCTCCGGCGCCGATCACGCCGCCCCGCCGGGTCCGCACCGCCGTGGCGGCCGCCCGGATCCCGGTTCGCCGCCCGGCCTCCGCCGGTGAGATCCGCTCTTGCCGCGCGCCCCGGCCGGAGTTAGCATCCGGCTAACTCTTAGGAAACTTTCCTTTTAGAATCCCCGGGAGCGCGCATGAGAGGACCGCTCGGCCTCGGCGTGGCCGCCGCCCTCGTCCTGTCCGGCCTGTTCACCGGCACGGCGCACGCCGAAAACCTCGTCACCAACCCCGGGTTCGAGTCAGGGCTCTCCGGATGGACGTGCTCGCCCGCCTCCGGGGCGCAGGCCGTCTCCAGCCCGGTGCACGCCGGGTCGCGGGCGCTCGCGGCGACGCCGACCTCGAGCGACCACGCCCGCTGCGAGCAGACGATCAGCGTCCGGCCGTCGACGACCTACACGCTCTCGGCCTGGGTCCGGGGGAACTACGTCTTCCTCGGGGCCACCGGCGACCAGGTGAACGCGCAGACCTGGGCCTCGCCCGGCAGCGCGTGGACCCGGCTGACCACCTCGTTCACCACCGGGCCGTCCACCGGCAGCGTGACCGTCTACCTGCACGGCTGGTACGGCCAGGGCACCTACCACGCCGACGATGTCGAGCTCGACGGCGGGCACCCCGCGCCCTCGCCGTCGCCGAGCCAATCGCCCTCGCCCGGCGAATCGCCGTCGCCGTCCCCCTCGGTGCCGCCGAGCCCGTCACCGTCCCCCTCGGCCTCGCCGTCGCCCGGCACCCCGCCCGCGGGGGAGATCACGTTCGCGCCGTACATCGACATCACCATGCCCACCCCGTCGCTCACCGACGCGTACCAGGCGACCGGGGTCAAGCACTACACGCTGGCGTTCGTGCTGGGGGACAGCACCGGCTGCAACCCGTCCTGGGGCGGCACGATCCCCATCGACGACCCGCGGATCATCAACGACGTCCGGGCGCTCCAGGCCAGGGGCGGGCAGGTGATCGTGGCGACCGGCGGCGCGCTCGGGCCGTACCTGGAGCACGTGTGCGCCACCCCGGCCGCCCTGCTCGCCGCGTATAAGAAGGCGCTCGACACCGTCGGCACCAACCACCTCGACGTGGACATCGAGGCCTCCATCGACGCCCACAAGGTCAACACCGCGCTCAAGCAGCTCCAGGACGAGCGGGGCACCACGATCAGCTACACGCTCCGGGTGCAGGGCCAGGACTACGGGGTCGATCCGTTCTCGGTGCAGATCCTCCAGGACGCCGCGGCCAAGGGCCTGGAGGTCCTGGTCAACCCGATGCTGATGAACTTCGGCCACACCGGGAACTGGGGCGAGGCCATGGTCTCCGCCGCCGAGGCGACCCTCGGCCAGATGCGGGAGATCTGGCCCGGCAAGAGCGAGGCCCAGCTCAAGCGGATGCTCGGGCTCACCCCGATGATCGGCAGGAACGACACCGGCCCGATCACCACCCAGGCCGACGCCCGCACGCTCCTCTCTTACGCGCAGGCCAACCACGTGGGGCGGATCGCGTTCTGGTCGGTCGGCCGCGACAACGGCGGCTGCCCGGACGGCACGCTCTCCCCGACCTGCAGCGGCATCGCGCAGTCCCCGTACGAGTTCACCCGGATCTTCGCGGCGTACACCGGCTGACCCCGCGTCGCGCGCCCGCGCGGTGACGCCGCGGGGCCGCCACGGCCGATCCCTTCCCCCGTCCGGCCAGGCACCGCCGCCCGGCGGTGCTCCGCCGCGCCGTACCCGAGGGGCGGGTGCGCCGCCCGCCCCTCGGCCGTCCCCTTTCCCCCGAACCCGAGTGAGGAAGCGATGAGACACCGGTTACGCAGCGGCCGGCGCCTCCGCCCGGCCATGGCCCTCCTGGCCGCCCTCGCCCTGGCCCTCACCGGCCTCACCGCCGGGGCCACCGCGGCCTCCGCCACGGCCGCCGGGAGCCGGGCGGTCGCGCAGGCCTACCCGGCGTGGGCCCCGTACACCTGGTACGCCGTCGGGGCGCGGGTGACCCACGACGGCGTCGACTACGAGTGCATCCAGGCGCACACCTCGCTGCCCGGCTGGGAGCCGCCCGTCGTGCCCGCCCTGTGGCGGCCGATCTCCGGAGGCTCGCCCGGCCCGAGCCCGAGCCCGAGTCCGCAGCCCGGCGTCCCGGGCAAGCCCGGCAAGCCGACCGTCACCGCCACCACGAACTCGTCGATCTCGCTCTCCTGGGCGGCCTCGAGCGGGACGGTCACCGGATACCGCGTCTACGAGGGCGGCACCGTGGTGGCCACGGTGAGCGGGACCAGCGCGGTCATCTCCAACCTGGGCGCCTGCACCACCCACACCTACACCGTGCGGGCGTACAACTCCGCGGGCGAGTCGCAGCCGAGCGACCCGGTGACCGCCACCACCGGCGGGTGCAGCGGGGGAGGCGGCAAGCTCCCCGGCGCGCCCTACCTCTACCTGGGCTGGGGCGACCCGCCGAACCCGGTCACGGTGATGAACGCGACCGGGGTCAAGCACTTCACCATGGCGTTCATCCTCTCCGGTGGCGGGTGCACCCCGGCGTGGGACGGGTACCGGCCGCTGCACGGCGGCCCGGACGCCGCGGCGATCTCGCAGATCAAGGCCGCCGGCGGTGACGTGCAGATCTCCTTCGGCGGCTGGCAGGGCAACAAGCTCGGCCCGAACTGCGCCACCCCCGAGGCCTTCGCCGCCGCGGTCCAGCAGGTGATCGACGCCTACCGGCCGGCCGCCGTCGACTTCGACATCGAGAACATCGACGAGTTCGAGAACGAGGTCGTCCAGGACCGGATCCTGCGCGGCCTGAAGATCGTCAAGCAGAACAACCCGAACGTCAAGGTGATCATCACCTTCGGCACCGCCGTCACCGGGCCGAACTACTGGGGGACCCGCCTGATCAACCAGGCCAAGGCGTTCGGGGTGGACATCGACAACTACACGATCATGACCTTCGACTTCGGCGGCGGCCCCGACATGTACCAGAGCACGGTCCAGGCGGCCGAGGGCCTGAAGAACGCGCTCAAGGCGGCGTGGGGCTGGTCGGACGCCACCGCCTACGCCCGCATGGGGATCTCCGGCATGAACGGGCTGTCCGATCAGCACGAGCTGACCACGGTGCAGGCCTGGACCCAGATCCGGGACTGGGCCAAGTCGAAGGGTCTCGGGCGGCTGGCCTTCTGGTCCGTCAACCGCGACCGCGGCTGCCCCGGCGGCGGCGTGGTCTCCCACTGCAGCGGCATCGCGCAGAACGACTGGGACTTCACCCGGGTGACCGCGGGGTTCTGAGCTCCTGAGACCCGGCCCGGATCAGGCGGCCGGCCGGCGGGGAATCGTCACCCGTCGTGCCGGCCGCCGTTCCGTGTCGGCGCGAGCAGGCCGATCAGCATGCCCACGACCATCGCCACGGCGAGGGTGATCCACAGCCGAGTCTTCATGGACGTCTCCTCTTTGCTACGGTGCGTAGGAATGCTACTGCGGAGCGTGATGGAGTGGGTGTGATTGACGTAATTTCTCCCCCCAAGTCGGCACCACGTGCGTTTGTCGGGCAATCTTGACTGCACCATGGACCACGCAATCCCAGTCGGGCTCATCCTCATCACCGGTGTCGTCCTCGCCATCGTGGCGCAGCGCAAGGGCTGGCAGCCCTCGCTCGCGGTCACCCTGGCGGCCGGCATCGGCGTCCGCGTGCTGATCCTCGTGCTCGCCGCGGTGGACAGCTGGCAGCCCGTCGACTACGCGCGAAGCTTCCGGCCGGCCGGGGAGGCCATCCTCAACCACCGCGACCCGGTGCTGGAGAGCAACGGGGGATGGCACTTCCTGCCGATGATCCCGTACTGGTACGGCCTGCTGCTCTGGATGGGCATCCCCTGGGAGTTCGCCGGGCGGCTGGTCACGGTCGTCTGCGACATCGTGCTCATCCCGCTGGTGGGCAAGCTCGCCGGCCCGCCGAACGAGCGGCTGCGGGCCTTCCAGTACGCCTGCAACCCGCTCGCCATCCTGGTCGCGTCCGTGCACGGGCAGGTCGAGCCGGTCTCGCTGGTCTTCGCCGTGGCCGCGTTCGTCGTGGCCCGCGGCCCGGGCGGCTGGCGGCGCCCGGAGCCGCTGCCGTGGCTGCGGCCCCGGGAGCTCGTGCGCCGCTTCACCCACCCGCTGGAGGAGGACCGCGGCGCGACCTCCCGGGCGTTCTGGGCCGGCGTGCTCATGGGCCTCGCGCTGTCCGCCAAGAGCTGGCCGGTGATCCTCGTGCCGGCCCTGCTGATGTTCCTGCCGGGCCTGCGCTCCCGGGTGATCTCCGTCGTCGCGATCGGCGTGCCGCCGGTCCTCCTGCTGCTCTCGCTGCCGCTCGGAGGCTGGACCGCCTGGGAGCAGCTCCCCGAGGTGCTGAAGATCATCGGGCTGCGGCCGGGCGACGTCCGGCCGATCACCGGTGACTGGGGATGGACCGCCGTGCTCAACGGCGGCGAGTGGGTCCTCAACCCCACGGCCGCCAAGATCGGCCAGTACATGATCTACGCCGCGACGCTGGCGTGCCTGTACTGGTGGCGGAAGGCCGACCCGATCGACGTGTCGATCGCCATCCTGCTCGCCTTCATGATCTTCACCCCGCGGCTGGGGGCGCAGTACCTGCTGTGGTTCATGCCGTTCCTGGTCGCCCGGCCGACCCGGTGGGCGTGGCCCACGATCATCGGGTGCTCCCTCTGGGCGGCTGTCGGATATCTCGTGCTCACCCAGTTCCCCGGCGTCACCTGGTACCGGCTCCACTCGCCCTGGGCGATCAGCTCGGTCGTCCTGTTCCCGCTGATCATCGCGGCGATGCCGTGGCGCAGGAGAGAGGCCGAGGAGAGCGGGCCGGACGCCATCACCGCCCGCCCGGCCGCGGCGCCCACGCAGTGACGGGGCCCTAGCCGCGGCCGGTGGCCGTGGCGCGGACCGCGGTCACCGGACCGCCGTGCCGTACCGCGGGCGAGGCGGTCGTGCGCGGTGCGGCCCGCGCCTCGCCCGGCGGGGCCCAGGTTCACCGCGGCGTCGCCACACGGCGCGCGAAGGCGGCCCGCGCCGGCGGGTACGGCGCGGCCGGTACGGGCCGGCCCGCCTTCGCCATCGGAGGCCGGACCGGGCGGACAGCTCCCGGGCCGTCACGATCGTCCCGCCCGGCAGGGTCACTTGGTGAGCGCCTCGGCGCGGCGCCTCGCCTCGTCGCAGACGCCGCGCGGGCTACGGGCGGTGCGCCGTGATCTGTCCGGAGTCGGCCGCCCGCCCCTCCCCGGGATCGGGCGTGGTGGGTCCCGGTCCGGGGTCGGATTCCGGCCCGGGTCCGGGCCGCTGCCCGGGCCGCTCGGCCTCGCCGCCGCCCGGGCCGTGCTGCGGCGGCCGGGTATCCTCCGGCGGTCCGGCCGGAGCGGGCACTTCCCCGGAGACAAGGGCGGCCGCCCACTTGCCGCGGGGATCGCTGTCGATGAGCAGGGCGCGGACGAGCAGGCTCAGCGGGATCGCGAGCAGGGCGCCGAGCGGTCCCAGCACCCAGGTCCACATGATCAGCGACACGAAGGTGGCGGTGGTGGAGAGCCCCACCGCGTCGCCCAGGAACTTCGGCTGGATGAACGACTGGACCACGACGTTGATCACGACGTAGGCGACGATCACCAGCAGCATCGTCCGCGGGCCGCCCTCCAGCAGCCCCAGCAGGGCCGGCGGGGCGAGCCCGAGGATGAAACCGATGTTCGGGATGTAGTTCGTGATCAGCGCCAGCACGCCCCACAGCAGGGGGAGCGGCACCCCGAGCACGTACAGCGCGGCCACGTCGAGGATCGCGCAGATCAGGCCGAAGATGGTGGAGACGATCAGGTAGCGGCGCGTCTTGTCCGTGAACGAGGTGAGCGCCTGGGCGAGCGCCGGCCGCTCCGGGGCGATCGCCGCGATGACCCGCGAGAACATCGGGGCGTCGAGGCACATCGCGAGCAGCAGCACGACGATCAGGAACAGGCTGGAGAGCACCCCGACCAGGCTGCTGAGCACGCTCTGCGCCAGCTCGATGATCTTGCCGGGGTCCAGGGATGAGAGCACCTTGTTGAGCTGCTCGCTTCCGTACCCCCGCTCGGCCGCCCACCGCTGCAGGTCGGTGAGCATCGCGGTGACCTGGTCCGCGTAGGTGGGGGCCAGGATGGCGAGCTGCGCGGCCGCCAGGCTCAAGATCGCGATCATGCTCAGCAGCACGAGCAGGACCACGACCAGTGGGATCGCGATCTGCATCCAGACCGGGGCCTTGCGCCGGGCGAGCCACTCACGGAGCGGCGAGACCGCGATGACGAGCGTCAGCGCCAGCACGATCGGCCCGATGATAGACGACACCGCGTGGATCCCCGCCAGCGTGATCACCGCGGCGGCGGCGCCGACCAGGACGACCAGGGCGCGAGGCATTCCCGGTTGCCGAACCATCCCCCATTCCTACCCTGTTCCGAGGATCTCGCAAGCCGGCCCGGCGTCCCGGCGCGGCATCGAGGCCGGCGTCCTGGCCTCGTACCGGCGGAGCGGGCTCCCCGCGCGGGCGAGCCCGGCCGGGGTGCGCGGTGCAGCCGGGCGACACCGTGGCGGGCTCCTCATGCGGGGGAGCCCGGCCACCGCAGCCCCCTCATTCTTCACGAGGCCGCGCGCTTCCCGAGGCGCGTCACCTCACCGATCGAGAGATCGCGCCGGGCCGGCACCGTGCGCTCCGGCCTGGCGGCGGATGGCGGGGGACGCGCGGGAGCTCGGGTCCGGAGCCCACGGGCCGCGGATTCCGCCCCCGGCGCCGGCCCGCGCGCCAGGGGAATCCTCCGTCCGCGCCGCCGTGCACGACCACCTCCGAAACCCTGGTATCTTCTTTTGCCGCGAGGAGACGCGGCGGCGCTCCGAAGGCCGGCGATCACCTCCCGGAGCTCCCGGGATCAGACGGTAATCGACCGGGCTAAAATGGAGATAGCCGCGAGTCCTCCCTCAGCAGTGAGGGTGGAGACGGCGCCGTCCGATCGGCGGATCGCCCACCGGGCCCAGAGGGTGCGGCCGGGAATACCGCGCGACGGACGACGTTGAACCTCGAGGGTATCCGCGGACCGCCGATGAGGTAGGATGCGGAACCCGCCTTGCCACGCGTGAGACATCGCCCCACGGACGATGTCAGGGAAACGCGAGAGACGAGGTAACATACCTCGCGCGGATCACCGGAGTACGCGAAACGGACACACCGCAACGGTGTGCACCGCGGAGCGGACCCGATGAGAAGCGCGCCGGTGGCAAAAGCAGCCGCCGGACCGGGATAAGATACCTCCCCGGAACCGGGCCTCGGAAGAGGCGACGGGGACGGCGGAGACGCCCGCAGCTTGAGAACTCAACAGCGTGCCCTGTGTTACGAGACCTCGACTGGAGAGTTTGATCCTGGCTCAGGACGAACGCTGGCGGCGTGCTTAACACATGCAAGTCGAGCGAGGACCGCACCTTCGGGTGTGGAGCCGAGCGGCGAACGGGTGAGTAACACGTGAGCAACCTACCCCTGGCACCGGGATAGCCCCGGGAAACTGGGATTAATACCGGATACGACCACTTCCCGCATGGGATGGTGGTGGAAAGGTTCCCCCTTGTGGGGTTCCGGCCAGGGATGGGCTCGCGGCCCATCAGCTAGTTGGCGGGGTAACGGCCCACCAAGGCGATGACGGGTAGCCGGCCTGAGAGGGCGGTCGGCCACACTGGGACTGAGACACGGCCCAGACTCCTACGGGAGGCAGCAGTGGGGAATCTTGCGCAATGGGCGGAAGCCTGACGCAGCGACGCCGCGTGGGGGATGAAGGCCTTCGGGTTGTAAACCTCTTTCAGCAGGGACGAAGTTGACGTGTACCTGCAGAAGAAGCGCCGGCCAACTACGTGCCAGCAGCCGCGGTAATACGTAGGGCGCGAGCGTTGTCCGGAGTTACTGGGCGTAAAGGGCTCGTAGGCGGCTTGTCGCGTCGGCTGTGAAAGCCCACGGCTCAACCGTGGAATTGCAGTCGATACGGGCAGGCTAGAGGGCGGCAGAGGGGAGTGGAATTCCCGGTGTAGCGGTGAAATGCGCAGATATCGGGAGGAACACCGGTGGCGAAGGCGGCTCCCTGGGCCGTCCCTGACGCTGAGGAGCGAAAGCGTGGGGAGCGAACAGGATTAGATACCCTGGTAGTCCACGCCGTAAACGTTGGGCGCTAGGTGTGGGGATCTTTTGTGATCTCCGTGCCGTAGCTAACGCATTAAGCGCCCCGCCTGGGGAGTACGGCCGCAAGGCTAAAACTCAAAGGAACTGACGGGGGCCCGCACAAGCGGCGGAGCATGTTGCTTAATTCGATGCAACGCGAAGAACCTTACCAGGGCTTGACATGCTGGGAAATCCCGCAGAGATGCGGGGTGCCTTCGGGCGTCCAGCACAGGTGGTGCATGGCTGTCGTCAGCTCGTGTCGTGAGATGTTGGGTTAAGTCCCGCAACGAGCGCAACCCCCACCCTATGTTGCCAGCGGGTTATGCCGGGCACTCATGGGGAACTGCCGGGGTCAACCCGGAGGAAGGCGGGGATGACGTCAAGTCATCATGCCCCTTATGCCCTGGGCTGCAAACATGCTACAATGGCCGGTACAATGGGCTGCGATCCCGTGAGGGTGAGCGAATCCCCAAAGCCGGTCCCAGTTCGGATCGGGGTCTGCAACTCGACCCCGTGAAGTCGGAGTCGCTAGTAATCGCGGATCAGCAATGCCGCGGTGAATACGTTCCCGGGCTTTGTACACACCGCCCGTCACGTCCTGAAAGTCGGCAACACCCGAAGCCGGTGGCCTAACCCCCTTTTTTGGGGGAGGGAGCCGTCGAAGGTGGGGCTGGTGATTGGGACGAAGTCGTAACAAGGTAGCCGTACCGGAAGGTGCGGCTGGATCACCTCCTTTCTAAGGATGAAATTCGTCGCGCGCGAGCGCGGCGCACGCCATGCGAAAGCGTGGCGAAATCACTCTCGAATGCGAGGTCCGGGGATCTTCCCCGGGCGCGGGCACGCTGTTGGGTTCTGAGGGTGCGGGCGTGCACCCGGATGAAGCTTGAGAACTGCATAGTGGGTGCGAGCATCGTGTAGTCAAGTTACTAAGGGCACACGGTGGATGCCTTGGCACCAGGAGCCGATGAAGGACGTGGGAGCCTGCGATAAGCCTCGGGGAGCCGGCTACCAGGCGTTGATCCGGGGATTTCCGAATGGGGGAACCTGGCCCGAGTTGTGTCGGGTCGCCGCCGTCTGAACGCATAGGACGGTTGGTGGGAACGCGGGGAAGTGAAACATCTCAGTACCCGCAGGAAGAGAAAGCAATCGCGATTCCCTGAGTAGTGGTGAGCGAAAGGGGAAGAGGCTAAACCGGTGGCGTGTTAAAGCCGGCAGGCGTTGCGTTACCGGGGTTGTGGGACGCTCCTTTGCAGTCTCTGCCGGGGCTGCGGGCAGTGAGAAATCGGTGGGATAGCCGAACGCTCTGGAATGGGCGGCCGTAGACCGTGAGAGCCGGGTAGGCGAAATCTTGCCGACTGCCTGGGGGTGTTCCCGAGTAGCACGGGGCCCGAGGAATCCTGTGCGAATCTGCCAGGACCACCTGGTAAGCCTAAATACTCCCTGGTGACCGATAGTGGACGAGTACCGTGAGGGAAAGGTGAAAAGCGCCCCGGTGAGGGGTTGTGAAATAGTACCTGAAACCGTGTGCCTACAAGCCGTGGGAGCTTGGCAGCGCCCTTTGGGTGTTGTCGTGATGTGACCGCGTGCCTTTTGAAGAATGAGCCTGCGAGTTGACGTGCGTGGCGAGGTTAACCCGTGTGGGGGAGCCGTAGCGAAAGCGAGTCTGAATAGGGCGTTGAGTCGCGTGCGTCAGACCCGAAGCCGGGTGATCTACCCGTGGGCAGGGTGAAGCTCAGGTAAGACTGGGTGGAGGCCCGAACCCACCAGGGTTGCAAACCTGGGGGATGACCTGCGGGTAGCGGTGAAAAGCCAATCGAACTCGGTGATAGCTGGTTCTCCCCGAAATGCATTTAGGTGCAGCGTCACGTGGTCCTTGCCGGAGGTAGAGCACTGGTTGGCCGATGGGCCCTCACAGGTTACTGAGGTCAGCCAAACTCCGAATGCCGGTAAGTGTGAGCGTGGCAGTGAGACCGCGGGGGATAAGCTTCGTGGTCGAGAGGGAAACAGCCCAGATCACCGGCTAAGGCCCCGAAGCGTGTGCTGAGTGGGAAAGGATGTGAAGCCGCTGTGACAGCCAGGAGGTTGGCTTAGAAGCAGCCATCCTCTAAGGAGTGCGTAATAGCTCACTGGTCTAGTGGTTTTGCGCCGACAATGTAGCGGGGCTCAAGCACACCGCCGAAGCCGTGGCGTCTTCCGCGTGTGCGGGGGACGGGTAGGGGAGCGTCGTGCGGCGGGTGAAGCGGCGGGGTGACCCAGCCGTGGACGCCGTGCGAGTGAGAATGCAGGCATGAGTAGCGTTTCAGAAGTGAGAAACTTCTGCGCCGGATGACCAAGGGTTCCTGGGGCAGGTTGATCCGCCCAGGGTAAGTCGGGACCTAAGGCGAGGCCGATAGGCGTAGTCGATGGGCAACGGGTTGATATTCCCGTACCCGCCGTGGCGCGTTCTGCCGCTTCGGTGGCAGGTAAGCGATGGGGGGACGCAGGAAGGTAGCCCATCCCAGGCGGTGGTTGTCCTGGGGTAAGCATGTAGGGTGCGGGGTAGGCAAATCCGCCCCGTGTTAAGCCCGAGATGCGATGCCGAGCCGATTGTGGCGAAGTGGGTGATCCTCTACTGCCGAGAAAAGCCTCTAGCGAGCGCTATGGCGGCCCGTACCCTAAACCGACTCTGGTGGTCAGGTAGAGAATACCGAGGCGTTCGGGCGAACCGCGGTTAAGGAACTAGGCAAATTGCCCCCGTAACTTCGGGAGAAGGGGGGCCTCTGCTGGTGTAGGCACGTGCTGCCGAAGCTGGTGGGGGCCGCAGAGAATAGGCCCAGGCGACTGTTTACTAAAAACACAGGTCCGTGCGAAGTCGTAAGACGAAGTATACGGACTGACGCCTGCCCGGTGCCGGAACGTTAAGGGGACGGGTTAGCGGCCTTTCGGGGTTGCGAAGCTCGGAACCTAAGCGCCGGTAAACGGCGGTGGTAACTATAACCATCCTAAGGTAGCGAAATTCCTTGTCGGGTAAGTTCCGACCTGCACGAATGGCGTAACGGTCTGGGCACTGTCTCAACCGCGGACCCGGCGAAATTGCACTACGAGTAAAGATGCTCGTTACGCGCAGCAGGACGGAAAGACCCCGGGACCTTCACTGCAGCTTGGCATTGGCGTTTGGAATGGCTTGTGTAGGATAGGTGGGAGACTGTGAAGCGGGCACGCCAGTGTCCGTGGAGTCGCCGTTGAAATACCACTCTGGCTGTTTCGGACGTCTAACCCGGGTCCCTTATCGGGATCGGGGACAGTGCCTGGTGGGTAGTTTGACTGGGGCGGTTGCCTCCTAAAGGGTAACGGAGGCGCCCAAAGGTCCCCTCAGCCTGGTTGGAAATCAGGCGTTGAGTGTAAGGGCACAAGGGGGCTTAACTGTGAGACCGACGGGTCGAGCAGATGCGAAAGCAGGGCCTAGTGATCCGGCGGTGGCGAGTGGAAGCGCCGTCGCTCAACGGCTAAAAGGTACCCCGGGGATAACAGGCTGATCATCCCCAAGAGTCCATATCGACGGGATGGTTTGGCACCTCGATGTCGGCTCGTCGCATCCTGGGGCTGGAGTAGGTCCCAAGGGTTGGGCTGTTCGCCCATTAAAGCGGTACGCGAGCTGGGTTTAGAACGTCGCGAGACAGTTCGGTCCCTATCCGCTGCGCGCGTAGGAGACTTGAGGGGGGCTGTTCCTAGTACGAGAGGACCGGAACGGACGAACCTCTGGTGTGCCAGTTGTGCCGCCAGGTGCACGGCTGGTTGGCTACGTTCGGTTGGGATAACCGCTGAAAGCATCTAAGCGGGAAGCCCGCCCCGAGATGAGGTCTCCCTCCGGGTGAACCGGGTAAGGCTCCCAGTAGATGACTGGGTTGATAGGCCGGTGGTGGAAGCGCGGTAACGTGTGGAGCCGACCGGTACTAATAAGCCGAGAGGCTTGACTTCACATGCACGCACCCACTATGGGGTTCTCAAGCGGCCGGAAACGCCGTCCTCACCTGAAGGCTTGCCGCTATCCCGCGTCGAGCAGGTGAATTCCGAGCTCCGCGGATACGGTAAAATAGGTTTCGCCACGGTGGCCATAGCGGAAGGGAAACACCCGGTCACATTCCGAACCCGGAAGTTAAGCCTTCCAGCGCCGATGGTACTGCACCCGGGAGGGTGTGGGAGAGTAGGTCGCTGCCGGGCGTCATCTTCACAAGCGGGAGGCCGTTCCCACCCGATGGGAGCGGCCTCCCGCTTTTTCGTGTCTCCCGCTCCGGTCATCTGCGGCGTGGGTCCACCGCGGCCGCCCGGAGCAGCGGGTCGACCCGAGCGGGTATCTGTGTGGAGAGCGCGATCATGGTGTCGGTCCGGTGCACGGCCGGCGAGGAGAGGATCCGGGAGATGATCTCCTGCAGGTGGGGCGTGCTCTGCGCCACCACCCGGCAGAGCAGGTCGGCGTGGCCGCTGGTGCCGTACACCTCGAGGATCTGAGGGATCTCGTTCAGCGCCTCCACCGCCTCGGGCAGCCGGCCCTGGGCGATCTGCAGGGAGACGAACGCGAGGATCGGGTACCCGATCGCCTCGGGGTCGATCGTCGGGCCGAAGTCACGGATCACCCCGCGCGCGGTCAGCTTCTCCAGCCGGGATTGGACGGTCCCCCGGGCGACACCGAGCAGCCGGGCCAGCTCGGTCAGCCCGATCCGGGGGTGGGCGCGCATCGTGATCAGCAGGCGGGCGTCCAGGGCGTCGAGCATAGGGCGAGGGTAGGTCCGGCTGGTCGAATCGACCAGTCTTCGCCCGCAGATCGCCGCGAAGTTGAGCGTTCTGTGCACACAAACTGGTCACTCTTGTCAGCGAATCCACTACTTGTTGTGATATCGACCATGTTCGAGGAGGCCCAGTACTTCGCCCCGGTCGCGACGAAGGACGACGGGTCCGTCGTCGTCGAGCTGGCCAAGAGCCACCCCGGGTTCGCGGACGAGACCTACCGTCGGCGGCGCAATGAGATCGCCGCCCTCGCCCTCGCCTACCGCCCTGGCGACCCGCTCCCCACCGTGGAGTACACGGACGAGGAACACCGGGTCTGGGCGCTCGTGTCCAAGGAGCTCGCGGTGAAGCACCGCCGGTACGCGATCCGCGAGTTCCTCGAGGCGGCCGAGCGGCTCGCCCTGCCGAAGGACCACGTGCCGCAGCTTTCCGAGGTCACCGAGCTGCTCGAGCCGATCACCGGGTTCCGGTACGTGCCGGCGGCCGGGCTGGTGCCGCTGCGGCAGTTCTACGGCTCCCTGGCGGACGGCGTGTTCCACTCCACCCAGTACGTGCGGCACCACACCGTGCCGTTCTACACGCCGGAGCCGGACATCATCCACGAGGTCATCGGCCACGCCAACACCCTGGCCTCGCCCCGGCTCGCCGAGCTGTACCGTCTCGCCGGCCAGGCGGCACGCCGGGTGGAGACGGAGGACGCCCTCGAGTTCGTCTCCAAGGTCTTCTGGTTCACGCTCGAGTTCGGCGTGATGCGGGAGGACGGCGAGACGAAGGCGTACGGCGCGGGCATCCTCAGCTCCTACGGCGAGATCGAGGAGTTCCAGAAGATGGACATCCGGCCGCTCGACATCGCCGCGATGGGCACGACCACCTACGACATCACCAAGTACCAGGAGGTGCTCTACGAGGCCGCCTCGCTCGACCAGCTCGAGGACGTGGTGGGCACGTTCTGGGCGACCTGCGACGATGACTCGATCGCCCGGCTCGTCCGGGAGGCGGACGGGCGGTAGCGCCCTTGGAGACCCGTTGCGGCGGGCCGTCCGCTGCGGGAGGTGCGGGCGGAGCCGGCCACCGCGTCAGGCGGTGCGCGGCCCCGGGCTCCGGCGATCACGCCTCGTCTCCGGACGGTCCGCCGCATGGGACCGCAGCCATGCGTCGGTCTGGCGGGCCCGCTGGACGAACTCCTGCGCCGAATTCGCCTCGATGTAGATGAGCGCGCCGTCCCGGCGGCGGCGCATCCCCCAGTAGCGCCTCGTCGCCTCGCCCCACCAGATGGTCCACGCGGGGAAGCGCGCGGCGAGCGCGCGCACCACCTCGGCCGGGCTTATCTGCGGTTCTCTCGTCGTCTGCACAGAGTGAAGACAAGCACGATTCGCACCGTGCGCGCGAGTGCACGGAACGTAGCCAAGTGGCAGGTTTCTTCCACCCGGGGAGGCAGTTCTACCTTCGGGTATGCCGTGGTTGGACCGACAGGGTGCGCAAAGCGTCCTGAAACGGTCCGCCCGTGCGCGGACCGAGTTCTCGCGAACCCGCCGTCCCGCCTCACCTGCGGAGCCGTGTCCCGGCTGACCTGAAACAGCCCCGCCTCGCTCGCCTGAAGGCACCGCCCCCGCTCACCTTGAAGAGCCCGGTCCCCGCTCGCCTGAAGGCACCGCCCCGGCTCACCCCTGCAGAGCCCCATCACCTCACATGCGGAGCCCTGGCCCGCCTCCCCGGAGAGCGTCAGCCCGCCTCATCCGGAGCGCGCGAGCGCGGGCCTGAGCACGGCCCGCCCAGGCCGAGCGAGCCCCGGCCTGGGGTTCCACCGGCACCGTGGCGAGGTGAGGGCCTCACGCAGCCCGAGGACTCACCGGCCGGCACCGCGGCCGCGCGCAGGCCCCGCCGGCTCGCCGGGCGGGCCCGCCCGGCTCGGCTCCCCGCGGGACGGCGCCCGGCCGAAGGGCGGCGCGGCCGCCCGCGGGGTTTCCCTCGCTCAGCCGCGCTCGTTCCGGAACGTCTCCAGCGCGAGCAGGGCGACGTGCAGGGAGAGGCACGACTCCACGTCGTCCAGATCGGTCCCGAGGATCCGCTCCAGCCGGCGTAACCGGTCGTAGAACGCGGGGCGGGACAGGTGCGCCCGCTGCGCGGCGACCGCCTTGTTCCGCCCGGAGTCCAGGTAGATGCGGAGGATCTTGGTGAGGTCGCCGTTCCGCTGCGCGTCGTACGCGAGCAGCGGGCCGAGCTCCCGCTCGGCGAACGTCTGCAGCCGCGCGTCGTCCCGGAGCAGGTGGAGCAGGCCGCGCAGCCGCAGGTCGGGCAGGCGGTAGTACGGTCGTCCGTCGGGCTGGCGCACCGCCACCTCGGCGACCTGCTCGGCCTCGAGGAAGCTGCGCCGTACGTCCTTGAGCGACTCGACCACGGAGCCGGCGGCGAGCACGAACGAGGCGGGGAGCACGGCGCGGAGCCGCTCGGAGAGCGTGCCGAGCACGTTCTCGGCGGAGGCGCGGGGCGGGAGCGGGATGAGCATGCCGACCCGGTTCTGATCGAGTGTGCCGACGAGGGCGGGCAGCTTGCCCTCACGGCACGCGGCGGCCGCGGCCTCGGCCAGCTCGCCGAGCCGGGCCTGCTCGCCGAGCGCGGTCCCGCCCGAGGTGATCGGCCGGATCACCGCGCTGAGCAGCCTGCGCCCGGTGAGGGGAACCCCGAGCGCCCGCGCGCGGGCGGCGGCCTCGTCCGGGTCGGAGTAGGCGTGGCTGAGGATGCCGGAGAGGACCGTCCCGTGCGCCTGCCGTTCCAGTGACTCCTGGTGCCGTTCGAGCAGCCGGCTGAGGGCGAGGGTGGTGGCCGCCCGTTCGGCGAGCACGATGTCCCGCGGGCTCGGCGGGCCCTCACAGAAGAGGATCAGCCGGCCCCAATCCTGTCCCCGCGCGCCCACCATGGTGACGAGCCACCCCGAGGCCGCGTCGTAGGCGGTCCGTTCACCCGGGGAGACCGCCCGGGACCGGGTCTCCCAGTTGGCGAGGAGCGCCTCGGTCTCCTGGCCGGCGGGGTCGCAGGCGAGCACCTGGTGGGCGAGGTTCTCCAGCAGGACGGGCCGCCCGGAGAAGCGGGCCACCTGGGCGAGCACCTCCGCCGGGGAGGCGCCTTCGACGGAGAGCTCGGTGAAGACGTCGTGGAGCTGTTTGGAGGCGCGCAGCTCCTCGAGCTGGATGTCGATGATCCGTTCGTGGACCGACTCGGTGATCTGGACGAACGGGGTCTCCCTGGAGAGGGTGATCAAAGGGAGCCCGTGCTCCTCGGCCGCCTCGACGATGGCCGGCGGCAGCTCCCGCACGAACCTGCGTCCCAGCTCCACGATGAGCCCGGCGGCGCCGACGGCGGCCAAGTCCGCGACGTACTGGACCAGCTTCGCCGGGTCGTCGGGCAGCGCGACGCCCGTGGTGAGCACGAGTTCGCCACCGCGCAGCAGCTGCGCGATGTCGTAGATCTCGCCCACGTGAACCCAGCGCACTCTGGTGTCCAGCCGGTCGGCGCCGGCGACGACGCGAGGATCCCCCCGGCGGACCGCATCGAGAGCGAGCACGTCGGCGACGGTGGGAAGCATGCACCGAGGCTACCTGATCAGGTTGTAAGCATGTAAAGCCGCTCCCTGACATGGTGGACGGCATCGGGCCCGCCCGGAGGGCGGCTCGGCGGCCCGCCGTATGAGCGGTCGCATGGGCACTCCGGCCCGCGCGTGGAGGACTTCGCGGCCCTTCTCTTCGCGGGGGCGGACCGGCCCGCGCGCGGGGGACTACGCCCGCTCCGGGAGCGCCCGCTGGAACGGCACCGGGCCCGGCGCGCGGGACCGGCCCTCCGCAGGCTCGGGTACGGCACGGCCGGGACCGGCCCGGCGCGCGCCGGCCGTACCGGACACTCCGTCGAGAAGTCGTACCGGACATTCCGCCGAATAGGGGACAGGTGGCGAGTTGCCTGGTCGCCGGTGCCGGCGCCCGTCCGCGGGCGCGCCGGGCGGGGTTTCCGGAGTGTCAAGGATTTTCAAAGATCCCCGACATGTTGCGGGTTAGGCGCGGCCCTCGCCCGCCGCGATACTCGGAGCATGCCGGACCTGCTTGCACGCCATCGCGCGGTCATGCCGAAATGGATGACCCTGTACTACGACGAGCCCATCGAGATCGTCAGCGGTAAGGGATGCCGTGTCGTCGACTCGACGGGCAAGAGCTACCTCGACTTCTTCGCCGGAATCCTCACCAACATGATCGGGTACGACATACCCGAGGTGAAGGAGGCCGTTGAGCGGCAGCTCGCCACGGGTGTGGTGCACACCTCGACGCTGTACCTCATCCGCGGCCAGGTCGAGCTCGCCGAGAAGATCGCCCGGCTGTCCGGCATTCCGAACGCCAAGGTCTTCTTCACCAACTCCGGCACGGAGGCCAACGAGACCGCGCTGCTGCTCGCCACCTACGCCCGGGGCACCGACCAGGTGCTCGCCATGCGGCAGAGCTACCACGGCCGGTCGTTCGGCGCCATCAGCGTCACCTCCAACCGGGCCTGGAAGAACAACTCGCTCTCCCCGCTGAACGTGCACTTCCTGCACGGCGCCGACCGGCACCTCCCCCAGTTCCGCGGGATGTCGGACGAGGAGTACATCGCGGCCTGCGTGGCGGACCTGCGCCACGTGCTCGCCACCGTGGCGGCCGGCAAGGTGGCCGCGCTGATCGCCGAGCCGATCCAGGGCGTGGGCGGCTTCACCATGGCGCCCGACGGCCTGTTCGCCGCGTACAAGGAGGTCCTCGACGAGGAGGGCATCCTCTTCATCTCCGACGAGGTCCAGACCGGCTGGGGCCGTACCGGGTCGGCGTTCTTCGGGATCCAGAACCACGGCGTCACGCCGGACATGATCACCTTCGCCAAGGGGATCGGGAACGGCTTCGCCGTGGGCGGGGTGGTGGCCCGCGGCGACCTGATGGACGCCCCGCACGCCATCGGCCTGTCCACCTTCGGCGGCAACCCGATCGCGATGACCGCGGCGAACGCCACCCTCGACTACGTGCTCGACCACGACCTGCAGGCGAACGCGGCCCGGATGGGCGACATCATCATCCCCGGCCTGCGGGAGGCGGCGCGGCGGCTGCCGATCGTCGGCGACGTCCGCGGCAAGGGCCTGATGTTCGCGATCGACCTGGTCGACCCGGCCACCCGCGAGCCCTCGCCGCCGCTGGCCGCCCGGTTCATGGAGGAGACCAAGAAGCGCGGGCTGCTCGTCGGCAAGGGCGGCCTCTACGGCCACACGGTGCGGATGGCCCCGCCGCTCACCCTCAGCGAGGAAGAGGCCCGGGAGGGCCTGGGCATCATCGTCGCCGCGCTGGAGGCCATCAACGATGAAGCACGTTAGCCACTGGATCGACGGGGCCGAGGTCCGCGGCGAGGGCCGTACCGGGGAGATCTACAACCCGGCCACCGGCGAGGTCACCGGGCAGGTGGCCTTCGCGACCGTGGCCGAGGTCGACGCCGCGGTCGAGGCGGCCAAGCGCGCCTTCCCCGCGTGGCGGGACACCTCCCTGGTGAAGCGGAGCAAGATCCTCTTCGCCTTCCGGGAGCTGGTCGACAAGCACCGGGACGAGCTCGCCGCCCTGATCAGCTCGGAGCACGGCAAGGTGCACTCCGACGCGATGGGCGAGGTGGCCCGCGGCCTGGAGGTGGTGGAGTTCGCCTGCGGCATCCCCCACCTCCTCAAGGGCGGCTTCTCCGAGAACGTGTCGACCAGGGTCGACTCGTACTCGATCCGGCAGCCGCTCGGCGTGGTCGCCGGGATCACCCCGTTCAACTTCCCGGCCATGGTGCCGATGTGGATGTTCCCCATCGCGATCGCCTGCGGGAACACCTTCGTGCTCAAGCCGTCGGAGAAGGACCCCTCCGCGTCGATCTTCCTCGCGGAGCTCTGGCGGCAGGCCGGGCTGCCCGACGGCGTGTTCAACGTCGTGCAGGGGGACAAGGTCGCGGTGGACCGGCTGCTCGAGCACCCGGACGTGCGGGCCGTCTCGTTCGTCGGCTCCACCCCGATCGCCCGGTACGTGTATGAGAAGGCGACCGCCCACGGCAAGCGGGTCCAGGCGCTCGGCGGCGCGAAGAACCACATGCTCGTGCTCCCCGACGCCGACCTCGACCTCGCCGCCGACTCGGCGGTCTCGGCCGGGTTCGGCTCGGCGGGCGAGCGGTGCATGGCGATCTCGGTCGTGCTCGCCGTCGACCCCATCGGGGACGCCCTGGTGGAGAAGATCGTCGAGCGGACCCGCCGGATCGTCGTCGGCCCCGGGGACGACCCGGCCTCGCAGATGGGCCCGCTGGTCACCGCGGCCCACCGCGACAAGGTCGCCTCCTACCTCGACATCGCGGTGGACGAGGGCGCCAAGATCGTCGTGGACGGCCGGACCACGCCGGTCCGCGGCGGCCGGGGGAACGGCTTCTGGCTCGGCCCGACGGTGATCGACCACGTCACCCCGGGCTCCCGGGTGCACCGCGAGGAGATCTTCGGCCCGGTGCTGTCGATCGTGCGGGTGCGGTCGTACGAGGAGGGCATCCGGATCATCAACTCCGGCGAGTACGGCAACGGCACCGCGATCTTCACCAACGACGGCGGCGCGGCCCGGCGCTTCCAGAACGAGGTGGAGGTCGGCAGGTCGGCATCAACGTGCCGATCCCGGTGCCGATGGCGTTCTACAGCTTCGGCGGCTGGAAGGCCTCGCTGTTCGGCGACACCCACGTGCACGGCACCGAGGGCGTCCACTTCTACACCCGGGGCAAGGTCGTGACCTCGCGCTGGCTCGACCCCTCCCACGGCGGGGTGAACCTGGGCTTCCCCACGAACTCGTGACCTTCCGGTGATGCGCGTGCCGCCACGGGCCTCCGCGGGGTTCCGCCCCCCGGTAGGCTCGTGGCGTCCGCGTTCATGAGGGGAGTGCTCCGGGTGGGCAGCATGCGCCTCGGCGTCGCCGTCGCGGTGGCCGGGTTGCTCGCCGCCGCCTGCGGTGCGACCGGTGGGCCGGGGGCCGGCGAGACGCGCGCCGGCTCACGGGCGGCCCCGGCCGCGAGCTCCGCGACGCCGTCCCCGCCGTCCGCGCCGGCACCGGGCCCGGCCCGATCCCCGCTCGCCTCGATCGGCCCGGGCGAGGGGGAGGTCAGCGTGCTCGCGCCCGGCGGGTACGCGGAGTGGGGCGGCACCGACCCCAAGGTCAACTGGATCAGCGGGTTCGAGAAGTCCACCGGGTGCAAGGTCACCCTGCGCTCCTATGACCCGGAGCGGAGCGAGGAGCCGGGCGGATTCGACCCGGGCTCGTTCGACGTGATCGCCGCCCCGCCGCAGGTCTCCGGCCGGCTGATCGCCGAGGGCAAGGTCGCGCCGCTCAACACCGGCCTGATCGACGGGTACGGCGAGATCCCCAAGCGGCTGCGCACCCTGCCCGCGGTGCGCCAGGGCGACCGGGTGTACGGCGTGCCGTTCCTGTGGGGGATCACCGAGGTGCTCTACGACCCGGTCCGGGCGAACCCGGCCGGCAGGTCGGCGCTGTTCAGCGGCGCCGCGCCCGCGCTGATCAAGGACAGCCCGATGTCGATCGCGGAGGCGGCGCTCGCGCTCCGGGAGCGGGGCGAGAAGATCGACGACCCGTACGACCTCACCCCGGAGCAGCTCGAGCGGGCGGTCTCCCTGTTCCGCTCCGGGGCGCAGGCGCTCTGGCGCGACCCCATCGAGGTGGTCGAGGGGTTCGCCTCGGGCACGGCGCGGCTCGCGCTCGGCACGCCGTACCACCGCGACGTGCTCCGGCGCGGGGGCAGGCCGATCGCCGCGGTGCCCGCCCGCCCGGTGACCGGGTGGGCGGACGCGTGGCTGGTGTCGGCGGCGGCCGCGCACCCGTCCTGCGCGTACCAGTGGCTGAGCTGGACCCTCTCCGCCGAGGTGCAGCGCAAGGCCGCGGCATGGAACGGGCTCGCCCCGGTCAACCCCGAGGGGTGCACCGGCCGGACCCAGCGGATCTGCGAGATCTACCGGGTGGGTGAGCCCGGGGCGTTCGACGGCGTGCTCTTCGCGGTCCGGCCGCCCGGTTACGCGCAGTGGGCCGAGCGCTGGGCGGAGCTGCCCCGCTGACCGGGCCCGGCAGGCCGCGGGTAGGGCCACCCCGGCGGCGCGCCGTACCGATCAGGGCATCGCGGCCCGGTGGCGCCGGGGCAGGGGGACCTGCCCCTCGGGCAGGGGCAGCAGGGCCTCGGCGCAGTCGTCGCAGGCGTGGACCGGGGCGTTGTCGGGAAGCCTGCCCACCTTGACGCGGGGGCGAGGCCACTTCTTGTGGCATACGACGCACGCGTCGCCGTCCCGCTGTGTCACCGTCAGGCCCGCCGGGTCGAACAGGAGCATCCCGGCCTCGTTCGGGTTCCAGACCATCGCGGTCTCCCCTCGATCGCGTACCGGAACCGTTATAACGCGGTCACGGTAGGTGATCGACGCTCGAGGCCCCAAGGAATGCTTAAATCACGGCATAGTAGGGATCGTTAATGACAAAAGGGACATCCGGCATCAAGCCAGATGTCCCTTTTTGTTGCCGCTTAAACGGTTTAAACGGTCTTGTCGTGCTCGGCGATGGCCTTCTCGAGGATCGAGAGCCCTTCCTCGAGCAGGTGGTCCGGGATGACCAGCGGCGGCAGGAACCGGAGCACGTTGCCGTAGGTGCCGGCGGTGAGCGCGACCAGGCCCTCGGCGTGGCACCGCTTCGCCACGTCGGCGGCCGGCAGCGGGTCCTTGGTGCCCGGCACGACGAGCTCGATCGCGGTCATCGCGCCGCGGCCGCGGACGTCGCCGACGATGCGGTACTTCTCCTTGAGCGCGTGGAGCCGGGGGAGCATGACCTCGCCGATGTGGCGGGCGCGCTCCACCAGCTTCTCCTGCTCGATGGTCTCGAACACGGCGAGCGCGGCCTCGCAGGCGAGCGGGTTGCCGCCGTAGGTGCCGCCCAGGCCGCTCGGGTGGACGGAGTCCATGAGCTCGGCCCGGCCGGTGACCGCGGCGAGCGGCAGACCACCCGCGATGGCCTTCGCCGTGGTGATGATGTCGGGGACGATGCCCTCGTCCTCGCAGGCGAACATGTGGCCGGTCCGGGCGAAGCCCGTCTGGACCTCGTCGGCGATGAAGACGATGCCGTTCTCCCGGCAGAACTCGGCGATCCGCGGGAGGAAGCCGCGCGCAGGAACGATGAAGCCGCCCTCACCCGCGATCGGCTCGATGATCACGGCGGCCACGTTCTCCGCGCCGATCTGCTTGTCGATCATGTCGATCGTCTGCGCGGCCGCCTCCTCGGCGCACCGCTCCGGGCCGGTGGGCCAGCGGAACGGGTAGGCGAGCGGCGCCCGGTACACCTCCGGCGCGAACGGGCCGAACCGGTGCTTGTACGGCACGTTCTTGGCGGTCAGGGTCATCGTCAGCAGCGTCCGGCCGTGGTAGGCGTGGTCGAAGACGACGACCGCCTGCCGCCCGGTGGCGTGCCGGGCGATCTTGATCGCGTTCTCCACCGCCTCGGCGCCGGAGTTCACCAGGATGCTGCGCTTCTCGTGGTCGCCGGGGGTGAGCTGGTTGAGCCTCTCGCAGACCGCGACGTACGACTCGTACGGGGTGACCATGAAGCAGGTGTGGGTGAACCGGCCGACCTGCTCCCGCACCCGCTCGACCACCCGCGGCGCGGCGTTCCCGACGCTGGTCACGGCGATGCCGGAGGCGAAGTCGATGAGCGAGTTGCCGTCGACGTCGACCAGCACGCCGCCGCCGGCGCGCTCCACGAACACGGGGAGGATCGTGCCGACGCCGGGCGGCACGGCCGCCTGCCGCCGGGCGAAAAGCTCCCGCGACTTGGGACCGGGGATCTCGGTGACGAGGCGGCGCTCCTGGGGAAGCAGCGGGCCGCCCTCAGTGGTGGCAGTGCTCATGCCACGACGCTATGGCCAGGCATTTCCCTTGCGGATGTGTCATCGTGGCACAATGAAGACGGACATTTTGCCAAGGTGGCGAAAGACAGCCGGGGGAGGGACGTGGCGCCCACGCTACGCCGGGTGGTGGCGATCGCACCGCTCCACCTGACCGTCCTCGCCGGGCGGCGGCACCTCGACCGGCCGGTCCGCTGGGTCGCCGTGAGCGAGCTGGAGGACCCCACCCCCTTCCTGGAGGGCGGCGAGCTCGTCCTCACCACCGGGATGCGCCTGTCCGGCGCGGACGCCGGGCCGTACATCGACCGGCTCGTCGCCCGTGGCGTGGCCGGGTTCGGGTTCGGCGTGGGCCTCACCCACGACCGGGTGCCCCGGGAGTTCATCGACGCGGCCGAGGCGGCCGGGCTGCCCCTCGTCGAGGTGCCGCGGGAGACCCCGTTCATCGCGATCGGCAAGGCGGTCAGCGAGCTGCTCGCCGCCGAGCAGTACGAGGAGCTCAGCCGGGCCTTCGCGGCGCAGGGCCGGCTCACCCGGGCGGCCCTGCAGCGGGACGGCACCGCGGCCGTCGTGGACCGGCTCGCCAAGGAGGTCGACGGCTGGGTGATCCTGTTCGACCAGGCCGGCGCGGTACGGCGCGCGGCCGACGCCTCGGCGCCCGCGGCCGGGAGGGCGGACGGCCGGTGCAGTGAGCGCGTCGAGCGCGCCGCCCGGTCGCTCGAGCCGGAGCTCGCCCGGTTCCGCCGGGCCCAGTCACCCGCGAGCCTCGCGCTCTCCACCCCCGACGAGCACGTCATCGTCCATCCGCTCGGCCGGAAGGGGTTCCTCGCCGTCGGCTCGGAGCGGCCCTTCACCCCGAACGGGCACACGATCGTCAACGCCGCCGGGTCCCTGCTCACCCTCACCCTGGAGCAGGGGCGCGAGCAGCGGACCGCGGCCGCCCGGGTCCGGTCCGCGGCGCTCCGGCTGCTGCTCACCGGGGAGACCGAGGCGGCCGGGGAGGTGCTCGCCGCGCTGGGGGAGCGGCTCCCGGACCCGCCGTACATCGTGCTCGCCTGCGCCGCGGGGGACGAGAAGGCCGGGGCGGCGGAGCTGGAGGAGCTCGCCGAGGCCCTGCCCTGCTTCACCGCGCCGTGGGAGGGGATGCTCCTGGCCATCGCGCCGGCTTCCGCGGCCGACGACATCGCCGCGATCGCGGCCCGGCACGGCCGGGTCGGGCTCAGCGCCGAGGGGGCCGACCTGCCCACCGCCGTCGACCAGGCGAAACGGGCGCTCGCCGCCGCCTCGCCGGTGGCGCGGTTCGCCGATCTGGCCGGGCAGGGGCTGCTCTCCCTGCTCGATCCGGCGGCCGCCGCCTCGTTCGCCGCCGCCATCCTCGCCCCCTTGCGGGAGTACGGCCGCCGCACCGACCTGGTGGAGTCGCTCCGCGCCTACCTGGCGTGCAACGGGCACTGGGACGCGGCCGCCCACCGGCTCGGGATCCACCGGCACACGCTGCGGTACCGGATGAAGCGGGTGAGCGAGCTGCTCGGCCGCGACCTGGACGACCCCGGGGCCCGGGCCGAGCTGTGGATCGCGCTGAACGTGTGAGCCCGTGGGCTCAGTCCCGCTCCTTCACCATGAAGTGGCGGATCACCGCGGTGGTCACGGTCTCATAGGTCTTGCCGTCCGGCAGGTGCCCGGCACGTTCCAGACTGAGCGCGCCCTGCGCCGCCGCCCATAACGCGTCGGCGATCTTCCGCGGCTGGGTGGGCGTCAGGTAGCCGGCCGCGATGCAGTCCGCGATGATCCGGTCGGCGATGTTGAGCGCGGCCCGGGCGAGGGTGCGGGCCCGCTCGCTCGGCGTGAACCCGGGGATGGCCCGCTCGAACATCAGGCTGTAGTAGCCGGGCTCGGCGAGGGCGGCCTCCCGGTACGCGGCGGCGAGGGCGGTGAGCCGCTCCAGCGGGTCGCCCCGCTTCGGCAGGGCTTCGAGGCGGCGGCGGATGTGCTCGAACCCCTCAAGGTAAAGGGCCTCGGCGAGGCCCTCCTTGCTGCCGAACATCGTGTAGATGACCTGGGTCGAGCAGCCGGCCTCGGCGGCGATCCGGCGCACGGTCAGGCTCTCCGGCCCCGCCTCGGTGAGCAGCCGGGTGGCGACGTCCATGAGGCGGGTACGGAATTCGTCGTAGGTGTTCCGATGGCCGCGCGTGTAGGCGCCCTGCAGTCCGAGCGGCGTCGGCGAACCCATCAGCGACGAGCCCTTCTCACGTTGGGGGTCCCTGGGCGGACCCAGTTAGGCCTAACCCCGCTGCGCGTGTTCAAACCGACTAAACGGAAATCGTGCTGAAACCGCCGCGCAGCCGTGACATAACCATATTTATACATAGTGGCGTGCTTGCGCCCAATATTGTGCTGAGCGGAGTAGATTGGCCGCGCCGGCCGGTGGCGTAGCGTGGGAGGCATGGACGCCAGCCCCACACCTGAACCTCGTCCCTTCTGGCTCGCCGGCCGTCCCGCGACCGGGAGCGCCCAGCAGACCGTGACCAACCCGTACGACGGCCGCGTCGTGGGGGTGCACTCGGTTCCGACGCCGGAGCAGGTCGAGCAGGCCGTGGCCGCGGCCCACGCCGTACGCCACAAGGCGGCGGCGCTGCCGATCCACGTGCGCGCCGAGGCGCTCGCCCACGTCGCCCGCCGGCTGGCGGAGCGCGCCGAGGAGTTCGCCCGGCTGATCAGTGCCGAGAACGGAAAGCCTATCTTCTGGGCGCGTGGTGAGGTCAACCGCGCGATCTCCACGACCCGCTTCGCCGCGGAGGAGGCGCGCCGGTTCAGCGGCGAGGTGATGCGGCTCGACACCGACCCGGCCGCGCAGGGGCGGCTCGCCTACATCACCCGGGTGCCGCACGGGCCGGTGCTGGCGATCACGCCGTTCAACTTCCCGCTCAACCTGGTCGTGCACAAGGTCGCCCCGGCGATCGCCGTCGGCGCCCCGGTCATCGTGAAGCCCGCCCCGGCCACCCCGCTCTCCGCGCTCGCGCTCGGGGAGATCCTCGCGGAGACCGACCTGCCCGAGGGGATCTTCTCCGTCCTCCCGGTCCCGAACGAGCAGGCCGGGCAGCTCGTCGACGACCCGCGGCTTCCGGTGATCTCCTTCACCGGCTCCGGCCCGGTCGGCTACTCGATCATGGACCGGGTGCCGCGCAAGCACGTCACCCTCGAGCTCGGCGGCAACGCGGCCGCGGTGGTGCTCGCCGACGCCGACCTCGACTGGGCGGCCCAGCGGATCGCCCTGTTCTCCAACTACCAGGCCGGCCAGAGCTGCATCGCCGTGCAGCGGGTGATCGTCGAGGAGCCGGTCGCCGACGTCTTCACCGAGAAGCTCATCGCCGCGGTCGAGGCGCTGGTCACCGGTGACCCGGCCGACGAGCGGACCCAGGTCGGCCCGCTGATCAGCGAGGCCGCGGCGGAGCGGGTGGAGCAGTGGGTGAAGGAGGCCGTCGCCGCCGGGGCCCGCGTGCTCACCGGGGGCACCCGCGAGGGGACGACCTTCGCGCCCACCGTGCTCACCGACGTGCCGCGGGACGCGAAGGTGGCCTGCGAGGAGGTGTTCGGCCCGGTCATGATCGTGCAGCGGGTCGCCTCCGTCGACGAGGCCTTCGCCGCGGTGAACGACTCCAAGTACGGCCTGCAGGCCGGCGTGTTCACCCGCAACCTCGACATCGCGTTCCGGGCGAACCGGGAGCTGGAGGTCGGCGGGGTCGTCATCGGCGACGTGCCGTCCTACCGCGCCGACCAGATGCCGTACGGCGGGGTCAAGCAGTCCGGTGTCGGCCGCGAGGGCCTGCGCTCCGCGATGCACGACCTGACCTACGAGAAGGTCATGATCCTCACCGGCCTCACGCTCTGAGCCTCACGAATCGAGGTCCGCCCAGTGGCCAGGGTGCCGTCACGTCCCGGCCGGCGGGGCCGTCCACCCGCCGGCCGGGACGCCCGGGTCAGGCGCGCTCGGCCTTCAGGAACAGGTTCTTGATCGCCGGGCCGAAGTACGGGCCGTACATCGTGCGGTGGTCGGTGCTGTACTTGAAGCTGCTCACCGAGGTGAGCACCCCGCGCCCGGTCGCCGGATCGAACGAGGTCAGCCACGGCCCGCCGCTCGCCCCGGCGGTGAGCTCGCACCGCAGCCCCTGGCCGCGGGTCTGGCCGTGCGGGTCGTCGTGGGGCACGCCCGCGCAGTAGAGCAGCCGCTCGCCGCTGTACGGCGGATCGGCGGGGAAGCCGAAGCCGTAGGTCTGCTGCCCGCGCCGGGCGTTGAAGCCGATCTCCTGCCCGCCGACCACATCCCCGAGACGACGGCCGCCCGGGCCGTCGTTCACCACGACCATGCCGACGTCGTAGTCGTCGTTCCCGTCGCGGGCCCACTGCCGGGGCACGAACATGCGCCGCGCCGTGTAGGTGCCGTACGGGCGCCGGCCGGGCTGGTACCCGGGGACGAAGACCCAGTTCTCCGCCCAGGCGCCGGTTCCGTTCTTGACGCAGTGGCCGGCGGTGACCACCACGGACCGGTTCGCGCTGCGCACGGCGCTCGCCGAGCAGGCGAAGTCGACGCCGTTCATGGTGAGGAAGACGCGTCCGGTGGTCTTCCGCACCAGCCCGCCCGCCTCCCACACGGACCCGCTCGTGGTCGACCGTACGGCGGCGCGCCGCTCCCTGGCGAGCGGGAGGCGGCGGGCCGCCGCCGGGGGCAGGACGGTGGCGGCGAGCGAGCGCACCCGGTCGGCGGTCTCGCCGGCGCCGGGCAGGTCGATCGGGATCGCCCGCTCCATCCGCTCCGGCGTCCAGTGCGCGCCGGCGATGGGGGCGGCGAGGTGTTCGACGGCGTCGGCCACCGGGAGGAGCTCGGCGTGCGGCCCGGCGACGGCCCCGGCGGCGAGCGCTGCGGCGATCAGCAGGGGGAGGCTCATGGCACCGAAGTGTGGACCACGAGAAGTGATCATGCTGCTACTTTTCGTGAATCCCCTGGTGGGTGCGTGGTGATCCAGTCCGCGGCCGGCGGGCCGCCGCAGGCCGCCGGCCCGTCCTCCCGCCCCCTTCCGGGACGAGGACGACGCGCGGTGCGCATCGGGGAGAATGGGAGCGTGCTGTCCGAAACCAGCCCGCCGGCGGAGTCCCGCGCCGAGCCCCGCTCGATCGTCGTGCTGGGATCGACCGGCTCCATCGGCACCCAGGCCCTCGACGTCATCGCACGCGCCCCCGACCGGTTCCGCGTGGTCGCGCTCGCCGCTGGCGGCGGGCGGGTCGAGCTGCTGGCGCGCCAGGCCGCCGAGTTCGGGGTGGCCGCGGTCGCCGTCGCGGACCCGGGGGCGGTCCCGGCGCTGCGGGAGGCGCTCGCCGCGCGGGGCGCGCGGCCGAAGATCCTCGCCGGCATGGAGGGCGTCGCCGAGCTCGCCGCCCACCCGTGCGACGTCGTGCTCAACGGCATCACCGGCGCGCTCGGGCTCACCTCCACGATCGCCGCGCTCGAGGCCGGGCGGACGCTGGCGCTCGCGAACAAGGAGTCCTTGATCATCGGCGGCCCGCTGGTGAAGCGCCTCGCCGGGCCGGGACGGCTGATCCCCGTCGACTCGGAGCACTCCGCGCTCGCCCAGTGCCTCTGGGCGGCCGGGCCCTCGGGCGCGGACCCGCGCGCCGTGCGCCGGCTGGTGATCACGGCGAGCGGCGGGCCGTTCCGGGGGAGGACCAGGGCCGAGCTCGAGGACGTGACGCCGGAGATGGCGCTCAATCACCCGACGTGGAACATGGGCCCGGTGATCACCGTCAACTCGGCCACCCTGGTCAACAAGGGCCTCGAGGTGATCGAGGCGCACCTGCTCTTCGACATCGGCTTCGACCGCATCGAGGTGATGATCCACCCGCAGTCGGTGATCCACTCGATGGTCGAGTTCGTCGACGGCTCCACCATCGCCCAGGCGAGCCCGCCGGACATGCGGCTGCCGATCTCCCTCGCCCTGGGCTTCCCCGAGCGCGTCCCCGGCGCGGCGCCGGCCGTCGACTGGACCCGGGCGCACACCTGGACGTTCGAGCCGCTCGACGACGAGACGTTCCCGGCCGTCGCGCTCGCCCGGCACGTCGGCGAGCTCGGCGGCACGGCCCCGGCCGTCTACAACGCGGCGAACGAGGTGTGCGTCGAGGCCTTCCTCAAGGGCAGGCTGCCGTTCCTCGGCATCGTCGACACGGTCGGCAAGGTGGTGGCCGAGCACACCGTGGGCCCGGCCGATTCGGTGGAGGAGGTGCTCGCCGCCGACGCCTGGGCGCGGGAGCGGGCGGCCGAGCTGGCCGGCTGAGCGCGAGGTCCCGGTAGGGCGGCGGAAGGGCGGCCGAGCGCGGAAAGCGGGCCGATCGGGTACGGAAGACCAGGCCGAGCACGGGAAACCGGCCGGGCGCAGGCGACCGGCCGTTCACGGAACGCCGGCCGGGCGTGCGGGAGGGCCGGCCTGCTGTTCCGGAAAGCGGGCGGAAAGGGAAATCCGGGACGGCGGGAAAGCCCGCCGCCCCGGATCACATCACCGGCCGGTATGACCGGGCGGGCCGGTCAGGGCCGGATGGGCAGCCTCCGCCTCGGATCAGGAGGCCTCGCAGGACACCGACGGAGCCTCGTCGCTCGGCCCGTTCGCGATGAAGCCGAACGTGGTGGACCCGTGCGCCTCCACGTTGCCGTTCCAGCTCTCGTTCTTCACCGTGACGGTGCCGTTCGACTGGCTGAGCCGGCCGTTCCAGACCTGGGTGATGGACTGGCCGCTCGCCGGCTGCCAGCTCACGCTCCAGCCGGACAGCGCCGTGTGGCCCGAGTTGTGGACGGTGACCTCACCCTGGAAGCCGCCGCTCCAGGAGTTGACGACCCGGTAGGTCGCCGTGCACTGACGCTCCGACGGCGGCGGGGAGACCGGCGGAGAGACCGGCGGGGAGACGGGCGGCGAGACCGGCGGGCTGCTCGGCGGGTTGGTCGGGCCGCCGGAGCCGGGGCCGATGCCGGTCACCTCGCCGTTGCCGCCGTCGAACACGACGTCAGAGCAGTTGTAGAAGGTCTCCTGGCTGTCGGACCGCTGCCAGATCGAGTAGATGATGTGCCGCCCCGACTTGTTCTCGGGCAGCTTGGCGTTCCAGTAGTAGTAGGCGTCCTCGTTGCCCGGCGAGCCGACGCTCGGCGGGTCGGTGACCTCGCTGAACGGCGTGGGCTCCAGGTCGTCCCAGCTGAGCGGGCGGTTCGGGTCCCAGGAGTCCTTGGTGACGTACAGGCGGAAGGTGCCCGGGTGGTGGGCCCACATGTTGTACCGGATCTGGATGGTGGCGCCCGCCGTCAGGTGGGTGACGGGCCAGTCGTCCCGGGCCAGGTCGAAACCGCTGAAGTCATAGACCTTGGCGTCCGCGCTGCACAGCTTGCCGTCGGGGATGTACCCGCGCGTCCGCCCGGCGCCGTCCGAGCGGAGCACGGCGAACCAGTTGTACAGGGCGTTGGTGCCGCTCTGGGCCACCGCGGCCGCGCAGGCGGGGTTGTTCGGCACGATGTTGCCCTGCGGGGTGAGGCCGTCCTTCCAGCACAGGTAGGTGCGGCTGCCGGGCATCATCATCGCGCCGTGCGCCGCCGCCGGGGACGACGGCAGGACACTGGCCACGAGGGCCGCGAGCGCCGCGGCTGAGATGCTGACTGTCGTTTTCGACGTGCTTCTACGAAGTCTTCCCACGGCTTAACCCTTTCGCTGGTCATGGCTGCCGTATGGGTGGTGCGGCACGGGCGACGCCGGACACGTCGGCCAGAGGGCAGCCGGTGACCGTCTGTCGGGATGCGCGAGCGCTCACGCGGTTCGGACTGTAGACCGGCCGGCGGGCCCGGCCCAGGGAGGCGGGGCGACCGGAGGGCGGGCTCCGGCGTTTGCCCAGGTAAATGCGGATAAAGTCAACGAATTTTCATGAAAGCTTCATTGCGGCGCAGCCGTACGGTCGCCGGCGGCGCGGCGAGCCGCCGCGGGGCACTGCCTAGACTGGGAACGCCTCCACGGCATCGCCGATACCACAAGGTGCTGATATGTCTGTTGATCTCGGGATTCCCACAGTCCGGACCAAGCCGATCGCCAAGCGGCGGGTGTCCCGGCAGATCATGGTCGGCTCGGTTCCGGTCGGCGGTGACGCGCCGATATCGGTCCAGTCGATGACCACCACGGTCACGGCGGACGTCAACGCCACACTCCAGCAGATCGCCGAGCTCACCGCGGCCGGATGCCAGATCGTGCGCGTCGCCGTGCCCTCCCAGGACGACGCGGACGCGCTGCCGGAGATCGCGAAACGGTCCCCGATCCCGGTGATCGCCGACATCCACTTCCAGCCGAAGTACGTGTTCGCCGCGATCGACGCCGGCTGCGCCGGCGTGCGGGTGAACCCCGGCAACATCAAGAAGTTCGACGACAAGGTGGCCGAGATCGCGAAGGCCGCCTCGGACGCGGGGGTCCCCATCCGCATCGGCGTCAACGCCGGCTCGCTCGACCCGCGGTTCCTCAAGAAGTACGGCAAGGCCACCCCCGAGGCCCTGGTCGAGTCGGCGCTGTGGGAGTGCTCGCTCTTCGAGGAGCACGGCTTCCGGGACATCAAGATCTCGGTGAAGCACCACGACCCGGTGGTGATGATCCAGGCGTACCGGCTGCTCGCCGAGCGGTGCGACTACCCGCTGCACCTGGGCGTCACCGAGGCGGGGCCCGCCTTCCAGGGCACGATCAAGTCCGCGGTGGCGTTCGGCGCGCTGCTCGCCGAGGGGATCGGCGACACGATCCGCGTCTCGCTCTCCGCGCCGCCCGTGGAAGAGGTGAAGGTCGGCACCCAGATCCTGGAGGCGCTCGGGCTCCGGGAGCGCGGCCTGGAGATCGTCTCCTGCCCGTCGTGCGGGCGCGCCCAGGTCGACGTGTACACCCTCGCCGAGCAGGTGCAGGCGGGCCTGTCCGGCCTGAAGATGCCGCTGCGGGTCGCCGTGATGGGCTGCGTGGTGAACGGGCCGGGCGAGGCGCGCGAGGCCGACCTCGGCGTGGCCTCCGGCAACGGCAAGGGCCAGATCTTCGTCAAGGGCAAGGTCATCAAGACCGTGCCGGAGTCGCAGATCGTCGAGACGCTGATCGAGGAGGCGCTCCGCCTCGCCGAGGAGATGGGCGTGGACCCGGAGAGCGGCGAGGGCACCGGCCCGCAGGTGGTCGTCCGCTAGACCGGGGCCGGCCGTACCGGTGGGCGCGGGTGCGCTCCGGCATGCCGTGACCGCACCCCGGTGACTCGTCCGTCACCACGCCCCGCTGACCGGCCCGCGTTCCCAATCGGCCCGGCGGTCTCCATCCACGGCGGCCGAGCCGTCTCCACGTCCGGACGGGCCGGAGCGCCCCACCGGGCGGCGTTCGCCTCCGGCGTGCGACACAGCGCAATGGCTTGATTACACACTGGCAGGAATCGCGCGGACCGGCCGGTGGCCGTCCGCGCGCTCCTGGAAGCTGTCCTCTGCCGTACGTGAGCCGCCAGAGGGGAGCGTCGCCGGTGAGACAGGTCCTCGCAGTGGTCGCGGGCGCCGCCGCGCTGATCGCCGGATCGGCCGTCCCCGCCGGAGCGCGGCCCGCACCCGGGCGCGGCATCGCCTGGCGCCCCTGTGACCGGACGCTCACCGCCCGGCCGCCCCTCGGCATCGGCATCCGCGCGGCCCGGGAGGATCCCGGCGGGAAGCGGGCCGGGCGCGCCCTTCAGGAGGAGTGCGCCACGGTCCAGGTGCCCCTCGATCACTCCCGGCCGGACGGCCGGCAGATCACCCTCGCGATCAACCGGATCAGGGGCACGGCCCCCCGGAACGGCGAGCACCGCGGCGTGCTGCTCGTCAACCCCGGCGGGCCGGGCGGGTCCGGGCTGGAGCTCGCCCGCCACGTGGCGGCCCTGCTGCCGCCCGAGGTCGCGGCGCGCTACGACGTGATCGGCTTCGATCCGCGTGGCGTGGGCGCCAGCCGGCCCGCCCTCACCTGCGTGGACGCCCGGCGGTACTTCGCGGCGCCCCGGCCGGACAACGTGCCGCGCACCGCGGCGGAGGAGGACGCGCTGGTCGCCCGCGCGAAGCGGTACGCGAAGGCGTGCGGCGAGCGCTGGGGCTGGTTCCTGCCGCACCTGCACACCGAGAACGCCGCGCGGGACATGGACGTGATCCGCGCGGCCCTCGGCGAGGAGAAGATCAGCTACCTCGGCTACTCGTACGGCACCTACCTCGGCGCCGTCTACGCCACGCTCTTCCCGCACCGGGTCCACCGGCTGGTGCTCGACAGCGTCGTCGACCCGGGCCGGGTCTGGTACGACTCCAACCTCGATCAGAACCACGGCTTCGACCGGCGGCACCGGGACTTCCTCGCCTGGGTGGCGCGGTACCACGCCGAGTACCGGCTCGGCCGGACCGAGGCGGCGGTGAGCCGCGCCTGGTACGCGCTGCGCGACCGGCTCCGCACCCGGCCGGCGGCCGGGATCATCGGGCCGAGCGAGCTCGACGACATCTACACGGCCGGCGCGTACTCCTCACGGCTCTGGCCCGCGCTCGCCGGCGCGTTCTCCTGGTACGTGCACCGCGGGGAGACCGCGGGCCTGGTACGGCTGCACCGCGCCCTCGGCAAGGAGGACGAAGAGGAGGAGAACTCCTACGCCGTCTACCTGGGCGTGGAGTGCCGCGACGCCCCCTGGCCGCGCGACTGGGCGCGCTGGCACAGGGACACCGTCCGGTCGCATGAGGACGCCCCGTTCATGGCCTGGCCGAACACGGTCTACAACGCGCCGTGCGCCTTCTGGCCGGTGCCCGGGCGCACCCCCGTGCGCGTGGGCACGGACCGCCTGCCCCCGGTGCTGCTGATTCAGTCCGAGGGCGACCCGGCCACGCCGTACCCGGGGGCGCTGACCGTGCGCCGCCTGTTCCCCACGGCCCGGCTGGTCGTCGAGAGCGGCGGGGGCGACCACGGGGTGTCGCTCGGCGGGAACCCCTGCGTCGACGACCGGCTCGCCGCCTACCTGCTGGACGGGAGAGTCCCGGAGCGCCGCAGCACCGGGCACGCCGACGCGGTCTGCCCGGCGCCGCCCGCGCCGGAGCCGGCCGCGGCCGAGGACGGCGACCGTCGGCCGTGACCTGCGCGGACCGCACCGGACGGTTCGATCACCGGACCGGTGCGGATCAGCGGGCGGGCGGTGGCGTACGCTGGCTGCGTGAGGCTGGGGATTTCGGCGTCGCGTGTGCTCGACGACCGTGATCGGGACGAGGTGCTCGAGCTCCTCGACACCGATCCGATCACGAACGTGTTCGTCGCCGCCCGGGTCCGGACCGTCGGTCTGAACCCCGCCCGCCTCGGTGGCCAGATGTGGGGGTACGGCCCGCGGGGCCGGCTCGTCTCCCTCTGCTACGCCGGGGCCAACATGGTGCCGGTGAACGCCACCCCGGAGGCCGTGCAGGCCTTCGCCGAGCGGGCCCGGCGGCAGGGCAGGCGCTGCTCGTCGATCGTCGGCCCGTCCGAGGCCGTGCGGCAGCTCTGGGAGCGGCTCGAACCCCACTGGGGGAAGGCGCGGGCGATCAGGTGGGTCCAGCCGGTCATGGCGACCTCCTCGGCCCCACCGGTCAAGCCCGATCCCCGGGTGCGCCGGGTGCGGCCGGAGGAGCTCCCGATCCTGCTCCCGGCGTGCATCGCGATGTTCACCGAGGAGATCGGCGTCCCGCCGGACAACGGGGACGGCGGCGCGCTCTACCGGTCGCGGGTGGCCGAGCTGATCCGCATCGGGCGGTCGTACGCCCGCATCGACGACGGCAAGGTCGTGTTCAAGGCGGAGATCGGCGCGGTGACGCCGCACGCCTGCCAGATCCAGGGCGTGTGGGTCCACCCGGAGATGCGCGGGCGCGGGCACGCGGTGGCCGGGATGGCCGCCGTGGTGGAGGAGGCGCTCAAGCACTTCGCCCCGGTCGTCACCCTCTACGTCAACGACTTCAACCTGCCGGCCAGGGCCGCCTACCGGAAGGTCGGCTTCAAGGAGGTCGGCACCTTCACCTCGGTGCTGTTCTGACCCGCGGGCCGGCCGTCCCGGCCGGCCCGGAGCGGTCGCCGGGTGCCGTCCCGACCGGTGAGTGCGTCGTCCGGTGCCGTCCTGGTGCCGGGCCACGGTCCGACGGGGGCGGGGCCGCCCGCCGTGCGGCGCGGACGCCGGGCGGCGGGCCTGCTTCGCCGGCGGGCGTGCACCGGACGGCGGGCGTGCGGCCCATCAGGCGTGCCTGACGGCGGGCGGCGTGCATCGTCCGGGTGCGGCCGCCCGTGCGGGGCGCGGTCCGGCCCTCAGCTCCCCACGGCCGGATCACGTGCGCGGCCGCCCGCGCAAGGCGAGGGCCATCGGCGCCGGTGGCGAGCGGCGGTGTCCGCCCGGCCGCGCGTTCACGCCGATCGGGCGTCCCGCACCGGCGGTCACGCGCCCACCCGTGCGCGGCCGCCCGTGCGGGGCGCGGGCCGGCTGCACCCCGCACGGGCCGGAGCGTGCCGGGTCCCCGGCCCGGAGGCCGGGATGGTGTGCCGATCCGGGACGGCGAGCGGGGCCGGGGAGCGGGGCATGTGGAGCCCGTCTTCCGCCGGCCCGGCGCCCCTTATTGGACCCCACGTCAAGATCCGCCGTAGAGGGCGAGCACAATATCGGTGAGCGTCTCGGCCACGGTCTCCTCCGGGAGATCGAGGGTCTTGACCACGCTCACCTGCACCGCGCCGAGCGCCGCGCAGGCGCGGATCCGCTCCTCGGCGGAGGGGGTCGTTCCGGTGAGCTTGGTGAAGATCTGCTCGCTGAACGCCTTGATGGCCTCCCGCGGAGACCCTGGCGGTGCGTCGTCCGCGCCGCCGATGTCCTCGGTGAGCAGGCGGATCACCGTGCGGTGCCGTACCGCGAACTCGATGAAGGCCCGCAAGAACGCCTGCGGGCCGGGGTAGTCGGTCTCCAGCAGGGCGATCAGGTCGTCGGCGGCGGGCGTGATGAGCTCTTCGACCAGCCGGTCCTTGGGGTGGAAGTGGTAGGCCACCGCGGTCTTGGTGATCCCGACGGCCGCGGCGATGTCGGCGAGCGAGGTGGCGGCGTAACCCCGCTGGGCGAATAGCTCCCGGGCGGCGGCGAGGATCTTCGATCGCGTCGCCCTGCCCTGATCGGCAGTGGTCATGTTCTGATCCGTGCCTTTTCGGCGTACGCTCGTACTGTACTACCGTATAGAACTTGCGTATGAATCCTACCTAAAAGGGCATTTGGGGGAAATGAGCGCGCTATTAGGACGGCTGGGGGGTTGGTGCGCACGGCACGGCCGTATCGTGCTCGCGCTCTGGGTGCTCCTCGCCGGGCTGCTGACCGGGGCCACCCTGGTCTGGGGCAGGCCGGTGAACAACAACGTCGCGATTCCCGGCAGTGACGCGCAGATCGCGCACGACCTGATGCGCGAGGGCTTCGGCCCGGGCTACGACGTCGGCGGCACCGTACAGCTCGTGCTCTACACCGCGGACGGCACGCTCCTCGAGAAGCCGCGCAAGAAGGCCGTCGAGAAGGCCCTGGACGAACTGCGCCGGGTGCCCAACGTCGCCAAGGTGGAGACGCCGTACCGGATGGGCGGCATCGCCGCCAACATGCAGATCGGCATGATCGTGGTACGGCTCGGCAGCGTCGAGGGCGTCTCTCCGACCGAGAGCGCCCGGCAGCTCACCGCGGCCGCCTCGCCACCGCTCACCGAGGCCGGGATCGAGGTGGTGCCGGCCAACCCGGGCACCCCGGCCGACAAGGAGATCAAGTCGGGCACCAGCGAGATCATCGGCCTGCTGATCGCGCTCCTCGTGCTGCTCTTCGCCTTCGGCACGCTGGTCGCCGCGCTCATCCCGATCTTCACCGCGGTGATCAGCATCGGCGTCGGGCTCGGCGTGATCGGGCTGCTCGGGCACGTCGCCGACGTCCCCAGCACGGCCCCGGTCATCGCGACCATGATCGGCCTCGGGGTCGGCATCGACTACGCGCTCTTCCTGCTCTCCCGGTACCGCCGCCTGCTCGCCGAGGGCGTGCCGGTGGTCGAGGCGGTCCGGCAGACCATCTCCAGCTCGGGCGGCGCCGTCGTGTTCGCCGGCGGCACGGTGATCATCGCGCTGAGCGCGCTCATGCTCGCCGGATTCCCGGTGCTCACCGCGCTCGGCTGGATCACCGGGATCTCCGTCGTCTGCGCCGTGCTCACCTCCATCACGCTCGTGCCCGCGCTGCTCGGGATCCTCGGCCACCGGATCAACGCGCTCCGCATGCCGTTCTTCGGCAGGTCGGGCACCGACGGCAGCGGCTGGGCCCGGCTCAGCGACTGGGTCGCCGGGCGGCCGTGGCGGGTGCTCCTGATCACCACGGCCGTGCTCGCCGCGCTCACCGTGCCCGCGGCCGGCCTGAAGCTCGGCTCGCTCGACGACGGGTACGGCGATAAGAACACCCCGTACCGGCGCGCCTACGAGCTGCTCGAGGCGGGGTTCGGCCCGGGCGCCAACGGGCCGATCATCGTGGTCGCCAAGGTCGGTGAGCAGGTCGACGAGGACGACAAGATCGTCTCGACCGTCAAGCGCCGGATCGAGCGCGTCGACGGCGTGTCGTACGTGATGGACCCGCAGATCAACGAGAACGGCCGCTCGCTGCTCATCCAGGTGCTCCCCGACTACGCGCCGAGCGACGCGCGCACCATCGACGTGGTCAAGGCGATCAGGGCGCTCGACATCCCCGGCGTCGAGCTCCACGTGGGCGGCAAGGTCGCGGGCCTCGCCGACGCGAGCGACCAGATCGTGGAACGGACCCCGATCGTGGTCGGGGTGGTGGTGCTGCTCAGCGCGCTGTTACTCCTCCTGGCCTTCCGCGCGCCCATCATCGCCCTCAAGGCCGCGGTGATGAACCTCGTCTCCCTCGGCGCGGCCTTCGGCACGCTCGCCGTGGTGTTCTCCGTCGGCCTGGGCAGCAGCCTGATCGGCATGGACCCCCCGCCCTCGGTCGAGGGCGCCTACCTGGAGACGCTCTTCTTCACCGTGCCGATCGAGCGGTACGTCCCGCTCATGCTGTTCGCCGTGCTGTTCGGGCTCTCCATGGACTACGAGGTCTTCCTCCTCACCTCGGTACGGCAGGCCTACGCGCGGCACGGGGACAACCGGCGGTCGGTCGCCGAAGGGCTCGGCGCGACCGGCCGGGTCATCACCTCGGCCGCGCTCATCATGGTCGCGGTCTTCACCGCGTTCATCGCCTACCCCGACCCGCTGGTGAAGGTGTTCGGCGTCGGGCTCGCCGCCGCGATCGCGGTCGACGCCACCATCATCCGCGGCTTCCTGGTGCCGTCGACGATGGTGCTGCTCGGCAGGTGGAACTGGTGGATCCCCCGGTGGCTCGACCGCATCCTCCCCAACCTGGCGATCGAGGGGGCGGAGGAGACGGCGGAGCGGCCGGTGCGGGAGCCCGACCTGGCGGCCACCGCCCGGTAGGCGCCCGGCGGGCGCCGCCCTGCAGGCGTGACCAACGTGCCCGCGGCCGGATGGGCCGCGGGCACACGCGTGCCATGGCGCGCACCGGAATCCACCCTCGCCCGGTGCGGGCCCGTTCCCTGCGCGCGGAGCACCGCCTCCTGGCGCGTCCCCTGCGCGGAGCACCGCCCCCTGCGGTGCGTCCTTCACCGTCGCTCCGTCGCGCTCCCGCCGCCTTCGCTCACGATCTGATCCATCGCCGTGCCGCCGCCGGGTGCCCGGCCGACGGGGAGCGCCGTCCGGGCACCCGGCATCCCGGCGTTCTCGAGCGCGATTAGCGCAATTTGTCCGCTACACGGTTTTTGAGAAAAGCGCTAAAGCGGACATATTGCTACAAACGCAGGATTAATCGTATGGAGCAATTGATAAACCGATAACAGGGAACCAAAAGTCTTGGATCTCCGTTTGCGGCACGACGTGTCCGGAAATCTAGGAAGCGCAGGGAACGTGGCTCGGTAATGGGCCATTGAGACATTTTCCCGGTATCTCGGGAAAATGTCGTGGATTCAAGTGCAGTGTTTCCTTTCAAGGAGGAACGTCATGGCCATGTTGAAGAAGGCTTTCGCCGGGCTCGCGCTCGGCACCGTCATCGCCGGCGGCATGTTCGCCCTGGGTGCCGGCGCTGCGGTGGCCGCCGAGGGTCCGGGGGCCGTTCCGGCTGAGCACGCACACGTGGACCAGGACCTGTGGAACCGCGGCCACGCTGCGTTCTACCCCCAGGGCCACCTGTGGGGCAGCCTCTTCTACCGGGACACCGGCGACGCTAAGGACGCCTTCGGCCTCGCGGCCAAGGACATCGCCGTCGGCTTCCAGGAGAAGGCCAACAAGAACAGCTGGCTCGGCCTCAGCGAGTGGCTCAACCACCACCTGTGGGCCAACGCGCACGAGCGGCTCAACAACCACGCTCACGCCAAGGAGCGGGTCCACCCCGTCCGGTGAGAAGCGGTGATCCGGCGCCCGTGGCCGGCCAGCCGTACCCCACGGGCGTGAACCGGGCCGCGACAGGGTGGGAAGCCGGAAGCGTTCTCCGAGCCCGTGCCGTAGTCCACGCCGGCTGATTCCGGCGGGTTCAGGTCGAGGACGGGTCCTCCCCGATCGCCGTCCGCGGCGGGGAGGACCTGGCCTTCCCGCCCGGAGGACCTGCCGTGGCCCACCGGTGGCCGTGCCGGGCGATGTCCGGCGGTGCGGCGGCGAGGGCCGGTGGCGTGGGCCCGGTTCATGTCCCTCGGCTCCATTTCCCGCACGGGCGCACCGGCGTGTTTCCCGCTGGCTTTTCCCGTACACGGCGTATGTCGCGGCCGCCCCGGCGATCCCGTGATCTCCGCTCGATCCCGTCATCGATTC
Organism: Thermobispora bispora DSM 43833; assembly: GCF_000092645.1. Classification (NCBI taxonomy): domain Bacteria; kingdom Bacillati; phylum Actinomycetota; class Actinomycetes; order Streptosporangiales; family Streptosporangiaceae; genus Thermobispora; species Thermobispora bispora. Next base: position 1,188,502 of record NC_014165.1, read on the forward strand.
GCGTGGGGCGGGGATTCGTGAAATGGCGTGGGACGGGGCAGGCCGTCCCGTCATCGCATTCCGCTCCAGGACTTCCGGATTCGCCCTCGGATTCCCGCATTCCGCCCCAAGGACCGCGCTCCGCCGCCGGATTCCCTCACCCGCGGTCTCCGCGCCGTTGCTCCGCCGTTCTCCAGCAGCGGCCTGCATTCCCACCGGCGCCCGGCGGAACCGATCGATCCGAACACCCCACCGGCCCGCCGTCTCCGGTGGTCACGACACCCGAGGGCTCCGGGAGCGGCGACGGTCTCCGCCGTCCCGGACCACCGCCTTCGGCACCGCGGTCTCCCGGCACATGATCGGAAACCGCGTGCGCGACAAGATCAACGGGTGTCACACTGATCGTCGTGGGCGATCACGACGTGCTGGCCGGGCTCGACGAGATCCCCTGGGAGGAGCTGAGGCACTGTTACGGCCCGGCAGGAGACGTCCCGGGCCAGCTGCGGGCGCTGCGCTCCCCGGACCCCGTGGAGCGGGAGCGCGCCCTCTGGCACCTGTACGGCAACATCTACCACCAGGGCGGCCGGTATGAGGCGGCCGCGTACGCCGTCCCGTTCCTCGCGCGGCTCGCCCTCGACCCCGGGACCGAGCAGCGGGCCGAGATCGTGGTGCTGCTCGGCGCGCTGGCCATCGGCTACGACGACGATCTGCTGCCGCACGGGCTGGACATCGCCGCATGGCGGGCCGAGATCGAGCGGAAGCGCAGCGCCGGTGACGAGGGGGCGATGCGCGAGACGGGCGAGGGGGTGGCGGCGGCCGCCGGCGAACCCGAACAGCGGATCGGGCAGGAGCGCCGGGACGTGTACGACATGAGGTGGGTGGACGTGTACGGCGCCACGGAGGCGGAGCTGGCCGCCTACGACGCCGTGCTGGCCGAGATCCCCCGGCTGCGCACCCTGCTGACCGCGGACGACCCACGGCTCCGCGCCGCCACCGCCGGCCTGCTGGGCTGGTTCCCGGAGGAGGCCGCCGGCTCGGTGGCCGCGCTCGGGGAGCTGCTGGAATCGGAGGCCGTCCCCATCGTCCTGGCCAACGCGATCGTCTCGGTCGGGCTGCTCTCCGGCACCGGGCTGATCCCGCGGCTGCGCGAGCACCTCGGCGGCCCCGACCCGCTGGTGCGCTGGGCCGCCGCCGTGGCCTTGGCCCGGCTGGGCCGTACCGACCCGGAGGTGATCGCCGCGCTCACCGCCGCGATGGCGAGCATGCCGCTGGCGTCCCCCGAGGACCTGCACTTCCACGACGGGAACACCCGCGACTACGCCGCGCTGGCCCTGGGCGCGGTGGCCGACCGGGTGCCGCCGGAGGCCGTGGACGGCGTGCTGGACGCGCTGGCGCGGCACCGATACCTGACCAAGGAGATGGTCGGGGCCGCGCTGCGGCTCGCCTTCCCGGACGGACCGCTCCGCCGGGTGCCGCCGTTCGCGGAGCTGACCGCCCCCCAGCGGCGGCTGGTGCGCATCCTCGCCGACCTCGACCCCGACTCCTGGCGCGGGTGCCACTTCGACCGCACCCTGCAGAAGTGGAACCTGCCCGCCGACCGCGCCGCGTGCCGTGCCTACGCGGGCCTGCCCGAGTGAGCCGCCCCGCGCACCGCTGACCCGGTACCACGGCCGCGGCCGTCGGCCCGCTCGCGGGCATGGCCGCCGGACCGGCGGCCCACGCGCGGTCACCCCGCGCCCGCCGAGGAGAACACCGGGGGAAGCGCCACCGGAAAGGGCCCGTCCGGTGCGAAACCGGACCATCCCGCTGTGATAGACCTTGGGCCCATGCACCAGTTCTCCGCACCAGGCGATCCGGCGGAGCCCGCCCGGATCACGGATGACCCGCGTCCACCGGAACCGCGCGCCGCGGAGCCGCCCGCCGGACCCGCGGCCGGGACCTCCAATCCCGCGATCGGCGGCCTCGGCACCGGGCGCTCCCCGGCACCGCGGCCGGGCCGCGGCGGCCCGGGCGATCGGCTCCGCCGGGTCGCGTACGTCACCGCCGCCGGGGACGCCGCGGCGGAGGACGACGAACGGGAGGTCGTGCTGGCGGCCTGGCTGGGCGCCGGGATCGAGGGCGTGCCCGTCGCCTGGGACGACCCTGGAGTCGACTGGGCGTCGTTCGATGCGGCCGTGGTCCGCTCGGCCTGGGACTACATCGACCGCCGGGACGAGTTCGTCGCGTGGGCGCGCCGGGCGGAGGCGGTGACCCGGCTGTTCAATCCGGCGTCCGTGATCGAGTGGAACACCGACAAGACCTACCTGCGCCGGCTCGGCGTGCCGATCGTGCCGACCCGGTGGTTCGAGCCGGGGGAGGAGCTCGATCTGCCCGGGTGGGCCGAGTACGTGGTCAAGCCGGTCGTCTCCGCCGGGGCGCGCGACACGGTGCGCACCGCGGACAGGGCCGCCGCCGAGGCTCACGCCGCCCGCCTGCTCGGCCAGGGCCGGGCCGTCATGGTCCAGCCGTACCTGGAGAGCGTGGAGCACGAGGGCGAGCTGTCCCTGCTGTACTTCGGCGGGGAGTTCAGCCACGCGGTACGGCGGCGCCCGATGCTCGCGGGCACGGAGTCGGGCCACCCCCTGGCGACGCTGCGCGACCCGGACGACGATCAGTTCGCCCTCGCCGAGCGCACGCTGAGCGCGGTCAAGGAGGACCTGCTCTACGCCCGGGTTGACGTGGTCCGCATGCCGGACGGGGAGCCGGTGCTCATGGAGTTCGAGGTGACCGAGCCGTACCTCTTCCTCCGGACCGAGCTCGCCGCGCCCGAGCTCTTCGCCCGGGCGCTCGCCGCCCGGCTCTGATCGCCGCCCGGGTACGGCCCGGCGGCACCGGTCAGCCGTCCGGTCGGCCGGCCAAGGCCAGCCGTACCGCCTCGGCGGGGTCCGCCGCGGCGAGCAGGCCCGGGACCGGGCGGCCGGATGAGTCGAGCACCCGCCACCCGCCGAGGGTGACCACCGGGGTGCCGCCGCGCCGGGCGAGCGCGAGCTCCGAGAGCGTGCCCCACGAGCCGCCGACCACGATGACCGCGTCCGCGGCCCGCACGATGATCGCGTTGCGCGCCTCGCCCATGCCGGTGGGGATGGCGACCGTGAGGTGCGGGTTGGCGCCGGTCCGGTCGCGGCCGGAGAGGATGCCGACCACGATGCCCCCGGCGGCGCGGGCGCCGGCGGCCGCGGCGGCCATCACGCCCCCGTAGCCGCCGCAGAGCACCACCGCGCCCCGCTCGGCGAGCAGGCGGCCCACCTCCCGGGCCGCCTCGGCCTCCTCGGGCGTGCACTCCGACGGCCCGCACACGGCGATCTGTGCCACGGGCGGGAGTGTACGGCGGGCCCGGTCAGCCGTGGGTGGACAGGCCGCCGTCCACCGGGATGACCGCGCCCGTGAGGTAGGAACCGGCCCGGGAGGCGAGGTAGATCGCGGTGCCCGCCATGTCGTCCGGCCGCCCGATCCGGCCGAGCGGGACGGTGCTCTCGATCGCGCCGCGCAGCTCGGGGTCGTCGAGGGCGAACGCCATCATCTTCGACTCAAAGGGGCCGGGCGCGATGGCGTTCACGGTGATCGACTCGCGGGCGAGGCGGTGGGCGAGCTGCCGGGTGAGCATGTGCACCGCCGCCTTGGAGGCCGCGTACGCGTAGTTCTCCATCGCCGGGACCCGGATCCCGTCGATCGAGCCGATGTTGATCACCCGGGCCGGGTCGTCGGGCGTGGCGGCCGCGCGCAGCAGCGGGAGGAACGCCCGGGTGAGGAAGAAGATCGCCTTGACGTTGACGTTCCAGACCTTGTCGAAGCCGTGCTCGGGGTACTCCTCGAGCGGTGCGCCCCAGGCGGCCCCGGCGTTGTTCACCAGCACGTGGAGCCGGCTCTCCCGGGCGGAGACCGCCTCCACCAGGGTCTGGATCCCCTCGCTCGTCGACAGGTCGGCCTGGATCGCCTCGCAGCCCAGCTCGGCGGCGGTGGCGTCGAGCTCGTGCTTCTTCCTGGACGCGATGTAGACGGTCGCCCCGGCGTCGCGGAAGCCCTTCGCGATCATCTTCCCGATGCCGCGGGAGCCGCCCGTGACGACGACGGTCTTGCCTGCGACGGAGAACAGAGTCATGTTCGGATCATACCGACCAGTCGGTTCCTCGGCCCGAGGGTGATCCGCCCTGGTTCTCACCGGGCGCTGCCGCGCACGGCTGGGCGGGACCGGTCTCGGGAGCCGCGGCACGGGGTGAGTGAGCGCGGCGCGTGGCCGGGCCGGGCGCCCGGTGGCCGATCGCCTGTCCGGGCGCCGGCCGGAGGGGGAGAGGGCGCGGCCGCCGGACGGGCAGACCGACCGGTGCGGCACGGAGCCACCCGGTTGAGCCGCCCGGTTCAGCACGGAGCCAACCGGTTCGGCCACCCGGTGCGGCATGGGATCGCCCGGCGCGGCGAACCCGGCGGGCCGCCGGCGTGACGAACAAGGGGGAGCACTGGAACGGCGCGGAAAAGCGGACGGCGCGTCCTGACGGGTGTGGGGAACCCGTCAGGACGCGCGCCGCTACCGCGCGGGGGACCTCGACCCCGGCGAGGGATGAGGCCGAAGCCCCGCCAGCGCGGAGTCCATGGGGACCGGCCCGGTCACCGCGCGGGGGCGCGGAGCGCCGGTCCGTGGCCATCGGCGGCCGGACGCCGCAGACCGCGGCCGGCCGCTCCGAAGAGGCGACGAGGCGCGAGCGGCATGCGCCCGCGGTCGGCACGCACCCATCCGTCAAAAGGATGGATTTGTACCAACATTTGGATAATCGCGGTCCGGCGGCCTCCGGTCAAGTGGTCATTTCCCCCGTGAGACGATGATCGTCTAGGTTTGTTGGAACAAAAGGTCGAATTGAGGGAAAGATGGCACGATTATCGCTCTATCAACAGGTGGCGGCCGCGCTGCGGCGGGCCATCTACACGGGCGAACTCGCGCCAGGCGACCAGATACCCACCGAGGCCGACCTCATGGAGACCTACGGGGTCAGCCGCAACACCGTTCGGCTGGCCCTGGGCGAGCTGGAGAACGAGGGCCTCATCCTGCGGATGCGCCGCCGTGGAACGTTCGTACGGGAACGCCGCCCCCTCCTCATGCGCCCCCAGGACGAGTTCCGCTACCTCGAGCAGGGCGAGCCGCGCTTCGACTCGTTCGTCCACGCCGTCACCGCGGAGGGCCGCAAGCCCGACCAGCGGATCGAGGTCTCCATCGTCGAGCCGAGCCCCGACATCGCGGCCCGGCTCGCCCTCCCCAAGGGAGGCCTGGCCGTGGTACGGCGCCGTCTCCGCTACGTGGACGGCCGGCCGTACAACACCAACGACTCCTACTTCCCCTTCGACCTGGTCGCCGCATCGGAGATCGCCAGACCGGGGAACATCACCCGCGGGGCCAACCGCGTGCTGGAAGAGCTCGGCCACCCCCAGATCCGGGTCGTCGACGACATCTCGGCCCGGATGCCGACCGCCGATGAGTCCCAGCGGCTGCGGCTCGACCCGGGAACCCCGGTCATCGTCCACATCCGCGTCGGTTACGACCCCGAGGACACCCCGGTACGCGTCGCCGTGTCCGTGCTCCCGGCCGACAAGCACCTGATCCGTTACGAGCTGGAACGCCGGCGTCATTGACGGGACACGGCTGATCCGCGTGCCCCGGCGGCCCACCCGGTCCGGCGTCGCCGGCCGTCACCGGCGATCCTCCGGCCGGCCGCGCGCTCCTCCTGAGAGATAAGTCCTCTTTCTTCCGTTCTCTGGCTGCTCTGCGCCGTCATCCGGTCACGCTTCGTGAATTTTTCACGACTCACCGCATTCGAACCGAATTCGAAGGAGTCTCATGTCCATCGCCACGCTCCATCGCGCCCCGGAACTCCTCCTCCGCCGGGCCGACCTCGACGACTTACCGGGGGTGCTCCGGCTGCTCGCCGAGACCGCGGGCTGGCTCCACTCCCTCGGCGTGCGCCAGTGGCCGGCCGGTGGCTTCCCCGCCGCCCGCATCCGCCCGCTCATCGAGGCCGGGACCATGTACCTGGTCGTGGACGGCGACGCGGAGACGCCGGCCGCGACGATCACCGTCGACGACCACGCCGACCCCGAGTTCTGGGGGCCGGCCGACCGGCCCGGTGACGCCCTGTACGTGCACAAGCTCGCGGTGAGCCGGGCGCACGCGGGCCGCGGGCTCGGCGAGGCGCTGCTCGGCTGGGCCGGGCTGCAGGCCGCGGCCGCGGGCCGCCGCTGGCTGCGGCTCGACTGCGCCAAGCACAACACGCGGCTCCAGGCGTACTACCGGAGGCTGGGATTCCGGCACGTCCGCACCGTGGACCTGCCGCACCGGGCCTCCGGCGCGCTATTCGAGCGCCCGGCGGGCTGGGCGCAGCCCGGCGGCCCGGCCGCGGCGTTCACCGCGCTCATCCCCGGGTAGCGCGTCTTCCCGAACGTCTCCCGCGTCGCGGTCCGCCCGGAGCCGGCCCAGGTGTCCGCCGGCTCCGGGCCCCGTGGGAGCCCGCGCCCGCCCGGCGCCGAGCCGCCGGGCGGGCGCCGGCCGCTCCGGCACCGCGCCGGGCCCGCGCCGGACCCGGGCGCCCGGATATGCGGCGCGTGCCGACGGCCGCGCCGGCGCCCCACCGGCATGCGGCTTGCCGTACGCGCGCCTCTGCTCCTCCGCAAGGCGCACCCGTTCCGGTCCTCACGGCGCACGCCTTCAGGCCCGGCGTGGCCCTCGCGCGCCCGTTCCGGCCGGACGTTGGCCCTCGCGCCCGTTCCCGCCCGGCGTCCGCGCCCTCACGCGCGCCCGGTCTCCGGGACCCGGCCGCAGGCCGCGAGCATGGCGTCGCGGCCGATCAGCTTCACCCGGCGCCCTCGCCCGAGCCGGGCGGCGAGCTCCGCCTCCGCCCGCTCGATCGCGAGCCAGTCCCGGTACGTCACCGGCCGGATCCCCCGGGCGCTCAGCAGGTCGTCGAAGCGCGGGCGCGACGGGTCGGGCACCGCCTCGGCGAGCAGCGTCCGGGCGGTCTCGGCCGCATCGGACTTGTTGGTGCCGATGACCCCGGACGGGCCGCGCTTGAGCCAGCCCGCGACGTACTGCCGGTCCGCCACCTTTCCCGCGACGTGCGGCACGGTCATCGTCCGGGGGTCGAACCGCACCCCGGGCAGCGGGACGCTCCGGTAGCCGATCGACCGGATCACCATCCCGGCCGGGATCGTCGTGTACTCGCCGGTCCCCTCCACCCGCCCGTCCACCAGGCGGGTCCGCTCCAGCCGGACCCCCTCGACCCTGGACGTGCCGACGATCTCCACCGGGCGCAGCCAGAAGCGCACCTCCACCCGCCGGGGCCGGCCCGCCGGGACCCGCCGCGACCACGACCGCAGCACCTCCACGACGCCCGCGGCCTGCCGGGAGAGCCCGGTGAGGTCGCCGACGGCCAGCTCGTCGGCGCGGGCGAGCACGTCGGCGTTCTCCAGCTCGCCGAGCTCCCGGAGCTCCTTCAGGGTGAACTTCGCGTGCTGCGGTCCGCGGCGGCCGATCATGTGGATGCGCCTGACCCGGGACGCGGCGAGCCGCCGGAGCACCTCCTCGGGGATGTCGGTGCCGCGGAGCTCGTCCGCCGACCGCGCCATGATCCGCACCACGTCGACGGCGACGTTCCCCACCCCGATGACCACGACCTCCTCGGCGTCGAGGGAGAACGTCTCGGGCGGCACGTCCGGGTGCCCGCAGTACCAGTTCACGAAGTCGGTCGCGGCCACGCTGCCCGGCAGGTCCTCGCCCGGCACCCCCAGCCTCCGGTCGACCGCGGCGCCCGTGCAGTAGACCACCGCGTCATAGCAGGCGAGCAGGTCTTCGACCGACACGTCGGTGCCGACCTCGATCCCGCCGAGGAAGCGCACCCCCGGCGTCTCGAGCACCCGCCGGAGGTATCCGGCGATCGACTTGATCGACTCGTGATCCGGGGCCACGCCGTACCGGACCAGCCCGTAGGGGGTCGGGAGCCGCTCGAGCACGTCGATCTCCACGGTCCGCTGGGCGTGCTTGAGGAGCGCCTCGGCCGTGTAGATGCCGGCGGGGCCGGAACCGACGATCGCGACACGCAAGGCCACCATGGACCTCCTCGCGGGAAACCCCGGGTTTCCTCATTCCTACCCGGACGCGCACCCGCCGGGGAGGGAGGCGCGAGGTGTCACCGCAGCGTAAGGCCCCGGATACGCGGGCCTGGCCGATCCTTTCCCCGTTCTAGAGCGAAAACAAAGGAAAAGCCCGGGACGAGCGGGCCCCGGGGTGGCACGCTCCCAAGGCATGAGGGGATTCCACGGGGGAGGGGAGCAGATGCCCGGTGCACCGGCCCGGAACGACGGCGGGCGCGCGGGCGCCGGCGGCGCCGCGTTAACCGGCGGCGGTGTCGCCGTGATCGATGACGCGGACGGCGCACCGGCCGGCGCCGCCGCACGGGAACGGGCGTGCCCCCCATACGCGCGGCGGTACGAGGCGCTCGGCCGGGTCATGGCGGCGCTCGCCGGGCACGCGGAGCTGCTGCAGGCCTGCCGTGAGCTCGCCTGGTGGCGGGGCGACGATCACTGCTGGCACATCGAGTGGCGGGAGGGGCCGCACGCCTGCGAGGTCGCCGAGATCCTCGTCGGCGGGGAAACGGAGCTGAACGGCCTGGCCGTCCCGGTCGGGCCGGTCACCGGGCGCACGGCGTCGCTCGACGTCATGGGGGTGGGGTTCGTCCTGCGGGCGATCGATCCGCTCGGGATGGAGCGGCTCCGTTCCCGGCCCGGGGTGTGGCGGATGGCCGCCGCGCTCAACGGCGCGGTTCCCGCGGGCGGCCGGAGCCGGACCGGGCGGCACTGGGAGGCGCTCCTCGGCGGCTGAAGCCCCGCGCGTTCCGCCGCCGGCCCGCCGCTCGGGCGCGTGACGGGGCGGCGCCGGCGGCCCGCGGCCACGGGGCCGCGGCCCGCCGGAAGCCGATAATCTTAGGGGACACGTTCTTCCGTCACCCGTCTCCCACGGCGTCTCCGAGGAGATATCGCGCGAGACCCCGTCACGAGCAAGGAGTAGCCGTGCTGCTGCGCATGTCGACGCTGTTCCTGCGCACACTGCGTGAGGATCCGGCGGACGCGGAACTGCCGAGTCACAAGCTGCTCGTGCGCGCCGGGTACATCCGCCGGGTCGCGCCCGGCGTCTACTCCTGGCTGCCGCTCGGCAAGATCGTGCTGGAGAACATCGCGCGGGTCGTGCGCGAGGAGATGGACCGGATGGGCGCCCAGGAGGTGCTGTTCCCGGCCCTGCTGCCCCGCGAGTACTACGAGGCGACCGGCCGGTGGACCGAGTACGGCGACACCCTGTTCCGGCTGAAGGACCGCAAGGGCGCCGACTACCTCCTCGGGCCCACCCACGAGGAGATGTTCACCGACATGGTCAAGGGGGAGCTCTCCTCGTACAAGGACTTCCCGGTCACGCTCTACCAGATCCAGACGAAGTACCGGGATGAGGCGCGGCCCCGGGCCGGCCTGCTGCGGGCCCGCGAGTTCGTCATGAAGGACTCCTACTCCTTCGACCTCGACGACGACGGGCTCAAGCGCTCCTACGAGGCGCACCGGGAGACCTACATCCGGATCTTCGACCGGCTCGGCCTCGACTACCGGATCTGCTTCGCGGTCTCGGGTGCGATGGGCGGCTCGGCCTCCGAAGAGTTCCTCGCGCCCTGCCCGAACGGGGAGGACACGTTCGTCGCCTGCCACGGCTGCGGCTACGCCGCCAACGCCGAGGCGGTGGTCACCCCGGCGCCGCCGGCGGTGACCGCCGAGCACCCGCCGATGCAGGTCCTCGACACGCCGGACACCCCGACGATCGAGACGCTCGTCAGCTACGTCAACGAGCACTACGGGCTCGGCATCACCGCGGCCGACACGCTGAAGAACGTCGTGGTCAAGGTGCGCACGCCGGGCTCGGACGAGGTCAAGGTCGTCGTGATCGGCGTGCCCGGCGACCGCGAGGTCGACATGAAGCGCCTGGAGGCGGCGCTCGCCCCCGGGGTGCCGGAGATCTTCACGGCGGAGGACTTCGCCGCGCACCCGGCGCTGGTGCGCGGGTACATCGGGCCGCAGATCCTCAAGTCGCTCGGCATCACCTACCTCGTCGACCCGCGGATCGTGCCGGGGTCGGCGTGGGTGACCGGGGCGAACCAGCCGGGCAAGCACGCCGCCCACGTGGTCGCCGGCCGGGACTTCCAGCCGGACGGAACGATCGAGGCGGCGGAGATCAAGCCGGGGGACGCCTGCCCCCGCTGCGGCGGCCCGCTCTCCATCGACCGCGGCATCGAGATCGGGCACATCTTCCAGCTCGGCCGCAAGTACTCCGACGCCGCGGGGCTCGACGCGCTCGGCCCGGACGGCAAGCCGATCCGGATCACCATGGGCTCGTACGGCATCGGCGTCTCCCGCCTGGTCGCGGTCATCGCCGAGCAGAGGCACGACGAGCTCGGCCTGGTGTGGCCGCGCGAGGTCGCCCCGGCGGACGTGCACATCGTCGGCACCGGCAAGGAGAACCAGATCGAGGTCGCGGTCGAGCTCGCCGAGACGCTCGAGTCGCGCGGCCTGCGCGTGCTGGTCGACGACCGGCCCGGTGTCTCGCCCGGGGTGAAGTTCAAGGACGCCGAGCTGCTCGGCATGCCGACCATCGTGATCGTCGGCCGTGGGCTCGCCAACGGCGTGCTGGAGCTGCGCGACCGGGCGAGCGGGGCACGGGAGGAGATCCCGCTCGGCGAGGCCGCCGACCGGATCGTCGCCGCCTGCCGCGGCTAGCCTCCCGTCACCCGCGCGGCGTGCCGCCCGCCGGGGTGGCCGTGGGCGTGGCGGACGGCTCCGCCGGCCCGGGAGACCCCGGCGTGGTCCCGGCCTGGCCGGGCATCCCGGGGAACGCCTGGAGGGTCTCCGGCCGCCAGCCGTAGGCGCGGGTGGCGCACTCCTGGGCGGCGAGCGCGGCGAGCCGCCGGAGCGACGGGTCGTTCACGGCGGCGAGCTCCAGGTATGCGGTGATCAGGCCCTCCTCCACGTGCGCGGCGAGGCGGGCCGCGTCCTTCGCGCTCTCCACCGGGAACGGCAGCCGGTAGGCCGGGCTGGGCTCGGCGGGAGAGCCGCCCATCCGGACGATGAGCGAGCGGAGCTGGTCGCGGCGGGCCCGGTGGGCGTCGAAGCCCGCCCGCGCGCGGGCCCGCAGCCTGCCGTCCGTCCGCGCCCCGACCACTCCGTAGGCGTACACGGCGGCGTGCTCCGCGGCGAGCGCCTTGGCGAGCGCGGCGGCCGGGGCCGGCGGTGCGGGCGAGGGCGTCGTGCGAGCGGCGGGCACCTCAGTCATGCAGCCTTCCCAGGGCGACCACGTGGACGGCCTCACACGCGCCGATGCTCGCCAGGAGCTGGGCGAGCGCCGGCGAGGCGGACGCCATCTGCGTCGGCCGCCCGGCGGCCGCTCGCCGCTCGGCGGCGCGGAGCCCGCTGAGGGACGCGTCCGGGCTCGCGGTCGCCGAGGGAGACGGTGCCGGCGAGGCCGGGGCCGATGGGGAGGCGGCGTCCTCGGGCAGCAGCCGCCGCAGCGCGTCGAGGTGCGCGGTGTGCCGCTGCACGAACGGCTCGAGCGCGGGGGCGAGCCCGGTGTGCGCGGCGGCCGTCTGCCGGTAGAGCGCGATGAGCCGCGTCTTGTCCTCGATGAGCGAGCGGAGCAGCACGGTCTGCGGGTCCGGCGGCCTCGGGGCCGGGGGCTCCTCCCGCGAGCAGCCGCCGAGCGCCAGCCCGGCCGCCGCGGCGCCCAGCAGCGCGCGCCTGGTCACCCGCGGCCGGTCGAACTGCTCCACGGCACAGAATCGTAGAGGTCCGCGGGCGCTGATCCACCGCCGCGCCACGGCGTGGGTCACCCGCTCGCGTGCGGCGCCTTGTCCATGCCGCAGTATCGATAGGCTGTTGGCACATCGGGCGGGGCACACCAGTGAAAAGGAGGGCGGAATGGGCAGCGACGCTCGGCGGGGCCGGCTGGTGGAGCTTCTCGGCCCGGTGGTCGAGGCCAAGGGGCTCGACCTGGAAGACGTGACGATCACCTCGGCGGGGCGGCGCCGGATCGTGCGCGTGGTGGTGGATCGGGACGGCGGCGTGACCGTGGACGAGATCGCGGACGTCAGCCGCTCCGTCTCCGATCGGCTCGATGAGGTGGACGTCCTCGGTGACGCTCCGTACGTGCTGGAGGTCACCTCCCCCGGGGTGGACCGGCCGCTCACCGAGCAGCGCCACTGGCGGCGCGCGCGGGGCCTGCTGGTGAAGGCGGTGCTGCGGGACGGCGGCACGGTCGAGGGCCGGATCACCGACGTGACCGAGACCGAGGTCGAGCTGGACGGGACGCGCCGCATCCCGCTGGCCGACCTGGTGAAGGGGCGGGTGCAGCTCGAGTTCGGCCGGCCTCGCGACGCCGGCACGGCCCGTGGTGGAAATGGCAAGGACGCCCTTGCGATCGGCGACGAGGGCTAAGGGGGAGGCCTTGTGGACATTGACATGAGCGTCCTACGCAGCCTGGAGCGGGAGAAGGACATCTCGTTCGACCTCGTCGTCAAGGCGATCGAGGACGCCCTTCTGATCGCCTATCACCGCACCGAGGGGGCCGCGCCGAAGGCCCGCGCCGAGCTCGACCGCGAGACGGGTCACGTGACCATCTGGGCGGCCGAGCTCGACGAGAACGGCGAGGTGATCAGGGAGTACGACGACACTCCGAGCAACTTCAGCCGGATCGCGGCCACGACGGCCAAGCAGGTCATCCTGCAGCAGCTCCGGGACGCCGAGGATGAGATCAACTTCGGCGAGTTCGCCAGCCGGGAGGGCGAGCTGGTCTCCGGCGTGATCCAGCAGGGCAGGGACTCGCGGGTGGTGCACGTCGACCTCGGCAAGATCGAGGCGATCCTCCCGCCCAACGAGCAGGTCCCCGGGGAGGAGTACCGGCACGGCGACCGGATCCGCTGCTACGTCGTGCAGGTGAAGAAGGGGCCGAAGGGTCCCTCCGTGACCCTGTCGCGGACCCACCCGAACCTGGTGAAGAAGCTGTTCGCGCTGGAGGTGCCGGAGATCGCCGACGGCACGGTGGAGATCGCCGCCATCGCCCGCGAGGCCGGGCACCGTACGAAGATCGCGGTGCGGTCGCGCCGGCCGGGGGTGAACGCCAAGGGGGCGTGCATCGGCCCGATGGGCTCCCGGGTGCGGAACGTGATGGCGGAGCTGCACGGCGAGAAGATCGATATCATCGATTGGTCGGAGGATCCGGCCGAATTCGTAGGGAATGCCCTCTCGCCGGCGCGCGTTTCACGAGTCGAGGTGGTAGACCGCGAGAATCGGGTCGCGCGTGTCACCGTTCCCGATTACCAGCTCTCGCTGGCGATCGGGAAGGAGGGACAGAACGCCCGTCTCGCTGCGCGTCTGACCGGATGGCGGATCGACATCCGGCCGGATACTCAGGAGGCACCGGCAGATCCTGCTGATGTCTCGGCAAGGTAAGCTGGAACGGAGTGGCCGGACGGCCCCGCTGCGAACTTGTGTAGGATGCCGAGTTCGCACGGTAAAGTCCGAGTTGCTCCGTACGGTCGTGGTTGAGGGGGCGGTCGTCCCCGATCCACGAGGACGGCTTCCGGGGCGCGGTGCGTCGTTGCACCCGTCCTTGCGCTGTCTGGAGCTCGCCGAGCGCCGGAAGGCGTTCCCTCGCGCGTTCCGCGTCGAAGGGCCGCTTGAACTGGGCGCTCTGCGGGTCTACCTTGAGGGGCTTGATGTCGGGTAGGTCCGGGTGAACGGTTACCACTTCGACCGCAGATCTCGGTTCCGAGATCGAAGCGCACCGGCTCGGGGGAAACCTCCTGAGCGTGTGGGGCGCATGACCATCCGCAAGACGCCGAGTTGACGGGCGGAGATCAGATTGAGATGAGCGCCTGATGAGCACGCGGCGATGAGTACGTTCAGGTAGCGACGGTCCGGCGGCCCTGCAGGCTCCCGGACCGAGTTAGGGAGTGCAGTGGCGAAGGTCCGGGTATACGAGCTCGCCAAGGAATTCGGTGTCGAGAGCAAGGTCGTCATGGCCAAGCTCAACGAGATGGGCGAGTTCGTCAGGTCGGCGTCCTCGACGGTCGAGGCGCCGGTCGTCCGTAAGTTGACTGAGGCTTTCAAGAACGAAGCCGCCGCCAAGAGCGGCGCGAAGGAACAGGCCAAGGAGGCGCAGCCCAAGCCCGCGCAGCAGGCGGCCGGGAGCGCGGCCGCCCAGGCGCAGGCCCAGGCCCAGGCCAAGCCGGCGGGCACCGCAGGCGCGGCGGCGAAGCCGGCCCCGAAGCCGGCGCCGCCACCGGGCGCGCGTCCGGTTCCCACGCCCCCGCCGTCCGCGGCTCAGCCGGCGGCACGGCCTGGCGGGGCGGTTCCCGAGGCTCCACGTCCCCAGCCCCCGGCGGCCGGTCCGCGGCCGACCCCCGCGTCGATTCCGAAGCCGGGTCCGCGGCCGGGGCCCATTCCGCGTCCTCCGGTGCCGGCGCCCCCGCCCGGTGCCGCCGGCGCCGTTCCACGTCCTCCCATTCCGAAGCCCGGCCCGCGTGGCCCGCGCCCGGGGAACAACCCGTTCACGTCCACGACGGGGATGGGGCAGCGCCCCCGGCCCGCCGGTGGCCCGGCCGCCGGTGCCCAGCCGCGGCAGCCCGGCAAGGACGCGCCGATTCCGCGTCCGCCGTCCGCGCGCGGTGGCCCGGGCGGCCCGGTGCCGCGTCCCGGTGCGCCGCGCCCGAGCCCGATGATGATGCCGCAGGGCCGTCCGGCCGCTCCCGGTGCCCGGCCCGGCGCCGGGCGTCCCGGTGGGGGCGGCGGCCGTCCGGCCGGTGGCGGCCGTGCCGGCGCGGGCTTCGGCGTCTCCCGTGCGGGTGGCGGCGCCGGTCGCCCCGGTGGCGGCGGGTTCGGCGGCCGTCCGGGTGGTGGCGGCCGTGGCCGTGGCGGGTCCGGTGGCGCCTTCGGCCGTCCCAGCGGCCGCCCGGCGCGTGGCCGCAAGTCGAAGCGCCAGCGGCGCCAGGAGTTCGACAACCTGCAGGCCCCGACCATCGGCGGTGTGCAGGTCCCCCGCGGTAACGGGCAGACCATCCGCCTGCCGCGCGGGGCGACCCTCACCGACTTCGCCGACCGGATCGGCGCGAACCCCGCGTCGCTCGTGCAGATCCTCCTGCACCTCGGCGAGATGGTCACCGCGACCCAGTCGGTCAGCGAGGAGACCCTGCAGCTCCTCGGTGCCGAGCTCGATTACGACGTGCAGATCGTCAGCCCGGAGGAGGAGGACCGCGAGCTCCTCGAGTCCTTCAACATCGAGTTCGGCGAGGACCAGGGCGACGAGGCGGACCTCGTGCCGCGGCCGCCGGTCGTGA
The DNA here is from genome assembly GCF_000092645.1 of Thermobispora bispora DSM 43833. NCBI lineage: Bacteria > Bacillati > Actinomycetota > Actinomycetes > Streptosporangiales > Streptosporangiaceae > Thermobispora > Thermobispora bispora. The sequence goes on from NC_014165.1 coordinate 1,203,918, forward strand.
CCGTCATGGGTCACGTCGACCACGGTAAGACCAAGCTCCTCGACACGATCCGGAACACGAACGTCGCCGCGCGGGAGGCCGGTGGCATCACCCAGCACATCGGCGCCTACCAGGTGACCACCACGCTCGACGGCGAGGAGCGGAAGATCACCTTCATCGACACCCCGGGTCACGAGGCGTTCACCGCCATGCGGGCCCGCGGTGCCCAGGTGACCGACATCGCCGTGCTGGTGGTGGCGGCCGACGACGGCGTGAAGCCGCAGACGATCGAGGCGCTCAACCACGCCCGGGCGGCCGACGTGCCGGTCGTGGTCGCGGTCAACAAGATCGACAAGGAGGGCGCCGACCCGATCAAGGTCCGGTCGCAGCTCACCGAGTACGACCTCGTGGCCGAGGAGTACGGCGGTTCCACGCTCTTCGTGGACATCTCCGCCAAGGAGGGCATCGGCATCGACAACCTGCTCGAGGCCATCCTCCTCACCGCGGACGCCGAGCTCGACCTGCGGGCCAATCCGGACATGCCCGCTCAGGGCGTGGCGATCGAGGCGCACCTCGACAAGGGCCGCGGCCCGGTGGCGACCGTGCTGGTGCAGCGCGGGACGCTGCGGGTCGGTGACTCGATCGTGTGCGGTGAGGCCTTCGGCCGGGTCCGGGCGATGCTCGACGACAACGGCAAGGCGCTGAAGGAGGCGCCGCCGTCCTGCCCGGTCCAGGTGCTCGGTCTCACCTCCGTCCCGCGGGCCGGTGACAACTTCATCGTCGTCCCCGACGACCGCGTGGCCCGCCAGATCGCCCAGCAGCGTGCGGCGCGGCAGCGGTCGGCCGAGATGGCGAAGTCCGGGCGCCGCCGCACCCTCGAGGAGATGTTCAAGGACCTCGAGAAGGGCAAGGTCAGCGAGCTCAAGCTCATCATCAAGGGCGACGTCTCCGGTTCGGTCGAGGCCCTCGAGGACGCCCTCCTCAAGATCGATGTGGGCGAGGAGGCCAAGCTCCGCGTCCTGCACCGCGGGGTCGGCGCGATCACGGAGTACGACGTCAACCTGGCGATGGCCGACGACAACGCGGTCATCATCGGCTTCAACGTGCGCCCGGAGGTCCGGGCCCGCGAGCTGGCCGAGCGCGAGGGCGTCGACATCCGGTACTACTCGGTCATCTACCAGGCGATCGAGGAGATCGAGGCCGCCCTCAAGGGCTTGCTCAAGCCCGAGTACGAGGAGGTTGTCACCGGTACCGCCGAGATCCGGGAGATCTTCCGGGTGCCGAAGATCGGCAACGTCGCCGGTTGCGTGGTGCGCAGCGGTGTGATCACCCGGAACAGCAAGGCCCGGCTCATCCGGGACGGCACGGTGGTGGCCGACAACCTCACCATCGAGTCGTTGCGCCGGTTCAAGGACGACGTCACCGAGGTCCGCGAGGGCTTCGAGTGCGGTATCGGCCTCGGCTACAACGACATCAAGATCGAGGACGTCATCGAGACGTTCGAGATGCGGGAGAAGCCGCGCGCTTGACAGGCCGTGCCGCCGCCCGCCCGGGCGGCGGCACGACCTTGTCACCGCCGCCGGGTCTTTGAACGGTCATGTACATCGGTGCACTCACCTTCGACATCCTGCTCGGCGACGTACGCTCGCTGAAGGAGAAGCGCTCCGTGATCCGGCCGATCATCGCCGAGCTGCAACGGCGGTTCCCCGGGATCGCGGTGGCCGAGACCGGCCACCTCGACCTGCACCGCCGGGCGGAGATCGGCGTGGCCGTGGTCTCCGCCACGGCGGCCAACTGCGGTGAGGTGCTCAGCGCGTGCGAGCGCGTGGTGGCGTTCCACCCGGAGATCGAGCTGCTGTCCACCCGGCAACGACTCTTCAACGACCACGAGGAATGAAGCGGCGAGGCAGGCGCGTAGGCCACAGGCCTATTCGAGGGAGCGGGAGCATGGACGCAGCGGCGCGCGCCAGGAGGCTGGCCGACCGCATCAAGCAGGTGGTCGCCGAGATGCTGGAGCGCCGGATCAAGGACCCCAGGCTCGGGTTCGTCACGGTGACCGACGCCCGGATCACCGCCGACCTGAGCGCGGCCACCGTCTACTACACGGTGTTCGGGTCGGAGGAGGAGCGCGCGGCCACCGCGGCGGCGCTGGAGAGCGCCAAGGGCCTCATCCGGTCCGAGGTGGGCCGGCGGACCGGCCTGCGGCACACGCCCACGATCGCCTTCGTCCACGACCCGCTGCCCGCCAGCGCCCGGCACCTCGACGACCTGTTCGCCATCGCCCGGGCCCGCGACGCCGAGATCGCCAAGCAGGCCGAGGGGGCCCAGTTCGCCGGGGACGCCGACCCGTACCGGGTCCCCAAGGAGGCCGAGGAGGACCGGGAGAACGGCGAGGAGGACGGCGAGGAGGACACGGCCTCCGGCCGGGCGGGGGACAGGTGAGCGGGGCCGGCGCGCCGATCGGCGAGGCGGATTGGGCGCGCGCGGCCGAGCTGGTGCACGCCGCCGGCCGGGTCGCGCTCGCCTGCCATGTCTCGCCCGACGGGGACGCCCTCGGCTCCATGCTCGGGCTCGGGCTCGCGCTGCGCCGCGCGGGCAAGGACGTCGTGGCGTCCTTCGGCGACCGCGACGCGGCCGTGCCCCGCATGCTGCGCTTCCTGCCCGGGCGGGAGCTGCTCGTGGCGCCGTCCGCGTTCCCGGCCGAGCCGGAGCTGATGATCACGTGTGACGCGTCGAGCCGGGAACGGCTCGGCCTGCTCGAGCCCAACGCCGCCCGGGCCGGTGAGCTGATCGTGATCGACCACCACGCCTCCAACACCGGGTTCGGCTCGGTGCACCTCGTCGACCCGGAGGCCCCCGCCACGACCGTGCTCGTGGCGGAGCTCCTCGACCGGCTCGGGATCGAGATCGACCGCGAGGTGGCCACCTGCCTGTACACCGGGCTGGTCACCGACACCGGCTCGTTCCGCCACTCGTCGGCCACCCCGGCCGCCCACGCGATGGCCGCGCGGCTGATCGCGAAAGGGGTCGCGCCGGACGAGATCGCCCGGGCGCTCTTCGACAGCGTGCCGTACGGCTACCTGCACGTGCTCGGCACGGCGCTCGGCCGGGCCGCGCTCGAACCGTCGGCCGCCGCCGGCCACGGGCTGATCTGGACCTATGTCACGCGGGAGGACCGGGCCCGGTACGCTCTGCCGTACGACGAGCTGGAGGGAGTGATCGACGTCGTGCGGCGGGCCGACGCCGCCGACGTGGCCGTCGTGCTCAAGGAGACCGACGACGGCGAGTGGCACGCCTCGGTGCGCTCCCGGTGCGCGGTCGACGTCGGCCGGGCGTGCGCCGCGCTCGGCGGCGGGGGCCACCGCCGCGCCGCCGGCTTCGCCACCTCCCTCCCCCCGGAGCAGGCCATCGCGGCCCTCCGCCCGCACCTGACCGCCGCCACCCGAGCAGACCTGGACGCCCGATGAGCACGGATCGAGCCCGACGCACCCCGCCGCCGAGCGGCCTGGTCATCGTGGACAAACCGGCCGGCTGGACGTCGCACGACGTCGTCGCCAAGATCCGCCGCCTCGCCGGCACCCGCCGGGTCGGCCACGCCGGCACCCTCGACCCGATGGCGACCGGGGTGCTCGTCGTGGGGGTGGAGAAGGCCACCCGGCTCCTCGGCCACCTGGCGCTCGCCGAGAAGACCTACGAGGCGACCATCCGGCTCGGGGTGGCGACCGACACCGACGACGCCGAGGGGCAGGTCACGGCCACCGCCCCCGCCGGGCACATCACGGACGAGCGCCTCCACCAGGCGGTCGCCTCGCTCACCGGCGAGATCATGCAGGTCCCGCCGCAGGTGAGCGCGATCAAGGTGGACGGGCAGCGCGCCTACCGGCGGTCCAGGGCGGGGGAGCGGGTCGAGCTCGCCGCCCGCCCCGTCACGGTCCACCGGTTCGAGGTGACCGGGATCCGCAGGAGCGGCGACGTCATCGACGTGGACGCGGTCATCACCTGCTCGAGCGGCACCTACATCCGCGCCCTCGCCCGGGACCTCGGCGCCGCGCTCGGCGTCCACGGCCACCTCACCCGGCTCCGGCGCACCCGGGTGGGGCGGTACGGCGTCGAGTCGGCGCGCACCATCGACGAGCTGAGCGACGAGCTGGTGATCATGCCGATGGCCGAGGCGGTGGCCGCCGCCTTCCCGTGCCGGCGGGTCACCGCCGCCGAGGCGCGGCGCGTGGTGCACGGCGGGCGGCTGCCCGCGGCCGGGCTCGGCCCGGGACCCGTGGGGGTGTTCGGCCCCGGGGGCGAGCTGCTCGCGCTCGTCGAGGAGAAGGGCGGCACGGCCAAGCCGCTCGCGGTCTTCGTACCGTGACACCGGGAGCGGGAGAGCCGGTTCTCAGGCGCTTCCGCGGGCATGGCACTCTTGTCTACTGCCGGTTGGCCACGCCGTAGGAGAATCGAGGTCGAAGTGCAGAGCTGGCACGGTCTGGACGAAGTCCCCGGCGACTGGGGCAGGTCCGTCGTGACGATCGGCGTGTTCGACGGGGTGCACCTCGGCCACCAACGGCTGGTGGGCCGGGCGGTCGGCCTCGCCAGGGAGCTCGGGCTTCCCGCCGTCGCCGTCACCTTCGACCCCCACCCCGACGAGGTGGTCCGCCCCGGGAGCCACCCGCCGCTGCTCACCGGGCTGCGGCGGCGGATCGAGCTGCTCGCCTCGCTCGGCGTCGACGCGGTCTGCGTGCTCCGGTTCACCCTCGAGCTCTCGCGGATGTCGCCGGACGAGTTCGTGCAGACCGCGCTGGTGGACCGGCTCCACGCCGCCCACGTGGTGGTCGGGGAGAACTTCCGCTTCGGGCACAAGGCGGCCGGTGATGTGGAGACCCTGCGCACGCTGGGGGAGAAGTACGACTTCGCCGCCGAGGGCGTGCCACTGGTGAGCAACGGCGTGGCGATCTCCTCCACCCTGATCCGCGAGCGCGTCGCCGCCGGTGACGTCGCGGGCGCCGCCGCGGCCCTGGGCCGCCCGCACCGGGTCGAGGGCGTCGTGGTCCGCGGCCACCAGCGGGGCCGGGCGCTGCTGGGCTTCCCCACCGCGAACGTCGAGTCGCCGCCGCACACCGCCATCCCCGCGGACGGCGTCTACGCGGGCTGGCTGGAGTGCACCCAGCGGCCCTCGCCGTACGAGGGCGAGCGCTGGCCGGCGGCGATCTCCATCGGCACGAACCCGACCTTCGAGGGGCGGGAGCGCACGGTCGAGGCGTACGCGCTGGACCGGGACGACCTCGACCTGTACGGTGCGCACGTGGCCGTGGACTTCGCCGAGCGGCTCCGCGACACGCTGCGGTTCGAGTCGATCGAGGCGCTGATCGCGCAGATGCGGGAGGATGTCGAGCAGGTCAGGCGGCTGATCACCTGACCGGCCCGGCCGTCGCCCGGACGTGGGACGGGCCACCGGTGGTAGCCTTACTTGACGGCTACGTAGTGGTGGTGCCTTTCGCGCCACCCGCGAGACCGGTCACGGCGACTGTAGGCACGCGCGGTCGTCCGCGGGCCGGTTCGGTCGGTTCGCGTGCCTCCTGTACGGGAAAGGAAGAGAGAAAGAGTGCCGCTCGACGCCGCTACCAAGAAGGCGATCATCAGCGAGTACGCCACGTCACCGAACGACACGGGCAGCCCGGAGGTGCAGGTCGCGCTGCTGACCCAGCGCATCAAGGACCTGACCGAGCACCTGAAGGTGCACAAGCACGACCACCACAGCCGCCGCGGCCTGCTCCTGCTCGTCGGCCGGCGTCGGCGGTTGCTCAACTACCTGCAGGCGCAGGACATCAACCGCTACCGCTCGCTCATCGAGCGGCTCGGGCTGCGGAGGTAACTGAAAAGGAGCGGTGAAATCCTCGCCGCTCCTTTCTCGTAGCCCGTAACAATGAATGACGACGTAAAGCCCGGCGGGCCCTCACGAAGCGGCCTGCCGGCTGACAACTGAACAGCCGGTGGGGATGAGGAAGCCCGACGGGCGGACTCGACCCGACAGACGAATCCCGCGTCCGAACGAGTGCAGCACGCGCGGTCCCGCGGGCGTGAGAGGGCCGGTCCTCGGTAGTGGCCCCCGGTTGGGATACGGCACGTGCCGTACCTGCGGCAACCGGGCGCTTCGATCGAAGACCGGCGCTGCACTGAACGGGGAGCCCGGCACACGACAGGACGCGGGAGACCGATTCCATCAAGGAGGTCCCCCGTGGAGGGTGTCCACACATCTGAAGCCGTAATCGACAACGGCTCCTTCGGCACGCGCACGGTCCGCTTCGAGACCGGGCGCCTGGCCCGTCAGGCGACGGGAAGCGCGGTCGCCTATCTCGACGACGAGACGATGGTGCTCTCGGCCACCACCGTCTCCAAGCAGCCCAAGGAGGGCCTGGACTTCTTCCCGCTCACCGTCGACGTCGAAGAGCGGATGTACGCGGCGGGCAAGATCCCCGGCTCGTTCTTCCGCCGGGAGGGCCGCCCGTCCGAGGACGCGATCCTCACGTGCCGGCTGATCGACCGGCCGTTGCGCCCCTCCTTCGCCAAGGGCCTGCGCAACGAGGTCCAGATCGTGGCGACGGTCCTGGCGATCCACCCCGACCACCTGTACGACGTGGTGGCGATCAACGCGGCGAGCATGTCGACCCAGCTCGCCGGCCTGCCGTTCTCCGGCCCCATCGGCGGTGTGCGGGTCGGCCTGATCGACGGCAAGTGGGTGGCGTTCCCCACCTACTCCGAGCTGGAGAACGCGACGTTCGACATGGTGGTCGCCGGCCGGGTGCTCGAGGACGGCGACGTGGCGATCATGATGGTGGAGGCGGAGTCGACCCGCAACACCCTCAAGCTGGTCGCCGAGGGCGCCGTCGCCCCCACCGAAGAGGTGGTCGCCCAGGGCCTGGAGGCCGCCAAGCCGTTCATCAAGGTCCTCTGTGAGGCCCAGGAGAAGCTCGCCAAGGTCGCGGGCAAGGCGCCGGGCAACTACCCGATCTACCCCGACTACCAGGACGACGTCTACGAGGCGGTCTGCGCGGCGGTCAAGAGCGAGCTCGCCGCGGCGCTCACCATCCCGGGCAAGCAGGAGCGCGAGCTCGAGATCGAGCGGGTGAAGGCGATCGCCGCCGAGAAGCTGCTCCCGGAGTTCGAGGGCCGGGAGAAGGAGATCGGGCCCGCGTTCCGGGCGCTCACCCGGCAGCTCATGCGGGAGCGCGTGCTCAACGAGGGCATCCGGATCGACGGGCGGGGCCCGAAGGACATCCGGCAGCTCAACGCGGAGGTGCACGTCATCCCGCGGGTGCACGGCTCGGCCCTGTTCGAGCGCGGCGAGACCCAGATCCTGGGCATCACCACGCTGAACATGCTCCGGATGGAGCAGACCATCGACACGCTCAACCCCGAGCGCACCAAGCGCTACATGCACAACTACAACTTCCCGCCGTACTCCACCGGTGAGGTGGGCCGGGTCGGCGCGCCCAAGCGGCGGGAGATCGGCCACGGTGCGCTCGCCGAGCGGGCGCTGCTGCCCGTGCTCCCGTCCCGGGAGGAGTTCCCGTACGCGATCCGGCAGGTGTCGGAGGCGATCGGGTCGAACGGCTCGACCTCGATGGGCTCGGTCTGCGCCTCGACGATGTCCCTGCTCGACGCCGGTGTGCCGCTCAAGGACATGGTGGCGGGCATCGCCATGGGCCTCATCGGTGAGAACGGCAAGTACGTCACGCTCACCGACATCATCGGGGCCGAGGACGCCATGGGCGACATGGACTTCAAGGTCGCCGGCACCCGGGACCTGATCACCGCCCTCCAGCTCGACACCAAGCTCGACGGCATCCCCGCCGAGGTCCTCGCCGGCGCGCTGAAGCAGGCGCGGAGCGCCCGGCTGGCGATCCTCGACGTGATGAAGGAGGCCATCGACGCCCCGGCCCCGCTCAACCCTAACGCGCCGCGGATCCTCACGCTCAAGGTGCCGGTGGACAAGATCGGCGACGTCATCGGCCCCAAGGGCAAGATCATCAACCAGATCCAGGAGAAGACCGGCGCCGAGATCACGATCGAGGACGACGGCACCATCTACATCGGCGCCACGGACGGCGCGTCCGCCGAGGCGGCCAGTGCGCTGATCAACGGCATCGCGAATCCGCACATGCCGGAGGTCGGTGAGCGGTACCTCGGCACGATCGTGAAGCTCGCCGCGTTCGGGGCCTTCGTCTCGCTGCTCCCCGGCAAGGACGGGCTGCTGCACATCTCGCAGATCCGCAAGCTGTACGGCGGCAAGCGGATCGACAACGTCGAAGACGTGCTGACCGTCGGCGAGAAGATCCAGGTCGAGGTCGTCGAGATCGACTCGCGCGGCAAGCTCTCCCTCGTCCCGGTCGAGGTCATCGAGCGGGAGCGCGCCGAGAAGGAGAAGGCCGAGAAGGAGAAGGCGGAGAAGGAGAAGGCCGCGGCGGCCGCCACGGCGTCCGCGGATGAGGACGAGCAGCCGCGGCGGCCCCGGCGCCGCCGTACCCGCGCGGGACGTACGACGCAGCGCAACACGTGATGACGACGACGTTGTACCCGGGCAAGGACGGCGCGGGCGTCGTGCGCCGCACGGTCCTGCCCGGAGGGTTGCGGGTTGTCACCGAGACCATGCCGACCGTGCGCAGTGTCGCGGTCGGCATCTGGGTCGGCATCGGGTCACGCGATGAGGCCCCCGAGCACATGGGGGCCACCCACTTCCTCGAGCACCTGCTCTTCAAGGGCACGCCCACGAGGAACGCCATGGAGATCTCGGCGTCCATCGAGGGCATCGGCGGTGAGATCAACGCCTTCACCGCCAAGGAGTACACCTGCTACTACGCCCGGGTGCTCGACGAGGACCTCGCGATCGCGATCGACGTGCTCGCGGACGTGGTCACGTCCTCCCTGCTCGCGCCGGAGGACGTGGAGTCGGAGCGTGGCGTGATCCTCGAGGAGATCGCCATGCACGACGACGATCCGGCGGACCTCGTCCACGAGGAGTTCTCCGCCGAGCTGTTCGGCGACACGCCGATCGGCCGGCCGATCCTCGGCAACGAGGAGTCGATCAACGCCCTCACCCGGGACCGCATCGGGGAGTACTACCGCCGGTTCTACGTGCCCTCCCGCACCGTGGTCTCGGTGGTGGGCAACGTGGACCACGAGCGGGTGGTCGACCTGGTGGCGGCCGCCTACGAGCGGGCCGGCGCGCTGCACGGCCCGGCGGAGCCGGCGCCGCCGCGGATCGGCGGGCCGGGCGTGCCGCAGCGGTCCGGGGTCCGGGTGATCGCCCGCCCGACCGAGCAGGCCAACCTGGTGCTCGGCACCACGGCCTACCCCCGGACCGATGAGCGGCGCTTCGCCCTGGGCGTGCTGAACGCGGCGCTCGGCGGCGGCATGTCGTCCCGGCTCTTCCAGGAGATCCGGGAGAAGCGCGGCCTGGCGTACAGCACGTACAGCTTCACCGCGCACTACGCCGACACCGGCCAGTTCGGCATCTACGTCGGCTGCCTCCCGTCCAAGATCGACGAAGTGCTGAAGATCTGCCGGGACGAGATGGCCCGGGTGCTGACCGAAGGGCTCACCCCGGAGGAGATCGCCCGCGGCAAGGGGCAGATGCGCGGCGGGCTCGTGCTCGGCCTGGAGGACACCGGCTCCCGGATGTCCCGGATCGCCAAGAGCGAGCTGGTGTACGAGCGCCTCATGCCGGTCGACGAGGTGCTCGCCCGGATCGCCGCCGTCACTCCGGAGGACGTCGCCGCGGTCGCCCAGGACGTGTTCAACCGCCCGCTCACGCTCGCGGTGATCGGCCCGTACGAGGACCGGGACTTCGGCTTCGCCATCGCCTGAGCGACGGGTGGGCCGGCCGGGTGCGCCGGGACCGGTGCTCCGGGGCCGGGCGGGTGCCGGGTCGGCGCGCGCCGGCATGGGCCCGGCCCGGCAGGGGTTCCCCGACGGTTCCGCCCGGTACGGCACGGCACCGGGCGGCCGCCGGCATCGCAGGCGGCCCCGGGCATCCGGCCGGGTGGCGGCCGGTCCGGTCGCGACCGGCTCCCATCCGCCTCCCATCCGCGAGCTTTCGCGGCCCCGGGGCGCGCCCACCGGCGCCCGGGGTGTGCGCCGAGGTGTGCTTGATCCCGGCGGCACGGATGCGCCGATCCGCGCGCTCCGAGGCCGCGGGCCCGGGTGGCCGTCACCGGGCGGCCCGGCGGGTGCTCTCCGGGGTTGGGCGCATGCCCGCCGGGGCGATGGGCCCGTTCCCGATCCCCGGCCGATGGCCCGGGCATCCGGCGCGGCCGTACCCGTGGGCGGGCGGTCTCCGGGCCGGTTCGGCCCTCGGGAACGCGGCACGCCCGCGCGGCGACCCGGATCCACCGGTCGCGGTATAGCCTTGCCCCGTGATTAAGGTCGGTGTTCTGGGCGCTCGTGGGCGCGTCGGTGTGGAAGTCTGCAAGGCCGTGCACGCGGCCGAGGACATGGAGCTCGTGGCCGCGGTCGACAAGGACGACCCGATCGAATCCCTGACCAAGGCCGAGGTGGTGGTCGACTTCACCCACCCGGACGTGGTCATGGGGAACCTCGAGTGGTGCATCCGCCACGGTCTCCATACCGTGGTCGGCACCACCGGCTTCGACGCCGCACGGCTGGAGCGGGTCCGCGGCTGGCTGGCGGAGAACCCCGGGGTCAACTGCCTGATCTGCCCCAACTTCGGCATCGGGGCCGTGCTGATGATGCACTTCGCCCGGCTCGCCGCGAAGTACTTCCCGTCCGTGGAGATCGTCGAGCTCCACCACCCGAACAAGGCCGACGCGCCGTCGGGCACGGCGCGCCGGACCGCGGAGCTGATCGCCGAGGCCCGGGCGAAGGCCGGGCTGGGGCCGTCCCCGGACGCGACCACCGCCGAGCTGGACGGCGCGCGTGGCGCCACCGTGGAGGGCGTCCGGGTGCACGCGGTACGGCTCTCCGGGCTGGTCGCCCACCAGGAGGTGCTCTTCGGCGGCGAGGGCGAGACCCTCACCATCCGGCACGACACCCTGAACCGGGCCTCGTTCACCCCCGGGGTGCTGCTCGGCATCCGCCGGGTGCGGGAGCTGCCCGGCCTCACCGTGGGACTGGAGCACCTCCTGGACCTGTAGCCCGCGCCCCCTGGGGACGGGCCGGAGCCCTCGGGCCCGTCGTCCCCCTGGAATCGCGGCTCACGCCCTCCGGGGAACGCACGCGGGCCGTGGGAATCTCATCGAGGGGGCATCGCATCTCGCCCCGGGGCATGCGGCCTCGAGGCCGACGCCCCGGAGCGGGAGCCGTGGCCGAAGCCGGTGCCCGGCGGCCGCCCCGGGTACCGGTGGCTCCCCGGGCCCGGTCGCCGGCACTGCCCGCCATCGGTACGCGGCCGCCCGCCCCTCCGGTCATCGGCACGACGGGACGCGAGCCCTCGGGGCGCCGGCCCGCGGCCCCGGGGACGAGCCGGGTGCCTGCCGGGCGGGCGCGGCCGCGCTGCGACGGTCCGGATCTCCGGCGGCGAGGGACGGTGGCCCGCCTTGGCGCGCAACCGTGCGCGTGGGCGCGTCCGTGTGGCCCCGGGCGCGCCGCCGGGGATCCCGCGGGCGGCCTCAGGAGAGCGCCAGGCCGAGCGTGAAGAGAGCGCCGAACGCGAGCTGCAGGCTCCCGGTCTGGCGGAGGCTCTCGATCAGCGCCCGGCCGGTCGCCCCCGACCGCACCGTCCGCACCGGTGCGATCGCGAGGGGCAGCGCGAGCACGGGCAGCGCCGCGAACGGTCGCCACGGGATCAGCGCGACGGCGATCACGAACGGGATGAGCAGCGTCGCGGTGTACAGCAGGCGGGTGCGGGCGTCGCCCAGCACCACGGCGAGCGTGCGCTTGCCCGCGCGATCGTCCGTCGGGATGTCGCGGAGGTTGTTCACGATGAGGAGCGCGCACGCCAGCAGCCCGACCGGGACCGCCGCGGCGAAGGCGAGCCAGCTCCACCGCTCGATCTGCACGTAGACGGTGCCCACCACGGCGACGAGGCCGAAGAACGTGAACACGGAGACCTCGCCCATGGCGCGGTAGCCGTACGGGCGCGAGCCGCCGGTGTAGAACCAGGCGGCGAGGATGGCGGCGAGGCCGACGAGCAGCAGCCACCACGCCCCGATCGCCGCCACGAGGACGAGCCCGGCGACCGCGGCGGTGAGGAAGCAGCCGAGCGCGGCGGCGAGCACCGCCTTCGGCGTGGCCGCGCCCGAGCCGACCAGCCGCATCGGCCCGACCCGGTCCTGGTCCGCGCCTCGCACCCCGTCGCTGTAGTCGTTCGCGTAGTTGACCCCTACCTGCAGGGCGAGCGCGACCAGCAGCGCGAGGAGGGCGCGCCACCAGACCGCGCCGCCCTCCGACCACGCGATGCCGGTGCCGACGGCGACGGGAACGATCGCCGCGGGCAGGGTCCTCGGGCGGGCGCCCGCTAACCATTGCGCTGGCGTGGCCACGTGTCTCCTCACTTCGCCGGGGATGGTGCGGCTTGATCCGCGGTGCGGATGCGCGGCGCGTGGTGGCGCCGGTGCCACCACGCCACGATAGCCGCGCGGCAGCGGACGCCGGTCACGGCCTCGGCCGCCCGCCCGCGGCGCGGTCACCCCGGGGCCGGGGCCAGCGCCGACCCGCTGATCCGCGGCGAGGTGGCGTCCCGGCCCGCCGCCGGAACGGGATGCTCCGGGCGCCGGTGCCGCTCGGCCGCCGTCGCAGGCCGGCCGCGCGACCTCGGGCACCGCCGGTACTCGTGGGCCGTCGCGGCGGGCGTACGCCGGGCCTCGCCGGTGCGCGGAGCCGGGAGAACCGGGCACCTGCCGGGCTTCGGGGTGCGCGCCCTGGCTTCCGGGGGGACGGCCGCCCGCCCTTGCGGCATCGCCGGGCACGGGCCACGACCGCGGCCGCCGGGCACGTGTCCGCGCGCCCGGCGCGACGTCGCGCTCGCCCGTCACGGGACCCGGCGGGCGTGGGGTCTCGCCGCCGGGAACGCGCCGGATCCGCCGCGACGTTGGTGCGCGGCGCGGCCGGCACCGTCGGCCGGTACGGCGCCGCGGGTCAGCTGATGTCGGTGCAGAGCCGGATCATGCGGATCGGGCGTCCCATGTCGAGCACCCGCTCGGCCTCGTCCTCGCCCCAGCCGGCCGACTCCAGGAAGCTCAGCATGGGGTAGTTGTCGGCGAACACCCAGGTCACGACCATGCTGTAGCCGTCCTCGCGGAGGTAGTCGACCGTCGCGTTGAGGAGGCGGCTGCCGTGGCCGCGCCGGATGTGGTTGGGGTCGACGAGCAGCGTCAGCAGCTCGGCCGTGGTGCTCGAGCTGAGATCGGGGTCCTCGGCGGGGCCGTGCGAGGCGATGCCGACCACCCGGTCCGTCGCGCGCTCCGCGGCCGGCGGGACGTAGACCCGCCCGCCCGGGCCGAGGGCGGTGAAGGCGTCCGTGTCGGGCACCACGCGCTCGACCGCGACGAGCACCCGGTGCCGCGGGGTGGGCGGGGAGAGGATCGCCTCCTCCCACTGCCGGCGCCACATCTTCTCCGCCGCCGGCCCGGTCATCTGCTCCAGCGGGCCGGGTGGCAGGAACTCACGGTATGCGTACTTCCACGCCCGGATCTGGGTGCTCGTCACCGCGTCAACGTCTTCTGGACGGGCTGGTCTGACACCCATTCGGCCGGCTCCTTTCTTTGCCGCTACAACGCTACTGGGTCAGGACGGCCTGGGCGTGCCTTGCGCCCGGCGCCGCGCCCGATATGCCCGCGTTTTGGTGCGGTTGCCGCACACGCGCATGGAGCACCAGGCGCGCGATCGGTTCTTGGACGAGTCGATGAACGCCCACTGGCAGGTGCTCTCGGCGCACACCTTCAGCCGGGACCACGTTCCCTCCGCGTACGCCGCCGGGATCATCCCCGCGATCCGGGCCAGCCCGGCCGCGGCTCCGGAGCGGATCGGCTCGAGCGTGGGGGCGCCGGTGGCGAGCGAGACGCGCACCGGGAGCGCGGCCAGCACCGCGTCGAGGTCGGCGGCGTCCCTCACCGCGTCCCCCGCGTCCTCCGCCGCGTTCTGGGCGTTCCCGGCCGTGCCCTCCGTGGGGGCGTCAGTGGCGTCCCCGGCCGGGTCCCCGCCGGGCTCCTGCGCGGTGTCCCCGGCCGCGGCGCCCGCGGGCTCGTCCGCGGTGTCCCGGGCGGTGTCGCGGCCTGCGCCGCCGTGGCCGCGGCGGAGCACGGCCCGCAGTCCCTCGCGCAGCCGGATCGCCAGGGCGAGGTCATCGTCCGCGGCCCGGTCGCCGTCGCCGATCAGCCCGCGCTCCCGCAGCCAGGCGGTGAGCTCGGCCGGCGAGGTCAGCCGGTCGGCGTCCGACTCCACGTCGTAGGTGTTCACGAAGTCGCGGAGCAGCTCCGCCGGGCCCATCGGTCGATCACCTCTCGTGCCAACTGTAGGCCAGTGACCGGGCCCTCCGTCAGGCACCGGTCCCCCTGGTCCCGGCGGCCTCCGTCCCGCCCGCGCCCTGGGCGAGCACCGCGCCGAGCCGGCGGACGCCCTCCTCCAGGTCCGCCGCCCCGGCCGCGGCGGTGTGGGTGAGCCGCAGCCGCGGCCCCGGGGGCTCGGACGGGTAGTAGATGCGCCCCGGGCTCACCAGCACGCCGTTCAGCCGGGCGGCCTCGACCAGGGACGCCTCGTCCACCTCCTGCGGGAGCCGTACCCACAGGTGCATGCCGCCGCGCGGCACGAGGTGCACCCGGGCGGCGGGCGCGTGCCGGGCGAGCGCGGTGAGCAGCGCCCGCTGCCGGGAGACGACCTCCCGCTGCACCTCGGCGAGGTGGCGCCGCCAGGCGGGGGAGCCGATGAACTCCAGGGCCGCCTCCTGCAGCGGCCGGGCCACGAAGAACGAGTCCACGGCCTGGACGGCGCGGAGCCGGTGCGCGGCCGGCCCGCGGGCGATGACACCGGCGATCCGCAGGCTGGCCGCGGAGATCTTGCTGAGCGATCGCACGTGCACCACGGTGCCGTGGGCGTCCAGGGTCACCAGCGGCGGCGGGACCCGCCCGGCCGCGAAGTACGCGGCGTAGTCGTCCTCGATCACGAAGGCCCCGGCCGCCCGCGCCACCGCGAGCACCTCCTCCCGGCGGTGCCTCGGCAGCGTGGCCCCGGTGGGGTTGTGCAGGGTGGGCTGGCAGTAGAAGACCCGGGCCCCGGTCAGGGCGAACGCCTCGGCGAGCAGCTCGGGGCGGACCCCCTCCTCGTCGATGGGCACGGCCACCACCCGCAGCCCGGCCGCGCGGGCCGCGGCGAGCGCCCCGGGGTAGGTGGGGGTCTCGACGAGCACCGGGCCGCCGGGCGCGGCGAGGGCCCGGAAGGCGTGGGCGAGCGCCGCCTGGCCGCCGCCCATCACGAGCACGTCGTTCTGCGTCACCGTGCCGCCCACCTCCGCCGCGAACCACCGCCGGAGGCCGGCGAGGCCGTTGAGCGGCGGCGCCGACCAGGCGTCCGGCCGCCGTACGGCTCGCGCCATCGCCGCGGCCAGCGCCTTCGCCGGCCGCAGGTCCGGGTGGAGGTAGCCGCCGGTGAGCGGCACGACGCCGTCGGGCGGCTCGGCCAGCAGGGTGGTCACGGCCGAGTCGTCGACCACCCGGTCGCCGAGGGCCACGGTCTGCCACGAGGTGTCGGGCGTCTCGGCCGTGGCGGGGTGGGACGGCGCGACGTACACCCCGCTGCCGGGCTTGGAGATCACCAGGCCCTCGGCGGCGAGCCGGGCGATGGCCCGGGAGACCGTGATCGGGCTCACCCCGTGCCGGCGCATGATCTCCCGGCTCGACGGCAGCCGATCGCCCGGCCGGGACCGTTTCACCTCCTCGCGGAGGATCGCGGCGAGCCGGGCGATACTGCTATCGTTTTGCATGAGGAATCAAGATAGCGTTATCGTTCGCGGCGCGATAGCGGCACCCCCGGACCGGAGGTCCGCGTGGCGGGGGACCCTGCTCGCCGGCCTCGGCGTGGCCGCCTTCTCCGGCACGCTCCCCGCGACCGCGTTCGCGCTGCAGGGGTTCGACCCGTACCTCGTCGCGGCCGGGCGGGCCGCGCTGGCGGCGCTCGCCGCGGCCATCTGCCTGAAGGCGGCGGGCGCGCCGCTGCTCCCACCCCGGGCCTCCCTGCGGTCGTACGCGGTGATCGCGCTCGGGGTGGTCATCGGATTCCCGCTCTTCAGCGGGCTCGCGCTCGCGGCGGGTGCGAGCACCGCGCACGCCGCGGTGGTGATCGGGCTGCTGCCCGCGGCCACCGCCGTCGGCGCCGTGCTCCGGGCGGGGGAGCGGTCCCGGCCCCTGTTCTGGGCCGCCTGCGCGGCCGGCGCGGTGTCGGTCACCGTGTTCACCCTCACCCGAGAGGGCGGCCGCCTCACCGGGGCCGACGCGCTGCTCGCCCTCGCCCTGGTCGCGGCCGCCGCCGGCTACACCGAGGGCGGGCGGCTGGCCCGGGAGACGCCCGGCTGGCGGGTGATCTCGCACGCCCTGGTCCTCGCCGCCCCGGTGACCGTGCCCGCGACCGCGGTGCTCGCCGCGGTCACCGAACCACGGCCCACGGCGGCGTCGCTCGCCGGGTTCGCCTACGTCGGCCTGATCTCCATGTTCCTCGGCTTCTTCCCGTGGTACGCCGGGCTGGCCGCCGGGGGCATCGCCCGGGCGGGGCAGACCCAGCTCGCCCAGCCGCCGCTCACCCTGGTCTGGTCCTGGGCGCTGCTCGGGGAACGGTTCGGCACGGCCACGCTCGCCGCGGCCCTCGCCGTGCTCGGCTGCGTCGCCGTGACCCAGGCCGCCCGCGACCCGGGAGCCGGGGCGCGGACCGGGGGCCGCTGATCCCGCCCGCTCACGCCGGCGTGACCTCCGGCCGCCCGGCGCAGCGCCGGGACGAGGCCCGCGTCACGCCGGCCAGTTATCCGGCGGGGAGACGTACGTGCCGCGGTAGGGGACGGTGAACACCCAGCCCTGGTCGCGCAGGTGGCGGACGGCCTGGCGCACGGTGGCCTTGGCCACGCCGTACTCCCGCATCAGCGCCTTCTCACTGGGGATCGGCCGGTGGACCGGGATCTCGCCGGACCGGATCCGCTTCTCGATGTCCGCGGCGATCCGCTGGTAGACCGGCATCCGCTCGGGCGGGCGCGGCGTGCCGGGGCGGCCGACGAAGGTGCCCTGACCCTGCACCGTGTAGACGAGACCCTGCTCCCTGAGCTCCCGGGCCACCCGCCGCGCGGTCAGGCGGGCGATCCCGTACTCGGCTTCGAGCTCGGCCTCGCTCGGGATCGCGTCGCCGGGGAGCAGTTCCCCTTTGTCGATCTGCTCCCGAATCCTCTCGGCGATCTGCTTGTAGATCGGCACGGGTCCGTCTCGATCGAGCACGGACGCATGATAGACGAATCGATACGTATACCTACGAAACAGACATGTAGTGCACCAATGTAGTGGTGCAGTACACGTATACATTGGTGCGGTACTGGTCTATCATTGAGCGTGCGCATCCTCGTGCGGCACACGGCGCCAGGCCGTGTCGGTGACGATCAGGTGGTCGAGGAAGCGGAGCCCGACGGTCTCCGCCGCGGCGCGGAGCCGAACGGTGACCTCGACGTCGGCCGGGCTCGGCTCGAGCGAGCCGCCGGGGTGGTTGTGCGCGAGGCCGAAGGCGGCCCCGCCCGAGACGAGGACGGTGGTGATGATGTCGCGAACGGGTGCGGAGGTGTGGTCGCTTCCGCCCTCGCTGACCACGGCGCGGCGGAGCACCGTGCCGCGCGTGTCGCAGATCACCGCGACGAGCCGCTCCCGCGCGAACCCGCGGAGCAACGGCGCGGCGGCGGCCGCCAGGTCGGCCGAGCAGGTGATCCGGATACGCTCGGGCTCCGCCTGGGCGCGGCGCATGAGCTGGAAGGCGGCGGCGACCCGGGCCGCCTTCGCCGGCCCGATCCCGGGTACGGCGAGCAGCCGGTGCGGCTCGGACCGGGACAGCTCCCCGAGGGTGCCGCAGTGCGCGATCAGCCGGGAGGCGAGCTCGACGGCGTTGACGCCCTTGCCGCCCGAGCCGAGGAGCAGGGCGAGCAGCTCCCGGTCGGCGAGCGCGGCCGCGCCCGCGGTCAGCAGCCGCTCGCGCGGCCGATCCGCCGGCGGGAGATCCTTGACACGCATCGGCACCTCCGGGTCGGCAACCTTGGAACGTTTTATCAACGGCCACCGACAGTCACCGGTGGGCCGGGCCGGCGTGCCCCCGGACCACACGCCGATGCCGTCGATCCCGCCGGCCGTACGGCCGTGCCCGATTAGCCGTGGGCAAGCCCGCCCCGTCCGGCCGTACGGCACGCTCCGCGGCGGCGTGGTGCGGCGGGCGGCGCCCCGGCGACGGCGGCCTGAAGGGGTGCCTCGGAGCTGGGACCCCTGGGGAGGTGGCCACGGGCAGGGTGTCCCGGGCAACAGGCCGGGCTGGCGTCCGGCCTCGCGGGAACACGGGGTCCGCGTTCGGCGGCGCGAGGACACGCGGTGACGCGGCGGGCGCGGGCGCCGTGGGGACAACCGCGAGACGCGGTGACAGGCCGCCCGGCACTGATCCCGTCCGCCGCGGGCGCCCTGCGAGCGCCTCGCACCCGGCCGGCGGGGTCGTACGCAGGTCATTCCCGTCAGCGGCGCCGGGGAGCCGGCGCCTGCCCACGGCCGGCCGGTCAGTGCTTGGTGCGAGCCCGGGCGCACGCGGGCGCCTTCGCTCATCGCCGTGATCGGCGGGCATCGTGCGGGAGCCGGCCACATGGACGTCCCGGTCGCCGGAGCCGCCCCTGCGTGCCGTGCGGTGCGCCGCCGTTCACCGTGTGGTGCGCGGCCGATCGCGGTGGCCGGGGCGCCCCAGCGGAACACGGGCCCGCCAGGGCCGACGCGGGGGTTCGCCGCGGCGGGGATGCGCGGGCCGGTGGGCCCCGGTGGGCCGCCACCCACCGGGGCCCGGAGCATCGAGTGATTGGAGTCCCACGATGCACGTCCAGCGTACGCGTCGTCCTGGGAGGCCGGGGGGAACGAGCATCTCCCCGGTGAGGCGCGGGTCGCCCCGCGGACGCGGCCCGCTCCGGTGGGCCGATGGGAGGTCAGCGGAGCGCCGCGGAATCCCCGGATCGCCGGTCCGGGGCCGGTGCGCCGGCGGGCCGCCGCGGTCACGGGCGGGCCGGAATGCCGTAGACCAGGCGGAACCGGTCACCGGGGACCACGAGGTCGTGGGTCTCCACCGGGCGCCCACCGGCCCAGTAGGTGCGCTCCACCTGCATGACCTGGACCCCGGTGGGGAGCTGGAGCAGGTCGCTCTCGCCCGGCTGGGGCACCCGGATGTAGACGCTCTCGCTGATCTCGTCGACCGGCGTGCCCGCGGCCGCCAGCCGGGCGGCGGCGCCGACGCGCTCGGCCGTCCCCTCTTCCGGAGCCTGGCTCTGCCCGAACTCGGTCGGCTCGTACACGGTGAGGAGCTGCATCGGGCGGTCGTCGCCGCGGAACACGAAGCTGACCTTGATCACCGGGACCGGTTCGGGGAGCCGGAGGCGCTTGGCGACCTCCGGTGGCGGATCGGCGAGCTCGCTCCGCCAGGTCCAGGTGGGCTTGAGGCCGAGGGCCTGCATGTCCGCGACGAAGGCCGCCTGGGGGTCGGCGTGACGGTCGCGGTGGAGGGGGAAGAGGATCGGCTTCTCGCGCACGCGGTGCCCCGAGCTCACCCGGCCGATGATCAGGCCTTCCTGGGCGAGCACGCGGAGCGCGTGCCGGGCCGCGGTCTCGCCGACGCTGTACTTCCGCGTGATCTGGTGGCGCGACGGGATCGGCGCGCCCGGGGGAAGCGTGCCGTCGATGATCTGCCGGCGCAGATCTTCCACCACGCGCAGATAAACCGGATCGGAATTCGCCATTCGTCATTCCTTGGAGCTGACGTGGACTGCGGCTTCTGCGTATCCGTCCTACCACAGAGCGTGACGGCCGCAGTCTGTGATTCCACCTTTGCCCGGAGAAGGGCGGCGCATGGGCCGCACCACGACGCCCCGTGACGGTGACGCCGCGCTTCCGCCGGAGTACCACGGCCTGCACGTCGCCCCGGTGCAGCCCGGCCACGAGGCCATCGAGTGGCTGACCCCCACCAACCGCAGCGACCGGGTACGGGTGGTCCAGCACACCTGCGAGTGCCGGACCACGATCTACGAGCTGTGCCGTTCCGGCGGGCTGATGTTCATCCGGCGCACCGTCCGCACCGCGAAAGGGGCGCGGGTGCACGAGACCGAGCGCCTGATCACCGCGCGGATGGAGCGGCTCTGGATGCGGCTCCTCCTCGGCCAAGCCCGGTGAGGCGGCTCTCCCCGGCCGGTCCCGATGAGGCGGTTCTTGCCCGGGATCGGTTAGGCGGTTCTCACCCGGGCCTGGTGAGGGGGCTGCTCGGCCAATCCGGTGCGGCGGCACTCCCCGGGGGCACGTGACACCGGAGCCGCTCCCGAGCGAGGCGCTCCGGCCGCGGCACGGCCGTCCCCGTCCGGTGGGAGACCGCTCCAGGCGGATCGCGGGAACGCGAGCGCTCAGGCCGGCCACTGCCGCCGGGGACCGTTCCGAACGCCGGCGTCTTCGTGGCCGGGAAGCGAACCTCTTCGCGACCGGGAAGCGACCGGCGCTTTGCAATGAGGCCGGTGTAACGCGAGCGGCCTTTGGAACGATTGGGGGAATGGAGGCCGCTGATATGTGTACCCCCGAGCACATATCAGCGGCCTTTCCGGTTCTCATCCGGTCGTGACGGCGTCGATCACCGGGTGGCGGGCTCCACCAACCCGCGCGGTTGCGGGTAGCGTTCGGTCTATGGCATCGCCAACTGGAACTTCCGACGCCCCCTTCGGCCGCATGCTGACCGCGATGGTGACGCCGTTCACGTCGGACGGAGCGGTCGATTACGAGGCCGTCCAGTGCCTCGCGGAGTACCTGGTCGACGAGCAGCGCAACGACGGCCTGATCGTCAACGGCACCACCGGGGAGTCCCCCACCACGACGGACGAGGAGAAGGAGCGCATCCTCCGGGCGGTCGTCGAGGCCGTCGGTGACCGGGCCTTCGTCGTCGCCGGAGCCGGCACCAACGACACCCGGCACAGCGTCGAGCTGGCCAAGGCCGCCGAGCGGGCGGGCGTGCACGGCCTGCTCGTGGTGACGCCCTACTACAACAAGCCACCGCAGGAGGGCCTCTACCGGCACTTCTCCGCCGTCGCCGATGCCACCGGCCTTCCGGTGATGCTCTACGACATCCCCGGGCGGACCGGGGTGCCCATCGCCACCGAGACACTGCTCCGGCTCGCCCAGCACCCGCGGATCGTCGCGGTGAAGGACGCCAAGGGCGACCTGTTCGCGGCCTCCCAGGTGATGGCCGCCACCGATCTCGTGTTCTACTCGGGCGACGACCTCATCAACCTGCCGTGGCTCTCGGTCGGCGCGGCGGGGTTCGTGAGCGTGATCGGCCACGTGGTCGGCGCCGATCTCGCCGCCATGATCCAGCACCACCGTTCCGGGAACGTCGCCGGCGCCCTGGAGATCCACCGCCGCCTGCTCCCGGTGGCCGCGGGGATCATGACGCGCACCCAGGGGGCGATCATGGCCAAGGCGGCCCTGAAGCTGGTCGGCCAGGACGCCGGCCATGTCCGGCTGCCGCTCGTGGACGCGACCGAGGAGCAGATCTCCCTGCTCCGCGCGGACCTGTGCGCGGCCGGCGTCAAGCTGGCCGATGGCTGATTCCGATGGAGACGAATGAGCGAGCGGAATACATGGAAGGACAGATCTGACCGGCACGAGGCGGGGGAGGGACGCGTATGAGCCACCCGCATCCCGAGCTCGGGCCGCCCCCGCCACTGCCAGCCGATGGCCTGCGCATCGTGCCGCTGGGCGGCCTGGGAGAGATCGGCCGCAACATGGCGGTCTTCGAGTTCGGCGGGCGCCTGCTGGTGATCGACTGCGGGGTGCTCTTCCCTGAACCCGACCAGCCCGGCGTCGATCTCATCCTGCCGGACTTCGACTACATCCGGGGGCGCCTCGACGACATCGAGGCGCTCGTGCTCACCCACGCGCACGAGGACCACATCGGGGCGGTGCCGTACCTGCTCCGGGAGCGCCGGGACATCCCGATCGTCGGGTCGCGGCTCACGCTGGGGCTGGTCGACGTCAAGCTCAGCGAGCACCGCCTCCAGGCGGTCAAGGTGGAGGTCGCCGAGAACGAGCGGCGGAGGTTCGGGCCGTTCGACTGCGAGTTCATCGCGGTGAACCACTCGATCCCGGACGCCCTCGCCGTGGCGATCCGGACGCCCGCCGGGCTCGTGCTCCACACCGGCGACTTCAAGATGGACCAGCTCCCGCTCGACGGGCGCCTCACCGACCTCGGCGCCTTCGCCCGGCTGGGCGCCGAGGGCGTCGACCTGCTGATGTCGGACTCCACCAACGCCGAGGTTCCGGGGTTCGTCACCAGCGAGCGGGAGATCGCCCCGGTCATCGACGAGATCTTCCGCACCGCCGAGAAGCGGATCATCGTGGCGTGCTTCGCCTCGCACGTCCACCGGGTCCAGCAGATCATGGACGCGGCGCAGCGGCACGGCCGCAAGGTGGCGCTGATCGGCCGGTCGATGGTGCGCAACATGGGCGTCGCCCGGGACCTCGGCTACCTGAAGGTGCCCCCGGGGCTGCTCGTGGACTCCCGGGAGGTCGAGGAGCTGCCGCCGGAGTCCGTGGTCCTCATCTGCACCGGATCGCAGGGGGAGCCGATGGCGGCGCTCTCCCGCATGGCCAACCGGGACCACCCCATCCGCATCGCGGCCGGGGACACCGTCCTGCTCGCCTCGTCCCTGGTCCCGGGGAACGAGTCGGCCGTCAACAAGGTCATCAACGGGCTGAGCCGGTGGGGGGCCCGGGTGGTGCACCGGGGCAACGCCCGGGTGCACGTCTCCGGCCACGCCGCGTCCGGTGAGCTGCTCTACGTGCTCAACCTCACCAAGCCGTCCAACTTCATGCCGATCCACGGGGAGTGGCGGCACCTGCGGGCGCACGCCAAGCTGGCGAGCCTGACCGGGGTCCCGGAAGAGAACATCGTGATCGCCGAGGACGGCGTGGTGGTCGACCTGGTGGACGGCAGGGCGCGGATCGTCGGCGCCGTGCCGTGCGGTTACGTGTTCGTGGACGGCACCTCGGTCGGCGACATCACCGACGTGGCGCTGAAGGACCGGCGCATCCTGGGGGACGAGGGGTTCATCTCGATCGTGGTGGTCGTCGACTCGACCACCGGCAAGCTCGCCGGCGGCCCGGAGATCACCGCTCGGGGGTCGGGCATCGAGCCGGAGGCGTTCGACGCGGTGATCCCGCAGATCGAGCAGGCGCTCCACGAGGCCGCCGCGTCGGGTGTCACCGACCCCACGCAGCTCCGCCGTACCGTCCGCCGGACCGTGGGGCGCTGGGTGCACGAGACCTACCGGCGCCGGCCGATGATCATCCCGGTGGTCATCGAGGTCTGAGCTCGGCACGCCGCACCGGCGCCGCGCACCGAGGCCGGCGCGGACGGCCACGGCCAGGGCCGCGATCCGCGAGCGGCGGTGCGCCGGGCGCCGGCGGGGCGGGGGCGCCCGGCGAGCGCACCGGCCGCCCCGGCACCCCGCCGCACCGGTGGTGAGCCGCGCACCACCGGTCACGCTGCGGCGCGGCGCACCCGAGGGGAAGGTCAGCCCCGGTCCGATCCCGCGCCCGGGCCGTGCCCGGTCGCCGCGATCGCCTCGGCGATGGCCTTCAGCCGGGCGGCCGAGGCGAGCCCGGCGTGGTACCAGTGGATCTCGGCGGCCCCGGCCGCGCGGTACGTCTCGGCCAGCCGGGCGAGGGCGGCGCCGTCCGCGGGCCGCGGGGGCAGGGCGAGCAGGTAGGCGCCCACGCGCGGGCCGAGCCGGCCGAGCGCGCGCAGCCCTTCGGTGTCGGTCTCCGGCGCCCCCCAGCAGCTCCCCACGAGCAGGTCCACGTCCACCCCCTCGGGCACGGTGGCGAACGGGCCGGTCGCCCACGGGTCGGCGCTGGCGTGGAGGGTGATCGGGATCCCGGGCCGGACCGACCTCGCCTCGGCGATCAGCAGGTCGCGCAGCTCCCCGGCGAGCCCGGTCCGCAGGTCGCGCACGGTCTCCGCCATGTCGCCGAGGGCGTCCTCCACCGACACGGGCGCCCCGTCGACCCCGGCCCGCACCCGGGAGCGCAGCTCCGGGACGTCGAGCCCGGCCGACTCGTACCGGGCGCGGCAGGCCGCGCAGAAGCAGAGCGACAGCAGCGCCGTCTGCACGGGCGACCAGTCCGCGCCGTCGGTCTTCTCGTGGTGGCCGCCGTGCTTGAACCCGAGCGCCCCGCACGCCTCCAGGATCAGCGCGTCGGGGGCGCCGAGCTCGACCACCTCGTGGACCAGGGTGCGGCAGTACTCCCGCACGTCGGCCGCTGCCGGGCAGAGCGCGTACGGGTACGGCTCGCCGAAGGCGTTGGTGACCACCAGGTCGGGCGCGGACGAGCCGAGCACCGAGTTGTGGGTGAGCACGGTCCAGGCGTGCACGGGCAGGCCCTCGGCGCGCAGGGCGTCGCGGGCCTCGCCGAACGGGTCGGCCGAGGACATCCAGGCCGGCCGGGGCGGGACGAGCCGGTGCCCGCGCCAGGCCTCCTCCCGGACGGGGACGTAGCACGCGGCGTGCACGTCGACCAGCCGGTGCTCGGGGTGGTGCGGGGTCGCCGCCCGCGTGGTGTGGTAGGCGGCGGCGAGCGCGACCGCGTCGGCGCCGAGCGCCTTCAGGCGGCCGGGGGCCGCGGGGTCGCCGACGATGTCCCAGGGGTAGGCGTAGACGACGTTCACCAGAATCCTCTCCGGGTGGAAAAGCTCGGATCGAAGCTCCGCATGTATCCTTCGTCGTCCCGGGTGCGGATGCCACAGCGCTCGTACTGCTCGTGCATGACGGCGAGCGCGTCGCGGTCGAGCTCCACGCCCAGCCCGGGCCCGTCCGGCACGGGGACGGCGCCGTCGACGAACCGCAGCGCGCCCGGCGCGACCACGTCCTGCCCGTCCTGCCACGGGGTGTGCGTGTCGCAGGCGTGGGTGATCGCCGGGGTGGCGGCGGCGAGGTGGGTCATGGCGGCGAGGCTGATCCCCAGGTGCGAGTTCGAGTGCATCGACAGCTCGATGCCGAACGTGGCGCACAGCGTGGCGATGTGCGCGGAGCGCACCAGCCCGCCCCAGTAGTGGTGGTCGATGAGCAGCACCCCGATCGGCCTCCGCTCCACGGCCGCGGGCAGGTGCTCGGGGGTGACCACGCACATGTTCGTGGCGAGCGGCATGGGCACCTCGGCCGCGACCCGGGCCATGCCGTCGATCCCCGGGGTGGGGTCCTCCAGGTACTCGAGCACGCCGTCGAGCGCGCGGCCCACCCGGATCGAGGTCTCCACCGTCCAGGCGGCGTTCGGGTCCAGCCGCAGGGGGAGGCCGGGGAACGCGTCCCGGAGGGCCTGGATCGCCTCGGCCTCCTGCTCGGGCGGGAACACCCCGCCCTTGAGCTTGATGGAGCGGAAGCCGTACTCGCCGATGAGCAGGCGGGCCTGGGCGACGATCCCGTCGGGGTCGAGCGCGGGGCCGAAGCGGTCCTCGGGCTTCCCGGGGTGGCCGGCCCACTTGTAGAAGAGGTAGGCGCTGTACGGCACCGCGTCCCTGACCTTGCCGCCGAGCAGGTCGGCCACGGGCCGCCCGGCCGCCTTGCCCTGGATGTCGAGGCAGGCGACCTCGAACGCGGCGAAGACCCGGTCGACGGTCTTCACCCGGCTGGAGGAGCCGGTGAGCCCGTGCATGTCGGTGACGATGTTCGCGCCGACCACGTCGGCCACCCGCCGGTAGATGCGGTGCAGCGCGTAGACGTCGAGCCCGGGGAGCCGCGCGGCGGCGGCGCGGACCTGCTCGAGGTGGGCGAGGTCGCCGTAGGTCTCGCCCAGGCCGGTGATGCCCTCGTCGGTGACCACCTCGACGATGGTGCGCAGCGCCCATGGCTGGTGCACGCCGGCGGCGTTGAGCAGCGGCGGGTCGCGGAACGCCACCGGGGTGACGCGGACCTCCCGGATCAGCATCCGGCGATCTCCAGTCCCTTGGCGATGAGACGTTCCAGCCGGGCGATGTGCTCCGGCGTGGGGTCGACGAGCGGTGGCCGGACGGAGCCGGCGTCGATGCCGCGGAGGGTGACGCCCGCCTTGATCAGCGCCACCGCGTACCCGGGCACCTGGTCGCGCAGCTCGACGAGGGGGCGGTAGAACTCGGTGAGGAGACGCTGGGCGAGCTTGTCGTCGCCGCCGGTGAGCGCGCGGTAGAAGGCGAGCGCCACCTCGGGGAGGAAGCCGTACACGGCGGAGGAGTAGAGGGGCACGCCGAGCCCGCGGTAGGCGTGCGCGGTCATCTCGGCCGTGGGGAGCCCGTTGATGAAGAGGAGCTCCCGGTCGGTGGCCCGCCGTACCGCGAGGAGGATCCGCTGGAACAGGTCGATGTCGCCGATCCCGTCCTTGAACCCGACCACGTTGGGAAGCCCGGCGAGGCCGGCGGCCGCGTCGGGGGTGAGCCGGGCGTTGCCGCGCAGGTAGACGATGAGCGGCAGGTCGGTGGCGGCGGCGAGCTCGCGCACGTAGCGGGCCACGCCCTCGGGCGGGGCGCTCACCAGGTAGGGCGGCATGACGAGCAGCCCGTCGGCGCCGGCCGCGGCCGCCCGCCTGGCGCACTCGCGGGCGTACGGCAGGGAGCCGCCGGCCCCGGAGAGGACCGGGACCCGGCCCGCGGTGGTCTCGACGGCGACCCGCACCACGCGCTCGTACTCGTCCGCGTCGAGCGCGTGGAACTCGCCGGTGCCGCAGGCGGCGAAGACCCCACCGGCCCCCTTGGTCACTCCCTGGTCCACGTGCCGGGCGAGCATCTCCTCAGCGAGCCTCCCGTCGCCGCCGAACGGCGTGACCGGGAAGAAGAGAACCCCCTCGAGGTGCATTCCACATCCTTCGCTTTCCGTTGATCATCGGTGTCCGGGCGGCATGTGCCTGCCGCCCGTTCGGCGCCCGCGGGCGCCGGAAGGCCAGGAACGCGGTGCTCGACGGCAGGGAGCGCGGGTGCGGCGAGCAGGCGGGATCGCCAGAGCGCCCCTGTTCACATAGCAGAACCTCGTCCCTCCTTATGTACATCACGACGGTAGGAATCGGGAAGAGGCGCCGTCAAGGGAGCTGAGTCGCATATCTGAATGAGATTCACTCTTGTGAACAGAACCGAATCCTGCCAGACTGGCGACTCCAGCGGACAGTGAACGGACCACCCGCCGAAACGAGGAGGCTCATGCGGATTCTCATCACCGGTGCTGCGGGCGGCGTCGGCACGCTGCTGCGCCCCCGCCTGGCCCGGCAAGGGCGGGTTCTGCGCCTGCTCGACATCGCCCCGATCGAGGCCGGACCGGGCGAGGAGGCGGTGACCGCCGACATCACCGACCCCAAGGCCATGGCCGAGGCGATGGACGGCGTCGACGCGGTGCTCCACCTGGGCGGGCACAGCCTGGAACGGGCGTGGGAGGAGATCCTCCACGTCAACATCCACGGCACCTATGTGGTGCTCGAGGCGGCGCGGAGGGCCGGGGTACGGCACGCGGTGCTGGCGAGCAGCAACCACGCGGCCGGCTTCCACCCCCGGTCGGCCGGGGAGGCCCCTGACTACCTCTTCCCCCGCCCGGACACCTACTACGGCGTGAGCAAGGTCGCGGTCGAGGCGCTCGGCTCGCTTTACCACGACCGGTACGGCATGCACGTCACCTGCCTGCGGATCGGCTCGTGCTTCGAGCGGCCCAAGGACACCCGCATGCTCTCCACCTGGCTCTCCCCGGACGACTGCGCCCGCCTCGTCGAGGCGGCGCTCACCGCCGAGGGGTTCCACGTCGTCTGGGGCATCTCGGCCAACACCCGGCGCTGGTGGTCGCTCGAGGAGGGCCGCGCCATCGGCTACGAGCCGCAGGACGACGCCGAGGTCTTCGCCGCCGAGCTCATCGCCGAGCACGGCGAGCCGGACCCGGAGGACATCGCCCACCGCTACCTGGGCGGCGCGTTCTGCGGCCCCCGGTACCACGCCGACAACCTGACGGGGGGACGGTGAGATGGGCGCCGGGGACGCGGGAACGGTGACCCCGGCCGGCGGGGCCGCGACCGCCGCGGAGGCGGTGCGCGAGGCGGTCGAGCGGGCGGCCGCGGCCTGGGAGGCCTGGCGCGCGGCCGGCCCGGCCGGGCGGGCCCGGGCGCTCGAGGCCGCCGCCGAGGCGCTGCTCGACCACACCGAGGAGCTCTGGCCGGTCGCCGACGCCGAGACCCACCTCGGCGAGACCCGGCTGCGCGGGGAGATCGCCCGCACCGCGGCGCAGCTGCGGCTCTTCGCCGGCGTGCTGCGCGACGGCGGCTACCTGGAGGCCACCATCGACCACCCGGACCCGGAGGCGACCCCGCCCCGCCCCGACGTGCGGCGGATGAACCACCCCATCGGGGTGGTGGCGGTGTTCGCGGCGAGCAACTTCCCGTTCGCCTTCTCCGTCGCCGGCGGGGACACCGCGTCGGCGCTCGCGGCCGGCTGCCCCGTGGTGGTCAAGGCCCACGAGGGGCACCCCAAGACCTCCGAGCTCACCGCGTCCGTGGTACGGCAGGCCCTGCCCGACCCCGCCCTGCTCGGCCTGGTGCACGGCTTCGAAGCGGGGGAGCCGCTGGTCACCCACCCGCGCGTGGCGGCCGTCGGGTTCACCGGCTCGCTCGCCGGCGGCAAGGCGATCCAGGCGCTGATCCGCCGGCGGCCGGACCCGATCCCGTTCTACGGCGAGCTGGGCAGCGTCAACCCGGTGATCGTGCTGCCGTCCGCCGACCCCGCCGCGGTCGCCGAGGGGTTCGCCGCCTCGCTCACCCTGGGCGTGGGCCAGTTCTGCACCAACCCCGGCCTGGTGTTCGTCCCGGCGGACCGGCCCGAGTTCGAGCGGGCGATCGCGGACGCGGTCGCCAAGACCACGGGCGGGCGGATGCTCACCGCGAAGATCCGCGACGGCTACCTGCGCGGCGTGGACCGGATCGCCGGCGCCGGCCTCGCCGTGCTCGCCCGAGGGCGGGCCGGGAGCGCGCCGGACGCGGTCGCCCCGCAGGTTTTCGTCACCGACCTGGACGCCTTCGCCGCCGGGCTGCCCGCGCTGGCGGAGGAGTGCTTCGGGCCCGCCTCGATCGTGGTCCGGTACGGTGACCCGGCCGAGCTGCCCGCCGTGCTGCGCCGGCTGCCCGGGTCGCTCACCGCCACCGTGCACGCGGCGAGCCCCGGCGAGGCGGGCGGGCTCGTGCCCGTGCTCGAGCGGCTCGCCGGCCGCCTGATCTGGAACGGCTGGCCGACCGGCGTCGCGGTCTGCTGGGCCATGCACCACGGCGGGCCGTGGCCGGCCACGACCTCGGCCGCGCACACCTCGGTCGGCGCCGCGTCGATCAAGCGCTGGCTGGTGCCGGTGGCCTACCAGGACTGGCCGGCCGAGCTGCTGCCGCCCGAGGTACGGGACGGCAACCCCCTCGGTGTCCCGCAGCGGGTGAACGGGCGGCTGGTGCGCCCGTGACCGGCGCCGGGCCCGCCGCCGGGCGGGCCCGGCCGTCACGGGGCCGCCGTGAGGCCGCCGCGGGGCCGTCACGGGGCCGGCGCGGGCCGCCCGGCGCGCGGGCGCCCGCCCGGCGGGGCCGGACGGGCGCGGAAAGGGGCCGTGGGGGAGAGGGCCTGTGACGCGGGCGTCCGATGGGCGCCGTCAGAGCAGGCGGCCGGCGCCCGCGTGGGCGGCGACCTTCGCGGCGACGGACGGCGCCGGGTCGATCTTGGTGTACCGGGTCGGCGTCCAGCCGGCGTCGGTGCCGAGGTCGGGGTCGTTCGCCGCGTTGTAGACGCCGATCAGGTCGATCGGCTGGAGCCTGCCGTCGATGCGCGCCACGTTCTCCCGGGCGGTGAGCGCGGTCCCACCCCAGTCGTGGAGCAGCGTGGCCGGGTTCACGCCCTTGCCCAGGTGGAAGTGGTTCCGCTCGGCGTAGATCTGCGACTGGACGCCCACGCCGAGCGCGTAGACGAACGTGCCCGGGTCGGGGATCTCGTAGGAGTTGTTGTAGACGTGGACCTTGCCGAAGCGGACGCGCGGCAGCCGCTGGAGCGTGTTCGTGAACCGGTTGTGGTGCACGGTCACGTTGAGCTTGCCGGCGTCGTTCGCGGGGTTGTCGGTCGAGCCGATCAGCATGGTCTTGTCATGGTCGGCGAAGACGTTCCATGACACCGTCACGAGGTCCGACCCGTTGGTGATGTCGAGCTGGCCGTCGTGCACCTGGTACGGCCGGCCGAAGTAGTGCGGCTGGGCCGAGTCGGGGTTGTCGCCGTCGGTGAACGTGTTGTGGTCGATCCACACGTTGGTGGACCGGGTCACCGAGATGCTGTCGTAGGCCGAGTTCCAGTTGCCCTCCGGGCCGTCGGTCGGGTCCCACTGGGGGAAGCAGTCCGCGGCGTCCTCGAACCGGATGTTCCGGATGATCACGTTGCGCGCCTGGTCCACGCGCAGGTTGAGGTGCCGGATCACCGCGCCGGGCAGGCCGACGATCGTGGTGTCCGAGGGCACCCGCAGCACGATGTCCGCGGCCTGCGCGGCCGCGGAGGCGGCCCGCGCCTCCTCGAGCGGCCCGGACGGTTCCCGGTCCCGCCCCCAGACCTCCGGGTCGTAGGCGGCGAGGTAGGCCTCGAGGGAGTACCCGTTCCGGACGTAGTCCGCGCAGGTCTTGCCGGTGTCGATCACGCCCTTGACGTAGATGATCCGCGGCCCGGGCGCGGCGAGGGCGGCGGCGAGCCCGTCCCGGTCCGTGACCACGTGGATGTTCTCCCGGGGCGCGCCGGATCCACCGGTCGTGCCGCCGTTCGCCGAGGCCCAGCCGTCGTTCGGGGGCAGGGTCTCGTGGCCGAGCCGCCAGGCCTTGCTGCCCGGCCGGAGCGGGTCGTGCTCATCGGCGGCCTGGGCGGCCGGCGCGCTCATGGCCGCCACGGTGACCGCGATGGCGGCCGGCAGGAGGACGGCTCGTGCACGCATCATGCCTCCTTCCCGCGGTCCCCGGCGCGGGACCGCGTCGGGATCGGGGGGTGGGCGGCCCGGCCCGGGTGTGGTGTGGCGCGGGCACACCACACCCGGGGGCCACATCCATGAATCACGTTCATGTCCGTGAAACGTAACCGGACCGTACGGCGTGAGCGCGCGGCGGTCAAGACCCACGCGAATGTCCGATCGCTTCCGGAATTGGGCCTTGACAACTTTTGGGGTGGCCGAGCACCGTTGATCCGTCCACGTTTGTGAACGCCATTCAGAAGTGTGATTCCCGGGAGGTGCGCCGGTGGTGGCGTTGCGCCGCAGGGCGGTGCCCTACCTGCTGATCTCCCCGACGGTCGCGCTGATCGCGGCCTTCCTCGCCTACCCCATCGCCAGCGTGGCGTACTACAGCCTCCAGCACCGCAACCTGATCCGGCCGTGGGCGGACGGGTTCGCCGGGCTGGAGAACTTCCGCCGGATGCTCTTCGAGGACGAGCTCTTCTGGCAGAGCCTCGTCTTCACGGCGAAGTGGGTGGTCACCGAGGTGGGCCTGCAGTTCGTCCTCGGGCTCGCGCTCGCGCTCATCGTCAACGAGACCTTCATCGGACGAGGGCTCGCCCGGGCGCTCGTCTTCTCCCCGTGGGCCGTCTCCGGCGTGCTCACCACGGGAATCTGGATCCTGCTCTACACGCCCGGCACCGGGGTGCTGCGCTTCCTCGGCCACCCCGAGGCCGCCCCGCTCGGCGATCCCGACGCGGTCTTCCCCGCCGTCGTCCTGGCCGAGCTGTGGCGGGGCGTGCCGTTCTTCGCGATCCTGCTCCTCGCCGGCCTCCAGGGCATCCCCGGCGAGCTCTACGAGGCGGCCTCGGTGGACGGGGCCGGGCGCATCCGCCGCTTCATCCACATCACGCTGCCCCACCTGAAGGACGCGATCGTGCTCGCCACGCTCCTGCGCTCCGTCTGGGAGTTCAACAACGTCGACCTGCTCTACACGCTCACCGGCGGCGGGCCCGCGCACCTCACCACAACGCTCCCGCTCTACGTGGCGCAGCGCGCCATCGACGCCAAGGACTTCGGGTACGGCTCCGCGCTCACCATGGCCGGCTTCGCGATCCTGCTCTTCTTCTCGATCCTCTACCTGAGGGTCACCAGGTTCGGAGGTGAGCGGTGACCCCGGGCGTGAGCGCCGACGTGATGACCCGCCCGCCGCAGGCCGCGCGGGCGGCGACCTCGCGGGCACGGCGCCGGGCCATGCGGGACCCCGGCCGGGCGCTGCGGCTCTACCTGCCGCTCGCCCTCTACCTCGCCTTCACCCTGGTCCCGTTCTACTGGATGATCTGCTTCGCGCTGCGGCCCTCCGGGTCGACCTCGCTCGTGCCGTGGCCGATCACGTTCGAGAACTTCGAGACCGTCTGGAACGACATCGGCTACGCGGTGTTCTTCAAGAACAGCGTGATCGTCGGCGTGTGGTCGCTGCTCGCCACCACCGTGCTCGCCCTGATGGGCGGCTACGCGCTGGCCCGGTACCGGTTCCGCGGGCGGACGCTCTTCATGATCGTCCTGCTCTGCAGCCAGTTCATCCCCGGCGCGATGCTGCTCATCCCGCTCTTCTCGATCTTCAAAGGGCTCGGCCTGATCAACAACCTGTGGAGCCTCATCATCGCGGACACGGTGTTCAACCTGCCGCTGTCGATCATCCTGATGAGCGGCTTCATCACCGCGGTGCCGTACACGGTGGAGGAGGCCGCGATGGTGGACGGCTGCACCCGCCTGCGGGCCTTCTTCGCCGTGGTCCTGCCCCAGCTCCGCCCGGGACTGATCGCGGTCGGGTCGTTCGCCTTCATCCACACCTGGAACAACTTCCTGTTCGCGCTCATGTTCATGAGCCGGGAGGACGGGTTCACCATCCCGGTCGGGCTGAGCTACACGATCGGGGAGTACAGCGCCGACTTCGGAGCGCTCGCGGCCGGGGGCGTCGTCGCCGCGCTCCCCGTGGTCCTGGTGTTCGCCGTGATCCAGCGCTATCTCGTGCGCGGGATCAGCGCCGGTGCGGTCAAGGGATGACTCCCCCTGGAGGAACCAGATGAGATCCACTCAGAGCACCGCCGTGGGGCGCCGCCTCCTGCGCGCGGCGGCCTGCGCCCTCCTCGCCGTGATCGTCGCCGCGTGCGGCTCCACCGGCCCCAGCGAATCGGGCAAGGTGACGATCACCTTCTGGGACAACAACGGGGGCGTCCGGACCCCGATCTACAAGGAGCTGATCAAGCGCTTCGAGCAGGCCAACCCGGACATCCGCGTCGAGTACGTCGGCATCCCCATCTCCTCGGTCCAGCAGAAGTACGACACCGCGGTCGCCGGCGGGGACACCCCGGACGTCGGCGGCGTCACCACCTCCTACCTCGCCAACC
This sequence comes from Thermobispora bispora DSM 43833, assembly GCF_000092645.1. Lineage (NCBI taxonomy): Bacteria > Bacillati > Actinomycetota > Actinomycetes > Streptosporangiales > Streptosporangiaceae > Thermobispora > Thermobispora bispora. Next base: position 1,237,467 of record NC_014165.1, read on the forward strand.
TCGTCGGCCAGCAGGCCCTCGAGCCGGCCGAGGACTGGCTCGCCAAGAGCTCGGTGAACGGCAAGCTCGCCCCCGCCATGCTCGAGGCCGCGCGCAAGGCCTCCCCGGACGGGAAGCTCTACCTGGTCCCGAACACCTCCAACCTGGACGTGATCTGGTACCTCAAGGACCGGCTTCCCGAGCCGCCGAAGACCTGGGACGAGTTCTTCGCCGCGGCCGACCGGCTGACCAAGGCCCCCGACGAGTACGGCTACACCATCCGCGGCGGCGCCGGATCGATCTTCCAGATCCTCGCCGAGATGTACGCCTACTCGGGCGTGACCGAGTTCTTCGACGCCTCGGGCAAGAGCACGGTCAACCACCCGGACAACGTCGAGTTCCTCACCAAGATGGCGGCGATCTACAAGAAGAACACCCCGGCCGCCGACGTCACCAACGACTTCGCCAAGATGGTCGCCCAGTTCGGCACCGGCAAGATCGCGATGATGCACCACAACCTGGGCTCGTACAACGACCACGTGAAGGCCCACGGTGCCGACAAGATCGGCGCGGTCGCCCTCCCGGTCGGCCCGTCGGGGCGGCGCACGATCGTCGCCAACCCCGTCGACGGCTTCGCGGTCTTCAAGAACAGCGAGCACAAGGAGGCGGCCTGGAGGTTCGTCGAGTTCCTCGTCTCCCATGAGGCCAACAGCTACTGGAACGAGCAGGTCGGGCAGATCCCCGCGAACACCGAGGCCCAGGCCGACCCGTGGGTGTCGCAGCTCCCGCACCTGAAGATGGCCGTCGAGACCCTCGAGGACCCGAACACGGTGGTGGTCTCGCCGCCCTACCACCTGCCGCAGTTCTCCTCGATCACCAAGTCCGAGACCGAGCCGCTCTTCCAGAAGGTGCTGCTCGGCGAGATGCGGCCCAAGGAGTTCCTCGACACGCTCGCCCAGAAGCTCACCGACGCCCAGGCCGAGTGGAACCGGGCCCAGTGCGGATGAGACCCGCGGGCGGGCCGGCGCCAGCCCGGCCCGCCCCACCCCGTCCCACCGGCTCAGCGGAGAAGGGAGGCCCGATGGCGGTCATCGAACGCGTCGTGGTGACGGTCTTCACCACGGTCACCCACTCCTACGTCGACGAGCACGGGCACCGGCACCCCGGGCCGCCGCGCGAGGTGACGGAGGCGCTGCTGACGATCACCGACGCCGACGGGGCCTCCGGCCACTGCCTCACCAAGCCCGACACCGTGCGCGAGGCGGTGGTCGGCGGCTACCTCGGCCCCGCGCTGCTCGGCGAGGAGGGGTTCGACCGGGAGCGGCTCTGGCACCGGATGGCCCGCCGGCAGCGGGGCTCGCAGGGCGCGTTCTCCGACCGCGCGCTCAGCGCGGCCGACCAGGCGCTGTGGGACCTCGCCGGGCGCCGGCTCGGCCTGCCGGTGTGGCGGCTCCTCGGCGGCGCGCGGGCGGAGGTGCCCGCGTACGCGAGCACCATGTGCGGGGACGACATCCCCGGCGGGCTCGCCACCCCCGAGGACTACGCGAACTTCGCCAAGGAGCTGGTGGCCCGCGGGTACCGCGCCATCGAGCTGCACACCTGGATGCCTCCGCTCCCGCACGGGGTGGACCGGGACATCGCGGCGTGCACCGCGGTGCGCGAGGCGGTCGGGCCGGACATCGAGCTCATGCTCGACAGCTACCACTGGTACTCCCGGTCCGAGGCGCTCACCCTCGGCCGGGCCCTCGACGAGCTCGGCTTCGCCTGGTTCGAGGAGCCGATGGAGGAGGCCTCGGTCCAGTCCTACCGGTGGCTCGCCGAACAGCTCCGCACGCCGATCATCGGCCCGGAGACCGCGTGGGGCAAGCACATGGCGCGGGCCGAGTGGGTGGTGGCCGGGGCCTGCGACATCCTCCGGGTGGGGGTGGTCGGGTCCGGCGGCATCACCCCCGCGCTCAAGGCCGTCCACCTCGCCGAGTCGTTCGGCATGGACTGCGAGATCCACGGCAACGGCTCGGGCGCGCTCGCCGTGATCGGCGCCACCCTCAGCGGGCGCTGGTACGAGCGGGGCCTGCTCCACCCGCACTCCGACTACGACACGCCACCGCCCCACCTGCGCTCGATCGTCGACCCCCTGGTGGACGGGAAGGTCCGGATGCCCACGGCGCCCGGGCTCGGCGACGACATCGATCACGATTACATCGCGGCCCGCACCGTGGCGACCTGGGAGAGCCGGCTCCGCTAGCACACTCACAATAGGAGGCGAAGGCGGGCCAGGGGAGGTGCACAAGTGGCGGGAACGGTGCCCCACGTCAAATCGGCGCTCCGGACGGTCGAACTGCTGGACTTCTTCGCCCAGCACCCCGGGCTGCACAGTCTCACCGACATCCACGGCAAGCTCGGCTACCCGAAGAGCAGCCTCCACGCGCTGCTGCGGACCCTCGTCGACCTGGGCTGGGTGGAGACCGACGCCACCGGAACGCTCTACCGGATCGGCATGCGGGCCCTGCTCGTCGGCGCGACCTACATCGACGGCGACGCGGTCGTCCAGCTCTCCCGGGACGCGCTCGACTGGCTGGCCGAGGCGACGGGGGAGACCGTCCACCTCGCCCGGCTCGACCACTCCGACGTCGTCTACCTCGCCACCCGGGCCTCCCGCCACTACCTGCGGCCGTTCTCGCGCGTCGGCCGCCGCCTCCCGGCGAGCACCACCGCGCTGGGCAAGGCGATCCTGGCGACCCGCGACGACGAGGAGGTGCTCCGCATCCTGCCCGCCGAGCTCCCCAGGCTCACCCGGAACACGATCGTGGACCGGGACGAGCTCCTCGCCGAGCTGCGGGAGATCCGGGAGCGCGGGTACGCGATCGACCGGGAGGAGAACACCGAAGGGCTGCGCTGCTTCGGCGTCGCCCTGCGGCTCACCGACCCGCCCCGGGACGCGATCAGCTGCTCGATCCCGGTGCCGCGGCTCACCCCGGACCGGGAGCAGGACATCGTCGCCTGCCTGATCGAGGCGCGGGAGCGGATCGAGCGCCTCCTCATGCGGGAACGCCGAGCGATCTAGCGGCCAACGCGGGCAATCCGGGCTCGGCGCGTCACGCTGATATCCGGCGTTCTTCCCGGTAACTTCGGCATCATGGCCACCCGTACGTCCGGACAGGGGCCCGGCAAGCGCCCCACGCGCCCCGGGCCTCGTACGGCTTCCGCGAAGCGCCCCCCGGCCCCCCGGGCGGGATCGAAGGCCAAGGTCCCGCCGAAGGCGGCCCGCAAGCGCCCCGTCGCCGCGGGCCACGACCCGATCAGCTTCTTCTTCCTGATCATCGGCAAGATCGTCATCGGCGTGTGGCTGCTGCTCGCGCGCTCCGTCGGGGCGGCCGCGCGGGCGCTCGGCCGGGAGGCGCGCGACCTCGACCCGGCGCACCGGCGCGACGGCCTCGGCCTCTCCGTGCTCGCCGGCGCGATCGTGCTCGCCGCGATGATCTGGCGGGAGTCGAAGACCGGCGTGGCGGCCGTGGTCGACGCGGTCGTCCGCGGCACGGTCGGCTCCCTCGCCTGGGCGGTGCCGATCTTCCTCGCGCTGCTCGCCTGGCGGGTGCTCCGGCACCCGGACCGGGGCGCGGAGACCGGGCGGATGGGGATCGGCTGGATCGCCCTGGTCGTCGGGATCCTCGGGATCGTGCACGTCGCCCACGGCACGCCGTACCCGGCGGGCGGCCCGAACGACGGGATGGACAAGGTCGCGGCGGCCGGGGGCATGCTCGGCTTCCTCGCCGCGGCGCCGCCGGCGAGCATCCTGCCGGACTTCATCACGATCCCGTTGCTCATGATGCTCTCCGGGTTCGGCCTGCTGGTGATCACCGCGACGCCGATCTACCGGATCCCCGAGCGCATCGCCGAGATCCGGCAGCTCATCTTCCAGCGGCCGAAGGCGGACGAGGACACCCGGCCGGCCACCCCGCGCCGCCGGACCCGGCGGCCCGCGGCGGACCGGCGCCCCGGCGAGGGCGACAAGCCGTACGACACGCCGGTGCTCACCGAGAAGGACCACTCCCCGGAGATCATCCCGGGCCTCGTGGACGAGCCGCCCGCCGCGGCGGAGGAGCGCCCCGAGCCCAAGCCGGAGCCGCCGCGGGAGCCTCCGCTGCCGACCGAGCCGCCGAAGAAGGCCGAACAGCTCGAGCTCACCCAGCAGGAGGGGACCTACCGGCTCCCCGAGCTGCGGCTGCTCAAGCCGGGCACCCCGCCCAAGCCGGCCACCCAGGCGAACCGGGACGTGGTCAACGCGCTCACCAGCGTGCTCGAGCAGTTCTCGGTCGACGCCCAGGTGGTCGGGTTCACCCGCGGTCCGACGGTCACCCGGTACGAGATCGAGCTCGGCCCCGCGGTGAAGGTGGAGAAGGTCACCGCGCTGGCGAAGAACATCGCCTACGCGGTCAAGTCCGCCGACGTGCGGATCCTCTCCCCGATCCCCGGCAAGTCGGCGATCGGGGTGGAGATCCCCAACCCCGACAAGGACCTGGTGTCCCTGGGGGACGTGCTGCGCTCGCCGGTGGCCCAGGCCGAGCACCACCCGATGATCGTCGGGCTCGGCAAGGACGTCGAGGGCCGGACCATCGTCGCCAACCTGGCGAAGATGCCGCACATCCTCATCGCGGGCGCCACCGGCGCGGGCAAGTCGACCTGCATCAACGGCCTGATCACGTCGATCCTCATGCGGGCCACCCCGGACGAGGTCCGCATGGTGCTCATCGACCCCAAGCGGGTGGAGCTCAACATTTACGACGGGATCCCCCACCTCATCACGCCGATCATCACCAACCCGAAGAAGGCCGCGGAGGCCCTCGAATGGGTGGTCGGCGAGATGGACCGCCGCTACGACGACCTGGCGGCGAGCAACTTCCGGCACATCGACGACTTCAACCGGGCGGTGCGCGAGGGCACGCTCGTGGCGCCGCCGGGGAGCGAGCGGGTCTACCGCCCCTACCCGTACCTGCTGGTGATCATCGACGAGCTCGCCGACCTCATGATGGTCGCCCCCCGGGACGTGGAGGACTCCATCGTCCGGATCACCCAGCTCGCCCGGGCGGCCGGCATCCACCTCGTGATCGCCACCCAGCGGCCCTCGGTGGACGTGGTCACCGGCCTCATCAAGGCCAACGTGCCGTCCCGGCTCGCCTTCGCCACCTCCTCCCTCGCGGACTCGCGGGTCATCATCGACCAGCCGGGGGCGGAGAAGCTCGTCGGGCAGGGCGACGCGCTCTTCCTGCCGATGGGCGCGAGCAAGCCCATCCGCCTGCAGAACGCCTACGTCTCCGAGCAGGAGATCGCCGCGGTCGTCGCCCACTGCAAGGCGCAGATGCGGCCCGAGTACCGGGAGGACGTCGTGGCCCCGGCCACGGCGAAGCGCGAGATCGACGAGGACATCGGCGACGACCTCGACCTGCTGTGCCAGGCCGCCGAGCTGATCGTCACGAGCCAGTTCGGCTCGACCTCGATGCTCCAGCGCAAGCTCCGGATCGGGTTCGCCAAGGCGGGCCGGCTCATGGACCTGCTGGAGCGGCGCGGCGTCGTCGGGCCGAGCGAGGGCTCCAAGGCCCGCGAGGTGCTGGTGAAACCCGAGGATCTTCCGGCGCTCCTGGCGGAATTGCGCGGCGAATGACCGTGCTCTGGGTATACCTCCCTGTACTGAGCGTAGTCGAGCCATGTCCATGCGGCTCCGCGGATGCGGGCGAGCCGAGAGCTCGGACAGGGAGCTGATGACGGATGAGCGTTGGCACAGTGATGGCGGAGGCGCGACAGGAGGCCGGGCTGACCGTGGCCCAGCTCAGCGAGCGCACGCGCATCCGCGAGGCGATCATCGAAGGGATCGAGCGGGACGATTTCTCCTCGTGCGGGGGTGACTTCTACGCCCGCGGGCATATCCGGGCGATCGCGTCCGCCCTCGGGCTCGACCCGGAGGCGATGGTCCGGCAGTACGAGGCCGAGACCCGCGGCAGCTACCAGCCGGTCCGCGCCGCGGAGGTGTTCAAGGCGGACCGCCTGCTCTCGGGCGGGATGCGCCGGTCGGGGTGGACGGCGGTGATCGCGGTGGCCGCCGCCCTGGTCGCCGTGTTCGCGCTCACCCGGCTGTTCGGCGGGTCGGCGGAGGAGACGGTGAAGCAGGCCCCGGCCGCGGGGCAGGTGCAGAACGCGGTCTCCAAGCCGGAGCGCGCGGCGCCCGCCGCGCCCGCGGCGCCCGAGCGGGTGACCGTGAAGATCTCCACGGTGCGGCCCGCCTGGCTGAACGTGCAGGACGCCAAGGGGAAGGAACTGTTCGAGGGGGTGCTCCCGGGCGGCAAGACCAGCACCTGGACCTCGAAGAGCCGGCTGCGGATCACGTTCGGTGACGCCGGGGCGGTCAAGGTCGAGGTGAACGGCCGGCAGCTCGGCAGCCCGGGCCGGGACGGCCAGATGGTGCGGCGGACCTACGGCCCGCAGAGCCCGGCTCCCCGCTGAGGCCAGACTCCCGATACCGTAGTTCCATCATGTCCTCTCGCCGAACCGTATCGCTGATCACGCTGGGCTGCGCCCGCAACGAGGTCGACTCCGAGGAGCTCGCGGCGCGGCTCGAGGCCGCCGGCTGGCGGCTGTCCGACGACGATCCCGACGTGATCGTCGTCAATACCTGCGGCTTCATCGATTCGGCGAAGAAGGAATCGATCGACACCCTGCTCGCCGCGGCCGATTCCGGGGCCAAGGTGGTGGCCGCCGGCTGCCTGGCCGAGCGGTACGGCAAGGAGCTCGCCGAGGCGCTCCCCGAGGCCACCGTGATCTCCTTCGACGACTACGCGGAGATCGGCGACCGCCTCGACGACGTGCTCGCCGGCCGGCCGCTCCGGCCGCACACCCCGCGGGACCGGCGCAGGCTCCTGCCCATCACCCCCGTGGACCGGTCGGCCGCGCGAGCGCGGATCCCCGGCCACGGCGCGCGGGCGGACGAGCCGCTGCCGGAGGGCGTGGCCCCCGCGAGCGGCCCGCGCACGCTCCGCAAGCGGCTGACCGGCGGCCCGGTCGCGCCGATCAAGCTCGCCTCGGGGTGCGATCGGCGCTGCGCGTTCTGCGCGATCCCGGCATTCCGCGGCGCGTACGTGTCACGGCCGCCGGAGGACCTGATCGCGGAGGCGCGCTGGCTCGCCGAGCAGGGCGTTAAGGAGATCGTGCTCGTCAGCGAGAACTCCACCTCGTACGGCAAGGACCTGGGCGACCTGCGGGCGCTGGAGAGGCTGCTGCCCAAGCTCGCCGCGACCGAGGGGATCGAGCGGGTCCGGGTCAACTACCTGCAGCCGGCCGAGCTGCGGCCCAGCCTGATCGAGATGCTCACCTCGACCCCGGGCGTGGCGCCGTACTTCGACCTGTCCTTCCAGCACGCGAGCGGCCCGCTGCTCCGCCGCATGCGGCGGTTCGGCGACGCGCGCCGGTTCCTCGACCTCCTCGAGCGGATCAGGGAGCGCGCACCCGAGGCGGGGATCCGGTCCAACTTCATCGTCGGCTTCCCCGGGGAGACCGAGGAGGACTTCGCGGAGCTGAAGGGCTTCCTGGAGGAGGCGCGGCTCGACGTGATCGGCGTCTTCGGGTACTCCGACGAGGAGGGCACCGAGGCGTACGGCTTCCCCGACAAGCTCGACCAGGACACGATCGACGAGCGGGTGGCCGAGCTGAGCGCCCTCGCCGACGAGCTGATGGCCCAGCGGGCCGAGGAGCGCATCGGGACCGAGCTGGAGATCCTCATCGAGGAGGACCTGGGCGACGGCGGCTATGAGGGCCGCGCCGCGCACCAGGGCCCGGAGGTCGACGGTACGGTCACCGTGCAGGGCGGCAGCGGCCTGAGGCCCGGCCAGATCGTGCAGGCCGTGGCCGTCGGCTCCGAGGGGGTCGACCTGGTCGCCCGAGTCAAGGCCGGCACATGAGGGAACGCGGCGAGCCACCGGCCGAGGCGGCGCGGCCGCCCGAGACGGCGTGCGCCGGGCAGCCGCCGGCCCCGGACGCGGAGCCGGCCCCGGCCATCCCGGCGCTCACGGTGACCGGTGCGCCCCCGGCCGGGATCGGGGTGCCACCGCGCGAGGGCCGGGTGAGCCCGTGGAACATCGCGAACGTGCTCACCGTGGTCCGCCTGGTGCTCGTCCCGCTGTTCGTGGCCTTCCTGCTCCTCGACGGCACGGGCTGGCGGATCGCCGCGCTCGTTCTCTTCCTCCTCGCCTCGGTCACCGATCAGCTCGACGGCTGGCTCGCCCGCCGGTACGCGCTGATCACGGATTTCGGGAAGATCGCCGACCCCATCGCGGACAAGGCGCTGATCGGCGCGGCGCTGGTCTGCCTCTCCTTCCTCGGTGAGCTGCCCTGGTGGATCACCGTGGTCATCCTCGGCCGGGAGGCCGGGGTGACCCTGCTCCGCTTCCTGGTGATCCGGCACGGCGTGATCCCGGCGAGCTACGGCGGCAAGGTCAAGACCGTGCTGCAGATCGTGGCGATCGCCCTCTACATCCTCCCCGGGGCGCCGCACTGGGCGCGGCTGGCCGCGATCTATCCCGCGGTGGCCGTGACCCTCGGGACCGGCGTTGACTACGTGGTCCGCGCGATCAGGCTGCGCCGGATGGCGAAGCTGGCACGCACGTCATGAGGCATCTGGCCGCGCAGGTATTGTCGATACTGGTCCGGTTGAAAGCGACGGTGTCCGTGGCCGAGTCGCTCACCGGCGGTCTGCTGGGCGCCACCCTGACCGACGTCCCCGGGGCGTCCGCCGCATTCCGAGGCGGAGTGATCGCCTACGCGACCGAGGTGAAGGCGAGTGTGCTCGGCGTCCCGGCCGAGCTGCTGGCGCGCGAGGGAGCGGTGCACCCCGAGGTCGCGGCGGCGATGGCCGCCGGGGTGCGCGAGCTCACCCGTTCCGATTACGGGATCGGGCTGACCGGGGTGGCGGGCCCGGAGCCCCAGGACGGCAAGCCGGTGGGCACGGTGCACATCGCCCTGTGCGGCCCCGGCGGCCGCACCTGGCACCGCGATCTCCGGCTGACCGGGGGCCGGGAGGAGATCAGGCGGGAGTCCTGCGCGGAGGCTTTGGGCCTTTTGGCAGGTGTGCTCCGGGCAAAACTTGGGGAACAATCCGGGTGATCACCGCGTTACGTCACCAGCGAACACACTCGCCACGGGCTGCCGCGGTGTCGTCCTCTACAGGTACGGTGAAGCTGTGATTGAGGTCCGTGAGGCATCGGCGAGCAAGAGAACCACTCGCCCGGCGAGGGGGCCGAGCGATCCGATGGTGACGGCGAGGAGAACGTCCCAAAAGCGTGCGAAGGGTGGGCGGCGCGAGCCCACCACCGGCGCGTCCGCCAAGGCGCGCCCTGCGGGGAGGGAGCGACAGATGATCCTGCTGCGTCACCTGCTCGGCGACGTACTGCGGCGGCTGCGGGTTCGGCAGAATCGCACCCTCCGCGAGGTCTCCACGCTGGCGCGGGTCTCGCTCGGCTACCTCTCGGAGGTCGAGCGCGGGCAGAAGGAGGCCTCCTCCGAGCTGCTCGCCGCGATCTGCGCCGCGCTGGGCGTGCCGCTCTCCCAGGTGCTGCGCGAGGTCTCCGACCAGTTCGCCCTCGCCGAGCTTCAGGACGCCCCCGTGCTCGCCGACGTGCCGGAGCGGGAGCGGCTGCCGGTGGCGGACACCATGCCCCCGGCGGAGTTCACCGGGGAGTTCTCCGAGTACACGCCCGAGGTCAAGGACATGGTCGCCGCCTAGGACGGCTGGCAGACCGGGCACCAGTAGATCAGCCGTTCGTCCGGCGCGGTCCCCAGCTCGCCGCGGCTGATCGGGGTGCCGCAGCGGCGGCAGGGGCGGCCGGCCCTGCCGTACACGAAGAGCTCACGTCCCCGGCGGCGGTCACCGGTGGAGACCGGTAGCGGCTGGTCCTTGGCCGCGTCCAGCAGCTCACGGGCGATGGCCGCCAGCGCCTCCAGCTCGTCCACGGGGATGGAACCGGCCGCGCGCCAGGGCGACATGCGCGCGGCGAACAGCGTCTCGGCCCGCCAGATCGTGCCGAGCCCGGCCAGATTCCGCTGATCGAGCAGTGCCTCACCGATCGCCCGCCCGGGAGCGCGCGCGAGGTTCCGCGCGGCCCACGCGGCGTCCCAGTCCGGCCCGAGCGGGTCGGGCCCGAGATGACCGACCACCCGATCCTCACGGTCCGTGGGGAGCAGCTCCGTCACCCCCAGCCGGATGCCGACCGCCTGCCAGGTCTCATTGGCGAGGATCAGCCGCACCACATCGCCCCCCGGGATCGGCCGGCCGGCCCGATCGATCCGCCACCGTCCGTCCATGCGCAGGTGGGTGTGGATGGTGAGCCCGCCCTCCACCCGGGTGAGCAGGTGCTTGCCGCGGGAGACGGTGGTGAGCACGGCACGCCCGCGCAGGTCCGCGGTCGCATGGCGGGGCACCCGGAACTCGGACCGGGTGAGCACCCGGCCGTCGAGGCTCTCGCGGAGCCGCTTCGCGGCCCGGTAGACGGCGTCGCCCTCGGGCATGGCCCCGCCTACCGGAGCGTCACACCGGGGTCCGGGAGCGCCATGCGGCGGGGTCCGCGGCCAGCTCCTCGACCTCCGGCGGCAGCTCGCCCTTGGCGACGTGCTCGAGCGTGACGCGTTCGAGAATCGCCCGTTCGCTCGCCCGGAGCGCGATCCATACCCGCTGCAGGGCGTGGGCGGCGCCCGTGTACCCGACCTCCTCGGGACGTTCTCCGCGGACGTTGGCGAGCGGTCCGTCGACCGCGCGGATCACATCGGCCAACGTGATCTGATTGGCCGGCCGGGCCAGGACGTAACCCCCCTCCGGACCCCGCTGTCCCCGGACCAGGCCGGCCCGGCGCATCTGCAGCAGGATGTTCTCGAGATATTTCGGGGGCATGTCCTGCCCCTGAGCAAGCTCGCCCACCGTGGTTGGCCCATCGCCCGCGGCGGCGAGCTCGGCCGCGGCACGGAGAGCGTAGTCGACACGGGCAGAAAGTCGCATGTAGTCGATTATCCCGCCTGGTAGGGGCTGGTTCTGCGCGCGGGTCCCGGGACCGGAGCGGTGACCCGCGGTGACCGTAATCGCGGCCGGTTCGATGACCGGAACGGCGACCGGCGCGCGACCGGTACGGCCCGGGCTATCGCATCCGCGGACAGGGGGAGCGCAAGCGCCCGGACCGGCGTAGCGTGTGAGGTGACGGGCATGGCCGGGACGCAGTTCCGGGTCGGGCGGATGCCGCATCCGGCCGGGTAAGCTAGCAGGAAAGTTTATTGACTATTTCCCGTCGGAAGCCCTGACGAGCAGGGAAGACGGGGAGCGACGATAGCGAGCGGGAGCATGGTGCGACGTCCAGGCGTGCCGAGGCTGCTGCGGGAGATCAACGACCGGGCCGCCCTCGAGCTGCTGCTCACCTCCGGGCCGCTGACCCGGGGGCAGATCGGTGAGCTGACCGGGCTCTCCAAGGTCACCGCCTCGCAGACGCTCGCCAGGCTGGAACGGCGCGGTCTGGTGCAGGTCGTCGGCGAGCAGGCGGGCAACCGGGGACCCAACGCGGCGCTCTACGGCATCGTCCCGTCCTGTGCCTACGTCGCCGGCCTCGACGTCGGCCCGGAGCGGATCACCGCCGCGATCGCCGACGTCAACGGCGACCTGGCCGCCGAGGTGACCATCACCCCCGATGAGGAGGAGGACCCGGTCCGGCTCGTGCACAAGGCGATCGCGAAGGCCTGCCGGTCCGCGAAGGTCGCGATGAGCCGGCTGCGCGGCATCGTGGTCGGCGCCCCGGGAGTGGTGGACCCGGGAACCGGGGACGTCCGGTTCTCCTTCGACCTCCCGCACTGGCACGAGGGCGTGCAGCAGTCCCTCGCCAAGGACCTGCGCCGGGACGTCACCATCGAGAACGACGTCAACCTCGTCGCCCTCGCCGAGCGCGCCACCGGCGCCGCCCGGGACGTGGACGACTTCGTGCTCCTGTGGATCGGCCGCGGCATCGGCCTCGCCATCGTCCTCGGCGGCCGGCTGCACCGCGGCACGTCGGGCTACGCCGGGGAGATCGGCTACCTCCCCGTGCCCGGCGTCCCGCTCGCCGAGGACATCAAGGCCACCCCGGGCCGGCTGCCGTCGCTCGCCGGCGGCTTCCAGTCGCTCGTCAGCGCCGAGGCGGTGACCGAGCTCGCCCACGAGCACGGCTTCACCGGGGCGACCGCCGCCGAGTGCGTGACCGCCGCGGTCGCCGCGGGGGAGCGGGGTGAGCGGCTGCTCGACGAGATCGCCTCACGGCTCGCGCTCGGCGTGGCCTCGGTGTGCGTCGTGCTCGACCCCGGGCTGGTGGTGCTCTCCGGTGAGGTGGGGCTCGCCGGCGGGACGAGCCTCACCACCCGGGTGGAGGAGGCGGTGGCGCGCATCTGCCCCATCCGGCCGCGGGTGGTCACCAGCACGGTCGAGGGCAACCCGGTGCTCCGCGGCGCGGTGCTCGCCGCGCTCGAGCAGGCCCGGGAAGAGATCTTCTCGCTGTGAGAGGCGCCGCTCGGCTCTGGTGCTGAGAGGCCGCGCGCGTTCTTGCTCTGAGAGGTGCTGCTCGGCTTTCGTTGTGAAAGACCGCGCCCGGTCTCGTACTGAGGGGCGGCGCCCGCCTCTCGTTCTCAGCGACGGCGCCCGGGTCTCGCCCTGAGGGCGGTGCCGGGCTTACGCCTAAGAGGGTGCCGGGCTTACGCCTGAGAGGCGGCGCCCGGCGCCGGCCGCGCGCCGGGCGCCGCCCGCGGGGTCAGCCCCGCAGCAGCTCGACCGCGGCCTGGGCGTTCGCCCGGGCCGCGCCGTACGTCGCGATGTAGGCGGCGGCGGGCGGCCGCCAGATCGGCAGCCCCATCTCGACGATGACCGCGTCCGGCCGCTCGGCGAGCAGCGCCGAGATCAGCTCCCTGCTGTGCGCGTGCCGGTGGGCGTCCTTCACCACGATGATCAGGGAGCGCCCGGCCGCCCGGTCCAGCAGGGCTCGGGCGTCGGCCTCCGCGGGCTTCACCCGGGCGACCTCGGCCTCGGGCAGCCAGGGCGCGAGCCCCCAGGGCACCTCGCCGACCGCGATGCTCGGCGGGGTGTCGAGCTCCACCACGAACGGATCCACCAGGGGCGGTGCCGTACCGGTGAGCGAGACCGCGCGCCGGGCCGCGGCCAGCCCGATCCCATCGCTCCCGGCGGCGCGCTCGTGCGGGGCCGCGAGCCACTCGCGCAGCCGGGCGACCCGCTCGTTCGCCTCCTCCAGGCGGGAGAGCGGGAGCCGGCCCTCGGCGACCGCGTTCCGGATCCCGGCGAGCATCTCCCGGATGTCCTCCGGCGTGGGCAGCGGGCCGAGGCAGAGCAGGTCGGCCCCGGCCGCGAGGGAGCGGATCGCGCCCTCGACCAGGCCGACGCTCTTGCTCACCGCGTGCATGTCGAGCGCGTCGGAGATCACCACGCCGTCGAAGCCGAGCTCCTCGCGGAGCAGGGTGGTGAGCGTCGCGCGGCTCAGCGTGGCCGGCAGGTCGCCGGTGAGCTCGGGGATCGCCACGTGCGCGGTCATGATCGACTTCGCGCCGGCCTCGATGGCCGCGCGGAACGGGACGAGCTCGCGCTCCCAGAGCAGCTCCCGGGAGGCCCGCACCACCGGGATCTCCAGGTGGGAGTCCTGGGAGGTGGCGCCGTGGCCGGGGAAGTGCTTCACGCAGGCCGCCACCCCGAGCGACTGCAGGCCGCGGACCGCGGCGACCGTGTGCCGGGCGACCAGGTCGGCGGACGAGCCGAACGACCGGGTGCCGATGACCGGGTTGTCGTCGGCGGTGTTGATGTCGGCGACCGGGCCCATGTCGAGGTTCACCCCGCAGGCGGCGAGCTCGGCGGCGATGGCCCGGTAGACCTGTTCGGTCAGCTCCACGTCGTCGACCGCGCCCAGCGCCGCGTTGCCCGGGTACGGGCTGCCCGTGTGGTAGGCGAGCCGGGTGACGTCGCCCCCCTCCTCGTCGAGGGAGATGATCGGGTGGCCGGCCGCGTTGAGGCTCGCCGTCAGGGCGGCGACCTGCCCGGGGTCGCGCACGTTGAAGCCGAAGAGCGTCACGCCGCCGAGGCCGGCCTCCAGACCGCGCAGGACCCACTCGGGGGCGGTCGTGCCCTGGAAGGCGACGAGCAGCGTCCCCGCCGCCAGGCGGTGCAGCCCTTGGTCGCGCACGGACGGATCGGCGACGCCGTACCCGGGATCGCGGGATGCGGACATGCTGAATCGGCTCCTTGTCTCGGTGGGTGTGCTGCTCCGGCGGTGGGCGCGGTACGGCCGCGCCGGGGTGCGGCGCCGCCGTACCGCCGGGCGGGCGGCCGCCGGCGTCTATCCCTTGACGGCGCCCGCGACCAGGCCGGAGACCATGCGGCGCTGGATCAGGAGGAAGAAGACGAGGACCGGGATGGTCATCAGCGTGGAGGCGGCCATGATGCCGCCCCAGTCGGTCGAGCGCTGCCCGACGAAGAAGCCCAGGGCGACCGGCATCGTGTACTTGCCCTGGTCGTTGATGAGGGTCAGCGCGTAGACGAACTCGTTCCAGGTGGTGATGAACGAGAAGATGCTCGTCGCCACCAGGCCGGGGGCGACGAGCGGGAACAGCACCCGCCAGAACGCGGTCGCCCGGCCCGCGCCGTCGATCCAGGCCGCCTCCTCCAGCTCCTTCGGCACCGCGGCGACGAAGGTGCGGAGCATCCAGATGGAGAACGGCAGGGTCAGCCCGACGTTCACCACGACCAGGCCGAGCAGCCGGTCGTAGAGCCCCAGCCGGTTGATCGTGGTGAACAGCGGGATGAGCAGGGCCTCGGCCGGGACCATCTGGACGATCAGCAGCAGGATCAGGAACGTGGTGCGGAACCGGAACCGGAACCGGGCCACCGCCGTGGCGGCGAGCAGCGCGAAGACCGCCCCCACCACCACGGTGGCGAGGGCGACGATCGCGCTGTTGAGCAGGTACCGCCAGACCGAGTGCCCCGCCACCCCCTTGACGAACACGCGCGAGACGTGGTCGAGCGACGGCGGGTCGGGGAAGGGGATGAACTCCGTGGTGAAGATCTGGTCGTTCGGCTTGAACGCCGTCGCGACCATCCAGTAGACGGGGAAGACGGCGAAGAGGAAGACCGCGATGCCGGCGGCGTTGAGCGCGGCCCGGCCGATCTTCTGGCGGAGGAGCGGGCTCATCGGACGTCCTCCGTGGTCACGATCTGCCGGACGTACACGCAGGTGACCACGAGCAGGATGGCGGTCAGCACGACGGCGATGGCCGCGCCGAGGCCCATCTTGGGCGGGTTGCTGAACGCCTCGGCGTAGCTCCACAGCGACAGGTTGAACGCCTCCCGGTTCACCGTGCCGCCGGCCAGCAGGTAGAGCTGTGTGAACACCTTGAAGTCCCAGATGATCGAGAGCACGGTGAGCACGGCGAAGATCGGCTTGAGCATCGGGAAGGTGATCTTCCGGAACGTGGTCACCCCGCCGGCGCCGTCGACCACGGCCGCCTCGTACAGCTCACCGGGGATGCTCTTCAGCCCGGCGAGCACCGACACGGCGATGAACGGGAACGACGCCCACACCACCGTGACGATCAGCACGAAGTACAGCGTCACCGTGTCGTTGAACCACGGGTAACCGGTCCAGTCGGCGCGGCCGAAGAGCAGGCCGGAGAGACCGTCGGGGAGCAGGTTGAGGGCCCAGTTCACCACCCCGGAGTCCGGGTCGAACATCCACTTCCACACCACGGCCTGCGTGGTCGGTGGCGTCGCCCAGGCGGCCATGATGCCGACCACCACGAAGGTCGACATCTTCGGGCCGAGCCGGTGGAGCAGCAGGCCGACGAGCGTGCCGAGCACCAGGGTGAGCGCCACCGTGATGAGCGCGAAGACCACGGTGTTCCGCAGCGAGGACCAGAACAGCGGGGACTCCAGGACCCGCTGGTAGTTCTCCAGGCCCACGAACTCGGCCGGCGCCGGGTTCTCGGCCCTGATCTGCCGCAGCCCGACCTGGTGGAAGGACATCACCACCATCCGGCCGAGCGGGTAGAGCAGCAGGGCGGCGATGACCAGCAGCCCCGGGGCCAGCAGGGCGTACGGCACCACCCAGTGGGGCAGGCCGGAGCCGCGTGGCGCCCGGGGCGCCGGGGCGGAGGTGCCGGCTCCGCCCCGGGTGATCGTCGACGTGCGCGCCATGACCCTTACTGGTTGAGGATCGCCTCGAGCTCGGCGTTGGCGTCGGCCAGCGCCTGGTCGATGCTCTTCTTGCCCTCGATCACCGCGCGGGCCGCGTTCTGCAGGACCGCCTTGGTGTCGTTGGCCTCGGCCCAGTTCGGGCTGGCCGGGAAGCCGCGGGCCACCTTGAAGGTCTCGGTGAACGGCTTCTGCGCGGGGTCGGCGCCGAGCTCATCGAGCGCCTCGGGGTAGAGCGGGAGCAGGCCGCCCTCCTTGGCGTACCGCACCCCGAACTCCTTGCCCGCGGCGAGCTTGAGGTACTCGGCGGCGAGCTCGAAGTTCTTGGTGTCCTTCCAGATCGCGATGTCGTTGCCGCCCTGGAAGGCCGGGGCGGGGCCGCTGCCGTCCTTGGACGGGACGGAGAAGAAGGCCATCTTCGACTCGTCGATCTTGCCCTTGCTCTGCTCCTTGATCGCGGCGATGTCCCAGCCGCCGGTGATGTACATGCCGACCTTGCCGGCGGCGAACCGCTGGGCGATCTCGACGGAGTTCTGGGTGAGCCGGCCCTTGCCGGAGACCCCGTGCTTGGCGACGAGGTCCGTGTAGAACTGGAAGCCCTCCTTGAAGCCCGGCTCGGTGAGCTTGCCGACCCAGCGGCCGTTCTCGAAGACCGCGAAGTCGCCGCCGGCCGACCAGACGAACGGGGAGAGGGACATGTTCGCGTCGGAGCCGCCGTTGAAGGCGAAGCCGTCGACGTCCTTGCCCTTCGCCTCCACGATCTTCTTCGCCGCGGCGACGAGCTCGTCCCAGGTCTTCGGCACCTCGATGCCGAGCTCCTCGAACCAGTCCTTGCGGTAGAGCACCGCCCGGGTGCCGCCGCCCCAGGGGACCGCGTGGATCCGGCCGTTGATGGTCTCGTAGCTCCACAGGTTCTGCGGGATCTGCTGGAGCTCGGGGTCGTTCTTGACCACGTCGGTGATGTCGGCGAGCGCCTCCAGCGCCACCCAGGCGGCGACCTGGTCGTTGCCGATCTCGGTCACGTCCGGGCCCTCACCGCCGGCGAGCGCGGCCGTCCACTTCTTCTGGGCGTCGGGCCAGGGGATCCACTGGACCTTGACGTCCGCGCCGGTCTTCTGCTTGAAGGCCGCGTTGAGGTCGTCCATGTACTTGTTGGAGACGTCGGTGGGGGCACCGAGACGCCATACGGTCAGGGTCTGGCCGGCGAACTTCTGGCCGGTGGCCGCCGACGCGTCCGCGGACGGCGCCGTCCTGGCGGAGTCGTCGGATCCGCATGCGGCGAGTCCCAGGGCCAGGGCGGCGGTCGCGGTGGTCGCGGCCGCGATCTTCAGGATTCTCATCTGCGGGTCTCTCCCTTCCCGGCCTCGCGTCGGAACGCGCGGCCGGGGAACCGGTGTCCCACGCCCGGTTCCGGCGCGCGTTCCTTCCGGTCGGCGATCACGGCGCCCCGAGGCCTGAGCGCCCGGGGTGAACGGCAAACTAACAAGAAACTTTCTTAAGAGAAACCCTTGTTAGCGTATCGTGATGAGAGCGGGTCCCACCGGTGAACCGGGGATCCGCCCGCCCGCCGGCGCGGTGGTGCCGCCCGCGCCGGCGGGCCCGGCCGCCCGCGCCCGGGACCCCGCGGTACGGCCGCCGCCGGGCGCGCCCGCCGTACTTCACGGGCACCGGAGCGCCGCGTGGAGCGCGCGGGATGGTAGTTCAAGCATTTACTAACCAGCCGGTGCGGTGACCGGGCCATGGGGTCTTTAAGGTGAGGGGCATGGCCGGCAACGATCTGGAGCAGGGCGCCACGTCACGCGCGGGTGAGCCCGACTTCTGGTCCTTCATCGAGCTCGCCAACCGCCGGCTCGCCACCGAGTACGGCTTCCCCCACCGGCTCGCCACCGAGGTGCTGCTCACCCTCAACCGCGCCTCCGACGTCGTCACCTACGACCTGGAGGCCGCGGTGCACCGGCCGCGCGGGCTGTCGTGGTCCGGGTTCCGCCTGCTCTTCGTCACCTGGCTCGCCGGCCCGCTCGAGCCCAAGCGCGCGGCGACGCTCACCGGGATGAGCCGCGCGGCAGTCTCCAACCTCAGCAAACGCCTGATCGCCGACGGCCTGCTCGCCCGCACCCCGGACGAGCACGACGGCCGGTCCGTACGGCTCTCGCTCACCGAGAAGGGGCACGAGACCATGGTCGAGGTGTTCCGGGCGCAGAACGAGCGGGAGCACGAGTGGACCAGCGTGCTCACCGAGACCGAGCAGCGCATCCTCATCATGCTGCTCAACAAGCTGATCACCAACCGGGACCAGTTCGACGTCCGCGGGCGCCACTGAGCGCCGCGCCGGCGTCCCCGTTTCCGGGTCTTGGCGGCCTTTTGCGGCCCGCCCCTACCCAAAACTAGTTAACACATTTACTATGTTGCCCACCGTAACCACCGCAGCCACGCTGGAGGCGAGCCATGGCGTACTACCGCCGGGTGGGCGACGTCCCGCCGAAGCGCCACACGCAGCACCGGGATGAGACCGGGCGGCTCTACTACGAGGAGCTCATGGGCGAGGAGGGCTTCTCCTCCGACTCCTCGCTCCTCTACCACCGGCACCTGCCCTCGGCGATCGTCGGCTTCGAGCCGTGGGAGCCGCCGGACCACACCACCACGCCGAACCACCCGCTGCGCCCCCGGCACCTGCGGCTCCACGCCCTCTTCCCGGGCGACTCCTGGCGGGACGCCGACGTGGTGACCGGGCGCCGGATGATCCTCGGCAACGCGGACGTGCGCATCTTCTACGTGGCGGCGGGCAAGGAGTCACCGCTGTACCGCAACGCGACCGGCGACGAGCTCGTCTACATCGAGTCCGGTGAGGCCGTCGTCGAGACCGTGTTCGGCCCGCTCCGCGCCAAGACCGGCGACTACGTGGTCATGCCGGCCTCCACCATCCACCGCTGGCTGCCCCAGGGCGGCGAGCCGCTCCGCGCCTACATCATCGAGGCCTCCGGCCACGTCGCGCCGCCGAAGCGCTACCTTTCCCGGTACGGCCAGTTCCTCGAGCACGCGCCGTACTGCGAGCGGGACCTGCACGGGCCCGAGGAGGTGCTCTGCGTCGACGGCACCGACGTCGAGGTCCTGGTCAAGCACCGCGGCCCGGGCGGCATCGCCGGCACCAGGTTCGTCTTCGAGCGCCACCCGTTCGACGTCGTCGGCTGGGACGGCTGCCTGTACCCCTACACCTTCAGCATCTTCGACTTCGAGCCGATCACCGGGCGCGTCCACCAGCCGCCGCCGGTGCACCAGGTCTTCGAGGGGCACAACTTCGTCGTGTGCAACTTCGTGCCCCGCAAGGTCGACTACCACCCGCAGGCCATCCCGGTGCCGTACTACCACTCGAACGTCGACTCCGACGAGGTGATGTTCTACTGCGGCGGGAACTACGAGGCGCGGAAGGGCTCCGGGATCGGCCAGGGCTCGGTCTCGCTCCACCCCGCCGGCCACACCCACGGCCCGCAGCCCGGCGGGTACGAGCGGAGCATCGGCGTGGAGTTCTTCGAGGAGTACGCCGTCATGGTCGACACCTTCCGCCCGCTCGAGCTCGGCGAGGCCGCGCTCGCCTGCGACGTCGACGGCTACCAGTTCAGCTGGGCCGCGCAGAGGCAGGGGAAGTGACCGCGCCGGCCGGGGTCCCGGAGTTCGCGCGGGCGCTCCTCGACGACGCGGCCATGTTCCCGCCCGGGCTGGCCCCGCTCGCGGAGGCGGTACCCGCGCACCGGCGGCACGAGTCCGCGCCGTACGCCGGGCTCGTCGGCCCGCTCGTGGTCGCCGCGGACGCCCTGGATGAGCTGGCCGGGCTGCTGCCCGCCGGGGACGGTCCCCGTCTGCCCCTCACGGTGACCGTCCCCGGCGGCCCGGCCGCGGCCGCGGCCGCGCTCGCCGCCGCGGCCGCCCTGCCGGTGGACCTGCGCGCCGTGGAGGTCGCGGTCCCCGACGGGATGGGCGCGGATCGGCTGCTCGCCGAGCTGGACCGGGCCGGCTTCGGGGAGGGCGTGCACGTCTACGTGGAGGTGCCACGGGACGAGCGCCGGCCCGGGATCATCGCGGCGCTCGCCGCCACCCGGTACCGGGCGAAGTTCCGCACCGGCGGAGTCCGGGCCGAGCTGTACCCCGGGGAGGCGGAGCTCGCCCGGGCGGTGAAGGCGGCGGTCGACGCGGGCGTGCCGTTCAAGGCCACCGCCGGCCTCCACCACGCGGTGCGGAACACCGACCCCCGCACCGGGTTCGAGCAGCACGGGTTCCTCAACCTCCTGCTCGCCACCGACGCCGCGCTCCGCGGCGCCGGCGAGGACGAGCTGGCCCGGGTGCTCGCCGAGCGGGACGGCGCCGCGATCGCCGCCCGCGTGGCCGGCCTCGGCGACGAGCGGGCCCGTGCCGTACGGGAGGCGTTCGTGTCCTTCGGCACCTGCAGCATCGCCGAACCGCTCACCGACCTCGTCCGCCTCGGCCTGCTGCCGCCGGAGATGTCGCCCACACAGGAAGGGACCGCATGACCAGGATCGACATCCCCGAGGGATCGCCGTTCGGGCTCGACAACCTGCCGTACGGCGTGTTCTCCACCCCGGGCACCCCGCCGCGGGTCGGCGTCCGGGTGGGCGACGCCGTCGTCGACCTCGCCCGGGCGCTCGGGGACGAGGTGTTCGCCCGGCCGTCGCTCAACGCGTTCATGGCCCAGGGCCATCGGCGCTGGGCCGAGGTGCGCGAGCGGATCGCCGAGCTGGTCCGCGGCGACCTCCCCGACGACGCGGTGCACCCGGTGGGCGGGGTGCGGCTCCACCTGCCGTTCGAGGTCGGCGACTACGTCGACTTCTACGCCTCCGAGCACCACGCCGCCAACCTCGGCCGGCTGTTCCGCCCCGGCTCCCCGCCGCTGATGCCGAACTGGAAGCACCTCCCGGTCGGCTACCACGGCCGCGCCGGGACCGTGGTGGTCTCCGGCACCGACATCGTCCGCCCGTGCGGGCAGCGGAAGGCCCCCGGCGATCCGGCCCCCGCCTTCGGCCCGAGCCGCCGCCTGGACATCGAGGCCGAGCTCGGGTTCGTCATCGGCACCGGCTCCGCCCTCGGCGAGCCGGTGCCCTGCGAGGAGTTCGCCGAGCGGGTCTTCGGCGTGGTGCTCGTCAACGACTGGTCGGCCCGGGACATCCAGTCCTGGGAGTACGTGCCGCTGGGGCCGTTCCTCGGCAAGAGCTTCGCCACCTCGATCTCCCCATGGGTGGTGCCCCTGCTCGCGCTCGAGGCCGCCCGGGTGAGCACGCCGCCCCAGGACCCGGTGCCGCTGCCGTACCTGCGGGAGAGCGCGCCGTGGGGGCTGGACATCGAGCTCACCGTGGCCTGGAACGGCCAGGTGGTCAGCCGCCCGCCGTACCGGGAGATGTACTGGTCGCCCGCGCAGATGCTCGCGCACATGACGGTCAACGGCGCGTCGACCCGCACCGGCGACCTCTTCGCCTCCGGCACGATCTCCGGCCCCGGCCCGGACCAGCGCGGCTCGTTCATCGAGCTGACCTGGGGCGGCAAGGAGCCGATCGAGGTGAACGGCGAGCCGCGCACCTTCCTGGAGGACGGCGACGAGGTGGTGATCTCCGCGACCGCGCCCGGCGCCGGCGGCGGCCGGATCGGCTTCGGCGAGGTGCGAGGGCGCATCCTCCCGGCCCGGTGCCCCGCCTCCTGACCCGTACGGCTCGCCCTCGGTACGGCCCGGCCGGTGCCCGTCCCGGCCGCATCGGGCGGGCCGGCCGAACACCATGCGGGCATGGCCCCGGTGCCGTGGCCGGCGGCATGGCCGGCCGGCTTTCGGCCCGGATCGGCGCGGATCCCTGATCGAGCGGCACGGCCGGCGGAGGAGACCGGGCCTGGATGTGGACATCGACCCGGCGGGGGACCGGCCTCGGCCCTGGACGCCGACCCGGCGGGCGGGCGGCCTCGGCCATGGACCCCGGCATGGAGGCATGGCCCGCGGATGTCCTGCCGGGCATGCCCGCCTCCGATCCCGCCCCGGGATCGGCCCGAAACGACGAGGCCCACCGTGGCACGCGGCCACGGTGGGCCTCCGCGTCACCGGGTCATGCCACCCGGTCGAGGTCGAGCCCTCTGGTCTCCGGCCCGGTGACCACCGCGATGAACGTGATCGCCATGGTGACCACCAGGTAGGCGATGACCATGCCGACCCCGAAGCCGTTGATCAGCCACACCGCGATGAACGGGGCCGGGGCGCCCGCGATGATCGACGAGCCCTGGAAGACCAGGGAGGCACCCGCGTAGCGGTACCGGGTCGGGAAGAGCTCGCTGATCCAGGCGGCCTCCGGCCCGGCCAGCGCGCCGTGGAAGAACGCGCCGACGCAGACGCCGATCCACAGCAGCGGGACGCTCTCGAAGTGCACCAGCCAGAAGAACGTGGGCGCCCAGATGATCAGCACGCCGCTCGCCACCAGCATGGCGGTCTTGCGGCCGACCCGGTCGGACCACGCGCCGCCGCCGATCATGCCGATGAACTGGAACAGGGAGCCGAAGGTGACCGCGAGCGTCACATCGCCGCGGTCGAATCCGAAGAAGGTCGTGGCGTAGGCGATGACGAAGACGGTGTAGATGTAGAAGGCGATGTTCTCGCCGAGCCGCATGCCGAGCCCGCGGACCACCTGACGGGGCCGGGAGAGGGCGAGGACGATGCTGGACCGGCCGTGCGTCTCCGCCTCCGCGGCCGCCCGGGCCGCCTTGGCGTTCTCCTGCGCGCGCTGGAACACCGGCGACTCCTCCACGCCACGGCGGATCCAGAAGCCGATGGCGAGCAGGGGCGCCGCGAGCAGGAAGGCGATCCGCCAGCCCCAGGTCTCGAAGCTCCCCGCCGGGACGGTCAGCCCGAGCACCGTGATCACCGCGGCGGCGAGCACCGTGCCGGCCGGCGCGCCCGCCTGCGGCCAGGACGCCCAGAACCCACGGCGGCGCGGCTCGCCGTACTCGCTCACCAGCAGCACGGCGGCGCCGAACTCCCCGCCGAGGCCGAAGCCCTGCAGCAGGCGCAGGATGACGAGCAGGAAGGTCGCGGCGATCCCGATGTCGTGATAGGTCGGGAGCAGGCCGATCGCCGTGGTGGCGCCGCCGATGAGCAGGAAGGTGACGACCAGCATGGGCTTGCGCCCGAACCTGTCACCGAGGTGGCCGAAGACGATCCCGCCGAGCGGGCGGGCGACGAAGCCGATCCCCTGGGTGGCGAGGGCGAGCAGGAGCTTGGTGAACCCGTCGTCCCCGGGGAAGAAGAGCGGTCCGAGAACGGTCGCGGCGAGCACCCCGTAGACCGCGAAGTCGTACCACTCCAAGACGGCACCGATCATGCTGCCGGTGAGCACCCGCTTGAAGCCGGGGGTGGCGCTGCGTTGACCGATTTCGGCCTGGCCGTGGGCGACCTTGGGCGTCATGGTCTGTCCTTTCGATCGTGGCTGTGCCTCTTCGCCCCGAAACCGAGGCCGCGATGTCGCCAGGGATGTATGGCGGCAGCGAGAGCAGAGGCGGGGGGTGTTGTCGAAAGCGCAACAGGTGGTGAGGGGGGATGGTGGTGTGGGATTCGGGAATGCGCGGTGGGGGATGATCGTTTCCGGCCGGCCGCCGGCGACGGCCGGCCGTACCCAGATCAGAGGCGCAGGGTGATGCTGCCGCCGCGGGCGCGCGAGCAGCAGGTCATCATCGAGGAGTGCTGCGCCCGCTCGGCCTTGGTGAGCACCATGTCGCGGTGGTCGACCTCGCCCTCCGCGACCGGGACCTCGCACGTGCCGCACAGGCCCTCTTCGCAGTCGCTCAGCACGTCGATCCCGGCGGCGCGGAGCGCGCCGAGCACGGTCTGGTCGGCCGGAACCCGGATCACCCGGCCCGAGTCGGCCAGCCGGACGTCGAAGGCGTGGTTCTTCGCCGGGTCGAACCGGTCGAGCGCGGAGACGAAGCTCTCCACCCGGACCGCGTCGTCCGGCCAGTGCCGGGTCGCCTCGGCCACCGCGTCGAGCATCCGCTGGGGGCCGCACACGTAGATCTGCGTGCCCTCCTGCGGCTCGGCGAGCAGCCGGGCGATGTCGAGCCGCGTCCCCTCGGCCGAGCGGTAGAGGGTGAGCCGGTCGCCGTGGTCGCGCCGCAGCCGACCGAGGAAGGCCATGGCCGCGGCCGACCGGCCGCAGTAGTGGATGTGGTAGTCGGCTCCCCGGCGGCGGGCGCGATCGGCCATGGTGATGATCGGGGTGATCCCGATGCCGCCGGCGATGAAGACGTACCGCCGCGCGCCTGGGTCGAGCGGGAAGTTGTTCCGCGGGCCGCGCATCAGCAGCACGTCACCGACGGCGAGCCGTTCGTGCACGTACCGGGATCCGCCGCGGCTGTCCGGGTCCTTGAGCACCGCGATCTGGTACGTGGACCGGTCATCGGGGTCGCCGCAGAGGCTGTACTGCCGGGTGAGCCCGCCCAGCTCGAGATCCACGTGGGCGCCGGGGGACCATGCCGGCAACGGCTTGCCGTGCGCGTCGGCGAGCGTGATCCGCACGATCCCCTCGGCCTCGGGCTCGATCGCGAGCACGGTCACCGACCGGGGGAGCGGGCGCCGGGCGGAGCCGATCTGCACCGGAAGCCGGCGGCGTAAGATCTCCGGGTTCGTGCGCTCGGGGTTGCGCGCCGGATCCCACTGCACCCACAGGTGCTCCGGGCCGCGGAACGAGATGTTGGGCAGGTAGCTGAACCTCTGGCCCGGGACCAGCTCCATGTGCGGCAGCCGGGTGGTGAGCTCCTGCAGGATGATCTGGAGCTCCATCCGGGCGAGGTTCTTGCCCATGCACTGGTGGGCGCCGTAGCCGAAGGTCAGGTGATCGCCGGCGTTCTCCCGGCGGACGTCGACCTCGTCGGGGCCGTCGAACCGCCGCTCGTCGTGGTTGGCCGATGAGGTGACGATGAGAAGCTTCGCCCCTTTGGGGATCTCCACGTCGCCGATCTTGGTGTCGGTGGTGGCGATGCGCCGCCAGGCCTTGACCGAGCCCGAGTGGCGCAGGCACTCCTCGACCGCGTTGGGGATGAGGCGCTGGTCGGCGCAGATCTCCTCCCACACCGGGCGGTTCTCCAGCAGCAGCCGGATCGCGTTCGCCGCGGCGTTGGCCGTGGTCTCGTGCGCGGCCACGATCCCGGCCATCATGATCGAATGCAGGTACGAGTCGGTGATCACGTCCGGCATCTGCGGCTGTAGCCGGATCGCGTACGGCATCCAGCCGGGCCCCGAGGGGTCCTGGCGCATCCGGTCCAGGACCTCGCCGGCGAACCGCCAGAACCGGCCCACCGACTCCGCCACGGCCACCTGCTCTTCCTGCGTCGGGCGGCCCCACGTGTTCACCACGTGCGCGACCGAGTACTTGCGCAGCATGGCCATGTCGTCCTCGGGCACGCCGAGGAAGTGCAGCGCGACCGTGAGCGGGACGTCGTAGAGCATCTCCTCGACCAGGTCGGCCTTGCCCGTGTCGATGATCCGGTCGACGTGCTCGCGGACGAGGCGCCGCACCAGCGGCTCATGGTGGGCGAGCTGGGCGGGGGTGAACGGCTCCATGAGCGCGCGCCGGCGCCGCATGTGGACGGGTTCGTCCTCGTTGACGAGGGTGCGCCTCATCGCGTAGCCGTACCGCTCCAGCACGGCGGTGGCCTCGTCGCAGACCGGGGTGACCTTCTCCAGCGCGATGGACGGCGAGAAGGTGATGTTGTCGCGGAAGACCGCCTTGACGTCCTCGTACCGGGTGACCACCCAGTAGCCGAGCCGCGGGCTGTAGAACACCGGCTCTCCGTCCCGCGACCACCGGAGCGAGCCCGCGGGGTCCTCCTGGAAGGTCTCGTGGAACGGGTCGAACGCGGCCGCGTTCGCCGAGATCGGGCGGCCGCTCGGATCGACTCCGGGGTGGAACGGGCATCCCGTGGCCGCGGGAGCGGCATCCCCTGACCCGCGGATGGCGGCAACCGGCTCTGAGCCCATCGCGTCTCCCTTCGCAAGGCCGGTGACCTGCGGTTTTACTCATATCGAACACTTATGTGCGATATGAGTAACGTGCCAGCAGAGTAAGGTGCGTCACAGGTCAAATCAAGGGTGTTCTGCGGGTGATTTGCCTGGAACGTTCCGTAATGGGAGAAAGGGCGCGGCCGGACGTGCCGTGAGCGGGTGCGGGGGAGGAGGGCCTCAGCCGTCGATCAGCCCTCGACCGGCTCCGAGCCGGCCGCGGGCCGGCGCGGCCAAGGCGGGCGGCCTCAGCCGTTGATCAGCCGTCCGAGGTGGCGTGCCGCCTCTGTGACGGCGGCGGCGGCCAGCTCCGTGTCGAGCCCTTCGGTGGAGACCACCCCGACGCTGCGCTCGATCGCGCCGGTCGGCACGCGGATGCCCGCGGCCACACCGACCGCGCCGTGCTGGAGCTGGTTCCTCGTCAGGCTGAACCCGTCCCGGCGCGCCTGCCGGACCAGCTCGGGGTCGCCGGGGCGCTCCGGGCGCATGGCGAGGATCGCGATCCCGGACGCGCCCTTGTTGAGCGGGTGCCTGCTGCCCACCCGATAGCCCACGCTCAGCACGGCGTCCTTGGGCTCGGCCACCATGATCACGACGCAGGTGTCGCCCTCGGCCGCGGCGATGAACGCGGTCGCCCGGGTGCGCTCGGCGAGGTCCTGGATCACCGGGCGGGCGCTGTGCATGAACTGGGGCTCGAAGCGCGAGGCGAGCAACGCGACTCCCACCCCGAGCCGGATGCGGCCGTCGCCGGTCCGGGTGACCAGGGAGTGGGCCTCCAGCGTCGCCACGATGCGGTAGCAGATGGCCCGGTGGGTCTCCAGCCGCTTGGCCAGATCGGCCACGGAGATCCCCGACGGGCTCTGCGAGATGATGTCGAGTGCCCGGAGCCCGCGGTCCAGGGTGTGCAGGATGCTCATCGACTTCCTTGCCGCATGCGTCGCCTCTGGAGATCCTAGCCCCGGCCCTTGGGGGTCCCATCTGCGGTCTCGCGGCGATGCGTGCCCCGCGCGTCACCCGGTACGGCACGCGTCAGCGGTACGGCGCGCCGCGTCCCCGGCCGGCGACCGGCCGATCCCGGCGCCCCGTGGCCGGGGCGGAGCCGGGACGGCTCACGCGCGGATGCGCAGGCCCCGCGGGGTCGGGTGGAACCCGGCCTCCTCCAGGACGGCGGCGATCGGTGATGCGGTGATCGGCGCCCCGTTCGCCCGCTCCACGGTGAGCTTCTCCAGGGCGCCCATCCGCACGGTGGCGGCGAGCGCGCGCGCCGCGGGCGCCAGATCGTCCTCCGAGCCGAAGGACAGCAGGCTCTTCCCGCCGCGCTCGAGGTAGAGGGCGAGCCTGCCGTCCACCAGCACCACGAGCGCACCCGCCTTCCGCCCCGGCCGATGGGCCGCGTCCGCCGGCCCCTCCGGCCAGGGCAGGGCCGCGCCGTACGGGTTGGCCGGGTCGGCGGCGGCGAGGACGACCGCCTGCGGGGCCGTCCGGGCCGGCCCGGTGCCCGGCGCCGCGGACGGCGGCGCGCCCGTCACGGGCCACTCGGAGGGGCCCGCCACGGGGTGCGCGGAGGCGGACGCGTCCGGCCGGTGGACCATCGCGCGCATCCGGTCGACCGCCCCGGGCAGGGCGAACTGGGCCGCGCCGAGACCCTCGACGAAGTACCCCCGGCGGCACCGCCCGCTCTCCTCGTAGGCCCGCAGGACCTGGTAGATCGCGGAGAACCCCCCGGGCGGCCGCTCGGCCGTGATGCCGCCGCGGGTGAGCACGCCGTGCCGGTTGAGCAGCGCCTCGGCCTGGGCCTGGGCCCGCCGCGTCTCGTCCTCGGCCGGGGCGGGCACCAGCCACCACCGGCCGCTCACCGTCGGCGGCCCGCTCCGGGTGGGGAGCATCGGCCTGCGGCGCCGCGCCGTACGGGGCCGGTGGGCGGGCCGCCCGGTGCCGAGCACCGCGCGGAGCGGGGCGAGGGTGTCCCCGGTCACCCGGCCCGCCCAGACCAGGTCCCACAGCGCGGCGGCGAGCGCCGCGTCGTCGGGCACGGCCCCGGGGTGTCCGGCGCCGGCCCGCGCCGCCGGCGAGGTCCGCCCGGGCGGTGCCTGCGCGGACGATGCCCCTCCGGGCGGTGCGGCGCCCGGGCTCCCGGCCGATGCCGCCGTCCCGGGATCCGCGAGGTCCCGGAGCATCGCCGCGCCGACCCGGTCGGACAGCTCGCGGAAGAACAGCGCCCCACCGCCGCTCAGGACCTCGATGATCCGCTCGTGCAGCGGGGTCATGGTGATCTCCAGCGGCCGGGGGAGCAGCAGCGGGGCGGTGTCCGCGAAGTAGAGCGCGACCCAGCCGTCACCCCCGGGCAGGGACCCCTGACCGGCCCAGATCACCTCGCCGGAGGCGGTGAGCTCGTCGAGCAGGTCCGGTGAGTAGCCGGGGACCCGGGCCGGCAGGATCAGGGTCTCCAGCGCGGACGCGGGGACCGCCGCGCCCTGCAGCCGCTCGATCGCGTCGACGAGGGCGTCCATGGCCCGGTCGCGCCAGGAGCCGCCCGGCCGGTATGCCGGGCCGGTCCCGGTGGCCCCGATCGCGGGCCGGCCCGCCTCGGCACCGTCCCCGGGGACCGGCGCGATGCCGTGCCAGGCGGGGAGGAAGGCGGCGAGGACCTCGGGCTGGACCGGTTCGACCTCCTTGCGGAGCCGGGCGAGCGACCGGCGGCGGAGCATGCGCAGCACGCCCGCGTCGCACCACTCGGCGCCCCGGCCGCCCGGGCGGAACTCCCCGGAGACCACCCGCCCCGCCGCAGCGAGGCGGCGCAGCGCGTCCTCGATCACGGCGACCCCGACGCCGAACCGGGCGGCCGCGGTGCCGGCGGAGAACGGGCCGCGGGTCCGGGCGTGCCGCGCCACGAGATCGCCCAGCGGGTCCGGCCGGGCGGCGGGCGTGTCCGGCCCGCCGTGATCCGGCGGCTCCAGGAACTCCCGGGGCACGCCCGGGGGGAGCGGCACCCCGAGGGCGTCGCGCAGCCGCCAGGCGTCCTCGGCCGCCGCCCACTGCTCCCGGCCGGCCACGCGCACCCGGATCGCCCGGCGCTGCCGTTCCAGCTCGGCGAGCCAGCCGGGGTCGCCGCCCCGGACCGCGACGTCCTCGGCGAGCAGCGGGCCGTGCGAGCGGAGCAGGTCGGCGAGGTCCTCGGCATCCCGGAGCGGCCGGTCCAGCCGGGCCAGCTCCCGCTCGGTCTCCGCCACCACCTCGGGGTCGAGCAGCTCGCGCAGGTCGGCCTGGCCGAGCAGCTCGGCGAGGAGCGCGCTGTCGAGCGCGAGGGCCTGCGCCCGGCGCTCGGCGAGCGGCGCGTCGCCCTCGTACATGAACGCGCCCACGTACCGCAGCAGCAGCGACGCGGCGAACGGGGAGGCCTGGGCGGTCTCCACCTCGACGATCCGCACCCGCCGGGCCGCCACGTCCCGCAGCAGCGCCACTAGGCCGGGCATGTCGAACACGTCCTGGAGGCACTCGCGCACGGTCTCCAAGACCACGGGGAAGCTCGGGTACCTGCTCGCCGTGGCGAGCAGGTGCGCGGCGCGCTGGCGCTGCTGCCACAGCGGGGTCCGCCGGCCCGGCAGGCGGCGGGGGAGCAGCAGGGCCCGCCCGGCGCACTCGCGGAACCGCGCGGCGAACAGCGCCGACCCGCCGAGCTCCTCGGTGACGATCCGCTCGATCTCGTCCGGGTCGAAGAGGGCGAGGTCGGTGAGGGGGTCGTCGGTGGTGTCCGGGATGCGCAGCACGATGCCGTCGTCGGCGTGGATCGCCTGGGCGTCGATCCCGTACCGCTCGCGCAGGCGACGGCCGATCGCGAGCGCCCACGGCGCGTGGATCCGCGTGCCGTACGGGGAGTGGATCACCACGCGCCAGTCGCCCAGCTCGTCGCGGAAGCGCTCCACCACGATCGTGCGGTCGTCGGGCACGTACCCGGTGGCCTCCCGCTGCTCGGCCAGGTAGGCGAGCAGGTTGCGGGCGGCGTACTCGTCCAGCCCGGCCGCCCGGAGCCGCTCGCGGGCCGCCCGCGGCTCCGCGCCGGACAGCTCCCGGAGGAAGGCGCCGATGGCGCGGCCGAGCTCGGCCGGCCGGCCCGGCGCGTCGCCGTGCCAGAACGGCAGCTTGCCCGGCTGGCCCGGGGCGGGGGAGACGAGCACCCGGTCGGCCGTGATCTCCTCGATCCGCCAGGAGGTGGCGCCGAGGACGAACACGTCGCCGGGCCGCGACTCGTACACCATCTCCTCGTCGAGCTCGCCGACCCGCGACCCCTTCTCCCCGGCGAGGTACACGCCGAACAGCCCGCGGTCGGGGATGGTGCCGCCGCTGGTGACGGCGAGCCGCTGGGCGCCGGGGCGGGCGCGCACGGTCCCGGTCACCCGGTCCCAGACGATGCGCGGCCGCAGCTCGGCGAACTCCTCGCTCGGGTAGCGGCCGGCGAGCATGTCGAGCACCGCCTCGAGCGCGGTCCGCGGCAGCGTGGCGTACGGCGCCGCCCGGCGGATCACCGCCTCGAGCTCGTCGACCTTCCACTCGTCGAGCGCGGTCATCGCGACGATCTGCTGGGCGAGCACGTCGAGCGGGTTGCGCGGGTAGCGGATCTCCTCGATCAGGCCGGCCCGGACCCGCTCGGCCACCACCGCGGTCTGGATGAGATCCCCCCGGTACTTGGGGAAGATCACGCCACGGGAGACCGCGCCCACCCGGTGGCCGGCCCGGCCGATCCGCTGCACGCAGCTCGCCACGCTGGGCGGGGCCTCGACGCAGGCCACCAGGTCGACCGCGCCCATGTCGATGCCGAGCTCGAGGCTGGAGGTGGCGACCACGGCCGGGAGGCGGCCCGCCTTCAGCGCCTCCTCGATCTGGGACCGCTCCTCCTTGGAGACCGACCCGTGGTGGGCCCGGGCGACCTCCCGCGGCGCGCCCGCGGCCACCCCGGCCTGCGCCATGATCTCGGCGGGCGCCCCGCCGGGAGCGCCGCCCGCCCCGCGCGGCCGGCCGTTCCGCGCCGGATCCGCGGCGAGCCCGTCCGCCCCCGGGCCGTCCGTCTCGGTGCCCAGCGGTCCGCCGTCCCCGGCCCGCCGCTCCTCGGCGAGCTCGTTCAGCCGGGTGCACAGCCGCTCCGAGAGCCGCCGCGAGTTGGCGAACACGATCGTCGACCGGTGGGCCTCGATGAGGTCGAGCAGGTGCCGCTCCACGTGCGGCCAGATGCTCCGCCGGTGCTCGGGCGGCACGCCGTCCGCGCCCGGGGCCGGGGGAGCGAGCTCGGTCATGTCCTCGACCGGGACCACCACGTCGAGCTCGATCGACTTCTCCGCCGGCGGCTGCACCACCACCGCCGGGCGGGCCCCGCCGAGGAACGCGGCCACCTCGCCGACCGGCCGTACCGTCGCGGACAGCCCGATGCGCTGCGCGGGGGCCGGCAACAGGGCGTCGAGCCGTTCCAAGGTGAGCGCCAGGTGCGCGCCGCGTTTGGTGGCCGCGATCGCGTGGACCTCGTCTACGATCACGGTCTCCACACCGCGCAGCGCCTCGCGCGCCCGCGAGGTGAGGATGAGGTAGAGCGACTCGGGCGTGGTGATCAGGATGTCGGCCGGCCGGGCGGCGAACCTGCGCCGGTCCTCCGCGGTGGTGTCCCCCGAGCGGATCGCCACCGAGATGTCCGGCGCCGGCAGGCCCAGCCGCAGCGCGGTCTGCCGGATGCCGGCGAGGGGAGCGCGCAGGTTCCGCTCGACGTCCACGGCGAGCGCCTTCAGCGGGGAGACGTACACCACCCGGCAGGTGCGCGGTGCGGCCGGCCGCCCCTCGGGGGGTGGATCCCCGCCGTCCCGCATCCGCTCCGCGGCGAGCCGGTCGATCGCCCACAGGAACGCGGCGAGGGTCTTCCCCGAACCGGTGGGCGCGACCACCAGCGTGTTCTCTCCCCGTGCGATCGACGACCAGGCGCCCTCCTGCGCCGCGGTGGGCGTGACGAAGGCGGTGGTGAACCACTCCCTGGTCACCGCGCTGAAGCAGTCGAGCACGCTCACCAGCCCATAATGCCCACGCCGCCCGACAGAACCGTCCGGCTATGAGGCCCGGGGGACGGAGGCGCCGGGCCCGGATGGCGGGCACGGCCCGCCCGGCCATAGGGTGAGGTCATGCGTCTGTCGGACTTCTGGGACCGGATGCGCCGCCACTTCGGTGAGACGTACGCCGAGTCGTGGGCGAAGGACTTCGTCATCGCCCGGCTCGGCGGCCGGACCGTCGAACAGGCCCTCGCGGACGGCTTCTCGGCCAAGGAGGTCTGGCAGGCCGTCTGTGAGATCGAGGACGTGGATCCGAAACTCCGCTGATCCGCGTGGCGGTGCATCCGAAACGCCGTCGCCGGGATGCGCCGGGTGGGATTTTTCATACTTTGTCGGCGCAGGCATCTGCTTGAATCACGCTTGACCCTGCATCAGCGACGCGTGATCGAGGCGGCCTGTGCTTGAAATCGACGACCTGCGCAAGCGCTTCAAGGAGAAGACGGCGCTCGACGGAGTGAGCTTCACCCTCCGGCCCGGCGAGATCTTCGGATTCGTCGGCGCCAACGGAGCGGGCAAGACGACGACCATGCGGATCATCATGGGCGTGCTCGAGCCCGACTCCGGCGAGGTGCGGTACCAGGGCCGCCCCCTGACCCCCGACGACCGCCGGACCTTCGGCTACATGCCGGAGGAACGCGGGCTGTACCAGAAGATGCGGGTCGCCGAGCAGATCGAGTACTTCGGCCGGCTCCACGGGCTCGGCGCCAAGGCGGCGCGCCGCGCCACGGCCGAGCTGATCGAACGGCTCGGCCTCGCCGAGCGCCGCAACGACGCGATCGAGGCGCTCTCCCTCGGCAACCAGCAGCGGGTACAGCTCGCCGTCGCGCTCGTCCACCGCCCGGCCGTGCTCATCCTCGACGAGCCGTTCTCCGGCCTCGACCCGCTCGCCGTCGACACCCTCGCCGGCGTGCTGAAGGAACAGGCCGCCTCCGGGGTCCCGGTCATCTTCTCCAGCCACCAGCTCGACCTGGTCGAACGGCTCTCCGACTCGGTCGGCATCATCTCCGCCGGGCGCATGATCGCCTCGGGGACGGTCGCCGAGCTCAAGGCGCGGGAGGGCCGCAAGCGGCTGAAGGTCGTGGTCAGCGGCGCCCGGCCCGGCTGGGCCGACGGGCTCCCCGGGCAGGTCACCGAGGCGGGCGACCGGCAGGTGCTGATCGCCGAGGACGGCGACGGCCAGGCGATCCTCCGCGCCGCGCTCCAGGCCGGGCGGGTCGAGCACTTCGGATGGCAGGAGCCGACGCTCGCCGAGCTGTTCCGCGAGGTGGTGGCGTGAGCGGCGGCGGGCAGGGCTGGGCCGGCCGGTCCGGGGACCGGCCGCGAGGTGAGGAGAGGTCATGAGCCGGATCGCGCTGGTGGCACGGCGGGAGATCGTCACCCGGATCAGGACGAAGAGCTACGTGATCGGCCTGGTGCTGAGCGCACTGATGGTGGTGGCCGCGGCGGCCGTCCCCAGGATGATCGGCGACCAGACGTACGACGTCGGGGTGGTCGGCCCCGTCCCCGCCGCGGTGGAGGGCGTCGCGTTCCGGCCGTACCCGGACGAGGCCGCCGCCCGCGCCGCCGTGCTCGCCGGGGAGATCGACGCGGCGCTGATCAACGACGAGAAGGTGCTCGCCCACGGTGAGCTCAACGAACGGCTCGGCCTCATCCTGCAGAGCGCGCACCGTGAGGCCAAGATCGCGGCCGCCGGGATCACGATCACGCCGTTGCGCGTGGAGTCCGTGGGGGAGGACGCGGAGCACACCGGGATGCGCACCGGGGTGGCCGCGCTCCTGGTGATCGTGCTGTTCTTCCTGCTCATCTACACCGCGATGTACGTGGCGATGGGCGTGGTGGAGGAGAAGGGCAGCCGGATCGTGGAGATCCTGCTCACCTCGCTGCGCCCCTGGGAGCTGCTCGGTGGGAAGATCATCGGGCTCGGGGTGCTCGGCCTGATCAACCTCGGCGTGATCGTCGTGGCCGGGCTGGGCGCCGCCTTCGCCATGGGCACCGAGCTCCCGCCGGGGATCGGCGGCGTGGTGGCCGGCGCGATCGGCTGGTTCGTGCTGGGCTACCTCTTCTTCGCCACGCTCGCGGCCGCCACCGGCTCGCTCGTCTCCCGCCAGGAGGAGCTCAACAGCGTCATCGCGCCGCTGACCATGCTGATGTCGCTCACCTACCTGGTGGCGTACGCGGCCGCCTTCCAGCCCGGCGGCGCCTTCGCCCGGGTCTTGTCGCTGATCCCGCCGTTCTCGTCGATGGTGATGCCGGTGCGCATGACAACGGGCGACGTGCCGATCTGGGAGATCGCCCTGTCGGCGGTGCTCATGGCGGCGGCCACGGTGGGCGTCCTGCTCGCCGGCGCCCGTGTCTACGAGCGGGCCGTGATCCGCACCGGGGCGAGGGTCAAGCTGCGCGAGGTCATCGGCTGAGCGGGCGCCGGTCGGCCGCGCGGTCATCGGGCCGGGCGCGGCACCGGCGCGGCCGGCCGCGCGAGCGGATCGTCCCCCGTCCGAGGGACGGGCCGTCACTCCGGGGCGGCGAGCAGCTCCTTGAGGAGATCGGCGGTGTGCGCGGGGTCGCCCGCGCGCTCCTGGCCCTTCGGCGACCACAGGTAGACCCAGCCGTCCGGGGCGGGCGAGGCGAGGACCATGGTCTGCTTCCTGGTCTCCGGATGCCAGACCCACAGCACGGGCTCGCCTTCGCCGACGATGCGGCAGGACAGTCCCCGCTCCGGGAGCTGACGGGCGAGCGCGTCCAGGAGAGCGCGACGCTGCTCGCCGTACGCGCTGCTGCTCGTCACGTTGCCGCCTTCGAGGAGGACATCGCCGTGTGTCAGGGCCTTGTCCCAGGATCGCGGCCGGCCATCTCGGCGACAACCAAGGCGAGGTAAGGGCAGGAGAATGTAACGTCTCCGCTGGCCCGGTCCCATGCCGGCGGCCACGCGCGGCGATCGGCGGCCGTTGCCGCAGGGCTGCGGTCGCCCCGGCGGGCCGGCCGGGTCGCCTGACCGTTCCTTGGTACGGCGGGGCGTGTCCGATCGCCCGGCGGTACGGCCGGGCGTGTCCGGGCGCGCAGGGCCCCGGTCGCCGGGGCTCCTGGCCGGCCTGAGCGGCGGTCGGCGTGCCCGAGCGCGCAGGGCCGCCGGCCTCGCCCGATCGGTACGGCGGAGCCCACCCGGGCGCGGCCGTACGGTGCGGGCCCGTGCGTGCGCGCCACTGTCGCACGCGGATGGAGTGGCAGTGAACTAGCTCGCTGAGGGCCCGTGCGCGCGCCACTGTGCCAGAACCCGGCGTCCGGTGCGTGGCCCGGCCTGGTGGCGGGCCACGTCCTCCCGGCGGGAGCCTCCGCCGGGCGTCCCGGGATCACGCCGTCCGGCGGGTGATCGAACAATAGTTCGGCTATAGTTGAGTGGTCGCTGGCCGCGGCGCCCCGGCCGCATTCCGGCGGCCCGTGATTCGGGGAAGCCCGGGAAAATGTCGGCGGCGCCCCGTAGCGTTCCGGTGACCGAGCAGACGACGACCCTCCCAGGGGGACCAATGGCACTCAGCGATCGCGAGAAGGCCCTTGAGACCGCCCTCGCGCAGATCGAGCGGCAGTTCGGCAAGGGCTCCGTCATGCGCCTCGGCGACGAGGCGCGCGCTCCGATCGAGGTCATCCCGACAGGTTCCATCGCCCTCGACGTCGCCCTCGGCATCGGCGGCTTCCCCCGCGGCCGGATCGTGGAGGTCTTCGGCCCGGAGTCCTCGGGTAAGACGACCGTCGCGCTGCACGCGGTCGCCAACGCGCAGAAGGCCGGGGGCATCGCCGCGTTCATCGACGCCGAGCACGCGCTCGATCCGGAGTACGCCAGGAAGCTCGGCGTCGACGTCGACGCGCTGCTCGTCTCCCAGCCGGACACCGGGGAGCAGGCCCTCGAGATCGCCGACATGCTGATCCGCTCCGGGGCGATCGACATCATCGTCATCGACTCGGTGGCGGCGCTGGTGCCGAAGGCGGAGATCGAAGGGGAGATGGGGGACAGCCACGTCGGCCTCCAGGCGCGCCTGATGTCCCAGGCCCTGCGCAAGGTCGCCGGCGCCCTCAGCCACACCCGGACCACCGCAATCTTCATCAACCAGCTCCGCGAGAAGATCGGCGTGATGTTCGGCAACCCGGAGACCACCACCGGTGGCAAGGCGCTGAAGTTCTACGCGTCGATCCGGCTGGACGTCCGGCGGATCGAGACGCTCAAGGACGGCACCGAGCCCATCGGCAACCGCACCCGGGTGAAGGTGGTCAAGAACAAGCTCGCCCCGCCGTTCCGCCAGGCCGACTTCGACATCCTCTACGGGGTGGGCATCTCCCGCGAGGGCGGCCTCCTCGACATGGGGGTCGAGCAGGGGATCGTGCGGAAGGCCGGCGCCTGGTACACCTACGAGGGCGAGCAGCTCGGCCAGGGCAAGGAGAACGCCCGGAACTTCCTCAGGAACAACCCGGACATCGCCGACGAGATCGAGAAGAAGATCAAGGAGAAGCTCGGCATCGGCCCGCGCCTCGACACCTCCTCCGGTGCCTCCGGCGCGGCGGCCTCCTCCGCCTCCGCGACCCCGGTGACCGGGCGCGGTGCCAAGGCCGCGGTGCCCCCGGCCCGGTGACGTCTGAGCGCGCCGGCGGGAGGTGACCGGGTGATGCCCGGCCTGGACGGAGCCGACCCGGCCGGCCCGGCTCACGGCCCGGACGACGCGGCCGATCCCGGGCAGGCGGAGCCCGGCGTCTGGCAGGAGGAGCCCGGCGTAGACGGGCACGGCCGGGCGCTGACCCGGGGTGACCGCGGACGGGGCTCCGCGGCGCGGAGCGCGCGCCGCGGAAGCGGCCGGAGCGGCCGGCCGGGACGGCGGTGGGCCGCCCCCGGCGCCGAGCAGGCCGGCCCCGGGGGAGCGGGCGCCGACACCGACCCGGAGGCGGAGGCGAAGGCGATCTGCCTGCGGCTGCTCGCGCGGGCCCCGCGGACCCGGGCGCAGCTGGCCGACGCTTTGCGCAGGCGGGGCGTGCCCGAGGAGACGGCGCGGGCGGTGCTCGACCGGTTCGCCGAGACCGGGCTCATCGACGACGAGGCGTTCGCCGACGCCTGGGTGAGCTCGCGGCACCTCGGCCGCGGGCTGGCCCGGCGGGCGCTCGCCCACGAGCTGCGGCATCGCGGAGTGGCCGAGGAGACCGTGCGGCGCGCGATCGACCGGCTCGACCCGGAGCGGGAGATCGCGACCGCGCGGGAGCTGGTGGCGCGGAAGCTCGCCGCCACCCGGGGCGCCGACCCGCGGGTCCGGGCGCGCCGGGCCGTGGGGATGCTCGCCCGCAAGGGGTACCCCGCCGGTTTGGCGTTCCAGCTCGTCCGGGAGGCGCTGGAGGCCGAGGGCATCGAGGCGGACGACCTGGGGCCTTCGGGCGATCCGTGACGTCCTTCTGGGATATCCTTGGCAATCTTTGCTTGCCCGTTACCTGTTCGACGCTTAATCTCGACCGCAGTGAGGAGTTACTCCGCACAGCGCGGATTCCGCCATGGTGAACGCCATATAGCCACCGATGGGCCTGTGATCCCCACCGGGCGTCCGGCCGGGTGCCCAGGGGTTGCGACATATGCGGCCTGGTGACATTCACCGGGCGCTGCCGTGCTGCGCGTGTAACCCCTTGCGTGGACTGTGCCGAGGCGAGAGGGGTGAGCGCGGATGGTTGAGATCGTCCTGCTGGCTGTGACGCTCTTGCTCGCGCTCCTGCTGATCGTCTCGCTCATCATGTTCTTCCGCCGCCTCGGAAGCATCACCCCACCGCCCCGGTCGCAGGTCATGGAACGGGTCCGGGCCGAGATCAACGAAGAGCTCGAGCGGGCCAGGCGTGAGGCCGCGGAGATCCGCAGCAAGGCGGAGCGGGACGCCGGGGAGATCCTGAAGAAGTCGGAGGCCCTCGCCGAGAGCGCCGCCCTGATGCGCAAGGAGGTGGAGGAGGAGGCGCGGCTGCTGAAGTCCGAGCTCCGGCAGATCCGCGCCGACTTGGAACGCCGGGAGAGCCGCCTGCTGGAGCGGGAACGGCGGCTCGACGAGGAGGCGCGGCGGCAGGCCGAGCGGGCGCGCCAGCTCGCCGAGACCGAGACCGAGCTGGCCGACCGCCGCCAGGAGCTCGAGCGCATGGCCGAGGAGCGCCGGGAGATCCTGGAGCGGGTGGCCGGGCTCACCGCCGAGCAGGCCAAAGCCGAGCTCATCAAGCAGATCGAGAACCAGGCGAAGCGCGAGGCGGCGCTGATCGTCCGGGAGATCGAGGCGGAGGCCCGCCGCGAGGGCGAGAAGCGGGCCCGCAAGATCGTCACGCTCGCGGTCCAGCGGATCGCCGCCGAGCAGACGGCGGAGTCGGTGGTGAGCGTGGTCCACCTGCCGAGCGACGAGATGAAGGGCAGGATCATCGGGCGGGAGGGCCGCAACATCCGGGCCTTCGAGTCCATCACCGGCGTCAATCTGATCATCGA
This sequence comes from Thermobispora bispora DSM 43833, assembly GCF_000092645.1. Taxonomy (NCBI): domain Bacteria; kingdom Bacillati; phylum Actinomycetota; class Actinomycetes; order Streptosporangiales; family Streptosporangiaceae; genus Thermobispora; species Thermobispora bispora. Next base: position 1,276,271 of record NC_014165.1, read on the forward strand.
TGACACGCCCGAGGCGGTGCTGCTCTCCTGTTTCGATCCGGTGCGGCGTGAGACGGCCCGGCTCACGCTCGAGAAGCTCATCCAGGACGGCCGCATCCACCCCCACCGCATCGAGGAGGCCTACGAGCAGAGCAAGGTGGAGGTGCGGGACCTGTGCGTCCGCGCGGGCGAGGACGCGCTGGTCGAGGTGGGCATCACCGACATGCACCCCGAGCTGGTCCTGCTGCTCGGCCAGCTCCGCTACCGCACCTCCTACGGGCAGAACGTGCTCAAGCACCTGATCGAGACCGCGCACATCGCCGGGATCATGGCCGACGAGCTGGGGCTCGACCGCGATCTGGTGAAGCGGTGCGCCCTGCTCCACGACATCGGCAAGGCGCTCACCCACGAGGTCGAGGGCAGCCACGCGCTGATCGGGGCGGAGATCGCCCGGCGGTACGGCGAGCACGAGGACGTGGTGCACGCGATCGAGGCGCACCACAACGAGGTGGAGGTGCGGACGGTCGAGGCGGTCCTCACCCAGGCGGCCGACGCGATCAGCGGCAGCCGTCCCGGTGCGCGGCGCGAGTCACTGGAGGCGTACATCAAGCGGCTGCAGCGCCTGGAGGAGATCGCCCAGGCGCACGCGGGCGTGGAGAAGGTGTTCGCCATGCAGGCCGGCCGGGAGATCCGGGTGATGGTCCGGCCCGACGAGGTGGACGACATCCAGGCCCAGGTGATCGCCAGGGACGTGGCGAAGCAGATCGAGGAGGAGCTCACCTACCCCGGCCAGATCAGGGTCACCGTGGTCCGCGAGTCCCGGGCCACGGAGTACGCCCGCTGACCCGGCGGCCACTCGTCCGCCACTTCGATCACAGACGGGCCCATTCCGGCCATCCGGACCGACCTCTTCACCGGAGTACGCCCGGCTGACCCGGCCGCCGGTCGTCCGCTACTTCGATCACAAGCCGAGTCCACCCAGGCACCGGGACCGACCCCTTCTCCGGAACACGCCCGCCGCCCCGGCTACCGTGCGGTGGCGGGGAGCTCTGGCGGAGCGGTGTAACGGGTTGCGAGCACCCCGAGATGCTCGATGACCGCCCGCTTCCAGCTCCCGTCCTCGAACATGTGGCGCAGCGCCTCGGTCACCCGGTCGCGCAGCGCCGCCGACGACGTGCCGATGCCGTACTCGATGGTGGCCAGCGGCCGGCCGCTGAACCGGAACCGGCCCGGGTACTGCACCGCCAGCCCGGCGAGCACCGGGGCGTCGGCGACGATCGCGTCGCACCTGCCGTCGGCGAGGAGCGGCGCGCACGCGGCCGGCACGTTCGCCTCGGCGAGGAACGCGTGCTTCCAGGCCTCGCCGAACCGGGCGACCAGCGGCCGGGCGGAGGAGCCGGTCGCGCACACGCACCGGCCGGCGAGATCACGCACCCCGCGGATGGCGAGGTCGTTCGCGCGCACCAGGATGTTCGTGGTGGTCACCAGGTAGGGCCCGGCGACGTACCGGGTCTCGCCCCCGGGGAACGCCGGGCCCATGGTGCCCAGGACGAGATCGGCCTGGGCCGCGTCGCCGGTGAAGACGATCTGATCGTCGCGGTAGCCCAGCTCACGCGCGACATAGCGGACGACCGCGATGTCGAATCCGGTGAGACCTCCGTCCGGCCGCTGGTTCACCAGGCCGGGCTGGCCCAGGCGAACCGCGACGACGAGCCTGCCGCTGTCCCCGCATCCGGTCAGGAGCGCGGCCGCCACGCCCAGCACGACGACAACGACACGCCACACGCGATCACTATCGGGGCGGTGCGGCCGCGCGGGGTGCAGCGACACGGCAAAGTTTTCACCCGGTCATCGCCGCCTCGCCTTGAACCACGGTGGTGACCGGCTTGGCCGCGGTCCGGGTGCTGCGCCGGCTCCGCCGTTCGAGCCAGGTCGCCAGGTAGCCGAGCGCCACGTTGATCGCGATGTAGATCACCGCGATCACGATCACCGAGGGGATCAGGTTGAAGTAGTTCGCCGGCACGACCCGGGCCCCGGCGTTGAGCAGGTCCGCATAGGCCACGATGAACCCGAGCGCGGTGTCCTTGAGCAGCACGACGAGCTGGCTGACGATCGCCGGCATCATCGAGGTGATCGCCTGCGGCAGCAGGATCAGCCGCATGACCTGGTTCTTCCGCAGCCCCATCGCGTAGCCCGCCTCGGACTCCCCGCGCGGCACCGCCCGGATCCCCGCCCGCACGATCTCCGCCAGCACCGAGCCGTTGTAGACGGTGAGCCCGAACACCACCGCCGCGAACTCGCTGACGACCAGCCCCAGCAGGCTCCCGCCGTACTGGGCGAAGAAGATCATCATGAGCACCGGGACCGCGCGGAAGAACTCCGCGATGGCCCCGGCCGGGATCCGGATCCACCAGTGGTCGGACAGCCGGGCGATGCCGAACACGGTGCCGAACGCGAGCGCGAGCACCGCGGCGACCAGGGCCGCGGCCAGGGTGTTCCACAGCCCGGGAAGGATCAGCTCGGTCCAGGTGTCCGCCTGGAGGAACGGCCGCCAGAGGTCGGGCTCCCACTGCCCCTTCTCGTCGAACTTCAGCCAGATGAAGTACGCGACGAAGAGGAACAGCACCCCGAAGGCGAAGGTGAGGACGTTGTTGCGCAGCCGGGCCTTCGGCCCGGGGACGTCGTAGAGGACCGTCGCCCGGCTCATCTCACCACCGCCAATCGCCCGGCCAGCCAGCCGAAGGCCAGGTTGAGGGGGAGGGTGAGGATGACGAACCCGGCCGCGAACCCGAGGAAGAGCGGGATCACCGCGTCCCCGTGCGCGTCGAAGAGGTTCTTCATCCGCAACGCCGCCTCGGCGACGCCGATGGCCGCGGCGACCGTCGTGTTCTTGATGAGGGCGTTGAGCAGGGTGCCCAGCGGTGCGACGACCGCGCGCATCGCCTGGGGCAGGATCACCAGCCGCAGCGTCTGCGGGAAGGTGAGCCCGAGCGACCGCGCGGCCTCGGCCTGCCCCAGCGGGACCGTGTTGATCCCCGACCTGATCACCTCGCACACGAAGGCCGCGGTGTACGCGGACAGCCCGAGCGTGGACAGCCAGAAGCTGTTCACCGAGAGGTCATCGGCCGAGAACCGGACGTCCATTACCGTGCCGAGGCCGAGGCCGCAGAAGACGATGACGAGCGTCAGCGGGGTGTTGCGCAGCACGTTGACGTACAGCGCGCCCGCCCACCGCAGCACCGGCAACGGGCTCACCCGCATGGTGGCGAGCACCGTGCCCCAGACCAGCGAGATGAGCGCACTGAGTGCCGCGAGCCTCACCGTGAGCCCGAACGCCTGCAGGATCACGGGAAGCTCTTCGACGACGGCCTCCACGCGATCTCCTCCCGGCCGTCAGTACCGCTCCAGCTGCGGCGGGGTGGGGAAGTACTTGCCGAACTCGCCGAAGTTGTCGTCGATGAACTTCCGCCAGCTCCCGTCCTGGAACATCTTCTCCAGGGCGTTGTTGATCGCGTCCCGGCCCGCCTTGTCGTCCTTCTTCAGGCCGATGCCGTACTTCTCGGTGGAGAAGGGCTTGCCGACCAGCTTGAACTTGCCCGGGAACTGGGCGGCGAACCCGGCGAGGATGGTGGCGTCGGTGGAGATGGCGTCGACCTGCTTGTTCTCCAGCAGCGGCAGGCAGGCGCCGTACCCCTGCTGCTGGGTGAGGTTCTTCGCCTCCCACTCCGGCCCGAACATGTCCGCGAGCCGCTTCGGCGAGATGGAGCCCTGCGCGCCGCAGACCTTCTTGTCCTTCAGCGACTGCACGTCCGTGATGCTGTCGTCGTCGGCCCGGATGAGGATGTCCTGCCCGGTGACGAGGTACGGCCCGGCGAACGAGACCTTCTCCTTGCGCTCGTCCGTGATCGAGTAGGTGGCGATGACCATGTCCACCTGGCCCTGCTGGATGAACGGCTCGCGGTTGGCCGACTGGGCCTCCTTGAACGTGATGCCGCTCTCGGGGACGCCGAGCTCCTTGGCGATGTAGCGCGCCACGTCGACGTCGAAACCGGCGTAGGTGCCGTCGGGCTTCCTCAGCCCCAGGCCGGGCTGGTCGATCTTGATACCGATGGTGAGCTTCTTCTCGTTCTTCGCCTTGTCGACGATGGAGTCGGCTTTCGACTGGCCGCACGCGGTGAGGCTGGTGGCCAGCGCCGCGAGCGTGACCAGGGTGGCTGCGAGTCGCATTCGCGTCACCTTTCGCTTTCTGAGCCAGGGGGTCATCAATGGGTGAGGATCTTTGAGAGGAAGTCGCGGGCCCGCTCGGTCGCCGGGTTGGTGAAGAACTCCGCCGGCGGAGCCTCCTCGACGATCTGGCCGTCCGCCATGAACACGACGCGGTTGGCCGCGCGCCGGGCGAACCCCATCTCGTGGGTGACCACGAGCATGGTCATGCCGTCCCGGGCGAGCTCGATCATCACGTCGAGCACCTCCTGGACCATCTCGGGGTCGAGGGCGGAGGTGGGCTCGTCGAAAAGGATCATCTTCGGGTCCATCGCGAGGGCGCGCGCGATGGCGGTGCGCTGCTGCTGGCCGCCGGAGAGCTGCGCCGGGTACTTGTGCGCCTGGTCGGCGATGCCGACCCGGGCGAGCAGCTCCAGTCCCCGCCGTTCCGCCTCCTGCCTGGAGACCCCCTTGACCTTGATCGGCCCGAGGGTGACGTTCTCCAGGATCGTCATGTGGGAGAAGAGGTTGAACGACTGGAACACCATCCCGATCTCGGACCGGACCTTGGCCAGCGCCTTGCCCTCGGCGGGCAGTTCCTGCCCGTCGAACGTGATCGTGCCGGAGTCGATCGTCTCCAACCGGTTGATCACCCGGCACAGCGTGGACTTGCCGCTGCCCGATGGGCCGACGACCACGACCACTTCGCCGCGCCGCAGGCTCAGGTCGATGTCCTTGAGCACGTGGAGCGACCCGAAATGCTTGTTGACCCGTTCGAGTCTGACAAGCGGACCGGTCTCGGTGTCCGTCATGCTGTCAACCTAAAGGCGGTCATATCTCCAAATCACTAGCCGGTGCGTACCGATCCGGTCACGGCCCTTCCGATCCGGTCACGTCCCTTCGGGGTCCCGCCCGCCGGTTGCCGGGCGCCGCCGTACCGCCCGCCGGCGCGTGATCGTCCGTACGCCGAGGGTGAACGGTACGGGGTGGGATGGGCGAGCGCCTACCCTTGTATTGCGATGACTGCGACCACGACGGGCACCGAGGGCGCACCCCGCACCTACGAGGTGCGGACCTACGGGTGCCAGATGAACGTCCATGACTCCGAGCGGATCGCCGGGCTGCTGGAGTCCGCCGGGTACGTCCGCGCCCCCGAGGGGGAGATCGCGGACGTCATCGTGTTCAACACCTGCGCGGTGCGGGAGAACGCGGACAACCGGCTCTACGGCAACCTCGGCCACCTCCGGCCGATCAAGATGGCCAGGAAGGGCATGCAGATCGCCGTGGGCGGCTGCCTGGCGCAGAAGGACCGGAGTGAGATCATCCGCCGCGCGCCGTGGGTGGACGTCGTCTTCGGCACCCACAACATCGGCTCGCTGCCCGCGCTGCTGGAGCGGGCCAGGGTGGCCCAGGAGGCCCAGGTCGAGATCAAGGAGGCCCTGGAGACCTTCCCGTCCACGCTGCCGACCAAGCGGGAGTCGGTCTACGCCGCGTGGGTGGCGATCTCGGTCGGGTGCAACAACACCTGCACGTTCTGCATCGTGCCGTCGCTGCGCGGCAAGGAGCGGGACCGCCGGCCCGGCGACATCCTCAGCGAGATCCGCGCGCTCGTGGCGGAGGGCGTGATCGAGGTCACCCTGCTCGGGCAGAACGTCAACACCTACGGGGTGGAGTTCGGCGACCGGCAGGCGTTCAGCAAGCTGCTGCGGGCCTGCGGGGAGATCGAGGGCCTGGAGCGGGTCCGGTTCACCTCGCCGCACCCGGCCGCGTTCACCGACGACGTGATCGCGGCGATGGCGGAGACGCCCAACGTGATGCCGAGCCTCCACATGCCGCTGCAGTCGGGCTCGGACCGGATCCTCCGCGCGATGCGCCGGTCCTACCGGGCCGAGCGGTTCCTCGGCATCCTCGAGCGCGTCCGCGCCGCCATCCCGGACGCCGCGATCTCCACCGACATCATCGTGGGCTTCCCCGGGGAGACCGAGGAGGACTTCCAGCGCACCTGCGAGGTGGTCCGCGAGGCGCGGTTCGCCCACGCGTTCACCTTCCAGTACTCGATCCGCCCCGGCACGCCGGCCGCCGCGATGGAGAACCAGGTGCCCAAGGAGGTCGTGCAGGACCGGTACGACCGGCTCATCGCCCTCCAGGAGCAGATCTCCTGGGAGGAGAACAAGGCCCAGGTGGGGCGGACGGTCGAGGTGCTGATCGCCGAGGGCGAGGGCCGCAAGGACGACCGGACTCAGCGGATCTCCGGCCGGGCCGCCGACTACCGGCTCGTGCACGTGGCCCCGGTGGACGCCCGGCCGGGCGACATGGTGACCGCCGAGGTGACCTACGCGGCGCCGCACCACCTGGTGGCGGACAAGGTCCTCGCGGTGCGGCGCACCCGCGCGGGCGACGCCTGGGAGGCGCGGCAGGGCACCGCGCGCTGGCGCGAGGTGGTCAACCTCGGCATGCCGACGATCGGCCGGCCGCCCGCGCCGGCCTCCGCACCGGCGTGCCCGTCCGGCCACTGAGCCGGCGCGTCCGCGGCCGGTGAGCCGCGCGATGGCCCGGGACTGGTCCGTCCGGTCACTGAGTCAGCCGCTCATCAGCCGCTGGAGCACCTGGTGGCAGTAGGACCGGCGGAGGCCGTCGAAGGTCGCGCACGGGTTGGGGATCCGGTGCGGCCCCACCGGCGTGGGCCAGTCGATGTGCGGCTTGGTCCACCGCTGTGACGCGTTCTTCCGGGCCCGCTTCTGCTTGGCGGTCACCCGCGGCGTGGTACGGCGTGGCCGCGTGCGGTTGCGCCCGTCGGCGCGCGGCCGCCCGGTTCCGGAGGCCACCCTGGGGCGTCCGTCGCCGTGGGCCGCCCGGTCCGGTGCCCGGCCGTCGCCGGACCGCGGGGTGGGCGCCGGCCGGTCGCCCGTACCGGACGCCTCCTCGCGGGCGTCCTCCGTTGCCCGGCCGGGCGTGCGCCCGGGAGCGCGCTCGGGGCCGGTCTCCGGGCCGCCACCGATGCCCTGGGGTGCTCCGGCTCGCTGATCTTGACCGGCTCCGGTGGCGTATGGGGCTCCGTCCCCGGGTGCTGCGCCGTCTCCGGTGCCGTGGGCCGCTCCGGCCCGCTCGGTGTTTCCTCCGGTGCCGTGCGCCGCTCCGTCCCGCTGCCCGGGCGTGGGCGGAGGGGCCGCCGGGTCCGCTCCGGGGCGGTTCGCGCGTGTCCCGGCGCCGGGGCCGGTGGGATCCGGAGATCGGGTGGCGGCGTCTCCGATCCGGGACACGGCGAGCGCCCGATCGGCCGGGGGAGAGCCGCTGGCCGAGGCCGGCTGCGGCACGGCCGGGCGCCCTTCCGGGGCGGAGGCGCCGAGCGCGATGCCCAGCCCGGCGACGGTGACCACGCCGGTGACCCCGGCCACGGCGAGCAACATCGAGCCCTGTCGTTTTCTAAGCCGTGGCGAGAATTCCGACAATTTCCCAATTCTTTCGTCGCGCCGTTTCCTGTTCCTCCCATCGGCAAGTCTGCCCACGTGAGCGCGGTCTCGGCAGCGGGTTCTCCCGATTTCGCCGCGCCGAACCGACCCGGGGATCCTGAATTTCCACGAAATATGGCTGTTTTCTGATTCCGGCCTGCGGCCCGAGCGGCGCCGTCTCCCCGCCTACCATCACACTGTGTCCGTGCGCGAACTCGTCGTCCTCGGCACCGCGAGCGCGGTGCCGACCCGCGAGCGCAACCACAACGGGTACCTGCTGCGCTGGGACGGCGAGGGATTCCTGTTCGATCCGGGCGAGGGCACGCAGCGGCAGATGCTCCACGCGGGCGTGAGCGCGCACGACATCACCTGGATCTGCGTCACCCACTTCCACGGCGACCACTGCCTCGGCCTCCCCGGGGTGATCCAGCGCATCGCCCGGGACAACGTGCCGCACCCGGTGCAGGTCGCCTACCCGGCGGCCGGTGAGGAGTACTGGCGCCGGCTGCGCCACGCCTCCGCGTTCGCCGACACCGAGGTGATCGTGCCCCGGCCGGTCTCCGGCGACGAGGCCCGGCTGCCCGCGGGCCCGCTCACCCTCACCGCCCGGCCGCTCTCCCACCCAATCCCCTCGTACGGCTACCGCATCGAGGAGCCGCCCGGCCGCACCATGCTCCCCGCCGAGCTGGCCCGGCGCGGGATCCACGGGCCGATGATCGGCGAGCTGCAGCGGAAGGGCTCGATCACGGTCCCGGACGGCTCGGTGGTGACGCTCGAGGAGTGCAGCGTGCCCCGGCCGGGGCAGAGCTTCGCCTTCGTGATGGACACCCGGCTCTGCGACGCGGCGTTCGCCCTCGCCGACGGCGTCGACCTGCTGGTCGTCGAGGCCACGTTCCTGTCGGCCGAGGCCTCGCTCGCCGCCCACTACGGGCATCTCACCGCGGCCCAGGCCGGGCGGCTCGCCGCCGCGTGCGGGGTCCGCCGCCTGGTGCTCACCCACTTCTCAGAGCGGTACCCGGTCGCCGAGGAGTGGCGCTTCCGCGAGGAGGCGGGCAAGGCGTTCTCCGGGGAGATCATCCTCGCCCGGGATCTCGCCCGGATCCCGGTGCCGAAGCGCCGGCGGGAGCGGGACGCCCGGCCCGGGGATCGGCCGGCCGGAGAACCGCCGGCCTCGCACGGCTGACCGTCCGCGCCACCGGGCCTCAGCGCCACCGTCGCCACCCACCGCCCTCCCGGCCATCGGGTCGGCCGGTATGACCCTCAACGAGCGGTCGGTGCCAGCGGGCCTCAGCGCCACCGTCACCGGACGGTCGGCCTCCCGGCCATGGGCCGGTCGGTGTCACCCTCATCGGGCGGTCAGCGCCACGGCCTCCGGCCGGTGGGCGGCACCGCCACCGGCCGGTCACCGGCACCGTGAACGGGCGGTCAGTCCCACCGCCATTGGGCCACGAAATAGCTCACCCCGTACGGCGCAGCCCGGTAGAGCAGCTCGCTCCGCCGCGGCGGAGCGCCCTCGGCCGCGCCGGCGAGCACCTGGAACGCGGCCCTGCCTCCCACCCAGAGCTCGGCCGTCCGTGCGGGATCGAGGCCGGCGAGCCGGTCGAGGTCCGCGGTGGCGAGCGCGTCCGCGACCATGTCGTCGTACGGCACGGCGTCGGGGTGGACGTACCCCGGCGATCGCTCGGTCAGCCGGGCCGATCCGTCGCCCATGGTGAGCAGCGCGACCCGGTCGGCCATCCGCGCGATCCGCCGCCCCAGGGCCGCGCACTCCGGGCCGGGGGCGTCGCACGCCACCGCCTCGAACCGCAGCGGCGGCAGCGCGCGGCCGGTGGCCGCCCGCCACCGGTCGAGCAGCCAGCGGCCGATGGTGAGCGACAGCGGCAGGCACGGCGCGCCGGTGCCGGTGCGGACGTCCACTCCCCACGGCCTCAGGGTTCCGGCCGCGTCCCCGGGGTAGGCGGCGGTGCGCTCCGCTCCGCCGGTGACGACGAGCAGTTCGGGCCGGGCGTCGGCGAGCGCCGTGATCGCCGAGGCGCACGCCGCGCGGAGGTCGTCGAGCTCGGGCGCGGCCGCGCCGGCGAGCTCCGGGACGATCAGCGGGGGATGCGGGCAGACGGCTGCTGCGATGAGCACCTCCTCACCCTATCGCCCCGGTGATCTCCCGGCCGGGGAGGCCGCCGCGGGCGGGGGCGTGATCGACCGCTCGGCACGGCCCGCGCCCTGGGGCCGGGGGAGGGGTCGTCCGGGCGCGCAGCGGGGCCCACCGGCGTAGCCCCCCGGGGATCCCATCGGGCGGGTGATCGACGGCATGGCGCGCCTCGGCCGCATCGGCCCGGCCCACCAGAGCGGCCGGACCGGGGACCGCATGACGCCGAGCGGACGGCGACCCGGAGGCCTGAGAGGACGCCCGCCCACCGCCGGAGCGGACGCCGGACCTCTCCGGCGCTGCCACACTGGACGTGTGGGACGGCTACCTGTGATCGCCATCGTGGGCGCCACCGCGGCGGGCAAGTCCGACCTCGCCGTGGAGCTGGCGCTCCGGCTCGGCGGTGAGGTGATCAACGCCGACTCCATGCAGCTCTACCGGGGCATGGACATCGGCACGGCGAAGCTGTCCCCGGCCGAGCGGCGGGGCGTGCCGCACCACCTCCTCGACATCTGGCCGGTGCGCAAGACCGCGACCGTCGCCGAGTACCAGCGGCTGGCCCGGCCGATCATCGAGGACCTGCTCGCCCGCGGCCGGGCGCCGATCCTGGTCGGCGGATCCGGGCTCTACGTCCGGGCCGTCCTCGACGATCTGGACTTCCCCGGCACCGATCCGGAGATCCGGGCCCGGCTGGAGCGGGAGCTCGCCGAGACCGGCCCGGCGCCGCTGTACGACCGGCTCAAGCGCCTCGACCCCGTGGCCGCCGAGAAGATCCTGCCGAGCAACGGCCGGCGGATCGTCCGCGCCCTGGAGGTGATCGAGCTGACCGGGCGGCCGTTCTCGGCGAGCCTGCCGGAGTACCGGGCGGTCTACCCCAGCGTGCAGATCGGGCTCGCCGTGCCCCGGCCGGTGCTCGACGAGCGGATCGAGCGGCGGGTCGACCGGATGTGGCGGGCCGGCCTGGTCGACGAGGTCCGCGCCCTTCTCGCCGAAGGGCTCGCCGAGGGGAGGACGGCGAGCCGGGCGCTCGGGTACGCGCAGGTGCTGCGGTACCTCTCCGGTGAGTGGAGCGAGGAGCAGGCCCGGGAGGAGACGATCCGGGCCACCCGCCGGTTCGCCCGGCGGCAGGAGTCCTGGTTCCGCCGCGACCCCCGGGTGATCTGGCTCCCCTTCGACGCGCCCGACCTTGCCGGCCGCGCGCTCGAGTGCGTGCGGGAGGCGGCCGCCGCGCCCGGCCCTACACTCGGGTGACATGCGGTTCGTGAAGGGCCACGGCACCGAGAACGACTTCGTCATCATCCCGGATCCCGAGGGCCGGCTGGAGCTCAGCCCGGAGACGGTCGCGGCGATCTGCGACCGGCGCACCGGGATCGGCGGTGACGGGGTCCTGCGCGTGGTCCCCACCGCACGCTGCCCCGAGGTGGCCGATCAGGCGGGCGAGGCCGAGTGGTTCATGGACTACCGCAACGCCGACGGCAGCCTCGCGGAGATGTGCGGCAACGGCGTGCGGGTCTTCGCCCGCTACCTGGTCGACGCGGGGCTCGCCGCGCCCGGTGAGTTCGGGGTGGCCACCCGCGCGGGGGTCCGGCGGGTGCGCATCGCCGCCGAGGGCGACGTGACCGTCGACATGGGCCGGCCGCGCGTGCTCGGCGAGAGCCGTACCGCGGTGGACGGGCGCGAGTACCAGGGCCTCGGGGTGAGCATGGGCAACCCGCACCTGGCCTGCCTGATCGAGGACCCGGTGGCCGGGCTCGACCTCAGCCGGCCGCCGCGGTTCGACGCCGCGGTCTTCCCCGACGGGGTGAACGTCGAGCTGTTCAACCTGACCGGCGACCACCGGGTGACCATGCGGGTGTACGAGCGCGGCTCCGGGGAGACCCGGTCCTGCGGCACCGGGGCGGTCGCCACCGCGGTGGCCGCGGCCCGGGCGGTGGGGGAGGAGACCGGCACCTGGGCCGTCCGCGTCCCCGGCGGCGTGGTCACCGTGACGCTCGACGCCACCACGAGCTGGCTCACCGGTCCGGCCGTGCTCGTCGCCTCCGGTGAGATCCCCGCCGTGCTCTGAACACCATCCCCCGCCGCGCGCCGGACGGCGTTGCAGAATGATGTTCTGATCATGGATCATCGCCCGGGCCAGTGGGGTGCCCAGGCCGAGCCCAGGAGGACGGACATGGACCCGCGCAGCGCGGTGGTGGCGACGAAGACCGCGATCCAGACCCTCGGGGGAGGCTTCATGATCTCCCGGGAGGCGAAGGCGCTCTGCGACCGCCACGGTCTCGACGGCAGGCAGATGTACTTCCGTGGCCGGTGCGGCGTGCTCGGCGAGGTCGACGCGGACGTCGTCCTCTCCGCCGTGGTGTTCTTCCCCGCGGAGCACGTGCGCGAGTCATGGGAGGGCGGGCGGAAGCTGCCGGCCGCCGAGGCCGCCGAGCTGTACGCGTCCGCCTGCCACGACTGGGGGCGGCGCAAGCTCGCCGGCTTCTCCGGCGCCGGCCGCCTCGCCGAGCTCCTCGGCGCGATCGTGGACGCGGCCGACGTGCGCGGCGCGCCGCTGTTCGCCGGCTGGCGGGCGATGCCCCGGCCCGCGGACGACCCGGCCCGGGCCGCCCACCTGCTCCAGGTGGTGCGCGAGCTGCGCGGCGGCAAGCACGCGATCGCGGTGCTCGCCAGCGGGCTCGAACCGCTGGACGCGATCATCATCGGCGCCGGCGACTTCGGCAAGTCGACCGGTGCCGACGTCGCGCGCTTCCTCAACTGGCCCGAGCCGTACCCCGAGCCCACGCCGGAGAAGGTCGAGCGGCGGGCGAAGGCCGAGGAGCTGACCGACGACCTCGTCGCCCAGGCGTATGAAACGCTCACCCCGGCGGAGCTCGACGAGCTGGCGGGGCTGCTCGACGAGGCCATGCGCACCGCCTCCGCCCGGTGACGTGAGCCGGCCGGGCCGGTGAGCCGCGGGGCCGCGCGACGGGCCTGGTCATCCTCGTGACCGGCCCTCGGCGGCCGCGGCCCGGCCCGGTCCCGTACGGCACGGCCGCGCCGGCATTGCCGTACGGCGGTGACCCATGCCGTACGGCCGTGACCGCGACAGGCCACGGCGCGGCACCGGCCGCTGTTTGGGTCATGCTCCCCGACCTGGCAGACTGGCTGCCCATGGACGTGGACATCTGGGCCTGGGTCGGTGGCGCCCAGCGTGAACTGCACGAATCCGGAAACACGCAGCTCGCCGTCGTTCTGGCCGACGTACCCGCGCAGGCGCTGGAGGGCCGCTACGCTCAGCTCGACGTCGTCGCCCCCGCGATCGCGGAGCAGGCAAAGACCCTCGGCAAGCCGTGGCTGGAGCTCTTCGCGCGCTACTGGCATCTGATCGGCCGGGTGGGGGACCGGGCCAACGGCGCGATCGCGCTGGGCGACGCCCGCGCCCTCGCCGAGTTCGCCCGGCGGGACGACGTCCGTGACTGCCCGTCGGCGCCGGCCGCCGCCGAGGTCCTGGCGATGGCGATGGCGAACACCGACGGTCCAGGGTTCGCCACCGAGCGGCTGGCGCTGCTCAACTCGGCCCTCGAGGGGGTGGGGCCGGAGTCGCCGGCCTACTCAGGCCTGGCCACGCAATACGTCGCCGCGCTCCTCGACGACGGGAAGCCGGGCGAGGCGGTCGTCTACGCCGAGTCGGCGCTCGGGCGGCTCCGCGACGCCGGGCGGCAGCCGAGCTGGGAGCTGGCCGCGGCCCACGCCCGCGCGCTGCTCGCCGACGGCCGCGCCGATCAGGCGCTCTCCGTCCTCGAGTCGGCGACCGGTTTCAAGCCGGACGACCCGGTCGCGAAGGACCGCCGGGAGGCCCTGCTCAAGACCCAGATCCTGATCGCCGCCGACCGGATCCCCGAGGCGTACGACGCGCTCCCCGACCTCGACGTGGTGGGCGAGCACCCGCGCGAGTGGGTGGACTGGGCCCACGCGGTCGTGCGGCTCGTCGAGCGCGGCGCCATCGCCAACACCTGGCAGCTCGGCCGGGTGCTGCGCCAGTGGATGCTGTACTTCGAGCAGACCGGCGGCCACCGCGCACGGTTCGAGCTGGCGCTGATCGCCGGCCACCTTGCCATCGGCCGGCAGATCGCCTGGCAGGCCCGGCTGCTCGCCGACTACGCCGAGGCGGCGATCCCCGAGCTCACCGCCCGCGACGGCCTGGAGAAGCGGGTGGCCGAGCTGCGCGCCGCCGCCGAGCAGGTCACCGAACCCGCGCCCCCGGGCCCGCGCGACGAGCTGGTCCAGTACTTCGACGCCGCCGACCGGGGCCAGAACGCCGACCCCGAGCGCTGGGGCGCCTGGCTCTGGCCGCTCTCCGGGACCGACCTCCCCGCCACCCGCCGGCACACCAGCGCGCTGGGCTTCCTCGGCTACCCGGCCACGGCCGCGGACCTGTACTGGAAGCCGGTGGTGGAGGACGGCGACCCGGCCGCGGCCGACGAGGAGGACGTCGCCAACCTCACCGGGCTGCTGATCCAGGCCGGTCAGGACGATCGGGTCGAGCGGCTCGCCGGCCTGCTCCCCGAACGGCTCGCCTACCTGACCCGTGCCCGCCTGTACCGGGCGCGCGAGCGCTGGGCGGACGCGGCGGCCGCCGCGGAGCGCGCCGTCTCCGCCGGGGACGCCGTGGAGGGCCGCCGCCTGTGGTCCGCGGCGGTGCAGCAGCTCGGCGGCAACGCCAAGGCCGCCGAGATCCTCCGGCCGCTCCTCGACTCCCCGCAGGCCACCGAGGACGACCTCTGGCGGATCGTCGTGCTCTGCACCATGGCCGAGGACTGGGCGTCCGTCCGGGCCGCCGGGACGAAGCTCGGCATGCAGTTCAAGACGCAGGAAGGCCCGATCGACGAGGAGTGGCACCTGATCCGGGCCGTGCTCCCCACCCCGGACGGCGGCCGGCAGGAGGTGCTCGCCCTGCGGACCGGGCCGGCCACCGCCCGGCTGCTCATCCCGCAGCCCAAGGGCATGGAGTACAACGCGGGGGACGTGATCGTCTTCGACCCGCGGCCGCTGGAGCCGATCCCGGAGAGCGAGGAGGAGCGGGAGGGGTTCCTCCCGCCGTTCGCCGGGATCACGATGCTGCGCCCAGGCGGCTACACGAGCTGGTTCTTCGACGGCGCCAGGCCCACCGAGGAGGAGTGGGCCGAGTTCAACCAGGTCCTCGCCGAGCGCGGCTGGCCGATGTGGGTCTACAGCGACGAGAGCTACACGGTCCGCAACCCGGCGACCGGGGAGCGGATCCCCGGGGTGTTCGGGTGGGTGGCGATCCCGCCGAACGTCACCCCGGCGCAGCTCGACGCCGTGCTCGACGACGTGACCGAGCAGTGGGCGCACCCGCTCGCCTGGCTCGACCTCGCCCGGGAGGTCGGCATCGAGGTCGAGCGGCACGAGAACATCGTCAAGGAGTACGGCCTCTGAGGCTCGCGTCGCGGCGCACGGCCTCGCGGGTTCGCCCGGAGCGCGGCCTCCCGGGCCAGCCGCGCGGTGATCACCGTGCCGTGACCCGGCCCCCGGTGCCGCCGCCCGGGCCGCGCCGCGGCCTGCTCCTCCGCCGTGGCGCGCCCGTGGCACGGCCGGGCACGGGAATGCAGGGTCCCGGCGTGGGCGGGACGCGGAACCCCGCGCCGCCCCCACGGGGCGGCGGTGCCCGCGAGTCCCGGTGCCCGGATGAACCCGGATGAGCCGGGCGCTCCATCGCGAGCGGCGCCCGGCCGCGCTCCGGTATGGAATACTCTGCCGATGTCCGCCGGCGTCACCGCCCGGCCGTGGCCGTGCCGTCCGCGCCGGCCGTTTCCTGTCATGAGATCGCGCAGGCCGTGCGACATCAGGCTGGGGTCAGATGAAGAGGGTCCGTCTCTTAGCCGCAGTGCTCGCGTCCGCGCTGCTCCTGACCGCCTGCAGCGGGGATGGCGAACCGGAGGGCGCCGGCACGCCGTCACCGGAGGGCGCCCGGACCGTGCGGATCGCCCTCCACCCCTGGATCGGCTATGAGGCCAGCGCCGCGGTGGTCGCCTACCTGCTCAAGCGCGAGCTCGGCTACAAGGTCGAGTACGTGCGGGGGACGGAGGCCGAGTCCTGGAAGGGCTTCGAGGACGGCACCGTCGATGTGATCATCGAGAACTGGGGCCACCAGGACCTGAAGCGGGAGTACATCGACCAGAAGAAGGTGGCGGTCAGCGCCGGGCCGACCGGCAACCGCGGGGTGATCGGCTGGTACGTGCCCGAGTGGATGGCGCAGCGGTACCCCGAGCTCACCACCTACCAGGGGCTGATCGAGCACTACCGGCTGTTCCGGACCGAGAAGAGCGGGAACCTGGGGCAGCTCCTCGCCGGGGATCCCTCGTTCGTGAGCCACGACGAGGCGCTGATCAGGAACCTCAAGCTGCCGTTCAAGGTCGTCTACACCAAGGGCGAGGGCGAGCTGATCGAGGCGGCCCGGAAGGCGACCCAGAACCGGAGCCCGCTCCTCATGTACTTCTACGAGCCGCAGTGGCTCTTCAAGCAGCTCAAGCTCGTCAAGGTCAACCTCCCGCCGTACGCCCTGGGCTGTGACAAGGATCCGGAGCGGGTGGCCTGCGACTACCCGCCGTACCTGCTGGACAAGATCGTCAGCGCGCGGTTCGCGGAGAACGGCGGCAAGGCCTACGAGCTCATCAAGAACTTCACCTGGACCAACGAGGACCAGAGCGCGGTCGCGTACGACATGGCGGTGAACAACATGTCCGCCGACGACGCGGCGCGGAAGTGGATCGAGGCGAACAAGGTCGTCTGGCAGTCCTGGCTCCCGTCCTGAGCGGTGGGCCCGTGGAACCGGCCCGGCCGGAGCCTCGCCGGAGGCCATGAGCGCGTTGCGCTGCCCGCTGTGCCCGCGTACCCGCTGTGCCCGCCCACCCGGCGTCCCGGGCTTCCGGCCCGGTGATCTCGACGCGCCCGGGCGGGGCCACACCCTGACGACCGGGGTGATTTCTCCCGCTTATTTGCCTTTGCTATAGATACCTAGGTCAAGATCACCAAGACCTAGGGGGGCCATTGGGCGGGAGACGATCCCTGATCGCGAGCGCGGCCCTTGCGCTGGCCGTGCTGACCGGATGCGGAACGGCGGACGGCCTCGACATCGCCGACGGCCGCCCGGCGGGCGGGAAGGCCGCCGAGGCGGCGACCGGCACCAGCCCGCTGGCGAATCCGGACGGCACGCGTCCCGGGCTGGCCGCGATCACCTCGGCCGATGAGCGGGCCGAGGCACGGGCTCTGATCGAGCGGCTCCGGACCAAGGGGCGAGGACCGAAGACCGGCTACGAGCGGGAGAAGTTCGGGTACGCCTGGGCCGACTCCGTGGACGGCATCCCGTTCGGGCGCAACGGATGCGACACCCGCAACGACGTGCTGAAGCGGGACGGCCAGCGGCTGCAGTTCCGGAGCGGGTCGGACTGCGTGGTGATCTCGATGACCCTGTTCGACCCGTACACCGGCAAGACCATCGAGTGGACCAAGCAGAACGCGGCCGAGGTGCAGATCGACCACGTGGTGCCGCTCTCCTACTCCTGGCAGATGGGCGCGTCCCGGTGGAGTGACGAGAAGCGCCGGCAGCTCGCCAACGACCCGCTCAACCTCATGCCGGTCGACGGCGCCACGAACTCGCGGAAGGGCGACTCCGGCCCGGCGTCCTGGCTGCCGCCGCGCCGGGAGATCCGCTGCGCGT
The DNA here is from genome assembly GCF_000092645.1 of Thermobispora bispora DSM 43833. Classification (NCBI taxonomy): domain Bacteria; kingdom Bacillati; phylum Actinomycetota; class Actinomycetes; order Streptosporangiales; family Streptosporangiaceae; genus Thermobispora; species Thermobispora bispora. The sequence continues at coordinate 1,293,765 of NC_014165.1, forward strand.
ACGTGGTCCGGTTCGCCCAGGTGGCGCTCAAGTACGACCTGCCCGTCACCACCGCGGACAAGGAGACCATGCTGCAGCAGTGCTCCTGAGCGCGGCCGCCGCGCGGCCGGACAGGGGCGCCGCCGGGGACCGGGGGCGTCGCCGGGACGGGAGGCAGGGCCGCTCGGCCGTGGGCCGGTGACGTGCGCGCGCCGGGGCCGGCGTCGGCGGGTGCCGTCGCCGCGCCGCGCCCCGCGCCGGCCGCAGCGCCCCGCGCCGGCCGCACGGTGGCCGGGCCGCGCCCCGGTCGGCCAGTGGCCGGAACTGCGCTCCCCGGTCAGCCGGTGGCCGAGGGGCTCCGCTCCCGGTCAGCCGGTGGCGCGGCCGAGGCTCCCGGCCGGCCTGCCGCGGAGCGACGCGTCGAGCACCTCGGCGGTGTGCGCGACCCTGAGCGGCCCCTTGCCGGCCCGCCGGACCGCGGCGGCGATCTGCAGGGTGCACCCCGGGTTCGCGGAGACGAGCAGGTCGGCACCGGTGGCGAGCACGTGCCCGGCCTTCCGGGCGCCGAGCTCCCGGGCCGCCTCCGGCTGGAACAGGTTGTAGGTGCCGGCCGAGCCGCAGCAGATCTCCGCCTCCGCGATCTCCACCAGCCGCAGCCCGGGGATCGCGCGGAGCAGCTCGCGCGGCTGCGACCGGATCCGCTGGGCGTGCGCCAGGTGGCAGGCGTCGTGGTAGGCGACCGACAGGTCGAGCGGGTGGCGCTCGGCGACCGGCCCCAGCTCGGCGAGGAACTCGGCGAGGTCCTTCACCCGGAGGGCCTCGGCCCGGGCCGCCCAGCCGGGCTCGTCGGCGAGCAGCTCGGCGTACTCCTTCATGGTCGAGCCGCACCCGGCCGCGTTGACCACGACCGTGTCGACCCCGGCCCGTTCGAAGACGGCGATCGTCCGCTTGGCGAACCGCTTCGCCTCCGCCTCGCGGCCGGAGTGGAGGGAGAGCGCGCCGCAGCAGCCCTGCCGGGGCGGGATGACCACGTCGCAGCCCTCGAGCGCGAGCACCCGCGCGGTGGCCGCGTTGACGTGCGGGAAGAACTCGCCCTGCACGCAACCGGTGAGCAGCCCGACCCGTGCCCGGACCGGGCCCCGCGCCCGGACGAACGGCGGGAGCCGTACCGGGCGGGCGGTCCCGGGGGCGAGCTCGGCCATCGCCCCGAGCGCGGGGTGCACCCGCTCGAGGAACGGCCGCAGCCGCTTGCTCAGCCGCATCGGCAGGCGCATCGCCCGCAGCCTGCGCCGGTAGGGGAAGAGCGCGAAGACCAGCGCCCGGATCGCCCGGTCCTCCGGCCGCCGCACGTGCTCCCGCTCCACCACCGCCCGGGTCCGCTCGATCAGCCGGTCGTACCGGACGCCGGACGGGCAGGCGGTGACGCAGGCCAGGCACCCCAGGCACGCGTCGAAGTGGCCGGCCATCTCGTCGGTGAGCGGGGTGCCCTCCAGGTACTGGCCCATGAGGTGGATCCGCCCGCGCGGCGAGTCCATCTCCTCGGCCCACAGCACGTAAGTCGGGCAGGTGGGCAGGCAGAAGCCGCAGTGCACGCAGTCTCTGATCAGCCGGGGGTCCATGTGCCGTCCTCCAGTAGCTCGGCCCGCGCCGCACCGGCCCGGGGCGCCATCAGATGCCTCCCACGAACCGGCCGGGGGACAGCCGGCGCTCAGGGTCGAACCGTTCCTTCACCCGGCGCATCAGGGGGAGGCCGGGCACGTCGCCCCAGAAATCCACCGCGACCCCGGCGGGTGCGGTCAGCACGGTCAGCCGCCCGCCGGCGGGGCGGACGCGCTCCCGTGCCGCGGTGACGAACTCCGCGGCCCGCTCCGGGGACGGCAGCGCCACCCGCAGGTCCGGCCGCCCGGCCGACCCGCGGACGCGAGGCGCGACGCCGAGCCCGTCGGCCACCGAGGCCAGGGCGCGCAGCATGCCGGGCAGGGCGGCGGGCAGCCCGCGCAGGCCGAGCAGCAGGTCATCCCCGGGCAGCCGCCCCCACCAGGCGGGCGGCTCGTCGGTGACCTCCGCGTCCGGCCCCAGCAGCTCCTGGGCGAGCTTCGCCCGGTCGGCCGCCGCCGCGCCCTCGACGAGGACGGAGACCGTGACCGGGCTCTCCGGGCCGGGCCAGTCGAGCTCCACGGCCGCCGGTTCGAGCGGGTGGGCGGCGACCCGCAGGTCGATCGCCTCCGGCGCGGGGTAGACGGCCGTGACCCAGCGGCGGTCGGCGGGCAGGGGGTGGAGGCGGAAGGCCGCCTCGGCGATCACGCCGAGCGTGCCGTACGACCCGGTGAACAGCTTGCCGAGGTCGTAGCCGGCGACGTTCTTCACCACCTTGCCGCCGGACTTGGCGACCGTGCCGTCGGCGAGCACGACCGTGACCCCGATGAGCAGGTCCCGTGGCGCGCCGAACCGGAAGGCGAGCGGACCGGCCACCCCGGTGGCGAGCACCCCGCCGACCGTGGCGCCCTCCATCGGCGTGTCGAGGATCAGCCGCTGCCCCTTCGCGGCGAGCACCTCGGCGAGCGAGGCGAGGGTCACCCCGGCCTGGACCCGGACCACCAGGTCGTCGGCGGCGTGCTCCAGCACCCGGTTGAGGCAGCACGTGTCGACCAGCAGGTCGCAGCGCTCGGGGGGACGGCCCCAGTGGAGCTTGGTGCCGCCGCCGGTCGGGACCACGGCGAGGCCGTGCCGCGCGGCGGCCCGGAGCACCGCGGCGAGCTCCTCGGTGGTCTCCGGGAGCGCCACCCAGCGGGGGAGGACGCCCGCCACCGCGTCCCCGGGGCCGGCCCCGCGGACGGCCACCCCGGTGGCGACCAGGTCGGCGTGGGCGCCCGACGCGTCGAACCCGGCCATCAGAACTGCTCCGCCAGGCCCGACTCCACCAGCGGGTGCACGCCCTTGTGCACCCGGGGCGCCTCCCCGCAGAGCCGCGGTGTGGGGAAGACCTTCCCGGGGTTGGCCACCCCCGCCGGGTCGAAGGCGCACCGCACGAGCTGCATGGTGTCGAGATCGTCCTCGCTGAACATGCGCGGCATGTAACGGGCCTTGTCCACGCCTACCCCATGTTCTCCGGTGATCGAGCCGCCGTGCTCGAGGCACAGGTCCAGGATCCGCCCGCTCACCGTCTCGGCCCGCTCAGCCTCCCCTGGGTCGGCGTCGTTGAAGAGCACGAGCGGGTGGAGGTTCCCGTCGCCCGCGTGGAAGACGTTCGCCACCCGGATGCCGTACTCGTCCTGGAGCCGGCCGATCGCGGCGAGCACCTCCGGGAGGGCGGACCGGGGCACCACCCCGTCCTGCACGATGTACGCCGGGCTGATCCGGCCCACGGCGGCGAACGCCGACTTGCGGCCCTTCCAGATCGCCGCCCGCTCCTCGGCCGACGCCGCGGTCCTGATCTCGAAGGCCCCGCACGACAGGCACAGGTCCCGCACCGCGGCGAGCTCGCTCTCCACCTCGGCCCGCGGGCCGTCGAGCTCGACGATGAGCACGGCGCCGGCGCCGGGGGGGTAGCCGCAGGCGACCGCGGCCTCGGCGGCCTCGATGGCGAGCGCGTCCATCATCTCGATCGCCGCGGGGACGATCCCGGCGCCGATGATCGCGGACACGGCCCGGCCGCCGCTCTCGATCCCGGGGAACGCCGCGAGCAGGGTGGTCACGGCCTCGGGCGCGCGCGACAGCCGTACGGTGATCTTTGTGGCGATGCCGAGGGTGCCCTCCGACCCGATGAACGTGCCGATCAGGTCGTAGCCGGGGTCGAGGTGGGACAGCTCCACGACCTCCCCCTCGGGGGTGACGATCTCCAGCCCGATCACGTGGTTGACCGTGAAGCCGTACTTCAGGCAGTGGGCGCCGCCGGAGTTCTCGGCGACGTTCCCGCCGATCGAGCAGACCTGCTGGCTGGAGGGGTCGGGGGCGTAGTAGTACCCCTGGTCCCGGACCGCCTCGGTGATCGCCAGGTTGGTGACCCCGGGCTCGACCACGGCGAGCCGGTTCGGGATGTCGATCTTCAGGATGCGCCGCATCCGCGACGTGACGACGAGGATCCCGTCGGCCCGGGGAAGGGCTCCGCCGGACAGCCCGGTCCCCGAGCCGCGGGCCACGAAGGGAACGCCCGACCGGTGGCACAGCCGCACCACCTCGGCCACCTGCTCCGTCGTCTCCGGCAGCACGACGACCCCCGGGGTGGCGCGGTGGATGGTGAGCCCGTCACACTCGTAGGTCCGCAACCGAACGGGGTCGGTGATGACCGCGCCCGGCGGGAGCACCTCGGTCAGCCGTGCCGTCAGCCGTTCGAGTGCGGACATGGCGGGCACACCTCCTCACCTGGTCGTCACACTCTCCTTTCTACGGCAGGCGGGCGTATGCCGGGAGCGTAAGGAACTCGACGAAGTCGTCGTCAAGGGCGACCTCCTTGAACAGCTCGGTCGCCTTGGCGTAGAGGTCGGCGTCGTAGCCGGGCTCCTGGGCGATCTTGGCGAGCTCCTCCTCGATGACCCGCTCGACGAGCTCGCGGGTCACCCGCTCGCCGGTGTCGGCGAGGTCGACGTCGTTGTGGATCCACTGCCAGACCTGCGACCGGCAGATCTCGGCGGTGGCCGCGTCCTCCATCAGGTTGTGGATGGCGGCCGCGCCCTGCCCGCCCATCCAGGCGGCGAGGTAGCGGATCCCGACGTCGACGTTGTTGCGCAGCCCGGCCTCGGTGATCTGCCCCGGCGTCTTCGACACGGCGAGGAGGTCCTCCGCGGTGACGCTGACGTCCTCGCGCAGCCGGTCGAGCTGGTTCGGCCGGTCGCCGAGCACCTGGTCGAACACCTCGCGGCAGACCGGGACCAGGTCGGGGTGGGCCACCCACGAGCCGTCGAAGCCGTCGTTGGACTCGCGCTGCTTGTCGGCCCGCACCTTCTCCAGGGCGACCCGGTTGATCTCCGGGTCGCGGCGGTTCGGGATGAACGCGGCCATGCCGCCGATCGCGTGAGCGCCGCGCTTGTGGCAGGTGCGGACGAGCAGCTCGGTGTAGGCCCGCATGAACGGCGCGGTCATGGTCACCGCGTTCCGCTCCGGCAGCAGGAACTCCCGGCCGCGGGTGCGGAACTTCTTGATCACGCTGAACAGGTAGTCCCATCGGCCGGCGTTGAGCCCCGCCGAGTGCTCGCGCAGCTCGTAGAGGATCTCCTCCATCTCGAAGGCGGCCGTGATGGTCTCGATCAGCACGGTCGCCCGGATCGTGCCGCGCGGGATGCCGAGCAGCTCCTGGGCGCGGACGAACACGTCGTTCCACAGCCGCGCCTCAAGGTGCGACTCCAGCTTCGGCAGGTAGAAGTACGGGCCCTTGCCCTTGTCGATCTGCCGCTTGGCGCAGTGGAAGAAGTAGAGGCCGAAGTCGAACAGCGAGCCGGAGATCTCCTCGCCGTCGACCAGCACGTGCTTCTCGGGCAGGTGCCAGCCGCGCGGCCGGACCACGATCGTGGCGAGCTCCTCGTCGGGCTTGAGCGCGTAGCGCTTCTCGCCGATCGAGAAGTCGATCGTCCGGTCGAGCGCGTCACGCAGGTTGATCTGGCCCCTGATCGTGTTCTCCCAGGTGGGGGTGTTGGCGTCCTCGAAGTCGGCGAGCCAGACCTTTGCGCCGGAGTTGAGCGCGTTGATGGTCATCTTCCGGTCGACCGGGCCGGTGATCTCCACCCGCCGGTCGACCAGGCCCGGCGCGGGCGGGGCGACCCGCCAGTCGGGGTCGTTGCGGATGTGCTCGGTCTCGGGAAGGAAGCGGAGCGTGCCGCCCGCCGAGAGCTCGGCCTGGCGCTCCTGGCGGAGCCGGAGGAGCCGCTTGCGCTCGGGGTTGAACTCGCGGTGCAGGGTGGCGACGAACTCGAGGGCCTTCGGCGTGAGGATCTCGTCGAACCCCTCGTGCATAGGTGCCTTGATCTCAACGCTCATGGGGACACCTTTCCACGATCGGGAAATTCACTTCTAAATTGTGGAATCGACGCTACTGCAGAGCCGGAACGGGGGTCAACGCGGGGTCCCGCCGGGCGGGCGCGGACCGGGCTCGGGCGCCGGGGCGGGCGGCGATGACCTGCGGTGCCGTACGGGTCCCGGGGCAGGAGGAATCCCCGGGGCCGGGTCGTGAGGCGCGAGGTGCGCCATCGCGCGGCAGGCCATGCCGTACGCCGCGGGTCCGGGGCGTGGGCGCGCGGGCTCGCCCGGCGGCGGGGCCGGGCGCCGGCGGTGGCGCGCCGGGCGGCGGGCCGTACGGCCCGGTCGTCCTGACCGGCATGGAGCAGCGGCCCGGTGAGGTGGGCGACGTCCTCCTCGCGGGCCTCGGCCGGGTCGCCGCCCCGGCCACCGGCTTCCGGTACGGGGTCCGCGGCCGTGGCCGGGCGGCCGAGGAGGCCCAGCGCGGCGGTACGGCGGCGCGGGGCGGACCACGGGAGTGGGCCGGAGCAGCCCGGGATCAGGGCCGGGGTGACGGGCCGCGCCGGTCACGGCCGGAGGCGCGACGGGCGCCTCGCGCCAAGCGGAAATATGGGGATGCGGTACGGGGGAGAACCGTGGGACGATCGGGGTAAACCCGGATGCCGCCGGGGAAGAGACCGGGGCGCCGGATTGTTCGCCTCAACAGAGATGACATTCATGGGAAACGAGTACGAGGACCACACCGTAGGCGATTTCGAACTCGAGCAGCGCCAGGCCCTCCGCAGGGTGGCGGGCCTGTCGACCGAGCTGCAGGACATCACCGAGGTCGAGTACCGGAAACTCCGTCTGGAACGGGTGGTTCTCGTCGGGGTATGGACGAGCGGCACGCTCGAGGAGGCGGAGAACTCGCTGCGCGAGCTCAAGCTCCTCGCCGAGACCGCGGGCTCCGTCGTCCTCGACGGTCTGATCCAGCGCCGTGACCGGCCCGACCCCGCCACGTACATCGGCTCGGGTAAGGCTCAGGAGCTGGCCGACATCGTGGCGGCCACCGGTGCCGACACCGTGATCTGTGACGGCGAGCTCACCCCGGGCCAGCTCCGCCGGCTCGAGGAGATCGTCAAGGTCAAGGTCGTCGACCGGACCGCGCTGATCCTCGACATCTTCGCCCAGCACGCCAAGAGCCGCGAGGGCAAGGCCCAGGTCGAGCTCGCCCAGCTCGAGTACCTGCTGCCCCGGCTCCGAGGCTGGGGTGGCAACCTGTCCCGCCAGGTCGGCGGCCGGGCCGCCGGCGGCGTGGGCATCGGCGGCCGCGGTCCCGGTGAGACCAAGATCGAGCTGGACCGGCGGCGGATCCGCGAGCGGATGGCCAAGCTCCGCAAGCAGATCAAGGAGATGTCGGTCGTCCGCCAGACCAAGCGCCGGCGCCGGCAGAACCGCGACGTGCCCGCCGTGGCCATCGCCGGGTACACCAACGCCGGCAAGTCGTCCCTGCTCAACCGGCTCACCGGGGCGGGCGTGCTCGTCGAGGACGCGCTCTTCGCCACGCTCGACCCCACCGTGCGCCGGGCGCGCACCCCGGACGGCCGGGTCTTCACCCTCGCGGACACGGTCGGCTTCGTCCGGCACCTGCCCCACCAGCTCGTCGAGGCCTTCCGCTCCACGCTGGAGGAGGTCGCCGACGCCGACCTGATCCTGCACGTGGTCGACGGCTCGCACCCCGATCCGGAGTCCCAGATCGCGGCGGTGCGCAAGGTGTTCGCCGAGATCGAGGGCGCCCTGGACATCCCCGAGATCATCGTGATCAACAAGGCGGACATCGCCGACCCGGTCGTGCTCGCCCGGCTCTCCGCCAAGGAACGGCACAGCGTCGTCGTGTCCGCGCGGACCGGGGAGGGCATCGACCGGCTCCTCGAGGCGATCGCGCGGGAGCTGCCCGAGCCGGATCGCGAGGTACGGGTGCTGGTGCCGTACGAGCGGGGTGACCTGATCTCGCGGGCGCACACCGAGGGCACGGTGCTGTCGCTGGACCACACCCCCGAGGGCACGATCCTGCACGCCCGGGTCAGGCCGGACCTGTACGCCGAGCTCGACCGGGTGGCCAAGCCCGTCGAGACCGTCTGATCCGCGGGCGGCGCGGTTCGCCGCCCGCGGTGCCGGGCCCTGCCGCGGTACCGCCCGCGACCCGCTCCGTCCCGAGCGGGCCCTGGAGCGGGCGTATGGAATGTGACCCGCCGGCGGGTCGTGACCGCCGCCGATGCGCTTGCTAGGATTGGCCGAGTCTAACGGTAGGTTAAGAGGCGGGTAACGATATAGCAGCGGCCATCGCCGGACCGAGGGGAGCGGTACTCATTTCGCACCGCACGGGCGTTCTGTGAGTGGTTTCGGCGGAATGGTCGCCTTACGCGGCACGCGATCGCTGTGCGGATCGCGTTCTTTTTGATAATGCTGTACAGCAGGCATGCTTGTGAAATAACGTGACCTAAAACTGAATCGCCCCAGGTTCGCGGTCTCCCGCGCGCCCGCCCCCGGCGCCAGGGTCATCCCAGAGAACCGGTGCGATGAGGCAGGAGACCCCCATGACGGCCGGACAGCGAACGGGCCCCGCGACCCCCGCGGACCGGGTCCATTCGGTGTCCGGGGATGCCAGGTAGGTGGTCGGATGACCGTTCGCCTCCTCACCAACATCGGTCGCCTGTGGACCGGCCACGAAATCTTCGGCAACGCCGCGATCCTGGTCCACAACGACCGCATCGCCTGGGTCGGACGAGCCGCCGACCTTCCGCAGAGCGTTCCCGGCGTCGTCGACGACATCGTCGACGTCGATCACGTCGAGAACCTGGGCGGGGCGCTGGTGACGCCCGGCCTCATCGACGCGCACACCCACCCCGTCTATGCGGGCAACCGGTACGCCGAGCTGGCGATGCGCTCCGGCGGCTCCAGCGCGGCGGCGATCGCGGCGGCGGGCGGCGGCATCAACTCCACCATCACCGTCACCCGTGGTACCGACCCGTGGACCCTGTGCAACGGGGTGCGCGAGCGGCTCCGGGATTGGCTCCTGAGCGGCACCACCACCGTCGAGGCGAAGACCGGCTTCCACCTGACCCGCGACGGCGAGCTCGCCTCGGTGCGGCTCCTCCGGGACCTGGAGAAGGATCCGATGATGCCGCGGGTCCACGTCACCTTTCTCGCCGCCCACGTGGTGCCGCCCGAGTACTTCGGCAGGCAGCACGACTATGTCGAGGCCGTCGCCGGCTGGTGCACCGACGCCGCCGCGGCCGGGGCGGACAGCGTCGACGTTTACTGCCACGACGGTCACTTCACCCCAGAGGACGCGCGCTGGATCCTCGCGGCCGGCCGCAACGTGGGCCTGACGCCCCGCCTCCACGTCGGCGGGACGGCCGTGCCCCGGGCGCTCCAGGTCGCGGCCGAGATGCAGTGCGCCGCCGACCTCATCCACAAGGTCACCGACGAGGACATCGAGATGATGTCGCGGTACGGCATCCCCGCCGTGGTCTGCCCGGCCACAGCGCTGCAGTCGGGGCACCTCCCGCCGGTGCGCCGGATGATCGCCAAGGGGATCCCGGTGGCCCTGGGCAGCGACCACAATCCCGGCCACTGCGGCATCACCTCCATGTCCCTGGTGATCAGTCTCGCGGTGGCGGCGTTCGGGATGAGCGTCGGCGACGCGCTCCGCGCGGCCACCCTGCACGCGGCTCAGGTGCTCAAGCTGGAGGACCGCGGCATCCTCGCCCCGAACCGGCTCGCCGACATCGTGCAGTGGGACGCCGACCACGAGGGCGCCTTCGCCTGGTCCTTCGGGCTCAAGCCCCGCCGTGTCTGGCGCGGCGGCGTGCCGGTGCAGTGACCGGCCGATCGGCCGCGGGCGTCCGGTACGGCACGCCCGATGACCGTACGACTCTCGCCTTCGCCGGGGACTCTGCCGAGCGCATGAGCCGGCCGCTCGTGCCGTCCGGGCTCGGCCGGCCCGTGCTCCAGCACCGCGGCCTTCCTCGCTTCCTCGGCGCTTCATCAGCGCGGCGCATGGTCATCACGTGGCGCACGGTTCCATGACCGTCACCTGCCATGGCTGATGACCGTCACCTGCCACGGTTCATGACCTGACCCGCCGTGCGCCATGGCCGCGGCCGGCCGTACCTCTTGGCGATCGGGTGAGCCGCGCGCCGCGACTGGGGCGCGCTCGCCGGGTGAGGCTGTGGCGCCCGCCGCCCGGCCGGGCGAGCGGCGCACGGGGGCCGGCGATCCGGCGCGGTCGTCCACAGAACCGCTCTCGGCGGCGGGGCCGTCCACTCCGGCCGCCTACCGTCGCCCCCATGCGAAGGAAGCTCCTGCCGGGCACCGGTCTTCTCCCCGATGATGCCGCGACCGCCCGCCTCCACGGGCTGATGCGCCCGGCGGACGCGGCTGCTCACGCGGCGGCTCACACCGTGCTCCCGCCCGACCCCACGGCCGCCATCGCGTCCGTTTCCGGCTCCACGGCTCCCGCCGCGTCCGTTCCCGGCCCCGGGGCGCCGGCTGCGTCCGTTCCCGGCCCCGGGGCGCCCGCCGCGTCCGTCCCCGGTCCCACGGCTCCGCCCTCCGCCCGGCTCCGCTCGGCGCCCACCGTGCCGGGGCCGCCGCCGTCGTTCGGCGCGCTCCCCGGGCCGGGCACCCGGAGCGCGGAGCCGGAGCGGCACGATGAGCCCGTCCCGGCGCCGGGGTGGCCGGGCGCGCGGCCCACGGGAGTGCGCGCGGCGCTCGGCCGTTCCCTGCCGCGGCTCGACCCCGGGAGCCCGGGCCTGCGCGCGTTGATCGCGGCCGGGGTGCTGGCCGCGCTGATCACCGCGGTCTTCGTCTGGCGATCGAGGCCGGTGGCCGAGCCGATCCCCCCGCCGGTCCCTGTCGCCTCCGGCGGGCCGGCGGCCACGGAGGCGGCCGGCTCGCCCACGCCGACCGCCCTGGTGGTGGTCCACGTGACCGGCAAGGTCCGCCGTCCCGGCGTGCTCACCCTCGCCGCCGGCTCCCGCGTGGCCGACGCGATCGACGCGGCCGGCGGGGTGCGGAAGGGCGCGGATCCCGGCCCGATCAACCTCGCCCGCCGGCTCGTGGACGGGGAGCAGATCGTGGTCGGCGGTGCGCCACCGGGCGCGCCCACGCCACCGGGTGCGCTCGCGCCACCGGTGCCGGGCGGATCACCGCCGGGCCCGATGGTGAACCTCAACACCGCGACCGCCGAGCAGCTCACCGCGCTGCCGGGGGTCGGTGAGGTGCTGGCGCAGCGCATCATCGAGTACCGCACCGCGCACGGCGGCTTCCAGAGCGTCGACCAGCTCAAGGACGTGCCCGGAATCGGCGGCCAGCGGTTCGCCCGGCTGCGGGACAAGGTGTCGGTGTGAGGGCCGGCGAACCCGGCGGGGACGCGCCCCTCCGGCCTGACCGGGCCTCGGCGCGGGCCGACGTGCTTCCACCGGCACCCCGGGCGGCACTCCCGGACATGCCCCCGGCAGCATCACCGTCCCCGCCCATGACCGCGTCCCAGACCGCCCCTCTGGCCGTGTCCCAGCGCGTCCCTCTGGCCGCGTCCCCGGCAGCCCTCCCGGCGGCCTCCTCGGTCCTCGTCCCGGCCGCGTCCCTGGCCGTGCCCTTGGCCGGCCCGGCGGTCTCATCCTGGCTGACCGCGCTCGTGCTGCTCGGCAGCCCACCGGCGGCGGGAGCGGCCGTGGCGGTGGCGGCCGCCGCTGCCGCCGCGATGATCGCGGCGTGGCTCGTGCCGCGCCGGCGTCGCCGGGCGCCCGCCCGGGCGGCGCGGCCCCGCCCGTCCCAGCACGGCCCCACGGGGACCGGCCGCGCCGTCGCGACCCGCCCCGCCTCGGCGGTCCCACCGTGCCCACGTGACGTTCCCGGGGATCCGGCGCCGGTCGCACGGGCCGCGCTCGCGGTCCTCGCCGCCATCGCGGCCACCGCGGCGGTGACGGCGGCGCGGGTCGGCGCGGTGCGCAGCGGCCCCGTGGCCGAGCTGGCCGCGGCCGAGGCCACGGTCACCGCCGAGGTGGTGCTCACCGATGACCCGCGGATCCGGCCGGCCCGCACGGGGGCGTTCCTGCGGGAGCGGGCGGCCGTCCACGGCCGCATGGTCTCGGTGTCCTCCCCCGCCGAGCGGGTCCGCACCGGCGTGCCGGTCCTGCTGCTCGGCTCCGGCCCGGGATGGGCCGGTCTGCTGCCCAGCCAGCGGATCAAGGTGCACGGGCGGCTGGTGCCCGCTGAGCCGGGCGAGCTGCTCGCCGCCGTCATGCTGGTCCGCGGGCCGCCCGAGCCGGTCACGGGCCCCTCGCCCGTCCAGCGGGTCGCGGCAGCCCTGCGCGCCGGCCTGCGCGAGGCATGCGATGTCCTCCCGCCCGAGCAGCGCGGGCTGCTGCCCGCGCTCGTGGTCGGCGACGTGTCCCGGATGGACGAGCAGGTGGCCCAGGACATGAGAACCGCCGGGCTGAGCCACCTCACCGCGGTCTCCGGGGCCAACCTCAGCATCGTCGCCGGTGCCACGCTCCTGATCGCGAGAGCCGCCGGCCTCCCACTGCCCGCCAGGGCGCTCGCCGCGGCGGCCGCGATGATCGCGTTCGCCGTGGTGGCGCGGCCATCGCCGAGCGTGCTCCGCGCCCTGGCCATGGGCTTGGTCGCCGCCCTAGCGCTCGGCACCGGCCGGGTGCGCGACGGGGTCACCGCCCTCTGCGCCGCCGTGTTCGGGCTGATCCTCTTCGACCCGGGGCTGGCCAGGGAGTACGGCTTCGCGCTCTCGGTCTGCGCGACCGCGGGCATCCTGCTCCTCGCACCCCGGTGGCGTGACCGGCTCGCCCGGCGGCTGCCGCCGTTCGCCGCGGAGGCGATCGCCGTGCCGGCCGCGGCCCAGGCGGGCGTCACGCCCGTGCTGGTGCTCATGGCCGGCGGGCTCGAACCGGTCGCGATCCCCGCCAACCTGCTGGCGGACCCCGCGGTGGCGCCCGCGACCGTGCTGGGGTTCACCGCCGCCGCCGTGGCCCCGGTGAGCATGCCGCTGGCTCAACTCGTGGTCCGCCCGGCCGGGCTCGCGGTCGGCTGGATCATCGCCGTGGCGGAACGGGCCGCGGCCGTCCCGTTCGCCACCATCGCGTGGCCCGGCGGGCCGCCCGGGCTGGCGCTCCTGGCCGTGGCCGCACTCCTGGCCTGGGCCGTGCTGCGCAGGCGCGTGCTCCGGCGGATCGCGATCGCGCTCGCCGCCGGAGCCCTGCTCGCGGTGCTCGCCGTCCGCCCGGTGGCCGCACCGTGGCCGCCGCCCGGCTGGCTCCTGGTCGCCTGCGACGTCGGCCAGGGCGACGCCGTCGTGCTGTCGGCCGGTCCCGGGGCCGGGGTGGTGGTCGACACGGGGCCGGATCCCGCCCGGGCCGGCCGCTGCCTGCGCGACCTCGGGATCCGCCGGGTGCCGCTGGTGGTGCTCACCCACCCTCACCTCGACCACGTGGGCGGGCTGGCCGGGGTGCTGCGCGGCCGGTCCGTCGGGGCGGTGGTGGTCGGCCCCGGCCGTCCCGCGCGGAGCGAGGCCGGCCGCGTCTCCCGGGAGCTGCGGGCCCACCGCATCCCCGAGTGGGTCGTGCCGCCCGGCACCCGATGGCGGTTCGGCGCCACGGAGATCACCGTGCTGGCGCCGGCGGCCGGGCCGGTGCGGGCGGGTCCGGGGGAGGAGGCCGCGGTCAACAACGCGAGCGTCGTCCTGCTCGCGCGCTGGCTGGGCACGGCCGGCGAGCCGCTGGGGTCGGCCCTGCTCACCGGGGACATCGAGACCGAGGCGCAGGCCGAGCTGCTGCGCCGGGGAGTGCCCGCGGTCGACGTGCTCAAGGTCGCCCACCACGGGTCGTACCGGCAGGATCCCGCCTTCCTCGCCGCCACCCGGGCACGGGTCGCGCTGATCAGCGTGGGAGCGGAGAACGGCTACGGCCACCCGGCGCCCGGGACGCTGCTCCGGCTCCGGCTGCTCGGCATGCGCGTCTACCGGACCGACGTCGGCGGGGACATCGCGGTCACGGCCTCCGGAGGCCGGCTGGCCGTGGTGGCCCGGGGACGGGCTCCGCGATGAGCGCCCTCCCGGCGCCGCGGGCGCAAGCGGCCAGGACGGCAACGGGCGTGCTGTCTCATCGGCGGGTCATCGGCGGGTGCGGAACCGATGGCCACGGCGCGGGCCCCGGCGATCGATGTGCCCGGGGAGCGCACGGCGTGGCATGCTGCCAGACATGGCGAACCCGGCACCCGTGACCCTGATCATCGGCGACGAGGAGTTCCTGGCCGACCGCGCCATCCGCGCCACCGTGGCGCAGGCGCGCGGCACCGACCCAGGGATCGAGGTGCATGAGCTCGCCGGTGGGGAGGCCGAACCCGGGGATCTCGCCCGGGTCGCCTCGCCGTCGCTCTTCGGCGACCGGTCCGTGGTGCTGATCAGGTCGGCCCAGGAGCTGAAGAAGGAGGTGATCAACGAGGTCCTCGCCTACGCGGCCGACCCGGCCGAGGACGTCCACCTCATCGTCGCCCACGACGGGGGCGCGAAGGGCAAGGCGCTGGTCGACGGGCTCAAGAAGGCGGGCGCCCATGTGATCACCGTGGCCAAGCCGACGAAGCCGGGGGAGCGGCTCGACTTCATCCGGGGCGAGTTCGAGCGCGCCGGCCGTACGATCACCCCGGCCGCGGCGCAGGCCCTGCTCGACGCGGTCGGCAGCGATCTGCGCGAGCTCGCCGCAGCCTGTTCCCAGCTCGTCTTCGACACCCCGGGCGAGAAGATCGACGAGGCCGCCGTCGCCCGCTACTACCGGGGCCGCGCCGAGGTCACCGGATTCTCCATCGCCGACCTCGCCATCGAGGGGAAGCTCGGGGAGGCGCTCGAACAGCTCAGGTGGGCCCTCGCCACCGGTGTCGCGCCCGTGCTGATCGTCAGCGCGCTCGCCAACGGGCTCCGGGCGCTCGCCAAGGTGGGAGGCGCACCGCGCAACCTGCGCGGCGGCCAGCTCGCCTCGCACGTAGGGCTGCCCCCGTGGAAGATCGAGCGGGTGCGGCGCCAGCTCGCGGGCTGGGGCCCGGAAGGGCTCTCAACCGCCATGCAGGCCGTGGCCGTCGCCGACGAGCAGGTCAAGGGCGCCGGCACCGACCCCGCGTACGCACTGGAGCGGGCCGTCCAGGTCATCGTCGCCAGCCGCACCGGCCGCTGACTCCGGCGCATGCCCCGCCGCGGCCACCGCCGCCGGTTCGGCCGGGACGGCATCCCGTGGCCGTCGTCCCATGAACGCGCAGAACTCCACCCGGTGCGCAAGGAGCGCCTGAAGCCGCCGCCGGGCCGTACCACGTCCGGTCGGTGCGGCTCCGGGTCAGACCGGGCCGTGCCCGGAGCCTCCGCACAGCCCGGGCACGCCGAAACGCGTGCACACCAAAACGCCGCACCCCGCGGCCGGGATGCGGCGTGACGTTGGCCCGCTCAGGCGTCGGCCTTCTGGGCGGCCGCCTGGAGGGCGGCGGCGCGCTTGGCGATCGCCGACTTCCGGTTGGCCGCCTGGTTCTTGTGGATGACGCCCTTGCTGACGGCCTTGTCGAGCTGCCGGCAGGCCGCACGCAGGAGGACGATCGCCTCCTCGACGTTGCCCTGGTCGGCGGCCTCGCGGAACTTGCGAATCGCCGTCTTCAGGGACGACTTGACAGCCTTGTTCCGCAGCCGGCGCTTCTCGTTCTGCCGGTTGCGCTTGATCTGGGACTTGATGTTCGCCACGAAGGAAGCCTCAGCAGTGATTCCGGATCCGATGGGGCGCGCGCGGGCTGATGGAAGGCGCGCCACACGCAGTTGGACACAGTACCAACAGCCCGTGCCGACGCTCAAATCGCACCGGTGGACCGCTGATCGGCGTCAATGATATCGCGCCGGCGCACCTGACGGGCGCCCGTCGCCCGCGGTCCGTGTCCCCGATCTCCAGAGGTCCGTACTCGATCTCCCAGGGTCAATGAGCCGGTTCCCGGAGAAGCCTCACAGGGTTGGTGAGCTGGTCCCCAGAGGGCCACGCCCGATCTCCCGGGGGCAACGGGCCGGTGCCGATCCGGACGCTGCCGGGTGGCGTTCCCGGCCGGGGCCGACCGCGGCGTGCCGCCGTGCCAGTGGCCACAGGGCTGACCCTCGGCTTCCCAGCCCTCGCCACGTGGTGGCGGGAACGGCGCCGCCGGCATGGCCCCGGAGGTCCATGCCCGGCTTCCAGGGCTCATCGCCGCTCCCTGGGAGTCCGGGCCTGGGATCCTCGGGTTCATGGGCCGGGCTCCCGGAGGTCAGAGGGCTCTTCTCGGGAGCGGGCCCGGTCCGCGGACGCGCCCGAGCCGGGGCGATCCGCCGCCCGCCGTCCTATGCGCACGGCTACGTCCGTGCCGGCCGGTGAGATCTCGCCCGAACGGCTGGTGGGATCTCGCCCGGACGCCGTTCCTTCCCGCGCGTATGAGATCCCGGTCTTGACACCGAGCGCCGCTTGCCGTAGGGCCTTCCCGTCCCGCGTGTATGCGATCTCCGAGCGCCGTCCCTGCCCGCTTGGACGGAATTCGATCACCGGGCGGGCGTCGGTGAAGCCTGTGCATCGCCCCTGCCCGTGTGGACGGAGACCCGGAGCTTCCCGCGGGTACGGGACTCATCGTCCACGATCAGCGGGGCCGCCGTGATCGCGCCCGCCCTTCGCGCGGGCACGGGACCCCAGCGCCGTCCCCGCGCGTAGATCCCGAGGTTTCGGAGGCGTGTTGGCCCGGAAGGCCCCTGCCGTCCCCGCGCGCGTAGATCCCGAGCGCTGTTCCTGTCCCGCGCGTGCGGATACGTTGGCCGCCGAGTCCTCTGGAACACTCGACCGGCGGTCCCTGCCCTGCGCGGGCGGATACGTTACTTATCCGGACTTGGCCGGCCGCTCACCGCCCATCCGGCGCACGCCCGGCTCGACCCGTCCGGCGGCCCGCTCGGCCCCGGCGGGGCGCGGTCCGGAGGGTTCGCCCCGCCGGCTCCGGCGCGCCGGCGGCCCCGCTGCCCAGGCGGAATCCGCCCGATGGTCGCCGGGTGGTCAAGGCAAGCGGCGGGACATGCCACCATGGAGGATGGCTGGTCCGCCAGCCATCGGAATGGGCGGGCGCGCCGAGCTGCGCGAGGCGGCCCGGCCGATCGGCAGCAAACCCTTCGTGTCGAAACGGACCCCTGTGCGCACTCAGCCTGGCCAGACCGACCCCGCGTTGATCCGCAACTTCTGCATCATCGCGCATATCGACCATGGCAAGTCCACCCTCGCCGACCGGATGCTGCAGCTCACCGGCGTGGTGGACGAGAGATCGATGCGCGCGCAGTACCTCGACCGAATGGACATCGAGCGGGAGCGCGGCATCACGATCAAGTCTCAGGCCGTACGGCTCCCGTGGAAGGGGTACGTCCTCAACCTGATCGACACGCCGGGGCACGTGGACTTCACCTATGAGGTGTCCCGGTCGCTGGAGGCGTGCGAGGGCGCGATCCTGCTGGTCGACGCGGCGCAGGGCATCGAGGCGCAGACGCTGGCCAACCTCTACCTGGCCATGAACGCGGAGCTGCACATCATCCCGGTGCTCAACAAGATCGACCTGCCCGCGGCGCAGCCGGACAAGTACGCCGAGGAGCTGGCCGGGCTGATCGGCTGCGAGCCCGGCGAGGTGCTGCGCGTGTCGGGGAAGACCGGCGAGGGGGTCGAGGCGCTGCTCGATCACATCGTGGCCACCGTCCCGCCCCCGGTCGGGGACCCGGACGCCCCGCCGCGGGCGCTCATCTTCGACTCGGTCTACGACACCTACCGGGGCGTGGTCACGTACGTCCGGGTGGTCGACGGGCACCTGGCCAACCGCGAGCGGGTGCTGATGATGTCCACGGGCGCCCAGCACGAGCTCCTGGAGATGGGCGTGATCTCGCCGGAGCCCGTGCCGTCCGAGCACGGCCTCGGGGTCGGCGAGGTGGGCTACCTGATCACCGGGGTGAAGGACGTCCGCCAGTCCCGGGTCGGTGACACGGTGACCAGCGCCGCCCGGCCCGCGGACACGCCGCTCCCCGGGTACGAGCACCCCAAGCCGATGGTCTACTCCGGCCTCTACCCGGTGGACGGCGACGACTACCCCGAGCTCCGGGACGCCCTGGACAAGCTCCAGCTCAACGACGCCGCCCTGGTGTACGAGCCGGAGACGTCGGCCGCGCTCGGCTTCGGGTTCCGCTGCGGGTTCCTCGGCCTGCTGCACATGGAGATCGTCCGGGAGCGGCTGGAGCGCGAGTTCAACCTCTCGCTCATCTCGACCGCGCCGAACGTCATCTACCGGGTGGTGATGGACGACGGGAAGGAGTTCACCGTCACCAACCCGTCCGAGTTCCCGCAGGGGAAGGTCGGCGCCGTCTACGAGCCCGTGGTGAAGGCGACCGTGATCACGCCCGCCGACTACATCGGCGCGATCATGGAGCTCTGCCAGAACCGCCGCGGCCAGCTCCAGGGCATGGACTACATCTCCGCCGACCGGGTGGAGATCCGGTACATCCTGCCGCTCGCCGAGATCATCTTCGACTTCTTCGACCAGCTCAAGTCGCGCACCCGCGGCTACGCGTCCCTCGACTACGAGCCGTACGGCGAGCAGCAGGCCGACCTGGTCAAGGTGGACATCCTGCTCAACGGCGAGCCGGTGGACGCGTTCAGCGCGATCGTGCATCGGGACAAGGCCTACTCCTACGGCGTGGAGATGGCCCGGAAGCTCAAGGAGCTCATCCCGCGGCAGCAGTTCGAGGTGCCGATCCAGGCCGCGATCGGCTCCCGCGTGATCGCCCGGGAGAACATCCGCCCGCTGCGGAAGGACGTGCTCGCCAAGTGCTACGGCGGTGACATCACCCGTAAGCGGAAGCTGCTGGAGAAGCAGAAGGAAGGCAAGAAGCGGATGAAGATGGTCGGCCGGGTCGAGGTGCCCCAGGAGGCCTTCGTCGCGGCGCTGGCCACCGACACCGGCTCCGGGGACAAGGGCAAGAAGTAGCGCTCCGGGGACGAGCGGTAAGGCTCCGGGGACATGGGCGAGAGGCCGGCGGCGCCCGCCGGGTCCAGGCGCCGGCCGGTCTGGGCGCCCGCCGGGCCCGCACGGGGCACGGCCCCGCCCGGCGAGACGGGGCTGCCGCCCGCCCCTTCGACGCCGCGGAAAACCGTTTCCTCCCGGGTGGGCGCCTCCCGTAGCCTTGGGGGGTGCGAATCCGCTCTGTCAACGTGGGCCGGGCCGTCGACGCCGAGTGGGCGGGGCGGCTCAAGCGGACGGCGATCGACAAGCGCCCGGTGGCGGGCCGGGTCTCCGTGGGCGGGAACGGCCTGGCGGGCGACGAACGCGCCGACGTGACGCACCACGGCCACCCGGACCAGGCGGTCTACGCCTACGCGCGGGAGGACTACGACTGGTGGGAGTCCCAGCTCGGCCGTGAACTCCGCGACGGCCTGTTCGGGGAGAACCTCACCACGGTCGGGGTCGACGTGACCGGCGCGCTGCTCGGCGAGCGGTGGCGGGTGGGCACCGCGGTGCTCGAGGTGACCGGCCCTCGCACGCCGTGCGCGGTGTTCCGGAACTGGATGGGCGAGCCGGGCTGGGTCAAGCGTTTCACCGAGGCGGGCCGCCCGGGCGCGTACTTCCGGGTGATCGAGACCGGGGAGCTCGGCGCGGGGGATGAGATCGAGGTGCTGGAGCGCCCGTGGCCGAGCGTGACGATCGGCGAGGCGTTCGCCGCGTACCACGGCGACAAGGAGCTGATGCGCCGGGTGCTCGCCGTCCCGGGGCTCGGCGAGAAGTGGGACCGGATCGCGGCACGGGTGCTGGGCTCCTGATCGGTGCCGGCCGATGGCCGCCGGGCCTGTCCCGGGTACCCGGGCGGCGGCGGCAGACTTAAGGCGTGCCTTCCGTGCTTCCCGACGGTGACCCTGCGCCGCCCACCGGTGAGCTGCCCGCGAGCGCGCTCGACGGGCTCGGCTCGCGCCCCTTCGGGTTCTACGTCCACGTCCCGTTCTGCGCGACCCGCTGCGGGTACTGCGACTTCAACACCTACACCGCCGCCGAGCTCGGCCCCGGCGCCTCTCCCGCCGGCTACGCGGACACGGTGATCCAGGAGGTACGGCTGGCCCGGCGCGTGCTCGGCGACGCAGCGCCCCGGGTCGAGACCGTGTTCTTCGGCGGCGGCACGCCGACCCTGCTCCCCGCGGCCGACCTGGTGCGGATCCTCCGGGCGATCGCCGGCGAGTTCGGGCTCGCCCCGGGGGCGGAGGTGACCACCGAGGCCAACCCGGAGTCGGTGAGCCCGGCCTACCTGGAGGAGCTGCGCGCCGGCGGGTTCACCCGGGTGAGCTTCGGCATGCAGAGCGCGCGGGAGCACGTGCTCCGGGTGCTCGACCGCCGGCACACCCCCGGCCGCGCGGTCCAGGCCGTACGGGAGGCGCACGCGGCCGGGTTCGCCCACGTCAACCTCGACCTGATCTACAACACGCCGGGGGAGAGCGACGACGACTGGCGGGCGACCCTGGAGACGGCGCTCGCCGCCGGGCCGGACCACGTCTCCGCCTACTCGCTGATCGTCGAGGACGGCACGCGGCTCGCCGCGCGCGTCCGGCGGGGGGAGCTGCCCATGCCCGACGAGGACGTGGCCGCCGACCGGTACCTCATCGCCGAGGAGCTGCTCTCCGCGGCAGGGTTCCGGTGGTACGAGATCTCGAACTGGGCCCGCACCGAGGCGGGCCGGTGCCGCCACAACCTCCTCTACTGGACCAGCGGCGACTGGTGGGGCGCGGGCCCCGGGGCACACGGCCACGTCGGCGGCACGCGGTGGTGGAACGTGAAGCACCCGGCCCGGTACGCCGCGCGGCTCGCGGCCGGCAAGTCGCCCGCGCAGGCCCGGGAGGTGCTCACTCCTGAGGAACGGGCGACCGAGCGGATCATGCTGGAGCTCCGGCTCGCCACCGGGCTGCCCCTCGACGCGATACCCCCCGGGGCGCGCCCGGCCTGCGCCCGGGCCCTCGCCGATGGGCTGCTCGAGGTGGAGCCGTTCAAGGCGGGGCGGGCCGTGCTCACCCTGCGGGGGCGGCTGCTCGCCGACAGCGTGGCCCGGGACCTGGTCGGCTGATCGCCGGCCGGCCGCGGCTCGCCCCGGCCGATCGCTCCGGCCATCGCACCGGCCGATCCGCACCGGGCGCCCGATGCGGTCCCCGACGCGGTCCATCCGGCACGGCGGCTCCATCCGGCCGGTCACGCCGATGGCCCTCATCCGGTCCGGTCACGACCCGCCGCCCGCCCGATCCGGGCCGGCCGCGACCCGGCGGCTCAGTCCGGCTCGGTCACGAAGTCGATGAGCTCCTCCACCCGGCCCAGCAGCGCGGGCTCCAGGTCGGCGTAGCTGCGGACCCGGCCCAGGATGTGCCGCCAGGCCTCCTGCGGGGTCATCCGCCAGCCCAGCGCGGCGATCACCCCTTCCTTCCACGGCACCCCGTGGGGGACCTCCGGCCAGGCGCCGATGCCGAGCACCGCCGGCTTGATCGCCTGCCAGATGTCCACGTACGGGTGGCCGACCACGAGCACGTGATCGCCGGAGACCTGGGCGGCGATCCTGCTCTCCTTGGACCCGGGCACGAGGTGGTCGACGAGCACGCCCAGCCGGCGCCCGGGGCCGGGGGCGAACTCCGCGACGATGTCCGGCAGGTCGTCGATGCCCTCCAGGTACTCGACGGCCACGCCCTCCACCCGAAGGTCGTGCCCCCAGATCTTCTCGACGAGCTCCGCGTCGTGGACGCCCTCGACGTAGATGCGGCTGCCGCGGGCGGTCCGCGCCCGCAGCCCTTCCACCGCGATCGACCCGGACGGGCTCCGCCGTGGGCCACGGCCGGAGGCGGCCGGCCGGACGAGCGTCACCGGCTTTCCCTCGAAGAGGAATCCGGCGGGGATGAGCGGGAAGACCCGCCGCTGCCCGAACCTGTCCTCCAGGGTGACGGCGTCCTTGCCGCAGTCGACCACCGCGCCGCAGAATCGGCCTTCGGCGTCCTCCACCACCAGGCCCGGCTCGGCCGGGATCTCGGGGATCGGCCGGCGCCGGGAGCGCCGGTCCTCGGAGAGCACGTCGCGCCCGTACATGCGGCGAACGCTAGCAGACCGGGGGAGCCCATCCCGCCCGCCCGGGGAACACCGCGCCCGATCGGCGCGGGCGCCCGTGGCGGGGCGGCCGGCCGTACCGGAGGCGGCACGGCCGGAGGGAGGCGAGCGGCGCGCGGGTGGGACGCGCAGGACCGCCCGGGACACTGCCCGCGGCAGGGGTCGCCATGCCAGAACTTTTGCGGTATGTCGCTTCTAAGCCCTTGAGTGCTGGTTGTTCCGTGAGGCCATCGTGTCATCGCATCTCACGGGTGCTGACCGTACACTTGGCACTCGGGAACACAGAGTGCCAAGGGCTGCGTTTCCCAAGGACAGGGAGGTGAGACCTTGCTCGACGACCGCAAGCTGGCCGTGCTTCGCGCCATCGTCGAGGACTACGTGTCCACCAAGGAGCCGGTCGGGTCCAAGGCGCTCGTGGAGCGACACAATCTCGGAGTCTCCCCGGCGACGGTCCGGAACGACATGGCGGCACTCGAGGAGATGGGATACATAACGCAGCCCCATACGAGCGCGGGTCGAGTGCCGACCGACAAGGGCTATCGCCTGTTCGTCGACCGGCTCTCGCAGATCAAGCCGCTCTCCGCCGCGGAGCGCAGGGCGATCGAGACCTTCCTCGCCGGTGCGGTGGACCTCGATGAGATCATCTCCCGCACGGTACGGCTCCTCGCCCAGCTCACCCGGCACGTCGCGGTCGTGCAGTACCCCTCCCTGTCCAAGTCGTCGGTGCGTCACGTCGAGCTCGTGCCGCTGACCGCGCGGCGGCTCATGCTCGTGCTCATCACCAACACCGGCCGGGTCGAGCAGCGGGTCGTGGAGACGACCGAGGACATCGACGAGGACCAGATCGCCAACCTCCGCAACGTCCTGAACTCCTGCCTGGACGGGTGCGGCCTCTCCCAGGTGCAGGAGACCGTCGCCGACCTGCCCGAGCGGCTCCCGCCCGAGGAGCGCCAGCTCGCCGCCACGGTCCTGTCGGTGCTCCTGGAGACGCTCGTGGAGCGCCACGACTCGAAGATCGTCTTCGGCGGGACGGCGAACCTCGCCGCGTCCGACTTCAACGTCGGGCTGCGCGACGTGCTGGAGGCCCTGGAGGAGCAGGTCGTCCTCATGCGGCTGCTCGGCGAGGCCAACGGCAGCGGCGGCATGGCCGATCTCACGGTACGGATCGGGTCGGAGAACCCCTACAGTGTGCTGCGGGGCACGTCGTTCGTCTCCGCCGGGTACGGTACCGGCGATCGGGTGCTGGCCCGGCTCGGCGTGCTCGGACCGACGCGAATGGACTATCCGGTAACGATGGGCGCCGTGCGCGCCGTTGCGCGCTACGTAGGCCACATATTGGCGGGGTCATAAGTGGCGACCGACTATTACGCGATCCTCGGGGTACGGCGCGACGCCAGCAAAGAGGAGATCAAGAAGGCGTACCGCCGTCTCGCCCGTGAGCTGCACCCTGACGTCAATCCCGACCCGGCGACGCAGGAGCGGTTCAAGGAGATCACCCAGGCGTACGAGGTGCTCTCCGACGACAACAAGCGCCGCATGTACGACCTGGGCACCGATCCGCTGAACTCGACGGCGACCGCCGGGGCCGGCGGCTTCGGGGCGGGCTTCGCGTTCAGCGACATCATGGACGCCTTCTTCGGCACGTCCACGTCGCGGGGGCCCCGGCCGCGGGCCAGGCGCGGGCGCAACGCCACGATCAGGGTGGAGCTCGACCTCGCGGAGGCGGCCTTCGGCTGCACCCGGGAGATCGTCGTCGACACGGCCGTGCTCTGCGACATGTGCCAGGGCTCCGGCGCCTCCCCGGGCACCCACCCCGAGACCTGCGACCTGTGCCGCGGGACCGGTGAGATCTCGCAGGTGACCCGGTCGTTCCTCGGCCAGGTGATGACCTCCCGCCCGTGCCCCCAGTGCGGCGGGTACGGCACGGTCATCCGGCACCTGTGCCCGGAGTGCTCCGGTGAGGGCCGGGTGCGCACCCGGCGGACGATCAAGGTGAAGATCCCGGCCGGCGTCGAGGACGGCACGCACATCCAGCTCGCCGGGGAGGGCGAGGTCGGCTTCGGCGGCGGGCCGCCCGGCGACCTGTTCCTCGAGATCGTCGAGCGTCCGCACCCCATCTTCGAGCGCCAGGGCGACGACCTGCACTGCACGGTCCAGATCCCGATGACCGCGGCCGCCCTCGGCACCACGCTCACCATCGAGACCCTCGACGGTGTCGAGGAGGTCGACATCCGCCCGGGCACCCAGCCGGGCCAGGTCATCCGGCTGCACGGCAAGGGCGTCCCGCGGCTCAACGAGACCGGCCGGGGCGACCTGCACATCCACGTCAACGTGGAGACCCCCACGAAGCTCGACGCCCAGCAGGAGGAGCTCCTGCGGCAGCTCGCCAAGCTCCGCGGCGAGGAACGGCCGCCCGGCAAGTTCGCCCCCGGTCAGCAGGGCTTCTTCGCCCGGCTGCGCGACGCGTTCAACGGCCGCTGAGCCCTCATGAGCGTTCCCGTCTTCCTATCCGACGCGGCCGGCTCCGCGGAGGACCACATCGTCCTCTCCGGCCCCGAGGGGCACCATGCGGCGACCGTGCGGCGGCTCCGGCCGGGCGAGCGGGTCGACATCACCGACGGCGCCGGCCGGGTCGCCGAGTGCGTCGTGGCGGAGACCGGCAAGGACGTGCTCACCGCGCGGGTGCTCCGGCGGTTCCACGCCGAGCCGCCCCGCCCCCGGCTGATCGTGGTCCAGGCGCTCGCCAAGGGCGACCGGGGCGAGCTCGCCGTCGAGATGATGACCGAGGCCGGGGTGGACGTGATCGTGCCGTGGGCGGCCTCCCGGTGCGTGGTGCAGTGGAAGGGCGATCGTGCGGCCAAGGCGCTCGCGCGCTGGCGGAGCACGGCCCGCGAGGCGGCGAAGCAGTCCCGCCGGTTCCACCTGCCCGAGGTGACCGAGCAGGCCTCGACGGCTCAGGTCGCCGAGCTGATCTCCGGTGCGGAGCTCGCGGTCGTCCTCCACGAGGAGGCCGAGCGGCCGCTCAGCGGCATCACCCCGCCCCGGGGCCCCTCCGCCGGGGACATCGTCGTGGTGGTCGGCCCCGAGGGCGGCATCACCGAGGAGGAGCTCGCTCGCCTGAGCGAGGCGGGAGCCGTACCGGCCCTGCTCGGGCCGACGGTGCTGCGCACGTCCACGGCGGGGGTCGCCGCGGCCGCCGTGCTGTTCGCCCGCTGCGGGCGCTGGTGACGCGTCACTCCGCGGACTCGGAGGTGACCGGGCTCGACGTGGTGATCAACGGTTCGGGCTGCTCGCTCGGCGGCACCGCCTGGGTGGGCGTCGGTGCCGGGGTGGGCTGATCGCTCGGCCGGGACGGCACGTCCGGCCTGCGGGTGCCCGGCACCGCCGTCGGGGTGATACGCCCATCGGCCGGCACCACGGTGGGGCAGACCTGCGCGGGCTCATCCGCGGGGGCGGTCGTCGCCTGCTCGGCCGGTCCGCCGTCGTCTGACGCGCACGGGCTCGGTGACGGGGACGGCGACGGTGGATCGCTCGGTTGCGGCGGCTGCGGCGCGATCGGGGTCTGGGCGTACCCGGACGGCTCCGGATCGGCCGTGGGGGCCACCGCGGGCGCGCTGGGGGAGGCGGGCGGACGCCGGATGGAGGACGTGTCCACGACCTCGCGATCGTCGCTGGAGTGCATGATCGTCCGCTCCACCACCTGCGTGCGCAGGCCGGGGAAGATCGTCACGACTGCGGCCGCCGCAAGGACGACTCCGACCACCGAAGCGCCGGCCCGCCACCACCAGAGGTTCCGCAGCCGGCGCCGCTCGATCCGGGTGCGGATGATCTCCAGACCGTCGGGAGACGGCTCGACCGAGTCTGCCTCCGCGTGCAAGGCACGGCGGAGCAGCTCGCCGAGTTCGTCGTCGGGCGGGAGGGTCATGCCAACTGCTCCAGTGCCATTCGTAATGCGGCCATGCCGCGGGCCGTGTGACTTTTCACCGCACCCTTGCTGATGCCCATCGCATCCGCGATCTCGGCCTCCGACAGGTCACCGTAATAGCGCAGCACGAGCGCCTCGCGCTGGCGGGGTGGCAGGCCGCGCAGCGCCTTGATCACGGCAGAGCGCTCCAGCTCGCCCATCGCCCAGTTCTCGGCGCTCGGCGCGTCGGGCACGCCCTTGGGGGCGTACTTCTCGCTCACCGCCCGGCGCCGCAGCACGGACCGGGACCGGTTCACCACGGACCGCCGCAGGTACGCGAGCGCCTTGTCGGCGTCCCGTAACCGGCGCCACGCACCGTGGACCGCGACGAACGCGTCCTGCACCACCTCTTCGGCGCTGGCGACGTCGCGCACCAGCAGCACCGCGAGGCGCACGAGCGACTGGTAGTGCGCCCGGTACAGCGCGGTCAGTGCCGTGTCGGCGTCCCAGCTGACCGGCGCCGCCCTCATCGACCTGTCGGCCACAAGGGTCTCGGTGGTCACATCATTTTGACGTCCGTCATTTCCCGCGGGTTTACGTTCTTCGGAATCCTTGGAGGGCATGACCTAGCGGCTTCCTCGCCCGGCGAGAGGAAGGGTTGGGGGGAGTGTCGCACACTCACATTAACGCGGTGATCCACAGCGGCAGCAACGAAAGACAACGGCTACTCTTACGTTCGTGACCGATTGCCTGTTCTGCAAGATTGTGGCCAGGGAACTCCCCGCGGACATCGTTCTCGAGGCGGGGCGGGCGCTCGCGTTCCGTGACATCAACCCTCAGGCCCCGACGCACGTCCTCGTGGTCCCGAAGGCGCACTACGAGAACGCCGCGGCGCTGGCGGCCGCCGACGACGGGCTCGCCGACGACGTGCTGAAGACGTGCCACGCCGTGGCCGTCAAGGAGGGCATCGCGGAGAGCGGTTACCGGATCGTGTTCAACACCGGGCCGCAGGCAGGGCAGACTGTGTTCCACGTTCATGCCCATGTTCTCGGGGGCAGGGCGCTGAACTGGCCGCCGGGCTGAGCCGCTGGCTAGCATGACGATGAGAGGTTAGGGAGGCGAAGAGGCCGATACGGCCGCCCATGTCCGAGTCACCACAGCGATCCCGTACGACCAAGGCCAAGGTGGTCATCCCCGAGGGGCGGTCGATGGTCAGCCTCCTCGGTTCGGGCGACGAGCTGCTGCGGGTCATCGAAGACGCATTCCGCGCCGACATCCACGTCCGCGGCAATGAGATCACGATCACGGGCAGCCCGGAGGAGAGCGGTCTCGTCGTCCGGCTCTTCGAGGAGCTGGTCGAGCTGATCGACTCGGGGACCGAGCTCACCCCGGACTCGGTAGAGCGCAGCATCGCGATGCTGCGGGCGGCCACGGAACGGCCGGTCGACGTTCTCTCGCTCGACATCCTGTCCGCCCGTGGCCGGACCATCCGCCCGAAGACGCTCAATCAGAAGCGGTACGTCGACGCGATCGACAAGTACACGATCGTCTTCGCCATCGGCCCGGCGGGGACCGGGAAGACCTACCTTGCGATGGCCAAGGCCGTGAAGGCCCTGCAGAGCAAGCAGGTCACCCGGATCATCCTGACCCGTCCCGCGGTCGAGGCCGGTGAGCGGCTCGGGTTCCTGCCGGGCACGCTGTACGAGAAGATCGATCCCTACCTGCGGCCGCTGTACGACGCCTTGCACGACATGATCGACCCTGAGTCGATCCCGCGGCTTATCAACCAGGGCACGATCGAGGTCGCGCCCCTGGCGTACATGCGCGGCCGGACCCTGAACGACGCCTTCATCATCCTCGACGAGGCGCAGAACACCTCGCCCGAGCAGATGAAGATGTTCCTCACCCGGCTGGGCTTCAACTCGAAGATCGTCGTCACCGGCGACGTGACGCAGATCGATCTTCCACCCGGTCACGAGAGCGGGCTGAGGGTCGTCCAGGACATCCTGGACGGCATCGACGACATCTACTTCTGCAGGCTGACCAGTGCCGACGTGGTACGGCACCGGCTGGTGACGGACATCGTCAACGCGTACAACCGATACGACCAGGCGATGGCCTCCGGGCCGCGCGCCATGGTCAAACGGCCCAAGGGGAGACGATGACCGGGCGTCCGCGCCGGGGCCGTCGTGAGGAGACCTCGTGAGCATCGAGCTGGCCAACGAATCCGGGGTGGAGATCGACGAATCCGCCCTCGTCGACCTCGCCGAGCACGTCCTGCACCGGATGGGGATCAATCCGCTCGCCGAGCTGTCGATCCTCGTGGTCGACGAGGCGGCCATGGCCGAGCTGCACGAGCGGTGGATGGGCGAACCCGGGCCGACCGACGTGCTCGCCTTCCCCATGGACGAGCTGCGGCCGCACTCCACCCGGGACGAGGAGCACCCGCCGAACCCGGCGCTCCTCGGCGACGTCGTCCTCTGCCCGCAGGTGGCGGCGAAGCAGGCGGCCGAGGCCGGGCACGGGGCGCAGGAGGAGCTCGAGCTGCTGTGCACCCACGGAATCCTGCACCTGCTCGGGTATGACCATGCCGAGCCCGAGGAGCACGCGGAGATGTTCGGGCTCCAGGAGGAGCTGCTGAACTCATGGCGGGAGGTGCGCCGCAAGCCGTGATCAGCGGCTGGCTGCTGTCCGCCGTCGCCCTGATCATGGTGGCCGGCCTGCTCGCGAGCGCCGAGACGGCGCTCGCCAGGATCTCGCGCGTCCGGGCCGAGGAGTTCGTCAAGGCGCGGCGGCGCGGCGCCCGGCGGCTGCAGGCGATCGTCGCCGAACCGCCCCGCTACCTCAACCTGCTCATGCTCCTCAGGCTGAGCTGTGAGCTGGTCGCCACCGTCATCGCCACCCTGCTCTTCATCGACTGGCTCGGCGACCGGGGGCTCGCCTACGCGGCCGCGGCCGCCGTGATGATCCTGGTGAGCTACGTGATCGTCGGTGTCTGCCCGCGCACGCTCGGCCGCCAGCACGCCGAGCCGATCGCGCTCGCCAGCGCCCCGATCGTGTACGGGCTCACCCGCATCTTCGGCCCGCTGCCCACCCTGCTGATCCTGCTCGGCAACGCGCTCACCCCGGGCAAGGGGTTCCGGGAGGGGCCGTTCACCTCCGAGGCGGAGCTGCGCGACCTGGTCGACCTGGCGGAGAAGGGCCGGGTGATCGAGCCCGGCGAGCGGGAGATGATCCACTCGGTCTTCGAGCTGGGGGACACGCTGGTCCGCGAGGTCATGGTGCCGCGCACCGACATGGTGTTCATCGAGCGCGGCAAGACCCTGAGCCAGGCGCTGTCGCTCGCGCTGCGCAGCGGGTTCTCCCGCATCCCGGTGGTCGGCGAGAACGAGGACGACGTCATCGGGATCGCCTACCTCAAGGACATCGTCCGCGCCATCCAGGAGACCGGCGACTCGTCGGCGAAGGTCGAGAAGCACATGCGGCCGGCCACGTACGTGCCGGAGAGCAAGCTGATCGACGAGCTGCTCCGCGAGATGCAGGCGCGGCAGATCCACCTCGCCATCGTGATCGACGAGTACGGCGGGACCGCCGGCCTCGTCACCATCGAGGACATCCTCGAGGAGATCGTCGGGGAGATCGCCGACGAGTACGACCAGGAGGCGCCCCGGGTGGAGTGGCTCGAGGAGGGGGTGGCCCGGGTCACCGCGCGCCTCTCCGTGGACGAGCTCGCCGAGCTGTTCGACACGGAGATCGACATCGAGGGCGTGGACACGGTC
Source organism: Thermobispora bispora DSM 43833 (assembly GCF_000092645.1). Lineage (NCBI taxonomy): Bacteria > Bacillati > Actinomycetota > Actinomycetes > Streptosporangiales > Streptosporangiaceae > Thermobispora > Thermobispora bispora. The sequence goes on from NC_014165.1 coordinate 1,323,558, forward strand.
GGCGGCCTCCTCGCGCACGCCCTCGGCCGGGTGCCGATCGCCGGCTCCGAGGCGGTGGTGGACGGGCTGCGCCTCACCGCGGAGACGCTCGCCGGCCGGCGGAACCGCATCGGCACGGTGGTGGTCCGCCGGGTCGAGCCGACGGGCGAGGACGGCGAGAAGGTCGCGACCGCGGCCGGCGACCGCGAGCAGCGCTCCGGCGCCCACCCCGATCGGTCCGCCTGAGGACGCGGCGCCGCCGGGCCGAGGCCGGTCGGATCGGGGACGGGCCGCGGCCGGGCGCGGTGGCACCGGGCCGGATGCGGGCGCGGAGGCACCGGGCCGGATGCGGGCGCGGCGAACCCTGCGGCATCGGTCACGGATCCGCATGCTCCCGTGGCGGAAGCGCAGGGAGATCGCGGGGATACGCAACGTGATTATCCGGGGCCGGTAACGGGAAGACAGATCCACGGTGGCATGGCCGCCGAACGAGCCCACGGACACCGGAGAAGGACATGCGGATCCTCCCGGCCACCGCCCTGATCGGGGTGCTCCTGATCGCCACGGCCTCCAGCGGCCTCGAGGCGCCGCCGCCCACGTACGCGTCCACCCGGCGACCGCCGCCGGCCGGGGTGCTGAGCTCTCTCCGCGCGCTGCCGGACGCCTTCTGGCCCCGGCTGCGCCCGGCCTGGCGGCCGCCGTTCCGGCCGAGCAGCCGGGACTGCCGGGCGCTCTTCGACGCGGCGGCGGGGAGGTTCCCCCGCGACGGCCGCCTCGACGTGGCCGCCGGCACCTTCGACGGCGTCCACGTGGGGCAGTTTGCGGCCGTGGGGCTCGCCGAGTACCCCGGAGGGCTGGCCCGCCACCGCTTCGGCGAGCTGCGCGCGGCCCTGGCGGGCTGCACCCGGGCCGATGGCGGCACCCCGGCGGCCGCCGACCTGCTCACCGCCGCGGAACCGCCGGTCGAGGTGCCCGCCGGGGCCGGGGAGGCGGCCGCCCGCGTGCTGACCGGCCGGGTCGGTGGTTACCCGTACGAGATGCACGTGGTGGTGGCCGGGACCGGGGGTACGGTGCTGGCGCTCGTGCACGGCGGGATCGCCCCGCCGGACATGTCCGGCACGGTGGAGCTGACCAGATCGCTCCTCCGGGAAGTCGGTAACCTTGAGCCGTGACCGAAACGCTCGACCCCGAGGATCAGAAGATCGTCACGCTGGCGCGGGCCGCCCGCGCGCGCAACGGGGCCCCCGAGGGCGCCGCCGTACGCGATGAGATCGGCCGCACGTACGCGGCGACCGGGGTGCGGTTGCCCTCGCTCACGCTGACCGCGGTGCAGGTCGCGGTCGCCATGGCGGTGTCGAGCGGAGCGAGCCGGCTGGAGGCGGCCGCGCTCGTCACCGAGGCCGACCGCCCGGCCGAGGAGGACCTCGCCGTGCTCGCGGACATGGGCGGTGCCCCGCTGTTCCTGGCGGGCCCGGACGGCAGCGTGAAAGGCCGGTGCGCCTGACGTGAGCCGAGAGGGTGCGCCTGACGTGAGCGAGAAGACCGAGTTCCGCGCCGGGTTCGCGTGCTTCGTCGGCAGGCCGAACGTCGGGAAGTCGACGCTGATGAACGCCTTGGTCGGCACCAAGGTGGCGATCACCTCGTCGAAGCCGCAGACGACCAGGCGCGCCATCCGGGGGATCGTGCACCGGCCCGATGCGCAGCTCATCATCGTCGACACCCCCGGCTTCCACCGCCCGCGCACCCTGCTCGGCGAGCGGCTGGACAGCCTCGTGCTGTCCACCCTCTCCGAGGTCGACGTGATCGGGTTCTGCATCCCGGCGAACGAGCCGATCGGCAAGGGCGACCGGTTCATCACCGAGAAGCTCAAGGCGGTCAAGGAGACCCCGGTCGTCGCGATCGTCACCAAGTGCGACGTGGCGTCGCGGGAGCAGATCGTCAAGCAGCTCGTCGCGGTCGAGCAGCTCGTCGACTTCGCCGAGGAGATCGTCCCGGTGTCGGCGGTGAGCGGTGAGCGGCTCGACGTGCTCACCGACCTGCTCGTCGCCCGGCTGCCCGTCTCCCCGCCGCTGTACCCCGAGGGCGAGCTGACCGACGAGCCGGAGCAGGTGCTGGTCGCCGAGCTGATCCGGGAGGCGGCGCTCGAGGGGGTGCGGGACGAGCTGCCGCACTCGATCGCGGTGGTGGTCGAGGAGATGAAGCCGCGGGAGGACCGCGACGATCTCCTCGAGATCTACGCCGACATCTACGTGGAACGGCCGTCGCAGAAGGCGATCGTGATCGGCCCGGGCGGGGCGCGGCTCAAGGAGGTCGGCATCCGCGCCCGGCGGCAGATCGAGGCGCTGCTCGGCACCCACGTCTACCTGAGCCTCCACGTGCGGGTCGCCCGGGAGTGGCAGCGCGACCCCAAGATGCTGCGCCGGCTCGGCTTCTACGACTGATCCGGCCGGCGCGCGAGGGTACGGCCGTGCGGGTCCCCGGGCGCGGGGGACGCCGGTCGCCGGGCGCGGAGGTCACGGGCGCCGGCGGGCGGGACCACCGGCCGCGCGGCCTTGACCCGCGGCGCGGCGAGCGGGTGCGTCACTCCTCGAAGTCCTCGCTGACCGGGCGGGGCAGGGCGAGATCCGGATCCTCGCCGGCATCGCGGAGCGCGCGGCGTTGCCGCAGCAGATCCCAGCACCGGTCGAGCTCCGCCTCCAGGAACCGGATCCGCTCGTGCTCCTCCCGCCTGGTCAGCTCGCCGGCCGCGAGGCGCTCCCGGAGCAGGCGCTCCTCGGCCACCAGATCTTTTATCTGTCCGAGGATCTCGCTATCCTTCATGCATCGACCGTACTTCCCTTCCCGGTGCCGTACCGGGCCGGGTGGGGGAAGCCGGCGCACACCGCATCGCCGCCCATCTCGATATTCGGGCATCGGCGATATTCGGCTTTCGTCTTCTGCTAACGTGATTGACATGCTGCGCGGGCTCCTGCTTAGCCGCCGCGGCGAGGGTCGGTAGGAAGGTCGGCACCCTCGCCGCGGAGCGAGTCGTGCACGTCGGCCGATTCGGAGTCCATCACCGGCGACCTTCTCTGAGTCTCTGATCCGGGATTCTTCTTCTCCCGTGTTCTCGCATGGCGCCGGACGTTCGATGAGGAGCGTTATGTTCGCACCGCAGCAGCCCAGCCCGATGCCGTTCCACCGCTACACGCCGTTCAAGCCGGTACGGCTGACCGACCGCACCTGGCCGGACAAGGTCATCACCAAGGCCCCCCGGTGGTGCGCGGTCGACCTGCGGGACGGGAACCAGGCCCTGATCGACCCCATGGACTCGCACCGCAAGCTCAAGATGTTCGAGCTGCTGGTCCGGATCGGGTTCAAGGAGATCGAGGTCGGGTTCCCCGCCGCGTCGCAGACCGACTACGACTTCATCCGGAAGATCATCGAGGAGGACCGGATCCCGGACGATGTAACGATCCAGGTCCTCACCCAGGCCCGCCCGGAGCTGATCGAGCGGACCTTCGAGTCGCTGCGCGGCGCCAAGCAGGCGATCGTCCACCTGTACAACTCCACCTCCACGCTGCAGCGCCGGGTGGTGTTCGGGCTGGACAAGGACGGCATCACCGCCATCGCGGTCGAGGGCGCCAAGCTGTGCAAGAAGCTCGCCGAGGACATGGACGGCACGGAGATCTACTTCCAGTACTCGCCCGAGTCCTTCACCGGGACCGAGCTCGAGTACGCGGTGGAGGTCTGCAACGCCGTCAACGAGGTGTGGGAGCCCACGCCGGACCGGAAGGTGATCATCAACCTGCCGGCCACGGTCGAGATGGCCACCCCCAACATCTACGCCGACCAGATCGAGTGGATGCACCGTAACCTGGCGCACCGCGACTCGATCGTGCTGTCGATCCACCCGCACAACGACCGTGGCACGGCCGTGGCCGCCGCCGAGCTCGGGTACATGGCGGGCGCCGACCGGATCGAGGGCTGCCTCTTCGGCAACGGTGAGCGCACCGGCAACGTCTGCCTCGTCACCCTGGGCATGAACCTGTTCTCCCAGGGCATCGACCCCGAGCTGGACTTCTCCGACATGGACGAGATCCGCCGGGTCGTCGAGTACTGCAACCAGCTCCCGGTCCACCCGCGCCACCCGTGGGCGGGCGACCTGGTCTACACGGCCTTCTCCGGCTCGCACCAGGACGCGATCAAGAAGGGCCTGGAGGCCCTGGAGCGCGACGCGGCGGCCGCCGGGGTCCCGGTGGACAAGTACCGCTGGGAGGTTCCGTACCTGCCGATCGACCCGAAGGACATCGGCCGCACCTACGAGGCGATCATCCGGGTCAACAGCCAGTCCGGCAAGGGCGGCGTCGCCTACATCATGAAGACCGAGCACAAGCTCGACCTGCCGCGGCGGCTGCAGATCGAGTTCTCCAAGGTCATCCAGGCGCACACCGACACCCACGGCGGGGAGGTCACCCCCGAGCAGATGTGGGAGATCTTCGCGGACGAGTACCTCCCCAACCCCGCCAAGCCGTGGGGCCGGCTGGGCCTGCTCGCCCACCGCCACTCCTCGACGGTGGACGAGAAGGACGTGATCAGCGCCGACGTCCGGATCGACGGTCAGATCCGGGAGATCGAGGGCGTGGGCAACGGCCCGATCTCCGCCTTCTGCGACGCGCTCGCCAACGTCGGCTTCCACGTCCGCGTGCTCGACTACGTGGAGCACGCGATGAGCGCGGGCAGCGACGCCAAGGCGGCCTGCTACGTGGAGTGCGAGGTCGGCGGGCCGGACAACCGCAGGGTCCTGTGGGGTGTCGGCATCGACGCCAACACCACGACCGCCTCGCTCAAGGCGATCATCTCCGCGGTCAACCGCGCCGTGCGCGACTCCTGACCGCGGGCCTGACGGACGTGTGATCCGGCGGGGCCGGGGCATCCCGGTCCCGCCGGATCGTTTTCCCGGCCGGTACGGCTTCCGGCCGCGCGTCGCCGGCTCTGCCGGATGGGCGATGAGCGGTCTTATCCGGACCGGGATTCCGGGCCCGTGGCACCGCTGGACGCCGGCCCGCGACTCCGGCCGCCCCGGCGTCCGCGGCTCGGGCGTTCGGCCGGCGCCTCGTACGGCTCGCCGGGCGGGACGCGCCCATGCGCGCCCGGCTGCGCGGGGAGGCCGATCAGCCGGGCGAGGCAGGCCATGGTGTGCTCGAAGAACTCGTCCCGGCGCTCGATCACGTTGGTGAACTGGCCGAACAGCTCGAAGCTGACCATGCCGAACAGGTCCGTCCAGGCGATGCCGGCGCGGGCGACCACGTCGTCGGGCACGCCGGGCATGAACGACCGGACCCGGTCGAAGTCCGCCGACAGCGTCGCGGGTGGCTCCGGGAGGGTGGGCGGCGGGGAGAGCCGCCCCGCGGCGTGGGCGTCCGCGACGATCCGGCCGAAGACCCGCAGGCTCCGCGAGGCCGGCTCGATCGTGTCCCCGGGCGCGCGGTACCCCGGCACCGGTGAGCCGTACAGCAGCGCGTACTCGTGCGGATGCGCGAGCGCCCACTCCCGTACGGCACGGCAGACCCTGAGCCAGCGCCCCGTGAAGTCGTCACGCGGGAGGGCCGCCTCGGCCAGCTCCACGGCCTCACCGATCGCGTCGTAGCCGTCGATGATCAGCGCGGTGAGCAGGTCGTCGCGGCTGGGGAAGTACCGGTAGATCGCCGAGGACACCATGCCCAGCTCACGGGCGACCGCGCGCAGGGAGAGCCCTGCCGCGCCATGGGTGGCGAGATGGCGGCGGGCCACGTCGATGATCTCGCGGATCAGTTCCTGCCGGACCCGCTCGCGTGCGGTACGGCCTGCGTTCACGGGTCCAGGCTAGCAGAGCACTGAACGCAAACGAGAGCACTGCTCTTGACGACACGTGCTCCAATAAGAGAGCATTGCTCTCGTTTTAGAGCATTGCACGGAAGGATGAGGAGATGGGGGAGCACGTCATCGTCGGAGCGGGCCAGGTCGGCGGCCTGCTCGCCGAGCTGCTCGCGGACCGTGGGCACGAGGTCGTGGTCGTGACCCGCTCGGGCTCCGGGCCCGACCGGCCCGGCGTGCGGCGGGTCGCCGCCGACGCGGCGGACGCCGCGGCCATGCGCCGGATCGCGGTCAAGGCCGATGCCCTCTACAACTGCGCCAACCCCGCCTACCACCGGTGGGCGCAGGACTGGCCGCCGATCGCCGCCGCGCTGCTCGCCGCGGCCGAGGACTCCGGCGCGGTGCTGGTCACGCTGAGCAACCTGTACGGCTACGGCCCGGTGGACGGCCCGATCACCGAGGACCTGCCCCTGGCCGCCACCGGGACCAAGGGGCGGGTGCGCGCCCGCATGTGGGAGGAGGCCCGGGCCGCGCACCTCGCGGGCCGGGTGCGGGTGACCGAGGTGCGCGCCTCGGACTTCTTCGGCCCGCACGCCTCCGACCGGTCGTACCTGGGGGCACGGTTCGTCGGCCCGCTGCTCGCCGGCCGGCCCGCGACCATCGTGAACGACCCGGACGTCCCGCACAGCTGGACCTACCTGCCCGACGTGGCCCGGGCCCTCGCCGCGGTCGCCGCCGACGAGCGGGCGTGGGGCGGGGCGTGGCATGTGCCGTCCAACCCGCCGATCACCACCCGCGAGTTCGCCGAGCGGCTCTGCGTACTCGCCGGCGCCCCCGCGCCCCGCCTGAGGCGCATCCCCGGCTGGGCGGTCAAGGCGGCCGGCCTGTTCGTGCCGTTCCTGCGGGAGCTGGAGGAGATCCGCTACCAGTTCGACCGGCCGTTCGTGCTCGACGCGTCGGCCACCGAGGCGGCCCTGGGCCTCGCCCCCACCCCCCTCGACGACGCGTTGCGGGAGACCATCGCCTGGTGGCGGGGGCGCTGACCCGGGCCGCCCGCGACACGGTGCGGGCCGGCAAGCGGGCCGGTCAGAGCTCCTGGAGCACGTGGTCGAGCTGCTCGATGGCCCAGGCCAGGTCGTCCTTGGAGACCACGAGGGGCGGGGCGAGGCGGATCGTGGAGCCGTGGGTGTCCTTCGCCAGCACGCCGCGGCGCATCAGGGCCTCGCAGATGCGCCGCCCGGTGCCGAGCTCCGGATCGATGTCGATCCCCGCCCACAGGCCGCGGCCGCGCACCGCCGTGATGGCCGGCCGGCCGTGGCGGGTCCGCGTCTCGGCCAGCTCGCGCAGCCGCTCGTGCAGGAAGGCCCCGAGCTCGCGGGCCCGCGCCTGGTACTCGCCGGTCTTCAGCAGCCCGATCACGGCGATCGCCACCGCGCAGGCGACCGGGTTGCCGCCGAAGGTCGAGCCGTGCTGGCCCGGCTTGAGCACGCCGAGCACCTCCGCGTCCGCGGCCACCGCGGAGACCGGGATCACCCCGCCGCCGAGCGCCTTGCCGAGCAGGTACAGGTCGGGCACGACGCCCTCGTGGTCGCAGGCGAAGGTCCGGCCGGTGCGGCCGAGGCCCGACTGGATCTCGTCCGCGATGAAGAGCACCCGGTTCGCCGAGCAGATCTCCCGGACCGCGGTGAGGTAGCCGTCCGGGGGCACGTACACCCCGGCCTCGCCCTGGATGGGCTCGAGCAGCACGGCCACCGTGTTCTCGTCGATCGCCTCCCGGATCGCGTCGGCCGAGCCGTACTTCACCACCCGGAACCCGGGGGTGAACGGGCCGAAGCCGCCGTACGCGTCGGGGTCGCTGGAGAACCCCACGATCGTGGTGGTGCGGCCGTGGAAGTTGTTCTCCATGACGATGATGTTCGCCTGGTCCTTGGCCACGCCCTTGACCTCGTAGCCCCACTTGCGGGCCACCTTGATCGCGGTCTCCACGGCCTCGGCGCCGGTGTTCATCGGCAGCACCATGTCCTTGCCGCAGAGCCCGGCGAGCGCGGTGACGAACTCGGCGAACCGGTCGTGGTGGAACGCGCGGCTGGTCAGGGTGAGCCGGTCGAGCTGATCGCGGGCCGCCGCGATGATCGCCGGGTGGCGGTGGCCGAAGTTCAGCGACGAGTAGCCGGCGAGGCAGTCGAGGTAGCGCTTCCCCTCCACATCGGTGACCCACGCGCCCTCTCCCGTGGCGAGGACCACGGGGAGCGGGTGGTAGTTGTGCGCGCTGTGGCGCTCGGTCAGGCGGATCAGCTCTTCGGTGATCATCTGATCTCCAGGGTGCAGCACTTCGGACCACCACCGGCCTTGCGCAGCTCGCTGAGGTCGACGGGGATCACCTCGAAGCCGCGGCGCTCGAGCTCCCGGATGAGCCCGGTCGCCTCGGCATTGATCACGACGTGCCTGCCGTCGCTCACCGCGTTGAGGCCGAGCACCTGCGCGTCCTCGGCCGAGGCGATGACGGCGTCGGGGAACATGTACTCCAGCACCCGCCGGCTGCCCTCGGAGAAGGCGCCCGGGTAGTAGGCGATGTTGCCGCCGTCCAGCGGGAAGAGCGCGGTGTCCAGGTGGTAGTAGTGCGGGTCCACCAGGCGCAGGGTCACCACCGGCCGGCCGAGGAACTCCTGGGCCTCCAGGTGGGCGGCGACGTCGGTGCGGAAGCCCGTCCCTGCCAGGATCACCCGGTCGAGCACGAGGAAGTCGCCCTCGCCCTCGTTGGTGGCGGTGGGCTCCATGACCTCATAGCCCCGCTCGGCGAACCAGCGCAGGTAGGCGCCGGCCTCGGCGGCGCGCTCCGGGTACCGGAACTTCGCGCCGTAGACCCGACCGTCCACCACCAGGGCGCCGTTCGCCGCGAACACCATGTCGGGCAGGCCCTCGATCGGCTCGATCAGGCTCACCTTGTGCCCGAGCCGCTCATAGGTCTCCCGCAACCGTTCCCATTGCTCGATCGCCTTGGCGGTGTCGGCGCCCTTCACCGGATCCATCCACGGGTTGATGGCATAGCTCACGGTGAAGTACTCCGGCCGGCACATCAGGTAATGACGTACCGTGGCGTGCCGCTCACAATGCGTGGTTTCAGCAGGGTGCGCGATCGTCATCGACAACTCCATAGGGGTACGCCGGACACTGGTCAGCGTAGGAACGCGGCGGAGCCCGGCCAATGCGTCTGTGTTGCGCCCTGCTTTCGATCGGTTGCGTATTTCAGTCGCTCACCGGCGATCTGTTAACCAGCCGGGAGAGCACGATCGAGCTCTTGGTGCGGAGCACGAACGGCTCGGCCGCGATGTGCTCGATCACCCGCTCGACATGGCCCACGTCGGGCGCGCGGATGTGGAGCAGCGCGTCGGCCTCGCCCGTGACCGTGCACGCGGAGACGACCTCCGGATGCCGGGCGACGGCCTTGCCGATCTCCGCCGGGGAGGTCTTGTCGCGGCAGTAGACCTCGACGTACGCCTCGGTCGTCCAGCCGAGGGCCGTGGGCTCGACCCGCGCGCTGAAGCCGGTGATGACCCCCGCGGCGACGAGCCGGTCGATCCGCCGCTTCACGGCCGGGGCGGACAGTCCTACCTGAGCGCCGATCTCGGCGTACGTCGCGCGGGCGTCCTCGATGAGGGCCCGGATGATGGCGCGGTCAAGGTCGTCCAGCTTCACGAGGACCTGTATACAGCCCACGGACCGGAATCCCGATATCGGCGGCGGCGGAACTCGGGGGTGCCACCGCGCCGCGGGCCGGCCGCCGCACCCCGATCCCGTGCCCGGGCGGATCGCCCGCCGGCCTCGCCGAGCCGGCGGGCGCCCCACCACCCCATACCGCCGGCGGTGAGGCCGGGCCGGGGCCGGCCCGGGGATCCTCCGGCCGCCTGGCGCGGCCCTCGTCGTGGATCCCGGCGGCTCGCCGCCCTCGTCCCGGAGCCTGGGCGCGGATGCCCGCGACCCCGCGCCGTGGCCGGCGTCGCGTTAGGCAGCAACCGATTCCAGAAGGAAAACGCCTGATCAGGGCCGGGAAAAGGTATTGAAAGTTCATACCGGCGGGCGGGCGCCGTACGCGACTGAGACGGTCACAATTGGTGACGTGGCGGACGTCAACTTCACCCTCGTCCAGCTGCGTTACTTCGTGACGGCGGCCGAGCTCGGCAGCATGACCGCGGCGAGCAAAGAGCTGATGGTGGCGCAGTCTGCCATTTCGGCCGCCATCGCGCAGGTGGAGAGGGAGCTCGGTGTTCAGCTGCTGATCCGCCACCACGCCCGGGGCCTGTCGCTCACCCGGTCGGGGGAGCGGTTCCTCGCCGAGGCGCGGGAGTTCCTCGCCCACGCGGCCGCGCTCGCCCAGTCGGCGCGCGGGCTCGCCGTCTCGCTCACCGGCGAGCTCACCATCGGGTGCTTCACCGCGATCGCCCCGTTCTACCTGTCGCGGCTGCTCGGCGAGTTTGCCTCCCGGTACCCCGAGGTGCGGGTCACGGTCGTCGAGGGCGGGGTCGCTGAGCTGGAGTCGGCCCTGCTCGACGGCAGGTGCGAGCTCGCTCTGGTCTACGGCACCGATCTCGCGCTCGACCTGGAGATCCGCCCGCTCACCCAGGTCCGGCCGTACGCGCTGCTGCCGCCCGGCCACCGGCTCGCGAGCGCCGAGACGGTCTCGGTCGCCGACCTCGCCTCCGAGCCGCTGATCATGCTGGATCTGCCGCGCAGCCGCGACTACTTCCGCGCGCTCTACACCACGGAGCCGCGGGTGCGGTTCCGTACCTCGAGCTATGAGACGGCGCGATCGCTCGTCGCCGGAGGGCACGGCTACTCGATCTTCACCGAGCTGCCGCTCACCGACGAGACCTACGACGGCGGCCGCGTGGTGACCGTGCCGATCAGTGACGAGGCTCCGCCGCTCAACGTGGTGCTCGCCTCCGTCCGCGGGGTGCGGCCCACGGCCCGCGCCGTCGCCTTCAGCGAGACCTGCCAGGAGTTCTTCGCCCGGCTCTCCCGGGAACGGAAGGCCTAGGCGCGGCGGTCAGCCGAGCCCGTCGAGCAGCCGCTCGAGGAACGCGCGCGATCGCGCGGGCGAGTGCGCCTCCACGGATAGGGCGTTCATCACCCGCAGGTACGGCTCGGTCTCGGCGGGCTTGTCGAGGTAGGCGGCGCTGTTGAGCTGCTCCATGTAGACCACGTCCGGCAGGTCCGGGGACTCGAACCGCAAGATCGTGAACGGGCCGGCCGCGGCCGAATGGCCGCCCCGGTCGAACGGGAGCACCTGGAGGGTGACGTTCGGCATGGTGGTGATCTCGATCAGGTGCTCGATCTGGCCCCGGAGCACCTTGGTGCCCCCGAACGGGCGGCGCAGCGCCGCCTCGTCCACCACGGCCCACAACCGCAGGGGGTCCGGCCCGGTCAGCCGCTCCTGCCGCCGCATCCGGACGGCGACCCGCTGCTCCACCTCGCGCTCGGTCGCGTCCTTGTGGCGGTGCTTGATCACCGCGCGTGCGTAGTCGGGGGTCTGGAGCAGCGCGGGGATGAACTGGACCTCGAAGGTGCGGACGACCGAGGCGGCGTCCTCCAGGCCGATATAGGACTCGAACCAGCTCGGCAGCACGTCGTGGTACTCGCGCCACCAGCCGGGGGCGTTCGCCTGCCGGGCCATGCCGAGCAGGGTCTCGCGATGGTGGGGGTCGGTCACGCCGTAGAGCGTGAGCAGGTCGGCGATGTCACGCTCCTTGAACCCGACGCGGCCGAGCTCCATCCGGCTGATCTTGGCGTTCGACGCCCGGATGGCCCGCGCCGCCTGGCCGGGGGTGGTGCCCGATGCCCGGCGTAACCGCCTGAGCTGCGCGCCGACGAGGATGCGCATGACCGTCGGCCCGCCGCGCGGGGCGGGCTTCGCGGTGGCTCTTTGCGGCCTGCTCATTTGATGAATCTCCATCTGCAACCTTACGGCGGGTTCGGTCGAACCGAAAAGGAGCTTCGCGCTCGGAGAGTGATCGTATCCGGGCGCGCGTCGGCCCAGTCCTGGAACGACCCCGAATGCGGCTCGAAATGACATTTGCAGGCGCACCGGTGCTTGCCCGCGCAACGTACGGGGCAAGATACAGGCGGCGAGGAAGGTACGGGTGACGACCTAGGGAACGGCGATGTACGCGGATCTGGCAGGACCTGGTGAGGCCACTGCGCCTCCATGGCTGACATCGGTCTTCGAGCAGAACGGGTCCGCCGATCCGTCCGGCCCGCCGGCCGCCACCTGTTCCCTCGCCGGACGGACGACGTCGCCCGCGGCGGCCCGTGAGTTCGCCGCCCGGATCCTCGCCGACTGGGGGTTGCCGCATCTCATTGCGGACGTGCAGCTGGTCGTCTCGGAGCTGGTGACCAACGCCCTCCGGCACGCCCTCGCGGCCGGCCCGGCCTCGGGCTCGCCCATCCTGCTCCGGCTGGTACGGCACCGCTCGTACGTGGGCTGCGGGGTGAGCGACGACGGCGATGGGGCGCCCGCCCTGGTCGCGGGGGGCGACGACCTGTCCGAGAGCGGCCGCGGCCTCCACCTGGTCGACGCGCTCAGCTCGGCCTGGGGGTGGCTCCCGGTCGAGGGAGGCAAGGTCGTGTGGGCGTTGTTCGACGCCGGGGGCGGGGCCGCCCCGGACGGCGCCGCCGGCGGCCCGGAGGCCACCGGCGGGCGATGATCGGAGGGCTTTCCGGTCCGCGCCGGGACGGGCGGCGGCCCGGCGTGAAGGACTGATCGCCGGGCCACCGGACGCGCGCCGGGACCGGCGCCCGGTCAGTGCTGCTCGGCCTCCCCGGTGAGCTGCTCGGCGGCCTCCTCCGGGGTCTGCTCGAGGTCCTGGTCGGCCTGGGCCTTGAGCGCGGCCGACTCCTTGTCGAGGCGGACCCAGCTCGTCACGCTCTCGGCCGCGAACAGCACGAGCAGGTAGACGGTGAGGATCGCGGCGACCGGGGTGAGGACGCCGAGCGCCGCGGCCGCACCGATGATCAGCAGGCGGACCTCCCAGCCGAGCCCGGCGAGGAAGATCCACTGTGGGGGCCAGATGCCCTGCCGGGTCCGGTAGACGGTGTCGTAGGTGTGGTACCCGATCACGTAGATCAGGGCGAAGAGCAGCCACTTCGGGGTGTCCGTGGCGAGGCCGAGCAGGATGATCGTCAGGAACTCGGCCGCGCGCAGCAGCGGCGGGGTGAGCCAGTCGAGCCGTCCCAGGTGGTGGTGCGGCGCGGTGGGCACCGCGAGGAGGACGAGCACCAGCACGGGGGTGAGCAGGATCGGCCCTTCGGTGAGCACCCCGCCCACGGCCATCGCCACGATGGCGGCGATCGCGAGGAGGGTCGCCGGAACGGGGGACACCCCGCGCCCGAACACGCCCTTCAGCACGGCGACGAGGGGGCCGTCGTCGCGGTAGGCGATCAGGCGCTCCGTCTGGATGCGGAGGCGCTCCTCGTGGGGGTCGGTGATCGTGGTGGCCTGCGGCTGCTGGATGATCATGCGAGAGACCTCAGGAAACGTCCGGTGATCGTGTAGACGGCCGCGACGCTGCCCCAGGTCACCAGGGTGAGGAAGGTGACGCGCGGGTCGAAGAAGGCCGCGGTGATCGCGATGGCGGCGAAGCGCTCGCCGATCGGGAACACGATCATCTTGCGGGCCCAGTGCACGGGCCGGAACTTCCCGGCCTTGGTCCAGAACTTCAGGAGCCTGCGCAGGCCGGTGGAGCGGCTCAGCCGGCGCTCCTCCAGCGCCTGGCGCAGCGGCCGGTCATCGGGCACCGTGAACGCCAGGGTGGGGAGCGGCAGGGGCGGCTTGCGGCGGTTGGCGGCGCCGAAGGCGAAGTCGAGCAGGTGCTTGACCGACTGCAGGGCGATCGCGATCAGCGCCAGGGTCCAGATCTCCTCGCCGTCGCCGAACTGCCCGGAGACCGTGGCGCCGACGGCCAGGCCGACGAAGACGATGTACTCCTTGAACCGGTCGAAGGTGGCGTCGAGCCACGCCCCCAGGACGCTGAACTTCCTGGCGTAGCGGGCGAGCTGCCCGTCGACGCAGTCGAAGACGAACGCGAAGTAGATGAGCACGGCGCCGGCGATCGCGCCCCAGCGGGTGCCGGTCGCGAACGACCCGGCGGCGAGCACGCCCAGGAAGATCGAGAACAGGGTGACGTGGTTGGGCGCGAGACCCCGGCGGGCCGCCCAGCGGGCGATGTACCGGGAGTAGGTGCTGACGAAGAACGTGGTGAAGAAGCCGTCGGCGCCCTTGACCGCGTTGTTGAGGCGGGCCCGGTCCTCGTCGTACCCGGACATCTCCACGAGCGCCTCGTCCGCCTCGGCCTGGGTGCGGATCCGCCGGTAGAACAGGTCACGGCGGCCGCGCACCCCGACCGACACGCCCTTGCGCACCAGGCCGAAGACGAGGAGCTCGACGACGTCGTCCTCCGGCCCGAACAGGTGGGCGATCTCCGCGAGCTCCCGGGCGGTCTCGGCGAGCAGGGCGGCGTGCCGCTGGTGGAGGTGGAGCGGGCCGAGCAGCACGGCGTTCGGGCGGGTGACGGCGTGGTGGGCGGTGCCGACCGAGATCACCCGGCCCCGGCTGGCGCGGGTGCGCTGGGGGAGCCCTTCGATCGACTTCATGCCGATCTCCGGCTCGGCCTCCTCGATCGGCGGCAGCTCCTCCACCTCGGGGGAGTCCTCGTCGCGCTGCTCCCGGGCGATCAGCGCGAGCGCCGCCCGCTTCGCCTTGCTGAGCTGGTAGATCAGCTCGTCGTGGATGAGCGAGTCCGCCGGGAGGATGAGGATGTTCTCCGTGCAGTCCTCGACCAGATCGGCCAGGGCCCGTAGATCGCCGGCGATGTCCGGGCTCTCGACGACCTTGCCGAGGTGGCCGCGGTAGGCCGGGGCGTGCTCGGGCCGGGCTATCGTCACCGGCGCGGGGTCCAGCGAGGTGACCTGCCCGACCAGTCGGCCGTACGCGGTCGGAGCTCCGGGGAGCGACGTCAACCGGATATCGGTCGGCAGGGCGGGTGGGCCGCCTGGTGGAGGAGAACCGAAGGGGTTGGGCGGCGAGCCCAGCAGGACCACGCGGGTCATGGCAACCTTTCACGCGATGGGGGAGTGGCCCGTGGGTCGTATCCCCTGATCTGTCGCCTGTCGCGGCCGCACAGACGGCGCCTCGCCACGCCGGGTCCCCGTCCGGGATGTCCGTGTAGAGGCGTGTCGCGCCTGGCCTTGTCCTCGCTTACGGCAAGATCCCGGGACACTCCCTGACTTGACCGATGCGGGGAAGTCCGCCGGAAAAGCTTAGTGACCTTTCGTAAGCGTGGTGAATCCCGTCAGAGCTGTATGTCCTGATATGCGTGCTTGATCGGGTCTGGTGACCAAGATCTTGGCCAGATCATTACTGAAGTCTCACCGTTCGTGCCCCATAATCCGCCGCGCACCGCGGCGGCCGGGCAGGCCGGGCCGGGCCGTACGATGGCCTGGTGAGCCTCTACCGGGATGAGGGCGTGGTGCTGCGCACCCAGAAGCTGGGGGAGGCCGACCGCATCATCACGATCCTCACCAAGCGCACCGGGAAGGTCCGGGGCGTGGCCAAGGGCATCCGCCGGACCACCTCGCGCTTCGGCGCGCGGCTCGAGCCGTTCACCCACGTCGACCTGCAGCTCCACGCCGGCAGGTCGCTCGACGTGATCACCCAGGCGGAGACCCTGCACCCGTACGGCCAGGCGATCGTGCGCGACTACGCGCGCTACACGGCCGGGATGGCCATGCTGGAGACCGCCGACCGGCTCGCCGCCGCGGAGAAGGAGCCCGCCCTGCGGCTGTTCCTGCTCCTGGTGGGCGGGCTGCGCACGCTCGCCGAGGGGGCGCACGAGCCGCGGCTGGTGCTCGACGCGTTCCTGCTGCGCTCGCTCGCCGTCGCCGGGTACGCGCCCGCGCTCACCGCGTGCGCCCGGTGCGGCGGCGAGGCCGTCCAGGCGTTCGCGATCGCGGCGGGCGGGGCCGTCTGCGGGGCGTGCCGCCCGCCGGGGGCCGCGGTGCCCGCGCCCGGGACGCTCGAGCTGATGAACGCCCTGCTGCGTGGCGACTGGGCGACCGCGGACGGCTCCGAGCCCCGCCAGCGGAGCGAGTGCAGCGGCTTCGTCGCCCGGTACCTGCAGTGGCATCTGGAGCACGGCATCCGCTCGCTCCGCCACGTCGAACGGGACTGGCCGCTCCGGCGGGCGGAGCCGGACGCCGCACCGGCCTACGGCGCGCACGGCTGAGCCCGCACGGCGCGCGGCCGAGCGCCCGGGTGGGCTCCCGGAGGGCCGGTGCGCCGGCGGAACGGCCCGCCGGACGCCTCCCGGGCCACCCCCGAGCCCGGGGCCCGGCCCGGCGGCGCGTCCAGGGGACCCGCCGGCAGGCAATACCCTTCAGACCATGGTCCGTCCACCCGCTCCGCATCCCTCGGGGGCGAGGCCGCCCGAGATCCCCCGGGAGCTGCTGCCCCGGCACGTCGCGATCATCATGGATGGCAATGGCCGCTGGGCCAAGGCCCGCGGGCTGCCCCGCACCGAGGGCCACAAGAGAGGGGAGTACTCCCTCTTCGATGTCATCCAGGGCGCCATCGAGCTCGGCATCCCGTACCTGTCGGCGTTCGCGTTCTCCACGGAGAACTGGAAGCGCTCCCCGGAGGAGGTCCGCTTCCTCATGGGCTTCAACCGGGACGTGATCCGCCGCCGCCGCGACGAGCTCCACGAGATGGGGGTACGGGTCCGGTGGGCCGGGCGGCGGACCCGGCTCTGGCGGAGCGTCATCAAGGAGCTCGAGGACGCGGAACGGCTCACCCGGAACAACACCACGCTGACCCTGCAGTTCTGCGTGAACTACGGTGGCCGGGCCGAGATCACCGACGCCGCCGCGCGGCTCGCCCGGGACGTCGCCGCCGGGCGGGTCAACCCGGACAAGATCACCGAGAAGGTCTTCGCCCGTTACCTGGACGAGCCGGACATCCCGGATGTGGACCTGTTCATCCGGTCGTCCGGTGAGCAGCGCGTTTCGAACTTCCTGCTCTGGCAGTCCGCCTACGCGGAGATGGTCTTCCTCGACCGGCTCTGGCCCGACTTCGACCGCCGGGACCTGTGGGAGGCCTGCCGGATCTTCGCCAAGCGCGAGCGCCGGTACGGCGGGGCCGAGCCGAACGAGGTCCGCCCCGCCTCAGGCTGACCGGCGCGCGCCGCCGGGGCGCCGCGTCACGAGGCGCAGCGGCGGCGGGCCCGGTAGGCGGCGACGTGCATCCGGTTCCCGCAGGTACGGCTGTCGCAGTAGACACGGGAGCGGTTCCGGGACTCGTCGACGAACACGTTGGAGCAGCCGGGCGCCCCGCAGGTGCGCAGCCGCTCCCACTCGTCCTGCACCAGCACCTGGGCGAGGGCGATGCCGCAGTCGGCCGCGATGTGCTCGGCGAGCGACGCGCCGGGCGCGAAGTAGTGCAGGTGCAGCGGCTGCCCGTCGTGCTCGGTGAGGCTGGGGGTGATCCGCGTGCGGGCGAGCAGCCCGTTGAGCAGCCGGACCGCGGTCGCCCGGTCCGGTGCGGTGAACACGCTGCGGAACACCTCCCGCAGCGCGCGGACCTCCTCGAGGTCCCGCTCGGTCACCGTGCCGATCCCGCTGATGAGACGGCGGCGGACGAAGTCCTGGAGATCCTCGACTCCGGCCAGCCGGTCCCGGTCGCCGCTCACGGTGTTGATCAGATCCACCACGGTGCCGAGCGCGTGCACCATGTCATGGCTGAACGGCACGTCGAAACTCCCACTGTCGCGGCGAGGCGGCCAACTCCCGGAAGATCGCAGCCTACCGCCCGGCGGGCCGCCGCGGGGCCGTACCGGACCCGATCACTCCGCCGCGGCGGCCTTCTCCGTCTTTTCCGCCTTGCCCGCCTTCTCCGTCTTCGCCGCGCAGGCCGAGCAGGTGCCGAACACCTCGACGGTGTGGGTGACGTCGGTGAAGCCGTGCTCCAGGCCGATGTGCTCCGCCCAGCGCTCGACGCTGGGCTCCGTCACCTCGACCGTCAGGCCGCACTTGCGGCACACCAGGTGGTGGTGGTGGGTCTCGGTCTCACAGGCTCGGTAGACGGACTCACCGTCGTCGGTGCGCAGCACATCGACGCGTCCCGCGTCCTGAAGCGACTGCAGCGCTCGGTACACGGTCGTGAGTCCGATCTTCGAGCCGCACGCCCGCATCTCGGCGAACACGTCTTGAGCGCTCCGGAACCCGGCGCTCTGGCGCAGCACCTTGTGAACGGCCTCGCGGCTCTTGGTCATGAAGGCTCCCGTGTACGGCTTCGTTCTACCGAATTTACCCAGTCGGGGCGCGTTACGGACGTCATGGTCGCGTCGCTCACCGGGTGGCCTTCTCCCACCCGCCGCGGGCCGTCCCGCACCCGGGCCCGGGCCGGGCCGCCGGGCTCAGATCAGGCCGAAGCGGGTGGCGGCGAGCAGCACCAGGAAGGCGATGAGCGCGACGCGCAGCACCCGCCCGGTGACGCGGAGGCTCGGCCAGGACAGGTACGCGAGCCAGGTGACGAAGCCGAGCACGGGGAGCACGGCGATCCCGCCGCGCCAGTCGGCCACGACCAGGCCGGCGAGCAGGAGCCCGACCATGACGAGCGGCACGAGCCAGCGCGGGAGCTGGAACAGGAACACCAGCGGTGCGGCGCTCTTCCGCTCGATCGCCCGGCGCAGCCCGGTGGCGTCCGGGGTGTAGAAGTGCTCGCCGGCCGGCAGCGGCCGGCGCGGCCGCGAAGCCCGCGCCCCGGACCTCCCCTCGGCCGGCCGCTGCGCCAGCGGGTGGCGCGGGAGCCCAGGGCGCCGCGTCGGTTTCTCGCTTCCCACGCCTCGAGCGTAGTACCCGGCGGGCCGCGGACCGGCCGGTGCCGCGGGCGGGCACGCGCCGGGCCGGTCACCGTTCCCGCGCCGAGGGGGGTTCCCGGGCGGCGCGGGGGAGATGGCATGCTGGGCGCATGCTCGCCCTCATCCGGTGCACGGTCCCCGCCGCGCAGGCGGACGAGTTCCTCGCGCAGGCGCGCGAGGCCCTCGCGGTGCTCGCCGCCCAGCCCGGGTACCTGGGCGGGCGGATCGGCAGGTCGATCGACGAACCGAACCTGTGGGTCCTGGCGAGCGAGTGGGAGGGCGCGGGCTTCTACCGGCGCGCGCTGTCCGCGGCCCGGATGGCGATGTACCCGCTCATGGCGTTCATGATCAACGAGCCCGGGGTGTTCGAGGGGGTGTACGAGCTGCCGTCCGCCCGGGGGCCGGAGGCCGAGGGGGCCGTCCCCAAGCACTGAGCGAAACAGGGCGGATTCCCCTAAGCTTGACCACGGATCCACGGGGCAGGTACGTGGCCTGAGCGCACGCGGACCTGTCCACCGGCGGAGCGCCTCTCGGGGACGCCGGCGGGCGCCGCCGGATCGCCCACGGCCGGGGACCCGTTGGGCGTACCCTGTTACGAACGATCATCTGACTCCGAACCTGATCCCGATTCCGACACCCAGCCGGATGGAGTTCCACTGATGGCCCGTCGCACCGACGTTCTGGACACGATCGTCAGCCTCGCCAAGCGTCGCGGGTTCGTCTACCCGTCGAGCGAGATCTACGGTGGACTGCGCGCATCCTGGGACTACGGACCCCTGGGTGTCGAGCTGAAGAACAACATCAAGCGCGAGTGGTGGAAGGCCATGGTCCAGGGCCGCGAGGACGTCGTCGGCGTGGACTCGTGCGTCATCCTCGCCCGCGAGGTGTGGCAGGCCAGCGGCCACGTCGACACGTTCACCGACCCGCTGACCGAGTGCCTCTCCTGCCACAAGCGCTACCGCGCCGACCACCTCATCGAGGCGTACGCCGCAAAGCACGGCGCCGAGCCCGCCGGCGGCCTCAACGACGTGAGCTGCCCCAACTGCGGCAACAAGGGGGCGTTCACCCCGCCCCGGCAGTTCAGCGGCCTGCTGAAGACCTTCCTCGGCCCGGTGGAGGACGAGTCGGGCCTCGCCTACCTGCGCCCGGAGACCGCCCAGGGCATCTTCATCAACTTCCTCAACGTCCAGCAGTCGGCCCGCAAGAAGATCCCGTTCGGGATCGGCCAGATCGGCAAGTCGTTCCGTAACGAGATCACCCCCGGCAACTTCATCTTCCGGACGCGCGAGTTCGAGCAGATGGAGATGGAGTTCTTCGTCAAGCCGGGCACCGACGAGGAGTGGCACCAGTACTGGATCGACGAGCGGCTCCGCTGGTACATCGACCTGGGGATCAACAAGGACAACCTCCGGCTCTACGAGCACCCCAAGGAGAAGCTGTCCCACTACTCGAAGCGGACCGTTGACATCGAGTACCGCTTCAACTTCCCCGGCATGGAGTGGGGTGAGCTCGAGGGCATCGCGAACCGCACCGACTTCGACCTCAGCTCGCACAGCAAGGCCTCCGGCCAGGACCTGTCCTACTTCGACCAGGAGACCGGGCAGCGCTACATCCCGTACGTGATCGAGCCGGCGGCCGGGGTGGACCGGACCGCGCTCACCTTCCTCCTCGACGCGTACACGGTGGACGAGGCGCCCAACGCCAAGGGCGAGATGGAGCAGCGGACCGTGCTCCGCCTCGACCCGCGGCTCGCCCCGGTGAAGGTGGCCGTGCTCCCGCTCTCCCGCAACGCCGACCTGTCGCCGAAGGCCCGCGACCTGGCCGCGCAGCTGCGCCGCAGGTGGAACGTGGAGTTCGACGACGCCGGGGCGATCGGGCGCCGCTACCGCCGGCAGGACGAGATCGGCACCCCGTACGCGGTCACCATCGACTTCCAGACGCTGGAGGACAACGCGGTGACGGTCCGCGAGCGGGACAGCATGGCCCAGGAGCGGATCTCCATCGACCAGGTGGAGGCCTACCTCCGCGAGCGGCTGGACCGCTGAGCCGCTCGAGCGCCGAGCGCGCGACGCGGGCTCCCGCAGGCCGAGCGGCCGGATCCTTGACGGCTCACGGCCCGCTGCGGGCCCGCGGCTGCATCCCTGAGACGTGAGCGGCCGGTCCGCCGAGGGCTGGCCGCGCCGTCCGGCCGCCGTTCGCCGCCCCCGGTGGGCGTCACCGGAGAGCTCCGCGGCAACGGCGTCCCGCGGCCCGGCGGCCCGCTCACTCGCGGCAGCGCAGCCCGTTCTGCGGCACCTTCCCCTCGAGCAGGTAGGCGTTCACGGCCGAGTCGATGCACCGGCTCCGGCCGTACGCCCCGTGGCCCTCGCCCTCCAGGGTGAGGAGCACCCCGGTGCGGAGCAGCCGGGCGAGCCGCGGCGCCCACTGGTACGGCGTGGCCGGGTCGTTGGTGACCCCGATCACGAGGATCGGCGGGGACCCGGTCGCGTCGATGCGCCGGGCCTCGTCGTTACCGGGGACCGGCCAGACGCTGCACGCGCCGGCGCTCACCGCGGTCTCGGCGAAGATCGGCGTCTTCGCGCGCAGCTCGCGGGCGAGGGCCTCGGCCTGGGCCACGCTCGGCCGGTCGGTGGTGTCCGCGCAGAGCACGGCCGGCAGCGCGAAGTGCAGGGAGGCGTAGGTTCCGTCCGGCCGGCGGGAGGCGTAGTCGTCGGCGAGGGTGAGCAGGCCGCTCATGTCGCCCTTGTCCGCGTCGCGGAGCGCCTCGGTGAGCAGCGGCCAGCTCTGGTCGCTGTAGAGGGCGTGGGCGATCGCGATCCGCGCGATGTCCTCGGTGACGAGCCGGTCGCCCACCTTCACCGGTGCGCGCTTGAGCCGGTCGAGCAGGGTGCGCACGGTCTTGTCCGCCTGCTCGGCGTCCGCGCCGAGCGGGCAGCCCTCCGCGGACTTCACGCAGCCGGCGAGGTACTGCTCGTACGCCTTCTGGAAGCCGAGCGCCTGGGTCCGCGCCATCTCGAGCAGCCCGACCGTGGGGTCCACGGCCGAGTCGAGCACCATCCGGCCCACCTTGTCCGGGTAGAGGGTCGCGTAGACCGCGCCGAGGTGGGTGCCGTAGGAGAAGCCGAAGTAGTTGAGGCGGGGCTCGCCGAGGGCCTGGCGCAGCCGCTCCATGTCGCGCGCCACGTTCACCGTGCCGACGTACGGGAGGATGCGGCCGGCGTTGCGCTCGCAGCCCTGCGCGAACTCGGTGATGAGCCGGGTCTCCTCGGCGATGTCGTCGCTCGGCTCGTGCGCGAGGTACCAGTCCATCCGGGGGCCGTCGAGGCAACGGATCCCGCTGCTGCGGTCCACGCCGCGGGGGTCGAAGCTGACCAGGTCGTAGCGTCGGTTGAGGGCGCGGAACGCGAACGCGGCGTTCATCAGCGTGGTGACCCCTGAGCCGCCCGGGCCGCCGAAGTTGAACACGAGCGAGCCGAGCCGTTCGCCCGGTCCGGTCGCCGGAACCCGGACCAGCGCGATCCCGATCTTCTCCCCGTCCGGCCTGGCGTAGTCGAGCGGCACCTGCAGGGTGGCGCATTCGAAGCGCGGGCTGGGAGTGGAGGAGACGCCCTCGCACGGGCCCCAGGTCAGCCCCTGCCCGGCTCGGGAGGCGGGGGAGAGCTCATGGGCCCCGCAGGCCATGGCGGCCGGGCCGAGCACCCCGGCTCCCAGGATCAACGCCAGTACGGCTCGCCAGGTCTTTCGTGGCACGTCACCCTCCGCGTTCGGATGAATTCGGAGGGTTATCACTCTATATATCGCACGGCGCGCGGTAAGCGGGTTAGGCGCGGCGTCCGCGATCGGATCTCAGTGGCGACTGGTCTATGCCAATTGTCTAGTCCAATTCACCGTCGCTTCGTGAAGAATGGTGATCGTTCAAAACGTGAGATGATCTATGAGAAATTCTGCTGATCTTTCCGTTTCGGGACTGTGGATTAGACCTATACAGGACCTTCTACCTGGACTTATGTCATTTGCCGGGGTAAGTGAGGTTTGGGGGTGCTTTTCACAGGTAGAGTCAAAGATGCGCGAGTGACTGCGCGTTGTAGGAAGTCGCAAGAGGAGTGCACGTGCCCAAGTTCGTTTACGACTTCTCCGAGGGCAACAAAGATCTGAAGGACTTGCTCGGCGGCAAGGGTGCCAACCTGGCGGAGATGACCAATCTCGGGCTTCCCGTGCCTCCCGGCTTCACCATCACCACCGAGGCGTGCCGCCATTACCTTGCGCAGGGGACGGTCCCCGAAGGGCTTGACGAAGAGGTGTCCCAGCACCTGGCGAAGCTCGAGGCCAGGATGGGGAAGCGCCTGGGCGACCCGGACGACCCCCTGCTCGTCAGCGTGCGCTCCGGGGCGAAGTACTCGATGCCGGGCATGATGGAGACCGTTCTCAACATCGGCCTCAACGACCGGTCGGTCCTCGGGCTGGCCAAGCAGTCCGGCAACGAGCGGTTCGCCTGGGACTCCTACCGCAGGCTCATCCAGATGTTCGGCAAGACCGTCCTCGGCATCGAGGGCGAGCTGTTCGAGGCGGAGCTCGAGCGGCTCAAGAACGGCAGGCAGGACACCGACCTCAGCGCCGAGGAGCTGCGCGGTCTCGTCGACACGTACAAGGGCATCGTGCGCGAGCACACCGGCCGCGAGTTCCCCTCGGACCCGCGCGAGCAGCTCGACCTCGCGATCAAGGCGGTCTTCGACTCGTGGAACACCCCGCGCGCCAAGCTCTACCGGCGGCAGGAGCGCATCCCCGACGACCTCGGCACGGCGGTCAACGTCGTGACCATGGTCTTCGGCAACCTCGGGGAGGACTCCGGCACCGGCGTCGCGTTCACCCGGGACCCCGGCACCGGCCGCAAGGGCGTGTACGGCGACTACCTGCCGAACGCCCAGGGCGAGGATGTGGTGGCCGGCATCCGCAACACCATCCCCCTGCAGGAGCTCGAGCGGCTCGACCCCAAGTCCTACCGCGAGCTCCTCGACATCATGGCCCGCCTGGAGAGCCACTACCGCGACCTGTGCGACATCGAGTTCACCATCGAGCGCGGCAAGCTCTGGATGCTCCAGACCCGGGTCGGCAAGCGGACCGCGGCGGCCGCGTTCCGGATCGCCACGCAGCTCGTCGACGAGGGCCTCATCGACATGGACGAGGCCGTCAAGCGCGTCTCCGGCGCGCAGCTCGCCCAGCTCATGTTCCCGCGGTTCGCCGAGGACGCCGCGCACCGGCCGATCACCAAGGGCATGAACGCCTCGCCCGGCGCCGCCGTGGGCAAGGCCGTGTTCAGCTCGGAGCGGGCCGTCGAGCTCGCCGAGAAGGGCGAGGCGGTCATCCTCGTCCGGCGGGAGACCAACCCGGACGACCTCGGCGGCATGATCGCGGCCCGCGGCATCCTCACCTCCCGGGGCGGTAAGACCTCGCACGCCGCCGTGGTCGCCCGCGGCATGGGCAAGACCTGCGTCTGCGGCGCGGAGGAGCTCGACGTCGACGTCGTCAACCGGCGGTTCACCGCGCCCGGCGGGGTCGTCGTCAACGAGGGCGACGTGATCTCCATCGACGGCACCACCGGCGCCGTCTACCTCGGCGAGGTGCCCGTGGTCCCCTCCCCGGTGGTCGAGTACTTCGAGGGGAAGCCCGTCGACGACGAGCTGGTCGCCGCGGTCGACCGCATCATGCGCCATGCCGACTCGGTCCGCCGCCTCAAGGTGCGGGCCAACGCCGACACCCCGGAGGACGCCGCCCGCGCCCGCCGGTTCGGCGCCGAGGGCATCGGGCTGTGCCGTACCGAGCACATGTTCCTCGGTGAGCGGCGCAAGCTCGTCGAGGACCTGATCCTCGCCGCCACGCCGGAGGAGCGGCAGGCCGCGCTCGACGCGCTGGAGCCGCTGCAGACCAAGGACTTCGTCGGCATCTTCACCGCGATGGACGGCCTGCCGGTCACCATCCGGCTGATCGACCCGCCGCTGCACGAGTTCCTCCCCGACCTCACCGAGCTGGCGGTCAAGGTGGCCACCGCGGGCGAGGCCGCGAGCGAGCGGGACCGCAAGCTGCTCGAGGCGGTCAAGCGGCTGCACGAGCAGAACCCGATGCTCGGCCTGCGCGGCGTACGGCTCGGCCTCGTCATCCCGGGCCTGTTCGCCATGCAGGTGCGGGCGATCGCCACCGCGGCGAAGCAGGTGCCGAACGCCAAGGCGGAGATCATGATCCCGCTGGTGAGCACGGTGCAGGAGCTCGAGATCGTCCGGGAGGAGGCGCAGCGCATCCTCGCCGAGGCCGGCGTGGACGCCATGATCGGCACGATGATCGAGGTCCCGCGGGCCGCGCTCACCGCCGGCCAGATCGCCGAGGCCGCCGAGTTCTTCTCCTTCGGCACCAACGACCTCACCCAGATGACCTGGGGCTTCTCCCGGGACGACTGCGAGAGCTCCTTCTTCGGCAAGTACTTCGACCTCGGGGTCTTCGGGGTCTCGCCGTTCGAGTCGATCGACCGCTCCGGCGTCGGCCGGCTCATGCGGATCGCCACCGAGGAGGGCCGCCGGACCAGGCCCGATCTCAAGCTCGGCATCTGCGGCGAGCACGGCGGTGACCCGGCCTCGGTGCACTTCTGCCACGAGCTGGGGCTCGACTACGTCTCCTGCTCGCCGTTCCGCATCCCGATCGCCCGGCTCGAGGCGGGCCGGGCGGCGGTGAGCGCCGAGGGCTCCGACAGCCGCTGACCGTCGCACATCCGGCGGCGGGCCCGGTGGCCCGCCGCCGGTGCGGTGCCGGATTCGCCAGTCGTGAGCACCGGAGATAGGGGGTACGCTCCTTTCCCCACTTGCGTGGGGCGCAGGTGGAAGGAGGAGGCATGGCCCGCTATACCGAGCACGATCTGGCGCGCTGGGCGCCGGAACCGCCGGCCGACCCGCAGCGGAGCGCCTTCGAGCGGGACCGGGCCCGGGTCCTGCACAGTGCCGCCCTGCGCGGACTCGCCACGAAGACCCAGGTCATCACCCCCGCCGACCACGCCGTCCTGAGCAACGCGCGCACCAGGCTGACCCACTCGCTGGAGTGCGCGCAGATCGGCCGGGAGATGGGCAAGGCGCTCGGCCGGGACCCGGACCTCGTGGAGACCGCCTGCCTCGCGCACGACCTCGGCCACCCGCCGTTCGGGCACAACGGCGAGGCCGCGCTGGACGCGTTCGCCGCGCCCTGCGGCGGGTTCAACGCCAACGCCCAGAACCTGCGCGTGCTCACCCGCCTGGAGGCGAAGGTCCTCACCGAGGACGGCCGCAGCGCCGGTCTCAACCTGACCCGGGCGACGCTGGACGCGGTCTGCAAGTACCCGTGGGCCGCGCCCACCACCCCCGACCCGGACGTCCCGCGGGCCGCCCCCGGCGAGCCGTACTGCGCGTACGCCGAGGACCTCGGCGTGTTCCGCTGGATCAGGGAGGGCGCGCCCGACCGGGTGCCCTCGTTCGAGGCGCAGATCATGGACTGGGCGGACGACATCGCCTACTCGGTCCACGACCTGGAGGACGCCCTCACCGCGGGCCTGGTCACCCCGGCCGCGCTCCGCGACCCCGAGGAACGGCTCGCCATCTGCCGGCTCACCCAGCGGTGGCACGCCCCCGACGCCGACCTCCACGAGCTCGCCGAGATCTTCGCCCGGCTGATCGCCGAGCCGATCTGGCCGGAGCGGATCGACGAGGGCCTCGCCGGCCGCGCCGCGATCAAGCGGCTCACCAGCACGCTCATCGGCCGCTTCTGCCGGGCCGCCCAGGAGGCCACCCGCGAGGCGTACGGCTGCCGCCCGCACCCGGCGGGGGAGGAGCCCGCGGGCCGCTACGCCGCGGCGCTCGTGGTGCCCCGGGCCACCCGGCTGGAGTGCTCCCTGCTCAAGGGCGTGACCGGCTACTACGTGATGTCGCGCACCGACCACCGGGCGCGGCAGGCGCGGCAGCGCGAGCTGCTCACCGAGCTGGGGGACATGATCCTGCGCGGCGCCCCGGAGACGCTCGACCCGGCCCTCCGCCCGGCGTTCGAGCACGCCGCCGACGACGCGGCCCGGCTCCGCGTGGTCGTCGACCAGCTCGCCTCGCTCACCGACGCCACGGCCATGGCCTGGCACCGCCGGCTCTCCGCCGCCCACGGGGCCCGGCGCGCGGTGTGCTGAAGCCGTGCCTAGTTGACGTCGTCGATGACCACGGGCTCGGGGCTCTTCTTCGCCGCCTTCTTCGTCGGCGTCGGGCGCGGGTTCGGCTGCGGCCGGGACGATCCACCGCCGCCGCCGGTCTGGGCCGAGCCGCACAGCTTGGTGCACGGCGGGAGGTTCCCCAGGCGCTTGCGCAGCGCGAGCATCTCCTCGCGCGGCGAGTACGTGCGGTTGCCCTTCTCCCAGGCCTCGAGGTAGGGCCAGGGCTTGACCATGCCCCGGCGGATCCACCAGTACTCGGGCGGGGCCGGCCAGCTGATCGCGAAGTAGAGGTTGCTCGCCGTGTTCCGCGCGTTCCCCGAGTTGCCGACTGTGCCGAGCCGGTCGCCCGCCTTCACCTTCAGGCCGGGGCGGACCTTGGGGTCCACCGTGTCGAGATGCCCGCCGAGGTAGAGCACGCCGTCGACGCCGAGGATGGTGACGAAGCGCCCCTCCCGGTCGGGACCGCGGTCGGTCGCCGGGGACCACCGGTCCGTCGTGTTCACCTCGCGGACCTCACCGTCCACGGGGGAGACGAAGGCGCAGCCCTTCTTCGCCCAGATCGTGGTCTTGGGCAGCACGAGGAGCTTGCGCCGGTAGGAGACCTTGCAGCCCTGGACGGGGAAGACGTAGGTGTACGGCGATACCTTGGGCGGCGGGATCAGCACCGGAGGGTCGCCGGGCGGCGGGGAGATCTCCTCCGCCCCGGTGGGGGTGCTGGTCGCGGCCACGGGCGTGGTCGAGGCGCTCATGCCGGTGACGCCGGCCGCGGGCGCGCCGCAGGCGGCCGCCAGGCACGCGGCACCGGTGAGCACCGCAAGTCTCCCCGATCGCATGACCTCCACCTGGTCGAGAGTACCGAACCTTTTTTACCGAACCTTCACATTCGTCACTACCGCTCGTGAAGATCTCTCAGGAATCTCCGGCCCAGGAATGCCCGTCCCCGGAAGGCCCGCCCGCGCGGCAGGCCGCCGTCCCGCGTCGTCGCCGGCCGCGCGTCGCCGGGGATCCGCCCGGGATGCGCCCGCACGGCGGCGTGGCCCGCCCCGGACGAGCCGCTGGGGCGGCGGGGCGGCCGTCCGGCGGGCCGCGGGGGACGCACCCGCCCGGCCAGGTCCT
Source organism: Thermobispora bispora DSM 43833 (assembly GCF_000092645.1). Lineage (NCBI taxonomy): Bacteria > Bacillati > Actinomycetota > Actinomycetes > Streptosporangiales > Streptosporangiaceae > Thermobispora > Thermobispora bispora. The sequence goes on from NC_014165.1 coordinate 1,351,599, forward strand.
AGACTCGCAGCGTGGCAGGGCGGATCAGTGATGAGGACATCGCGCTCGTCCGGGAGCGGTCACCGATCGCCGAGGTGATCGGCGAGCACATCCAGCTCCGCAACGCCGGCGGCGGGAACCTGAAGGGGCTGTGCCCCTTCCACGAGGAGAAGACCCCGTCGTTCAACGTCACGCCCTCCCGGGGGTACTACTACTGCTTCGGCTGCGGCGAGGGCGGGGACGTCATCACGTTCATCCGCAAGATCGAGAACCTCAGCTTCACCGAGGCGGTCGAGCGGCTCGCGCAGCGGGCCGGGATCCGGCTCCGCTACGTGCAGGGCGGGTACGTGCCCGGCCGCGAGCAGGGGGAGCGGACCCGGCTGCTCGCCGCGCACCGGGCCGCCGCCGAGTTCTACGCCGAGCAGCTCACCACCCCGGAGGCGGCGCCCGGCCGGCGCTTCCTCGCCGGGCGCGGGTTCGACCGGGCGGACGCGGAGCGCTTCGGGGTCGGCTACGCCCCCGCCGCGTGGGACGCGCTCTCCCGGCACCTGATCGCCCGCGGGTTCACCGTGCAAGAGCTGATCAAGGGCGGGCTCGCCAAGGAGGGCCGCCGGGGCCCGGTCGACCGGTTCCGCGGCCGCCTCATCTGGCCGATCCGCGACATCGTCGGCGACGTCATCGGCTTCGGCGCGCGCAAGCTCCACGACTCCGACGACGGCCCCAAGTACCTGAACACGCCGGAGACCCCGCTCTACCGCAAGAGCCAGGTGCTGTACGGCATCGACCTCGCCAAGCGGGAGATCGCCAAGCGGGGGCAGGTGGTGATCGTCGAGGGGTACACCGACGTGATGGCCTGCCACCTCGCGGGGGTGCCGACCGCGGTGGCCACCTGCGGCACCGCCTTCGGCGAGGAGCACATCAAGATCCTGCGGCGGCTCCTGTTCGACCAGGCCGAGTTCCGCGGCGAGGTGATCTTCACCTTCGACGGGGACGAGGCCGGGCAGCGGGCGGCGCTCCGCGCGTTCCAGGAGGAGCAGCGGTTCGTCACCCAGACCTTCGTCGCGGTGCAGCCCGACGGCCTGGACCCGTGCGAGCTCCGGCTCGAGCGCGGCGACGCGGCCGTGCGCGACCTCATCGCCAGCCGGGTGCCGCTGTTCGCCTTCGCCATCCGCAGCGTGCTCTCCCGGTACGACCTCGACACCAACGAGGGCCGGCTCGCCGCCCTCGACGCCGCCGCGCCGATCGTCGCGTCGATCAAGGACCCCGGGCTGCGCAAGGCGTACGCGGTCGACCTGGACCGGTGGCTCGGCTTCATGGACGAGGGGTTCGTGCTCCGCCGGGTCCAGCAGGCCGCGGCCCGTCAGAGGGCGGCCCGGCGGCGCGGCCCAGGGCACGCCCAGCCGCCGGCCGAGCCGGCCGCCCGGCCCTCCGGCGCGCCGCCCGGGGGAGCCCGGCGGCAGCAGGCCCGGCCCAACCCCGCCGACCCGGCCGTCCGGCTCGAGGCCGAGGCGCTCAAACTCGCCATCCAGCGGCCCGCGCTCCTCGGCCCCGAGTTCGACGCGCTGGGCGCCGAGGTGTTCACCGTCCCCGAGCACGCCGCGCTCTACGAGGTGATCACGGCGGCCGGCGGGACCGCGGCCGCCGGGCCGGGCGGCCAGGAGTGGGTCGACCGGCTGCTCCAGGGCGCGGCCGCGGCCGGCTCCGCGGAATCCGATCTCACCGGGCTCGTCACCCGGCTCGCGGTGGAGGCGCCGTTCGCCGACGCCGAAGACGAAGAGCGGTACGGCACCGCCGTGCTCGCGGGCCTTCAGGAAATCGCGGTGGGCCGCGCGATCGCGCGGGTGAAGTCGCGCTTGCAGCGGCTCAATCCGGTCGAGGAACAGCAGGAGTACAACCGGCTGTTCGGCGAGCTCATCGCGCTCGAGCAGCAGCGCAGGGTGCTCCGCGAGCGCGCCACAGGCGCCTCTTGATCAGGCACCTGATGACTCATCCTTCCCACTTACCGTCAGGTTAAACACGATTTTCGATCTCAATTCGAGGAGCTTTCTCTCTTACCTACAGTGACAAAAATAGGTCTGCCATTTTCTTGTGCTTATACCGCAGACTGTGTTTCGTGGGTGCATCGGTGCTGCCAAGCAGGACGCCATCGGTAGACCGGGTGGCGTACCACGCCGCGAAGGAGAGGACCCGCGGCGGTGTCGCGATCGATGACGTGGCCGTCGCGGCCGACCGAACCGAGCCGTCCGACGACGCGCTGGACCGCGTCGTCCAGATGCTCGCAGACGAGGACCTCGAGGTCCTCGCCGCCGAGGACGAGGACCCCATCAGGTTCGATGAGGAGGACTTCGACTCAGGGGCGCCGACCAACGACCTCGTCCGGATCTACCTCCGTGAGATCGGCAAGGTCCCGCTGCTCACGGCCGAGGAGGAGGTCGAGCTCGCCAAGGCCATCGAGGCGGGACTGTTCGCAGAGGACAAGCTATGTGAGAAGAAGGCCGCCGGGATCGAGTGCCCCGAGCTGGAGGACCTGGTCTGGGAGGGCATCCGGGCCAAGCAGCGGCTCATCGAGGCGAACCTGCGGCTCGTCGTCTCCATCGCCAAGCGGTACGTGGGCCGGGGCATGCTCTTCCTCGACCTCATCCAGGAGGGGAACCTCGGCCTGATCCGCGCGGTCGAGAAGTTCGACTACACCAAGGGCTACAAGTTCTCGACCTATGCCACGTGGTGGATCCGGCAGGCGATCACCCGGGCGATCGCCGACCAGGCCCGCACCATCCGGATCCCGGTGCACATGGTCGAGACGATCAACAAGCTCGTCCGGGTGCAGCGCCAGCTCCACCAGGACCTCGGCCGGGAGCCGACCCCCGAGGAGATCGCCAAGGAGATGGACCTGCCCGTCGAGCGGGTGGTGGAGATCCAGCGCATCGCGCAGGAGCCCGTCTCCCTCCAGTCGCCGATCGGCGAGGAGGACTCCGACCTCGGCGACTTCATCGAGGACGCCGACGCCGTGGTGCCCCTGGAGGCAGCCGCGTTCATCCTGCTCCAGGACCACCTCGACGACATCCTCTCCACGCTCTCCGAGCGGGAGCAGCGGATCATCCAGCTCCGGTTCGGCCTCGCCGACGGCCACCCGCGGACGCTTGAGGAGGTCGGCCGGGAGTTCGGCGTCACCCGGGAGCGGATCCGGCAGATCGAGTCGAAGACGCTGGCGAAGCTCCGCCATCCGACGCGGGCCCAGGTGCTCCGGGACTACCTGGACTAGGCGGCGCGCGGGGGCTCACGGGAGGGCCCGCCCGGGCCCCCGCCGGCATGCCCGCGGCGCGGCGCCGGGTAGCCTGCGGGTATCGACGGTCGCGTGATGGCGGTGGTCCATGGCTCGTTCCGTGCTCTCCCTACTCGGCGGCCGCATCGGGTTCCGCCGGCTGCCCGGTGAGGTGCGCGCCGCGCTCGCGCTCGAGCGGGGCGAACGCGTGCTCACGCACGCCCGGACCTCGGACGGCGGTCACTGCGTCGCCACCACCCAGGCGCTCCACCTGCCGGGCGGCGTCCGGCTGCCGTGGCATCTGGTCGACCGGGCCACCTGGACCGAGGAGGCCCTCACGGTCACCATGACGGACGGCCGGGTGCACCGGGTGCCGGTCGCCGAACCCGGGCTCCTGCCCGAGACGATCCGCGAGCGGGTGACCGCCACGATCGTGGTGAGCCAGTACGTCTCGCTCGGCGACCGGGGCGGGGTCCGCCTGATCGCCCGCCGGGTCCCCGGCTACGACCTGCCGCGCTGGGAGTTCCTCTTCGACCCCGGGCTCGACCCCGCCGATCCGGGCCTGCGCGCCCTCGCCGAGCAGGCGCTGGAGGACGTACGGCGCAGCCTCGGCGTGTGAGGCGGCCGCGGCCCGGCCGCCATGGCGGCCGCGTCGCCGTGATGCGGCCTAGCCGTCCTTGCTCGGCCGGGCGGTCGTGCGGCGGTCCGAACGCGGTGGCCGGCCCGGCCTGGCCTTCGTGGTCCCGCTAACGGCTGTGAAGTCGCCCGTCGTGATGCGGCCCGCCGTCATGCGGCGTCATCGTGATGGGGCCCGGCCGTCGCCGGGCCTTCCGCCGCCCGGATGCGCTCCGGCCGGCTCTCATGGCCCGTCCGGCCCTTGTGACGCGGCACGGCCATATGCGGCGGGGGACCGGCGCGAGCGCCACGGCACCGGTGGGCCGGCCGGCAGGGCCTCCCGGTCAGGTGGCCGGGCCGCCCTCCTCGGCCGCGACGCCCGCGCCGCTCACCTGCCCGGCCGGCATCGGCTCCTCCTCCGTGCGGAGGAACGGCACCGACCCGCCGAACCGGTCCCGGGCGAAGTCCTTGGCCTTGCCGGCCGCCTTCGACGCCTGGGCGCCCACCAGCCCGGCCGCCTCCTGCAGGGTGGGGTTGTCCGCGATCCGCTGGACCAGGCGCTTGATCTGCTCGTAGCGCTCCCGGCCGGCCCGGGCGCCCAGCACGTAGCCGATGGCCAGCCCGGCCGCGAACATGGCCCTGTACCGCATCATCCACCTCCACGCTTCCCTCGCGCTCCTACCCCGCAGGGATCCGACTATCCAACGGGCGGCTCCGTGTCACAACCACCCCGGAAAGTGCGCTACTCTTATTTCGGCACCGCGACCGAGGGCGCAAGCCCCGGAGATGGTGTGGCGATCCCGTGTAGCTCAATTGGCAGAGCAGCCGGCTGTTAACCGGCAGGTTATAGGTTCGAGTCCTATCACGGGAGCGGGTCGAACCCGGCGGGTTCGTGGCGACACGGACCAGCCGGGTTTTCTTTTGCCCGATGTTCCGGCCGGCCGCCATCCGGGTGGGCCGGCCCGCGGGACCGGCAATGGGGCCGCGGCCCGGGCGGTGCGCCGGGTGCCGCCAGTCCGCCGGTGCCATGGGGCGTCCCGGTGGCGTCCGGCCCGGGGCCCGCGCCAGGGCCGTGCCCGGCGGACCCTCAGGCGATCCTGCGGGCTCCGGCGGCCGGGGCGGCCCGGAGGAAGCCCGGTTCGGCCCACCCGCGCGCCGCGTAGGCCTCGCGCACCGCGGCCTCGACGTCCTCCAGCCTGCCCTCGGGGACGAGCGCGAGGACGGACCCGCCGAACCCGGCACCGGTCATCCGCGCGCCCCGCGCGCCTCCGCCGACCGCCGCCTCCACCGCCACGTCGAGCTCGGGGCAGGAGACCTGGAACTGGTCGCGCAGCGACAGGTGCGAGGAGATGAGCAGGGAGCCGAGCTGATCGAGCGCACCGGCGCGCATCAGCCCCACCGCCGCCTGCACGCGGTGGATCTCCGTCACCACGTGCTGGGCCCGGGCGCGCTCGGCCCCGCTCAGCCGCTGCAGCGCGGAGGCGAGGTCGGTCACGTCCCGGAGGGCGGGCACGCCGAGGCGCTTCGCCGCGTTCGCGCACTCCTGCCGCCGCTCGGCGTACCGTCCGTCCCCGAGCGCGTGGCGGACCCGGGTGTCGATGATGAGCAGGCGCAGGCCGTGCTCGGCGGGCCGGAACGGCACCGGCCGGCTCGCCAGGGACCGGCAGTCGAGGAAGAGCGCGTGGTCCTCCCGGGCGAGCGCCGAGACCGCCTGGTCCATGATCCCGCAGGGCACGCCGGCGAACTCGTTCTCCGCCCGCCTGCCGATCCGGGCCAGCTCCATCGGCTCCAGGCCGAGGCCGTACAGGTCGCTCAGCGCGAGGGCGGTGACGACCTCGAGCGCGGCGCTCGAGGCGAGCCCGGCGCCCCGGGGCAGGTCCCCGTCGATGAGGATGTCGGCGCCGCGGACGTCGTGGCCCTCCTCGCGCAGCGCCCAGAACACCCCGGCCGCGTACCGGGCCCAGCCGCGGGCCAGGTCGAGGTCGCCGAGGACCTGGTCCTCTCCCGGCGCCTGCAGCGAGGCGATGCGCACGGTGCCGTCATCGCGCGGTCTCACCGCCGCGGTGATGCCCCAGGGGACGGCGAACGGGAGCACCAGGCCGTCGTTGTAGTCGGTGTGCTCGCCGATGAGGTTGACCCTGCCGGGAGCGTGCCAGACCCCCGCCGGATGATCGCCGTACGCCTCACGGAACGCCTCGACAACCCGCATGAATCCACACTCCGGACATCCTTGGCCTTGCGGGTAGGGTAACCGGCCGCCCTCCCGGTCCCCGGGCGCCCGTCAGCGGATGCCGACGTAGAACCGGATCTGGTCGCTGCGGTGGAGCGCGTAGTAGGCCTCGAACCGGGTGCTGTCGCGCAGCCAGGCGACCGACTCGATCCCGAGCAGCGGGGTGGAGGTGGAGACCTCGAGCATGGCCGCCTGCTCCCGGTTGGGGAAGACCGCCTCGATCCAGCGGTCGGCGCCGGCGGGCTCGATGCCATAGCGCCGGCGGAGCACGTCGTAGAGCGACTGGTTCTCCAGGGAGGCGCGCTCCAGGCCGGGGACGAGGCGGGCAGGTAGGGCGGTGTCCACCAGGAGCCATGGCTGCCCGTCCACGCGGCGCAGCCGGCGCAGCCGTACCACCGGCTCACCCACGGGGATCTGCAGCAGGCGGGACTCGCGGTCGTCGGCCTCGCCCAGCTCCTGCCGGATGGTCTGGGTGGTCACCCGGCGGCCCGAGCCGCGCAGGTCCTCGGCCGATCCCGTCACCGAGCCCACGAAGCGCAGCTCGGTCTTCTGCGGGGAGACGAAGGCGCCGCGGCCTTTGACCTTATAGATCAGGCGCTGCTGGACGAGCTCGCGCAAGGCCTCCCGGACCACGGTGCGCGAGACGCTGTACATGTCGCTGAGCTCCGCCTCCGAGGGAAGCGGCTGGTCGGGCTTGAGCTCGCCGCTCTCGATCTGCGCGCGCAGCGCCCGCATGAGCTGCATCCACAGCGGCTCCGCCCCGTCTCGGTCGAGGCGCGGATACGTCATCGTCACGTCCCCTTCATCGGCTCTCGGCCGCCTTGATCATGCCACGTCTCGCCGCCCCCTGGCCCCGGCCACTTGTAATGACAACACGGATGCCGGGCGCTCGAATGTTGCACCGCGATAACCCGCCTACATCGTAATGAAACCGACTCTTGACACGCTATTAGCACGGTCCTAACGTACCTGTCACTACAGACCTGTAATGACAGGTCACCTACCAGGCCGCCACCACGGGGTGCGCGGGCCTGGCGAGGACATTCCGCTCCGGCGACAGCTCTTTTGGAGACCTCGATGCGTACCCACCCCAAGAACCGGCCGTGGCGTACGGCTCTCGCGGCGTCGGCGACGGCCTTCGCGCTGCTGCTCGCCGCCGGCTGTGGTTCCGCAGGCTCCGGCGACACCGCGGATGCGAAGCAGGCCGAGGGGGACAAGCCGTTCATCGCGCTCAGCAACGGCTTCATCGGCAACGGCTGGCGGCAGACGATGATCGCCAAGTTCGAGGAGGCGGCCAAGCAGGCTCAAGCCGACGGCCTGATCGGCAAGTACAAGGTGGTCAACGCGCCAGGCAACAATTCGGCCACCGAGCAGGTCGCGCAGATCAAGAGCCTGCTCCTGCAGAAGCCGGACGCCCTGCTGATCAACCCGGCCTCGCCGACCGCGCTCCAGCCGGTCATCCAGCAGGCGTGCGACGCGGGCGTCAAGGTCGTGGTCTTCGACTCGGCGATCGACGCGCCCTGCGCCTACATCCTGCAGAACAGCTTCGTCGACTGGGCCACCTACGCGGCCAAGCCCGTGCTCGAGAGCATCGGCGGCAAGGGCAACGTCATCGTCGTCCGGGGCGTGGTCGGCTCGCAGCCCGAGGCCGAGATGTACGAGACCACCAAGAAGATCCTCGCCGAGTACCCCCAGGTGAAGACCGTGGCGACGGTCACCGGGATGTGCGACGGCGCGACCGCGCAGAAGGCCGTGCTCGGCGTGCTCCCCAGCGTCTCCACGGTGGACGCCGTGATCGGCTGCGGTGACGGGTACGGCGTCGCCCAGGCGTTCGCCACCGCCGGCAAGCCGATCCCCGCGGTGACCTTCGAGACCAACGGGCGGGCGCTCAGCTACTGGAAGGACAACAAGATCGACAACGGCTCGGTGGCCGTCATGTCCGACCCCGCCCAGTCGGTCGCCGCGCTGTGGGCCGCGCTCGACCTGCTCGAGGGCCGCGACCTGCCCAAGCAGATGACCTTCCCGATCGTCCTCATCGAGGAGAAGGACCGCGACACCTGGGCGAGCGTGCTCAAGCCCGACGAGTACGCCGCCTGGCCGTGGACCCGTGAGCTGTTCCGCCAGCAGGTCGAGGCCATCAAGACCGGCGGCGAGCCGGTGCAGCCGCCGATCCCCTCCACCACCGGCTGACCTCGGGAGGGCGGAAGCTGATGCGCCTCGACAAGGTCCGGGTGGCGCCGCCCGCGGCGCCACCCGTCCGGGGTGAGGACGGCCGCCGGCCGATCGTCGCCGCCAGGGGCGTGACCAAGACCTACGGGCGCACCCGGGCCCTCGCCGGGGTGGACCTCGAGGTCCGCTCCGGCGAGGTGCTCGGCCTGGTCGGCCACAACGGCGCCGGCAAGAGCACCCTCATGCGGATCGTCGCCGGGCTGGAGGACTGCGACGGCGGGACCGTCACCGTGCACGGGCAGGAGGCGTCCGGCCCGGGCGGCCGCCGCCCCGGCGCGTTCCGGGCCATCCGCATGGCCTACCAGGAGACGTCGCTCTGCCCCGAGCTCACCGTGGCGGAGAACATCTGGGTCTCCTCCCGGCACTGTCTTCCCCGGGCCCGGTGGCGGCGGGCCGCCGCCGAGCGGGTCCGGCGCCGGCTGGACGAGATCTTCCCCGGCCACGGCGTGGCGCCCGGTGACCGGGTGGAGAACCTCTCCCTCGCCCAGCGCCAGATGGTGGAGATCGTCCGGGCCAGCCTCGCAGACCCGTTGGACCTGCTCATCCTCGACGAGCCCACCGAGTCGCTCGGCCCGGACGCGGCGCGCTCCCTCTACGCCTATGTCCGCAGGATCACCGCGCAGGGCGCGGCCGTGCTGCTCATCTCGCACCGGATCCGCGAGGTGCTCTCGGTCGCCGACCGTGTGGTGGTGCTCCGCGATGGGGCCGTCGTCGCCGAACGGCCGGCCGCCGGCCTCGGCGAGAACGACGTGCTCACCCTCATGGGCGCCGAGGTCGCCGCCCCGGCCGAGCGCACCCCCGCGCCCGCCGCGGCCGGCGCGGCGTCCGGCCGCCCGATCGTGGCGGAGCTGCGCCGGGTCACGGCCCCCGGCCTCCGCGACGTCTCCCTCCGCGTCGCCGAGGGCGAGGTGGTGGGCCTCGCCGGGCTCGCCGGCCAGGGCCAGCAGGAGGTGCTCGAGCGGCTCTGGCGCCCGGTGCGGCGGGACACCGTGGCCCGCGGCGCCCGCGCATACGTGCCCGGTGACCGGCAGCGGTCCGGCGTCCTCCCCCTGTGGAGCGTCGGGGAGAACCTCATCGTCTCCGCGATGCGCCGCATGGCCCGGCTCGGGCTGTGCCGCCCGGCCGAGGAACGGGCCGTCGTCCGGAGCTGGGTCGACCGGCTCGCCATCCGCGGCGGCGCCGACGCGATGATCACCGAGCTCAGCGGCGGCAACCAGCAGAAGGTGCTCGTCGCCCGGGCCTTCGCCTCCGGCGCCGACCTGATCCTGCTCGACGACCCGTTCCGCGGCGTCGACGTGCACACCAAGACGGACCTGTACCGCCTCATCCGGCAGGAGGCGGCCCAGGGCCGCAGCATCGTCTGGTACTCCAGCGAGAACGCCGAGATGGCGCACTGCGACCGCGTCTACGTCTTCCGCGCCGGGCGGGTGGTGGCCGAGCTCACCGGCGACGAGATCACCGAGGAACGGATCATCGCCGCCTCGTTCGCCGAGGACGAGGGGGTGGACGGCCATGAGTGAGGCGCTCCTCACCGCACGGCCGGGCCGGGCCTGGGTGCGCACCACCGCCTCGGCCGCGGTGAGCGCCGTCGCGCTGATCGTCATGATCGGCGTCTGCGCGTCGCTCCAGCCGGACGTGCTCAGCGTGACCGGCCTCTCCCTGGTCCTGTCCTCGACCGTCCCCCTCGTCATCGCGGCCCAGGCTCAGATGACCCTCATGGCGGTCGGGGACATCGACCTCGGGATCGGCAACTTCGTCGGCCTGGTCACCGTGATCTCCGCGACCTACCTGGTCACCTCGCCGCTGACCGGGGCGGCCATCCTGCTCCTGCTGGTCGCCGGGTACGCCGTGCTCGGCGCGCTGATCCACCTGCGGCGCGTGCCGTCGCTGATCGCCACCCTCGGCGCGTCGTTCGTCTGGCTGGGGCTCGGGCTCTTCGTGCTGCCCACCCCGGGCGGCTCCACCCCGGATTGGCTCGCGGCCTTCGGGTCCTGGCAGCCCGCCGGGTTCCCCGCGCCCCTGCTCCCGATCCTCACCGTGACCGCGGTGGTCTACCTCCTCACGGTCCGCGGCGCGCTCGGGGTCCGGATGCGCGGGCTCGGCAGCAATCCGGTCGCCCTGCAGCGCGCCGGGGTGAGCCTGCTCGCCGCTCGGGTGAGCGCCTACGCCATCGCAGGGGCGCTTGGCGTGCTCTCCGGCCTCATCCTCACCTCGCAGGCCGGCGGCGGTGACGTCTCGTCGGCCTCCAGCTACACGCTCATGACCGTGGCCGCGGTGATCCTCGGCGGCGGCTCGTTCTCCGGCGGGCGGGCCGTGCCGATCGGCGCCGCGATCGGCGGCGTCACCCTCGGCCTGGTGAGCGTGGTCCTCAGCCTGCTCGACGTCGCCTCCAACATGCAGTCCGCCGTGCAGGGCGTGATCGTCCTCGCGGTGCTCGCCGGGCGGGCCGTACTGGGGAGGACCCTGCGATGAACCCGCGCACGCTGCTGACCCGGCCGTGGATCTGGGGCTTCGCGGCCGCCGCGCTCGTCTGGGCGATCATCTTCGCCATCTCCGGCCAGGGCGGCGGGCAGACCGTCTCCCTCGCCTTCTCCCTCGCCCCCTACCTGGTGATCGTCGGCCTCGGCCAGATGCTCGTCATCACCGCCGGGCCGGGCAACATCGACGTCTCCGTGGCGTCGGTCATCTCGCTCGCCGGCTTCGTCTCGGTGGCCGTTGCCTCGGCCACCGGGTCGGCCACCGTGGGCATCCTCGCCGGCATCGGCGCCGGAATCGCCATCGCGCTGATCAGCACGGTGGCGATCCTCGGCCTGTCGATCCCACCGATCATCGCCACGCTCGCCGCCGGCCTGGTGGCCTCGTCGATCACGCTCTCCATCGCCGACGGGTTCACCGCCGTGCCCGACGCCGGGCTGCGGTGGCTGCTCAACCTCCGGCCGGCCGGGGTGCCGCTCCCCGCCGTGGCGGTGGTCCTCCTCACCGTGCTCGTGGCCCTGGTGCTCCGCCGCACCGTCTACGGGCGGTCGCTGATCGCCGTCGGGCAGAACCGGCGGGCGGCCGAGCGGGCCGGCATCCCCGTGGCGCGGGTCATCGCCGCCACCTACCTGGCGAGCGGCGCGCTCGCCGGGCTGGCCGGGGCGCTGCTCGCCGCCTACATCGCGCCCTCACCCGATCTGGGCACCCGCTACCTGCTCGACTCCGTGGCCGTGGTCGTCATCGGCGGGACGCTCATCTCCGGTGGCCGTGCCGTACCGCCCGGCGTGTGGGGCGCGGCGCTCTTCTTCATCCTCCTCGACGGCCTGGTGAACCTCGTTGGCTGGAGCACCGCCGCCCAGAACCTCTTGAAGGGAGGTCTCGTCCTCTTCGTCCTCTTCCTCGCCGGCGGGGGTGATCGGGTGGTCCGGCCCGCACCCCGCGCCGGCGGTGACCGGCAACTGGAAGCACAGAGATCCTAGGAGAATCCTCAATGCCCGATATCGACGGTCTTCTCGAGGCTCGGAACTTCACCGGCGACCAGACCTCGACCGGTGGCTTCCACGTCAAGGGCGCAAACGCCCAGGACTGGGGCCTGCAGAACCGTCTCTCGCGGATCTTCCGGCCGAGCACCGGCCGCACCGTGATGCTCGCCTTCGACCACGGTTACTTCGTGGGGCCGATGGCCGGGCTGGAGCGGCTCGACCGGGACATCGCCCCGCTCGCCCCGCAGGCCGACGCGATCATGATGACCCGGGGCGCGCTGCGGACCAGCATCCCCTCGGACACCGACGCCGCGGTCGTGCTCCGGGCCAGCGGCGGCCCCAGCATCCTCCGCGAGCTCTCCGACGAGCACATCGCCCTCGACATCGAGGACGCGATCCGGCTCAACGCCGCCGCGCTCGCCATCCAGGTGTTCATCGGCGGTGAGCACGAGTCCCGCTCCGTGGCCAACCTGGCCCGCCTCGTCGACGTGGGCCAGCGGTACGGCATCGCCGTCCTCGGCGTCACCGCCGTCGGCAAGGAGATGGCGCGCGACGCGCGGTACTTCCGCCTCGCCACCCGGATCTGCGCCGAGATGGGTGCGCACATCGTGAAGACCTACTACGTGGCCGACGGCTTCGAGACCGTCACCGCGAGCTGCCCGGTGCCGATCATCGTCGCCGGCGGCAAGAAGGTGCCCGAGCTCGAGGCGCTCACCCTGGCGTACCGCTCCATCCAGGAGGGCGCGGCCGGGGTGGACATGGGCCGCAACATCTGGCAGAGCGAGCACCCCGCCGCGATGCTCGCCGCGGTGCGCGCGGTGGTGCACGACGGCGCCAAGCCCGAGGAGGCCTACGAGCTCTACCAGGAACGGGCGGCCGCCGGCGCCGCATCCTGACCGTCCGATGGCGGCGGCGCCCGCGGTGCACGCGGGGCCGGACCGCCGGACCCCGGCCATGCCGGGTGCCGCCGCCCCGCCATCTCCGGGAGCTTTTCGCCATGTCACACCAACGGCCCGGACGCGACGGCGTGGACGTGGTCGTCATCGGAGCCGGGATCAACGGGCTCGCCGTCGCGCGCGACGCCGCCTCCCGCGGGCTGCGGGTCGTGGTCGTCGAGCGCGCCGACGTGGGCTCCGGCACCTCGAGCACGTCCAGCCGTCTCATCCACGGCGGCCTGAAGTACCTCGAGCGCTACGACTTCAAGCTCGTGCACGAGTCCATTCGCGAGCGGCACATCCTCTTCCGCACCGCGCCGCACCTCGTGCGCGACTACCCGATGCTCATCCCCTTCTACGCCGGGAACAGCAGGCCGGGCCCGAAGATCCGGCTCGGTCTCCTGGCGTTCGACATCATGGCCGGGCCCTGGGGCCGCGGCCTCAGCCGGGGCGTGTCCCCCCGGGAGATCGCCCGGCGCTGGCCGACCCTCTCCCGGGACGGGCTCCGCGGCGGCGCGATCTTCCACGACGCGCAGGTGCCCTGGGCGGAGCGCCTCTGCGTCGAGCTGCTCCTCGACTCCGAGCGGCTCGGCGCCCGGGTGCTCACCCACACCACCGTCACCGGGCTGATCGTCGAGGGCGCCCGCGTCCTCGGCGTGCGGATCAGGGACAACCAGACCGGGGAACAGGGCGAGATCCGCGCCGGCGTCACGGTCAACGCGGCCGGCCCGTGGATCGACCGCGTGCTCGACGGCCAGGTGGCCAGCCCGCGCCTCAACGGCGGCACCAAGGGAAGCCACGTCGTGGTCGACCCGTTCCCCGGCGCCCCCGACACCTGCATCTTCTTCGAGGCCGCCGCCGACCAGCGGCCGATCTTCGTCTTCCCCTGGGCGGGCCGGTACCTCCTCGGCAGCACCGACCTGACCTACGACGGCGACCTCGACGAGGTCGTCGCGAGCGACGCCGAGATCGACTACCTCCTCTCCGAGACCAACCGGATCTTCCCCTCCGCCGGACTGACCAGGGACGACGTGCTCTACAGCGTCGCCGGTGTACGGCCCCTGCCGTACACCGAGGGCGTCAAGGACAACGCCGAGATCAGCCGCGGGCACAGCGTCCACGACCACGCCCCGGCCTACCGCGGGCTGCTCACCGTGATCGGCGGCAAGCTCACCACGCACCGCGCGCTCGGTGAGGACGTCACCGATGCGGTGCTCCGGGTGCTCGGCCGGGGACGGCGGCGCTGCGTCACCCGGCGGCGGCCGCTCCCCGGCGCCGAGGTCGCCGATTGGAAGGCGTTCGCCCGCGATTTCGTGCGCTGGTCGCCGCTCACCAGGGCGCAGTCCACGCGGCTCCTCGACATCTACGGGGTGCGCGCCCGCCGGGTGCTCGACCTCGCCGCGTCCCACCCTGACCTCGCCGAGGTGGTCGACGAGGAGACCGGCGCGCTCGCGGCCGAGGTGGTGCTGGCCGCCCGGGAGGAGAAGGCCGTGACCCTCGGCGACATCCTGCTCCGCCGCACCCTCATCGGGCTCGGCCCCGACATGGGCCTCTCCGCCGCCCGGGCCTGCGCCGAGGTGGCGGTCCGGCATCTGGGCTGGGACGAAGAGCGGGCCCAGGCCGAGATCGCCGCATACGAGGCGGAGGTGCGGCGGCGGTACCGGCCCCGCGTGCTCGCCGCGCAGACGGGAAAGCGCGGTGAAGGGAGGTTCTCGTGACGGCCGTCTGTTACATCGGGGTGGACGTCGGGCTCACCGCCACCAAGGCGGCGGCCTTCGACCCGGCGGGCCGCGAGATCGCCGTCGTCCACGCGCGGACACCCCGCACCAGCGTGACCGCGCACCGGCACGACGTCGACATGGACGGGCTCGCCGAAACGGTCCTGTCGCTGCTCGGGGAGCTCGCCGGCCGGCTCGCCGCCGAGGGGTACGCCCCGGCCGGCATCGGCGTGGCCGGGCACGGTAACGGGATCTACCCGGTCGACGCCGAGCTGCGGCCCGTCGGCCCGGCCATCGCCTCGTCGGACAGCCGGGCCCAGCCCATCGTGGACGCGATCCCCGCCGAGGCGGCCCGGCGGCTCGCCCTGGAGACCGGCTCCATTCCCTGGGCCGCGCAGCCCGCGGTGCTGCTCCGCTGGCTCCACGACCACGCGCCGGAGGCGTACGCCGCGACCCGCTGGGTGCTCTCCTGCAAGGATTGGGTGACCGCCCAGCTCACCGGTGTTCCCAGCGCCGACTACAGTGACGCGAGCGCGTTCGGCATGGTCGCCCTCGACACCCGGGCCTACAGCCCCACCGCGCTGGAGCTTGTCGGGCTGCCCGCGGGCGACCTGGAGCGGTTCCCGGCGCTGCGCCAGTCCGGGGAGGTGGTCGCCGGGCTGAGCGCCCGGGCGGCCGCCCGCACCGGGCTGCCCGAAGGGCTCCCGGTGATCGCCGGGTGCATGGACTGCGTCGCCGCCACCCTCGGCGCGGGCGGCCGCGGGCTCGGCGAGGTGACCATCATCGTCGGGACCTGGGCCATCAACGGCGTCGTGGTCCCGGCCCGCACCCCGGCGCCCGAGGTGACGCTGAGCGCGCTCATGCCCGACCCGGGCACCATGCTCGCCATGGAGGTCGCCCCGACCTCGGCCGCCAACCTCGAGTGGCTCGCGTGCGCCGCGGCGCCGCACGGCGACGCCGGCGTGCCCGCGGCGGAGCTGCTGCGCGAGGCCGCGGCCGTCCCCCCGGGCGCCGAAGGCCTGCTGTTCTTCCCGTTCGTCAACGGGGCGCCGGAGCACCCGGAGGCCTCGGGGACCTTCCTCGGCATCTCCGCCCTGCACCGGCGGGGCCACCTCACCCGGGCCGTGATCGAGGGCGTCGCCCAGTACCACCGCATGCAGCTCGACCGGGTGCTCGCCAGCGGGGCCGGCATCGCCGACCGGCCGTGGCGGCTCGCCGGTGGCGGGGCCCGCTCCGAGGTGTGGGCGCAGATCTTCGCCGACGTGCTGGGCAGGCCGGTGCTGCGCCAGCTCACCAGCGAGCTCGGCGCGCGGGGTGTCGCCTCCCTGCTGCCCGAGGCGCTCGGCCACGACCGCGGGTCCTGGGCGGCCGGTGAGGATCTGTGCGTCCACCCGGGCCCGGACCGGGAGGTCTACCTCCGGCAGGCCGAGCTCTTCGAACGCTGCCTCGGTGGCATGGTCGCCCCGTGGACGGAGGTCGAGCGGTACCGCCGCGCGGCGGACGGGTGATGCCGTGTGCCCGCCCGGCGGCGGAGAAGGGCGGCGCATCGCCCTCGTCCGGTGAGTCACCATGCCGCCGTTCGCCGGGCGGGCATGCCTCATCGCGCGGCAGGCCACGACCCGATCCGTGCCGACCGGGACCCGGCCGGCACGGAGACCGGGCCAGGACGGCACGGCAATACGCCGGTGGCCCGCCGCTGCGCCGCCGGTCTTTCATCGCACTTGTGGTTCTTCACCTTATTTCGCGGTGATTTCGCCGGTGAAACGGTGCGAACCCGGAGACGGTTTCCGCCGTCGGACCCCACAGGGTGCCGAGGGGCGAACTCGCGGAGGCCGGTTCTCCGGGTGACCTCATGAATCGGTCCACACCACCCGGTTGCCCGTCCGCATTCCCTTATCGGTGCCCGTTCTCCGGTCATGCATCGAAAGGGGAGACGCCATGGGGAAGGAACCCGGGTGGTACACCGATAGCCGCGGAGAGAAGCGGTTCTGGGACGGTTCGTCTTGGACCGATCGCGTCAACGATGACAAATGGGGCTGGACCCGGAGCGACCGCGTTCCCTTTGACGGCCCTCCCCGGGGAGAACGCGACCCGTACAAGCCGCCACCGCCGGGGGTGTCCTGGCGCGCGCGGCGGGGGCCGCGGGAGGCGGTGCGGCCGGGGAAGGGCTCGGGTTCCTCCTCGTCCTCATGTTCATCCCGGTCCTCCTGCTCCACCTGCTGCCGGCGTTCCTTTTCTGGTCTACGTCCTCCGCTGGCCGCTGCTGATCGCCTGGGCGGCCATCACCGTCGTCGGCATCCGGCGGCTGATCAACGGGCCGCGCCGGGTCAAGGGCATCGCCAAAGGGGTGGCGATCTGGGCGCTCGTGGGCCTGATCACGGTGAACGGATTCGAGACCGCGTGGAAGACGGCGAATCCGGAGCCGTACGAAGTGAGAATGGCCCGATCAATGCTGGTGGAAATCACCCAGGGCGCCGCCTCGAAAGTGTGCCGGGTCATGCCCGAGGACGAAGCGCGCCGGCTGGCCGAGCACTACGGCGAATCCAGCTGCTACGACACGGTGGTACGGCTGGGCCGGAGGTACCGCTCCTTCGACGAGGAATCCGAAGACGTGGAAATCACCCTGCTGGGCTCCCGCGAGATGTCCGGTGAGCCGGTCGGCGTGGATTCGCTCACCGTGCACCGGGCGCGGCTGGGGGAGAACCTGTTCGGCTGGCGGGAGATCGAGTTCGTCCCCGGTCTGGAGGCCTTGGTGTCGGTGCGCTGGTGACCCGCCCGCGTCGCGCGGTGCGGTCGATGGGATCTGCGCGGCGCACCGATCTCGAGCGGGGCATCCGGTCCGGTGCACCGCGCCGGCCGGGTGGCCGAGCCCTCGCGGGATGCCGATGGCCCGCGACGCCGGGTGGAGCCGGCGGCCTGGGCCGGCCGGCGGAGCCGTGCCGTGGCGCGGGCGGTCCGGCACCGTGGCGTCGGCGGTCTCCTGTCAAGGCAACCTTTTCTCCGGTAGACCCCGATTTGTCATGGCGCCATGGGCCGACGGTAGATTCCCATGCTTGTACCGCATCGCCGGTGTGGTGCAGCCGGACCGCGGCCCGCCGCGTGGCACGGAACCCCGCGAACCCCGGGCCGCGTGATCGAGTCGAGACGGTCAGAGGTGGACGGTGAGACGAACCACGATCATGCCGCTGGTGACCGGATCGGTCCTCGCGCTCCTGCTGGCCGGGTGCGGGGCGCTCGGGTTACCGGGAGGAGACGACACGAGCGCCGCGGAACGGCCCGCCCAGAAGCAGGGGACGAGCGCCACCGCCGCCTCGCAGGACGAGGCCCCGGCCGACCGGCGGAGCGCGCCACCGGACCGGGTGCTCGCCACCCGCACCATCTCGACCGGCAAGACCGAGCTGCGGGTGGAGATCACCGGCCTCAAGCGGGAGGGCAAGCTCACCACGCTGAGCTGGACGGTGACCAACACCGGCGACCGGTCGTGGGACATGTCCAGCAAGCTGGGCGACATCAACGCGAACCTCGGCCTGACGGTCGCGGGCGTCAGCCTGATCGACCGGGTCAACGGCAAGCGGTACCGGGTCGCGCGCACCGGGGATTACCCGAACTACCAGTGCGTCTGCTCCGACTACGACATCGAGACCCACCCCGGGGAGGTCCTCCACCTGTACGCGGTGTTCGGCTCCCCGCCGCCCGAGGTCACCAAGGTCGACGTGGAGATGAAGGCGCTGGGTGTGTTCACCGATGTCCCGATCTCGTGAGCGGTTCGCGGCCCTGATCCTCGCGCTCGCCGTCATGGCCGCCCCCGCCTCCGCCTGGGCGGATCGGGCGGCCCCCACGCCCGTGCCCGAGGACGCGGTCATGCCCGTGGAGGACCTCATCACCCCCGTCGAGGACGTGATCGCCGAGGTCGAGTCGCTCGACGGGACGGAGAGCGAGGAGAAGCAGGGCGAGCAGATCACCCTGGCGCTCACCGCCGACGTGCTGTTCCCCTTGGACAAGGCCACGCTCACGGCCAAGGCCCGGCAGCGCCTGCGGGAGATCGCCGAGAAGATCAAGTCCGACGGCGCCGGCGGCCTGATCCGGGTCGAGGGGCACACCGACGACCAGGGCAGCGACGCCTATAACCTGGCGCTCTCGCGCCGGCGCGCCGAGGCGGTACGGCGGGTGCTCGAGCGGGAGCTCGCGGGCATGAACGTCACCCTGCAGGCCAAGGGGTACGGCGAGAGCCGGCCCAAGGTGCCCAACTTCATCAAGGGGCGGCCCGTGGAGAAGAACCGGGCCAAGAACCGGCGCGTCGAGATCATCTTCACCGCCCGGAGGTGAGGCCCGGACCCGGTCGCGCCGCCCGGGCCGGGCGCTGCCCGGGGGCGCGAGCGGCGGATAGGCCGAGGCCGGCTCTCTGGGACGGCCCGGCCGGTCCTGGCCGATTCACAGGAGCGTGCGGCCCGAACGTTCACAGGAGCGTGCGGCCCGAACGGAGTCCGAGCCGCACCCGGTCACGTGCTGCGCCACGGCCTGCGGCCGAGCCGCTCGACGGGCGCCGATGGCTCAGGCGGTCTGGTTGCGCAGGGGGACGTCGCGGATGATCGGCCAGGTGAGCAGGAGCCCGATGAGGAAGACCCCGGCTCCTCCCACGGCGGGCATCCACGCGGTATCAGGCAGGTCGAAGCGGAACCGGTCCAGGACTCTGAGCCAGCCCACCAGGAACTGCCCCCACGGATCGACGCCCATCGCCCCGTGCGCGAAGGCGATCATCGCCACCCCGGCCGGGATCGACAGGATGCCGTTGCCGCGGAAGCGGTAGAAGGCCGCGCCCATGAACGCGCCCGCGGTGGTCCAGGCCAGGAACTTGATCAGGTGCTCGGCGAACACCAGCGGCACCTGGGTGGGCTCGGTGAACATGTGGGCCCGCCCCAGGGCATGGGGCCAGTCCGCCATGCCGTACAGGACGCTCTCCAGCAGGAAGGAGATCACCAGCAGGGCGGCGAGGAACGGGGCGAAGAGGGCGATGGTGACCGCGCCCTCGGCGGCGAACTGGCGCCGGGTCCGGCCGTGCCCGAGGTACAGCGGCATGTACTCGTGGATCAGGGCGACGCCGACGAACAGCGCGTACCAGTTGGCGAGCTGCGCGGCGACCTCCCAGGCGCTCTGGGTGAGCCGGCCGGTCAGCCCGAGCACGACCGTGATCGCGGTCACGAGCGCCCAGAACGCGACCCACACCAGGAACGCGAAGGCGCAGTTCGCGAGCAGAATCCGTAACTTCATCAGGATGCTCCGTCGGCGGTGAGGTGGGTGAACAGGTCCTGCAGGGGAACGGGGCCGAGCTCCAGGCCGGACTCCTGGGCCTTGCGGCGCCGGGCGTCGTCGAGCTCGCCGTAGACGGTGACGGACTTGGTCGGCCCGAGGGAACGGCTGCCGAGCACCTGCATGCCGGCGGTGAAGCCGTCCACCAGGGCGGCGGGGCCGGTGACGGAGGTGCCCTTGGACAGCAGCGTGTCCCGCTCTTCGTGGATGACCAGCCGCCCCTGATGGATGATCACGACCTCTTCGAAGAGCCAGCTGACCTCATCGATGAGGTGCGTGGACATGATGATCGTGCGCGGGTGGGCCAGGTAGTCGGCGAGGAGCTGCTCATAGAAGAGCTGCCGGGAGGGGGCGTCGAGGCCGAGGTGCGCCTCGTCGAACATGGTGAGCGGCGCCCGTGAGGCGAGGCCGACGACGATCCCCATCGCCGAGCGCTGCCCCCTGGACATGTTCTTGACGCTCATCTTCGGGTTGATCTTGAACAGGTCCAGGAGCGAGCGCGCGAATTCGCCGTCCCAGTTCGGGCGCAGCACCTCGGCATAGGACAGTGCCTCCTCGCCCGTGCCGATGGTGACGGTCTCGCCGGTCTCCCGGGTGAGGCTGATCCGCGAGGTGACCCGGGCGTTCTCGAACACCGGCTCCCCGTCGATCCGGACCTGCCCGGAGGTCTGCTTGCGGAAGGCGGCGAGCACCGACATCAGGCTGGTCTTGCCCGAGCCGTTGCGGCCGAGAAGCCCGTAGATCTTGCCTTCCTCGAGGGTGAGGGTGATGCCGTCGAGGGCGGTGACGTCGCCGTAGCGGAGGACCAGGTCCTCGAGCTCGATCCTCACGAGTCCTCCAGTTCCTCGATGCGCCGGATGATGTCGCGGAGGGGGATGCCGACGGCCTTGGCCTCGGCGACCATGGGGTCCACGACCTCGGTGAAGAAGGTCTCCCTGCGCTTGGCCCTGAGCCTTTCGCGCGCGTCCGGGCTGACGAACATGCCGATCCCTCGCTTCTTGTAGAGGACGCCTTCGTCGACCAGCTGCTGGAACGCCTTGGCCGCCGTGGCCGGGTTGATCCGGTAGAGGGCCGCGTACTGGTTGGTCGACATGACCTTCTCGTCGCCCTTGAGCGCCCCGCTCATGATCTCGGCTTTGATCCGGTCGGCGATCTGCCGATAGATGGGGCTCCGGTCGTCGAGCATGGCACCTACTTAGTGAGTTCATTACTTATGTAATGAACCATAGAGGTAAGGAACCGGCCCGTCAACGGCGGACCTGTGATCGCCGCGGCCGCGCGGTCTGCGGTTCCCTGGCTCGCGCGGCCGGTCGGCAGGGGGCGATCCGGCCTGCGGGACGTGACGGTCCGCCCCGGCTCGTACCTGCTCAGCGGGCCGCGTCGTCCGGTACGGCGGGCCGGGTCGGGCCGTGGCGACGGTGTGCCGGATCAGGGGGAGTGGGAGCCGGTCTTCTCCCGGGCGGTGAGCCATCAGGGGCGTGGCGGAAGTCAGGTGGGAGCGGCATGCCCGGCGCGCCCGCCCACCGCGGCCGCCCCCGGCATGGGCCGCGGTGGGCGGGGGATGTCATGCGCCGCCGGCGCCGCGCACCGGCGCGCCGTGGCCTGCGCGGGTGGGCGGCCGGGCGCGAGGCGGGCTCCGCGGGTGCGCGCCGGGGAGGCCCGGCGGGCGGCGCGGGCACGTCCATTGGAGTGCGCGCCACCGTGGGAGAAGCCCTTGGGCGCGCCACCTGCCGGAGAAGGCCGCGTGCCGTGACCGCCGGGTCGCGGGTGATCGGTGTCTTGGGGAGGCGGCTGGGGAGGCGGACGCTCAGGCGGTGGCGCCGCCGTCGAGCACGAGGTCCTGGCCCACGGTGAACGCGGACTCCTCCGAGGCCAGGAAGCGGACCGCGGCGGAGAACTCGGCGAGCGAGCCCACGCGCCCGGCGGGCAGCTCGCCCTTGACGCGGGCCGCGCGGTCCGCCTCGGTCTCGCCGGGGCGCAGCGACATCGGGGTGTCGAGCGGGCCCGGTGTGACCGCGTTGATCCGCACCCCGTCGCGGATGCACTCGAGCGCCGCGGTGCGGGTGAGGGCGCTCACGGCCGCCTTGGCGGCGCCGTACGCGGCGAGGCCGGCCACCCGCAGGTACGGGCCGACGACCGAGCTGACGTTGACGATCGTCCCGCCGCCGGGCTGGGCGCGCATCGCGGCGATCTCGTACTTCATGCAGAGGAAGACGCCGTGCACGTTGGTGTCGAACACCGCCCGCCAGTCCTCCTCCGGCATCTCGGCCACCGGGCCGGCGAACAGCACGCCCGCGTTGTTCACGGCGACGTCGAGCCGGCCGTACCGCGCGACGATCCGGTCGACGAGGGCGGCGACGTCCCCGGCCCGGCGCACGTCGGCGGTGATCGCCTCGGCCCGGCCGCCCTCGGCCTCGATGGTCGTGACGGTCCCGCCGAGCGTCTCCGCGGTCCGCCCGGCGACGATCACGGTGGCGCCCTCCCGGGCGAAGTCCCGGGCGGCGACCCGGCCCGCGCCGGTCCCGCCCCCGGTGACCAGGACGATCTTGTCGGTGAACCTCATGATCAGGCCTCCTTGCGGTGCGTGTCGGTGCGCGTGGCGATGGCGGCGAACGCCGCGGTGAGGAGGAAGGCGGCGCCGGCCACCCCGAAGGCGAGCGCGTAGCCGCCCGTCACGGCGGCCGCCGGGGAGACGGCCCCGGTGCACCCGCCGGTGACCCCGCCCGGGCAGCCCAGCGCGGCGGTGCGGGCCGAGGCGATCGCCACCAGTACGGCGAGCCCCACGGTCGGCCCCACCTCCATCGCGGTGTTGATCAGCCCGCCGGCGATCCCGGCCCGGTGCGGCGGGGTGCCGGACATCCCGATGACCGTCGCCCCGGCGAGGGCGAGCCCGGATCCGGCGGCGAACAGCGGGAGCGCGGTGAGCACGATCGCGGGCCACGGCGTGTCCGGGGCGAGGAGGGCGAGCGGCGGCATCGCGGCGGCGGCGATCAGCAGCCCGGCGACGGTGGCGGCGCGCGGCCCGAACCGGCCGATGACCCGGGCGGCCACCGGGCCCATGCCGACGACGAGCAGGTTGGGCAGGAACGCGGCGCTGGTCTGCGCCGCCGACAGGCCGCGGACCTGCTGGAAGTAGAGCGAGAGGAAGAACATGGTCGCCGCGCTCGCCGCCGCGGTGAGCAGGATCACCGGCAGGGCGACGCGGCGGGCGCGGTCCACGAGCATGCGCGGGGGCAGCAGCGGCCGGGCCGTACGCAACTCCACGGCCGCGAAGGCGGCGAGCAGGGCGAGCCCGGCGGCGGCCGGGGCGGGGCCGGGGGCGGTGAGCAGGCCGTGGCCGAGCAGGATGAGCCCGCCGGTGCCGAGCAGCGCCCCGGGCAGGTCGAGCCGCTCCCGGCCGCCCGCGGCCGCGTCGGGGCGAGCGGTGCCGGGGGAGCCCGCAGCGCGGGCGCCGGCGCGGCGGAGGGACCGGGACAGCGTCCCGGCGGCGGCGACCGCGACCGGGATGAGCAGGCACCAGCGCCACGACCCGAGGCTCGCGACCAGGCCGGAGAGCAGGCTGCCGCCGACCGCGCCGCTCACCGAGAGCGTGCCCCACACGGCGAGCGCCCGGGCCCGCTCCGGCCCCTCCGGGTGGACGCGGGTGACCAGCGCCAGGGCGGCGGGCGCGGCGAGCGCGGCCCCGGCGCCCTGGGCGAACCGGGCGGCGAGCAGCACCGGATAGGCCGGGGCGAGCGCCCCGGCGACCCCGGCCACGCCGAAGAGGATCAGGCCGGTGCGGAGCGTGCGGTGCGGGCCGCGCAGGTCGGTGAGCCTGCCGCCGAGGAGCAGCAGGCCGCCGAACGCCAGGCCGTAGGCGGAGCTGAGCATGGCGAGCCCACCCTGGGTGAGGCCGAACTCGCGCTGGATCGCGGGGAGCGGGACGGCGAGCAGGGTGATCGCGGCGATCAGCGCGACCTGCACCGCGCCGAGCAGCGGGAGGACGGCGCGGCGGGCCCGATCGCCGGTGGTCACCGGGGTCATGTCGGCCCCCTAAGTTACCCGACAGTTCATTCCAGAATCAGCGCACAAAGAAGGGATGGATGAGCATGAGCAAGGCGAGAGGTGGCTAGCCGAGCAGGCGCAGCGCCTGCGCGGCCGCGTCCCGCAGCCGGGCCGGGTCGGGGGAGCCCTTCGCCATGATCCGCAGCCCTTGGAGCACCACGAGGAGGAAGCGGCCCAGCGCCACCGGGTCGCTGTCCGGGCCGAGCTCCCCCTGGGCCTTGGCGCGGAAGAGCGCCGAGGTCAGCGCGGCCTCCAGCGCCGCCCAGCTCGACTCGACGAACCGGGTCACGCTCGGATCCTTCGGCAGCAGCTCGGCCGCGGCGTTGACGATCATGCAGCCCCGCCGCCGGGAGTCGGCGATGCCCTCCTCGGCGTACAGCTCGACCAGGGCCCGGATGGCGGGCAGCGCCGGCCCGGGCTGGGAGAGCGCCTCGATCGGGTTCGGGGAGCGCGTCCGCAGGTAGCGGTTGAGCGCGGCCAGGTACAGGTCGTGCTTGCCGCCGAAGGTGGCGTACAGGCTGGCCCGCGCCACCCCCAGGTGCTCGACCAGGTCGGCCATGCTGGTCGCCTCGTACCCGCGCTCCCAGAACAGCTCCAGCGCGGCGTCGAGCGCGGCCTCCGGGTCGAACTCCTTGCTCCTCGCCATGCCGTGACGGTAACACTTTCCAGAACGATCGGTCAAGAATGAGCCGCCGCGCACCGCGGGAGTCCGGCGTGGGCCGGGCGGCGCGCGGTGGCGGGGCGGGAGGCGGGACATCACTCGCCCCGATGGAGGTGGGGTGCGGGACATCACCGCGGCCCGGGGCGGGTAACGGTCGGGCATGCGAGAACCCGAAGGCATGTCCGGACCGGACCATCGGCGGCCCGCCGGACTCGACGACGTCACCGTCGACGCGCTGGGCAGCTTCAGCAAGGCGCTGGAGACCGTCCACCGGGCGCGCGGGCACCTGTACGCGTTCCACCAGCTCACCGGGACGGCCGACTTCGAGCTCGACAACACCGTCGCGCTGCTCCGCCTCGCCGGGCACGAGGAGTGGGCCGCCCGGATCGAGCGCGAGCTGATCGGCCGCGATGTGATCGCCGGCCGGTGGACGTACCAGCTCGTGGAGGAGTACGACGACGGGTACTACGCGGTGTTCCAAGACCTGGAGCGCCAGGTGCGGGAGCGGCTCGCCGGTGGGCGCCGCCACCTGTACGAGGCGGAGCTGCGCCGCCGGCGGCGTCCCGGCTGACCGGCCGGTGAGCCCGCGTACGGCCCGGCCTGGCCGCGCCCGGCCGTCCCGGGATCCGCCGGCTTTGCCGTTCTATACCCCTGGGGGTATATTGACGGGCATGAGGATGAACGAGGCCATGGTGGGCGACGCGCTCACCCGCCTGCGGCGCGCGCACGGGCAGCTCGCCGGGGTGATCAGCATGATCGAGGCGGGGGAGGACTGCGTCAAGGTGCTGACCCAGCTCGCCGCGGTGTCCAAGGCGCTGGACCGGGCCGGCTTCAAGCTGGTCGCGAGCGGCCTGCGGTACTGCCACGCCGCGCGGGAGCGCGGGGAGGAGGCCCCGATCAGCGAGGCCGAGCTGGAGAAGCTCTTCCTGGCGCTGGCGTAGCCCGATCCCGCCGCCGAGCGGTACGGCCTTTTTCATCGCTCGAATATACCCCCAGGGGTATATGCCGCCGACCGGCCGGCCGACCCGTGGCCGGCGCGGGCCGGGCCTCGCCGGGAACCGGGGCCCGCGCGCGAGGAGAAAGCGAGGGAGACCGATGACCGAGGATCGTCCGCCGTCCACCATCGACGCCGTCACCGCGCGTTCCCTGATCGCGTCCAACCCGGACGTGCTCGTCGTCGACGTGCGCACCCCGCGGGAGTTCGAGACCGCGCACATCGAGGGCGCGATCAACCTGCCGCTCGACCAGGTCGACGCCCATCTGCAGCGGATCGTCAAGGACGCGGGCGGCACGCTGCTGCTGGTCTGCCAGTCCGGCGGCCGGGCCGGGAAGGCGCGGGAGAAGCTCTGCGGCGCGGGGCTGCCCGGTGCCGTGGTGCTCGAGGGCGGGATGAACGCGTGGATCGCCGCGGGTGGGCCGGTGATCCGCGG
Source organism: Thermobispora bispora DSM 43833 (assembly GCF_000092645.1). Lineage (NCBI taxonomy): Bacteria > Bacillati > Actinomycetota > Actinomycetes > Streptosporangiales > Streptosporangiaceae > Thermobispora > Thermobispora bispora. The sequence continues at coordinate 1,377,467 of NC_014165.1, forward strand.
CAAGCCGCGCTGGAGCCTCGAGCGCCAGGTGCGGCTGGTCGCCGGCGGGATCGTGCTCGTGTCCATCGTGGCCGACCTGTGGCTGCCGGGGGCGCGGGTCGTGGCCGCCCTCATCGGCGCGGGCCTCACCGTGGCCGCGCTCACCGACACCTGCCTGCTCGGCATGCTGCTCGCCAAGCTGCCGTACAACCGCGGGCCCGCGGTCGACCCCGAGCGGGCGCTCGCCGCCATGCGCCGGCCCGCCCGGGCGAAGGGCTGACCGCGATGCCGCCGTGCCGTACGGCCGGGCCGGCGTGTGCCTCCCGCATACCCCACCGGGTATATAGGGAGGTGGCGGGATGATCGCGCTGGCGCTCGCCGCCGCCGTGGCGGTCGGCGTCACCCTCGGCCTCTTCGGCGGCGGGGGATCGATCCTCACCGTTCCGCTGCTCGTCTACCTCGCCGGGGTGCCGCCGAAGGCCGCGATCGCGACCTCGCTCTTCGTGGTGGCGGTCACCAGCACGGTAAGCGCGATCGGCCACGCCAGGGCGGGGCGGATCCGGTGGGGGACCGGCCTGGTGTTCGGCGCCGCCGGCATGGCCGGCGCGTACGCCGGGGGCCTGATCGGGCCACACCTGCCCGAGGCATGGCTTCTCGCCGGGTTCGCCTTGATGATGGTGGCGACGGCGGTCGCGATGATCCGCGGGCGGAGGGCGCCCGCGGCGCGGTCCGCCCGGAAGCGGCGGATCGGGCACGTGATCGCCGAAGGGGTGGTGGTCGGCGTGGTCACCGGGCTGGTCGGGGCCGGCGGCGGGTTCCTCGTGGTCCCCGCGCTGGTGCTGCTGGGCGGCCTGCCCATGGACGTCGCCGTGGGCACCTCGCTGATCGTCATCGCGATGAAGTCGTACGCCGGGCTCGCCGGCTACCTGCACGGCGTCGAGATCGACTGGGCGCTGGCCCTGGCGGTCACCGCGGCGGCCGTGCTCGGCGGGCTGCTCGGCGGCCGTCTCGCCGGGCGGGTGCGGGCCGACCGGCTGCGTAAGGCCTTCGGATGGTTCGTGCTGGTGATGGGCGCGGTCGTCCTCGCGCAGCAGGCGCCGTCGGCGCTCCCCGGCTCGGCGCAGGCCGCCGCCGGGCTGCTCACCGCCACGGTGGCCCTGGCGGCCGTCGCCCACGCGATCCTGCGGCACCGGCGCGGCGGTGCCCGGCCCAGGCCCGCGGCGGAGTCACCGGACCCCGGCGGCGGGTGAGACCCCGATCGGAGGAAGGAACATGCTCGTCGACCTGACCAAGGACAACTGGAGCACGACGGTCCAGTCGGACGGCATCGTGCTCGTGGACTTCTGGGCTCCGTGGTGCGGCCCGTGCCGGCTGTTCGGCCCGATCTTCGAGGCTGCCGCCGGCCGCCACCCGGACATCGTGTTCGGGAAGGTCAACACCGAGGAGCAGCCGCAGCTCGCCGCCGCCTACGGCATCAGCGCGATCCCCACGCTGATGGCGATCCGGGACGGCATCGTGGTCTTCGCGCAGGCGGGGGCGCTTCCCGAGGCCGCGCTCGAGCAGCTCATCGCCCAGGTGCGGGCGCTCGACATGGACGAGGTCCGCCGCCGGATGGCCGCGCAGCCGGCGCAGGGCTGACGGGGCCGGGCGCCGGCGGACCGACGGCCGACGCCGGCGCACGCCCGCCGTACCCCGGCCGTCATCTGAGCTCTTAATACCCCCAGGGGTATCTTGCAAGGAGGGTGAGATGAAGTTCATCCAGTACTACCTCGAGTGCCTGTCCCACGCGTCGTACCTGATCGGGGACGAGACGACCGGCCGCGCCGTGATCGTGGACCCCAGGCGGGACATCTCCGAGTACGTCGCCGACGCCGAGGCGCACGGTCTCCGGATCGAAGGGGTGATCAACACCCACTTCCACGCGGACTTCATCGCCGGCCACCTGGAGATGGCCGCGCGCACCGGCGCCTGGATCGGGTACGGGAGCAAGGCCGAGGCCGAGTACCCGATCCGCCGGCTCGCCGACGGCGAGCGGATCGAGCTCGGCGACGTCGTCCTGGAGATCATGGAGACGCCCGGGCACACCCCCGAGTCGATCAGCATCCTGGTCTACGAGCACGCCGATGACGCCGTGCCGTACGGCGTGCTGACCGGCGACACGCTCTTCATCGGCGACGTGGGCCGCCCCGACCTGCTCGCCTCGCTCGGCAAGACCGCCGACGAGCTCGGCCGGATGCTCTACCGGAGCGTGCGCCGGCTCATGGAGCTGCCGGACGAGGTCCGGGTGTTCCCCGCGCACGGCGCCGGCTCGGCCTGCGGCAAGAACCTCTCCGCCGAGCTGCAGTCGACCATCGGCAAGCAGCGGCGCACCAACTACGCGTGCGCGCCGATGAGCGAGGACGAGTTCGTGGCCCTCGTCACCGAGGGCCAGCCGTCCGCGCCCGGCTACTTCGTGTACGACGCCGTGCTCAACCGCAAGAACCACGACCTGCTCGACGTCGACGCGCACGCCCGGCCGCTCGGGATCGAGGAGTTCCTCGCCCGCCGCGACGCCGGGGCGGTCATCGTCGACGCCCGGTCCGAGGAGGACTTCGCCCGCGGCCACCTGCGCGGCTCGCTCAACGTGCCCGTGGACGGGCGCTTCGCCGAGCGGGCGGGCATGGTCGTGGAGCCGGGCAGCGAGATCATCGTCGTCGCCCCGCAGAACCGGGAGCTCGAGGTGATCACCCGGCTCGGCCGGATCGGCTTCGACACCGTCACCGGGTACCTGCGCCGGCCGGAGGCCGCGCTCCGCGCCGTGCCGGGCGAGGTCGCCCAGGCGGAGCGGGTCACGGTCGAGGAGCTGCGGCAGGCGCTGGCGGACGCGGAACCCCCGGTCCTGCTCGACGTGCGCAACGTGGGGGAGGTGGCCCTCGGCGCGATCGAGGGCGCGCTCACCATCCCGCTCGCCGAGCTGCCGCGGCGGCTCGACGAGGTGCCGGCCGATCGTCCCGTGGTGGTCTACTGCGCGAGCGGGTCGCGCTCGTCGACCGCGGCGAGCCTGCTCCGCCGCGCCGGCCGGGAGCGGGTCTCCGACCTGATCGGCGGCTACCAGGCCTGGCAGGACGCCCACGCGCCCACCGCGGCGTGACCGCGGCGCCGCCGGAGGCCCGGCCGCACCGCACCGGCCCCGTCCGGGGCGGTACGGGGTCAGCGGCGGGCCCCCGGCCCCACATCGACCCCGGGGATGGCATGCGGGGAAGGCCGCGTGACGTCCCCGGGGTCTCGCGTATGCACGGCCGCGCGGGCCGGTACGGCATGCGGCGGGCCGTACCGCGGTGCCCGAGCGCGGGAGGCGAGGGCGGTACGCGGCGCACAGGCGGCGGCCGGTGCTGGCCGGACCGGGGCCGTCACCAAGGCCAGGTACGGAGCGCCGTGGGCGGCCCGCTCACCGGGCCGTGGACGACCGGACCCCGAGGAGGTCAAGGGGTAGCGCGGTGTGCGCGATCAGGGGCACGGCGGTGTGGAGCGTCACCGGCCGCAGCGATCCTGTGTGGCCGGCCATGGGGACCCCGTCACCGGGCCGCTGTGAGAACGTAAGGCCGCTGCGAGAACGTAAGGGTGTTCCGGGTGCGGGCGTCGCCGGCCGCAGAGTGTGATCTCGTGTGGGCGGTCCCTGGGGATCCCGTCACCGGCCACGGCGAGAACGTGAGGAAAAGGTGTGTGGCCGGCCGTTGGGCCCGGTCACCGGCCGTGGCGTGAACCGTGCGGAAGGCGTTCCGGGTGTGTGACCGCCGCCGGCCGCGGACGCGATCCGGCGTGGCCGGCGGCCCGGCCCGTGGTCGCTGAGTGGTAGGGCGGGTGGGACTTGAACCCACGACCCACGGATTATGAGTCCGATGCTCTGACCGGCTGAGCTACCGCCCCGCAAAGGAGGAGTCTCTCACAATCTAACGGGTGCGTGGATCTCGCCGGTACGATCTTCCGCCTCCGGCTCCGGGCCGGCGCGATCGCCCAGGTCAGACGCTGTCGCGACCGGCGATGACCTTCGGCATCCGGGCGCGGCCGGGCGCCGGGACGCCGCATGCGCCGGTACCAAGAATCCCCTAACGCCACACCCCTACGAGGCATTCCCGGGCGTTATGCACGAAATGTCCGGGTATTGCCCGCAATGGAGATGTTGTCAGCGCTCAAGGGGGTGCTGTGGGGGGACGGCTGACGGCGGGAGGGGTCTCCCTGGTTCTCCTGGCGGCACTTCTGGGATGCGGCGCGACCGGCGCCGCACCGGGCGCGGTGGGCACGATCGAGGACGGGTTCCGCATCGGCGTGCTGCTCCCGGACCGGCGCGCGGAGCGATACGAGGCGCACGACCGCCCCGCCATCGCCCGGGCGATAGCGTCCCTCTGCCCGCGGTGCGAGGTCGTGTACGGCAACGCGGGCGGCGACCACGCGGCACAGGCGCGGCAGATGGCCGAGATGCTCGCCGGCGGCGTGCGGGTGTTCATCCTCGGCGCCGTGGACCCGCGGGCCATCGCCCCCACGGTCGCGCAGGCGAAGCTCGCCGGCGCGAAGGTCGTCGCGTACGAGCGGCTGGCCAACGGCCCGATCGACGCCTACGCGGCGGGCGACCGGGTGCAGGCCGGCCGGGAGCTCGGCAGGGCCCTGCTCGAGGCGATCCGCGCCGGGGGCGATCCCCGGCGGGGCGAGGTCGTCCTGGTCACCGGACCGGCGGACGACCCGGGCGCGGCCGAGGTGAGCCGGGGCGTGCACGAGGTCCTCGACGGCCGGATCGCCATCGGGCGGGAGATCGCCGTCTGGAACCCGGACCGGGTGGCCGAGCTGGTGCGCACCGCCATCGCCGGCGTGGGCGCCGAGCGGGTCATCGGGGTCTGCGCCGGGTACGGCGGGGCGGCCGACGCGGTCGCGGCCGCCATGAGGGCCGCCGGAGTCCGCCCGGGCACCCCGTTCACCGCGGAAGGGGCCGATCCGGCGGCGATCCGGCGGATCCTGGAGGGCGGGCAGACCGCCGCCGTGCACCGGCCCATCGCCGCCGAGGCGGAGCACGCGGCCCGGCTCGCCGTGGCGCTCGGCACCGGCCGGACCGCCCACGGCACGGCCTACGTCGCCAACGGGACGACCGCGTCGATCCCGGCCGTCCTGGTCCGGCCGGTCGTGGTCACCCGCGCGGACCTCGCCGACCCGGCCGCGGGCGACGCCCCACCGGCCGGGGAGGAGCCGGCCGTCCCTCCGCTGCGGCCACGCCGGCCGGCGGAGCCGCGGCCCGCCCGCCGGCCCCCGTCACCGCGCGCCGGACGGGCCGGCCGGCCGGTCGCGCCTCGCGTCAGCCCGTCCACACCTCGCGCAGCGGCTCGGCGAGCTTCGCCGCCTGAGCCAGCCCGGCCTGGTACGCGGGCTCCCACAGGTGCGGGCTGAGCACGTCGGTGCCGAACACCTCGATCGCGGCCTCGTCGGGGGCGATCACGTACTGCCGCGCCGCCCCGACCCGGCTCAGCTCCTTCTCCAGCGTGGCGCGCGGGGTCATGTGGGCGAGCGGCTCGAGCACCACCACGACCTCGGCGCCCTCGGCGAGGTCCGCGTTGGTGGACGACCGGACCCCGCCGTCGACGTAACGCCGGCCGTTGATCTCGATGGGCGGGAACACCATCGGCACGCAGCAGCTCGACGCGATGGCGAGCTCCAGCGGGACGCCGGACTCCCGGCGCCAGACCACGAACTCGCCGGTCTCGGCGTCCACCGCGGTGATGAGCAGCTCGCGGTCGGGCCACTCCCTGACCGGGAGGTGCTCGCCGAGCTTCCTGAGCCGTTCGTGGGTGATGCCGGTCTGGGCGGCGAGCGCCATCTGCCCGAGCCTGCGGCGCCGCTCCTTCGGCTCCAGGCTCTCGTCGTACAGCACGGCGAAGGCCGCCATGACCGCGTCCATGTCGACCTTCCCGCCGCCGTCGCCGTGCCGCGCGGGCTCACCCGCCGCCTGCCGGGCGATCGCCTCCTCGAGGTCGGCTCCGGTTGCGATGAGGGTTCCGGTGACCGAACCGGCCGAGGTGCCGATGATCCGGTCCGCGGTTCCGAGGTCGATCCCCTTCTGGCGGAGGCCGTGCACCACGCCGGCCTCCCAAGCGACGCCGGCGACACCGCCGCCGCCGAGCACGAGTGCGCTGATCATGTGTGGAATTATGTTCCAGAATTGCATTCATTACGAGGGTGTTGTCCTGCGCCGGAGCGAATCGCCCGGTCCGTCCTGACCGAAACCGTTGACGAATGATCTTCGGTATGTGAAAGTTCGGTCCGGCTCCATGCACGTCGGCGGTTGACGGTCGGGGTCTTCCCGCGACTGTGCATGGCGGTTGTCCACGCCGAAGGGAACCGTCCGTGCGCAGAATCGTCAGCGTTCTCGCGATCGCCGTCGTGGCGATGGCGGTGGCACTGGTGCGATCGGCACCCGTCTCCGCCGTCGCCGCGGACCCTTACGAGTTCAAGAACGTCCAGATCGCCGGGGGTGGGTTCGTACCCGGCATCATCTTCAGCCAGGCGGAAAAGGACCTGATCTACGCGCGCACCGACATCGGCGGCGCCTACCGCTGGATCCCGGAGACCCAGAGCTGGAAACCGCTCCTCGACTGGGTCGGCTGGGACAAGTGGGGCTGGAACGGCGTCGTCAGCATCGCCCCCGACCCGGTCGATCCCGACCGGGTCTACGCGGCGGTCGGGATGTACACCAACAGCTGGGACCCGAACAACGGCGCGATCCTGCGCTCCACCGACCGCGGCGAGACCTGGCAGGCGAGCCCGCTGCCGTTCAAGCTCGGCGGCAACATGCCCGGGCGGGGCATGGGCGAGCGCCTCGCGGTCGACCCCAACAAGAACAGCATCCTCTACCTCGGCGCGCCCAGCGGCCACGGGCTGTGGAAGAGCACCGACTACGGCGCCACCTGGTCCAAGGTGACCAGCTTCCCCAACCCGGGGAACTACCGGGCCGGGGACGGCGAGTACGACGGTGACATCCAGGGCGTGGTCTGGGTGACGTTCGACAAGCGGACCGGCACCCCCGGCAACCCCACCCAGACCATCTACGTGGGCGTGGCCGACAAGGAGAACACGGTCTACCGGACCACCGACGGCGGCGTCACCTGGGAGCGGATCCCGGGGCAGCCGACCGGCTACATCGCGCACAAGGGCGTGCTCGACACCGTCAACGGCCACCTGTTCATCGCCACGAGCGACACGGGCGGGCCGTACGACGGGAGCAAGGGCGACGTGTGGCGGTACGACACCGCGACCGGCGAGTGGAAGCGGGTCAGCCCGGTGCCCTCGGACAGCCCGGACAACTACTTCGGGTACAGCGGGCTCACCCTCGACCGGCAGCGCCCCGGCACGCTCATGGTCGCCACCCAGATCGCCTGGTGGCCCGACGTGATCTTCTTCCGCAGCACGGACAGCGGGGAGACCTGGACGCGGATCTGGGACTGGGAGGTCTACCCGAACCGGACCTTCCGCTACACCATGGACATCTCCGAGGTGCCGTGGCTGACGTTCGGCGCGAACCCGGCCCCGCCCGAGGTGGCCCCGAAGCTCGGCTGGATGACGGAGTCGGTGGAGATCGACCCGTTCGACTCCGACCGGATGTTGTACGGCACCGGCGCCACCATCTACGGCACCACCGAGCTCACCAAGTGGGACCGGGGCGAGACGTTCACCATCCGGCCGATGGTGAAGGGCCTGGAGGAGACCGCGGTCCTCGACCTGATCAGCCCGCCCAGCGGCGCGCACCTGATCAGCGGCCTGGGGGACCTCGGCGGCTTCCGGCACGACGACCTCGACGCCGTGCCGCCGATGATCTTCACCCAGCCCGTGTTCACCACGACGACCTCGCTCGACTACGCCGAGGCCAGCCCGAACATCATCGTGCGGGCCGGTGACTTCACCGACGCCGACCGGCCGAACGACAGCCACGTGGCGTTCTCCACCGACGGCGGGAAGAACTGGTTCCAGGGCACCGAGCCGGGCGGCGTGAACAAGGGCGGCACCGTCGCGGCCGCGGCCGACGGCAGCCGGTTCGTCTGGGCGCCAGGCGACCCCGGGCAGCCGGTGGTCTACTCGGTCGGCTTCGGCAACTCCTGGACCCCGTCCAGCGGCGTCCCGGCCAACGCGATCGTCAAGTCGGACCGGGTCAACCCGCTCAAGTTCTACGCCTTCGCCAACGGCCGGTTCTACGTGAGCACCGACGGCGGGGCGACCTTCAGCGCCACGCCGGCCACCGGCCTGCCGTCCGGCAACGTCCGCTTCAAGGCCGTCCCCGGCCGGGAGGGCGACATCTGGCTCGCCGGGCCGGGCGGGCTGTGGCACTCGACCGACTCGGGCGCTTCGTTCACCAAGGTGGCGGCCGTCGAGGACGCGGTGAGCATCGGCTTCGGCAAGGCCGCGCCGGGCCGGGACTACCCGGCGCTCTACACCGTCGCCACCATCGGCGGGGTGACCGGGGCGTTCCGCTCCGACGACGCGGGGCAGAGCTGGGTGCGGATCAACGACGATCAGCACCAGTACGGCAACTGGGGTGAGGCGATCACCGGGGACCCGAGGATCTACGGCCGGGTGTACATCGGCACCAACGGCCGCGGGGTCCTCTACGGTGACCCGGCCGGCGGCGCGCCGTCCCCGTCGCCGTCCCCGTCCTCGTCGCCCTCGCCGTCCCCGTCGACCTCCCCTTCGCCGTCGCCGAGCCCGTCCGGCTCACCGAGCCCGTCGCCCTCGGCGTCCCCGTCGCCATCCCCGTCCCCGAGCGGCGGCAAGGCGTGCACGGCCCGCTACGCGCAGGTCAACTCCTGGCCCGGCGGATTCCAGGGCGAGGTCACGGTGTCGAACACCGGAACCGAGCCGACCGGCGGATGGCGGGTCGAGCTGACCTTCAGCGGCGACCAGGCGATCGATGACCCGATCCACCAGGTCTGGGGCGCCACGTACACCAGGTCCGGGGAACGGCACGTCTTCGACAACGAATCCTGGAACGGGTCGCTCGCGCCCGGCCAGTCCGCCACCCTCGGGTTCCTCGGCCGGACCACCGGGTCCTCAGGCCCCACGGTGGCGTCCGTGACGTGCACCGCCCGATGAGGAACCCCACCGCCCGCTGAGGCGTCCCCAGCTCACGGAGCCGGCCCGGGAGCACCCGGGCCGGCTCCCGTCTGCCCGCGATCGAGAGTGAGCACTCCATCGCATAGCCTGTCAACCGGCGAGACGGCATGCGGCCACCGACAGGGAGCTGTGCGCACGATGGCCATCGGGATATATGTCGCGGCGAGTGACGCCAGGAGCAACAAGGGCACCATCGCCCTCGGCATGATCGAGCTGCTGTCCCGCCAGGTCGAGACCGTGGGCGTGTTCCGGCCGGTGGTCCGGTCCGGCCGGGAGGACAACCTGATCAACACCGCCCGGTCCAGGTTCGGGATCGCGCTGCCGCACGCGATGTGCGCGGGCGTGACCTACGAGGACGTGCACGCGAGCGCGGAGGCGGCGACCGAGGAGATCATGGCCCGCTACCGGGAGCTCGCCGCGCGCTGCGACGCCGTCGTGGTGGTCGGCAGTGACTACACCGACGTCGGCTTCCCGACCGAGTTCACCTTCAACGCCGACCTCGCGGCGAACCTCGGCACCCCCGTGATCAACGTGGTGACCGGTCTCAACCGCACGCCCGACGAGATCGTCGCCGCGCTCGACATGTCCCGCAGGGTGCTCAAGGAACGGCACGCCACCGAGCTCGCCTCCTGCATCACCCGGGTCGCCCCTGAGCTGGTCCACGAGGTCGAGGCCCGGTGCTCGGCCTACGTCCTGCCCGAGGTGCCGCGCCTGTCGGCGCCGACCGTGCGCGACCTCATGACCGCCTGCGACGGCAAGCTCTTCCGCGGGGACGAGCAGCAGCTCGGGCGCGAGGTCGGCGCGATCATGATCGGGGCGATGTCGCTGCCGAACATCCTCGAGCGGCTCACCGAGGACGCCGCCGTCGTCGTCCCGGCCGACCGGGCGGCCGCCCTGGTCCCCGGGCTCATCGCCGCGCACCGGGCGCCCACCTTCCCGGCCCTCTCCGCGATCATCCTCAACGGCGGGCTGCCGCTGCCCGAAGCGGTGATCAAGCTGATCGACGGCATGAACGTCCGGCTGCCGATCATCACGACCGACGGCGGCACGTTCGAGACGTCGACCAAGCTCTCCGCCGCCGAGGGGCAGTTCACCCCGGACGCGACCGGAAAGATCGAGACGGCCCTCGGCCTGTTCGCCGAACGGGTGGACGCCGCGGCGCTGCTCCGCGCGCTGCGGATCACCAAGGCCAAGGCGGTCACCCCGCTGATGTTCGAGTTCGATCTGCTGGAGCGGGCGCGGACCGACCGCCGCCACATCGTGCTGTGCGAGGGCACCGAGCCGCGGATCCTCCGCGCGGCCGACATCGTGCTGCGCCGGGGCTGCGCCGACCTCACCCTGCTCGGCGACGAGCAGGAGATCCGCCAGCTCGCCGCCCAGATGGGCCTGCTCATCGACGAGGCCCGGGTGGTGAGCCCGTTCGACGAGGAGCTGCGCGAGCGGTTCGCCCAGGAGTACGCGCGGCTGCGCGCGCACAAGGGCGTGACCGTGGACCAGGCGCGCGACATCGTCACCGACCTCTCCTACTTCGGCACGCTCATGGTCCACCTCGGGCTCGCCGACGGCATGGTCTCCGGTGCGGCCCACACCACCGCGCACACCATCCGCCCCGCCTTCGAGATCATCAAGACCGCGCCCGGGGTGACGATCGCGTCGAGCGTGTTCTTCATGTGCCTCGCCGACCGGGTCCTGGTCTACGGGGACTGCGCGATCGTGCCGGACCCCACGGCCGAGCAGCTCGCCGACGTCGCCATCTCCTCCGCCGAGACCGCGGCGCGGTTCGGCATCGAGCCGCGGGTGGCCATGCTCTCCTACTCCACCGGCGACTCCGGCGCCGGCCCCGAGGTGGAGAAGGTGCGCCGGGCCACCGAGCTGGTCCGGCGGCTCCGGCCGGACCTCCCGGTCGAGGGGCCGATCCAGTACGACGCGGCGGCCGAGCCCAGCGTGGCGCGGACCAAGATGCCGGACAGCCCGGTCGCCGGCCGGGCCACCGTGTTCGTGGTCCCCGACCTCAACACGGGCAACAACCTCTACAAGGCGGTCCAGCGGAGCGCGGGGGCGGTCGCGATCGGCCCGGTGCTGCAGGGCCTGCGCAAGCCGGTGAACGACCTGTCCCGGGGCGCCACCGTGCAGGACATCGTCAACACGATCGCCATCACCGCGATCCAGGCCCAGGAGCGGGAGGGCGCCCGGTGACCGGACGGATCCTCGTGATCAACGCCGGCTCGTCGTCGATCAAGTACCAGCTCATCGACGTCGCGACCCGGCGCAAGCTCGTCACCGGGCTCGCCGAGCGGATCGGCGAGGAGACCAGCGTGCTCACGCACGGCGCGCACCGGGTGGAGCGCCGGCTCGCCGACCACGAGGAAGGGCTGAAGGCGGTGCTCGCGGCGTTCGCCGAGCACGGCCCGCCGCTCGACGAGGTCGTCGCCGTGGGGCACCGGGTGGTCCACGGGGGTTCCCGCTTCATCCAGCCCACGATCATCGACGAGCGGGTCGAGAGGACGATCGAGGAGCTCGCACCGCTCGCCCCGCTCCACAACCCCCCCAACCTGGAGGGGATCCGGGTCGCCCGGTCCGCGTTCCCGCACCTGCCCCACGTCGCGGTGTTCGACACCGCGTTCCACGCGACCATCCCCCGGCACGCCGCCACCTACGCGGTGCCGCGGGAGTGGACCGCCAAGTACGCGGTGCGCCGGTACGGTTTCCACGGCATCTCGGTCGCCTACGTCTCCCGCCGCGCCGCGGAGCTGCTCGGCCGGCCGTACGGCGAGGTGAACTCGATCGTGCTGCACCTGGGCAACGGCGCGAGCGCCACGGCGGTGCGCGGCGGGCGCAGCATCGACACGTCGATGGGCATCACCCCGCTCGCCGGGCTGGTGATGGGCACCCGGTCCGGCGACATCGACCCGGCCATCCCCGGCTACCTCCACCGGGTCGCCGGGCTCGGCATCCCCGAGATCGACGAGGCGCTCAACAAGGAGAGCGGCCTGCTCGGCCTGTGCGGGGCCAACGACCTGCGGGACGTGTGGCGGCTCGCCGACGCGGGCGACGAGAACGCCCGGCTCGCCATGGAGATGTACGCCTACCGGGTGCGCTGCTACATCGGCGCCTACTACGCCGCGCTCGGCCGGGTGGACGCGGTCGTGTTCACCGCGGGCGTGGGGGAGAACGATCAGCGCACCCGGGCGCTCGCCGTGGAGGGCCTGTCCCGGCTCGGCATCGAGATCGACCCGGTGCGCAACGCCGCCCCGGCCAAGGAGCCCCGGTTCATCTCCCCGGAGGGGGCCGAGGTGGCGGTCATGGTGATCCCCACCGACGAGGAGCTGGAGATCGCCGTGCAGACCGCCGCCTGCATCGCCGCCGGATCCGCGTGACCCACCCGGGTCACCGCCGGATCCGCGGGAAGATGCCGCCGCCGATTATCCTGGGCAGCGATTGGGGGTATGCGCTCGGTGGTGGCGGCTGGAAACGATCAGAAGACCCGGCGCGACACCCGGCACGGGGTGCTGCACCGGGTCCGGGTGTGGCGCGACCGCATCCGGGCCCGGCGGACCGGCCGGATGACGCTGCGGATCGCGATCGGTCTGCTCGGCGGCATCATGGTGATCGGCGGCTTGATCATGGTGCCGTTCCCCGGGCCGGGATGGCTGGTCGTGTTCGCCGGGCTCGCCGTCCTCGCCACCGAGTTCGCCTGGGCCTCCCGGCTGCTGGCGTTCGCGAAGGCCAGGGTCATGGCCGCGACCGATTGGCTGCAGCGGCAGAACTGGTTCGTCCGGATCGTCGCGAGCCTGCTCACCCTGACCTGCGCCGGCGCCATCGTCTGGGCGGCGGTGAAGCTGACCACCGGGATCGACCTGGTCGAAGCGGCGCTCACCCTCTTCGCCTACCTTCCCTGGGCTCAGAGGTAGAGGCCGGTCCCATGGTCGGTCTGCTGGGTGGCGACGGCGTGTAAATCACGCTCCCGCAGCACCAGGTAGACCTGTCCCTGGACCTCAACCTCGTACTGGTCCTCGGGGTTGAACAGGACCTTGTCCCCGGGCTTGACCGATCGGACGTTGGCCCCCGTGCCGCATACCTCGCCCCAGACCAGGCGATTGGCCATCTTCACCGTCGCCGGGATCACGATTCCCGAGCTGCTGCGCCGCTCTTCCGGCTCCCGATCGACCTTGACCATCACACGGTCGTGGAGCATCTGGATCTCGAACTTCGGCTCGGCCACGCTCGAAGTTTACGCGGACCCGCACGGGAGCCGTCATCGCGGGGAAGCGCTCACGAGCGTCCCATGGCGAGGTCGTGACCGGTGCCTGATCTGCGGAAGACCCGGCCCGACCCCCACTCGAGCACCTCGAACCGGACGAGCACGACGTTCGACCGCACCCCGGTGAGGTCGGCCATCATCAGCTCCGAGAGGTCGAGGATCGCCGGCACGCGGTGCTGGGCGACGGCCCATTCGGCGGGCCCGAAGTCCTCGACGAACCCGATCACGCTCTTGCCCCGGTAGGTGATCCGCACCTTGGTGCCGAGGGGCCAGTACGGGCTGGCGATGGTCTGGTAGCGCATGGGCTTGCCGGAGGCGGTCTGCGCGTCCCAGAACGACGTGGCCGTGGCGATACCGGACGGCAGTTTCGGGCCGGTGCGGGTGGGCGTGGGCGAGGGGGAGGGGGATTCGGGCCCGGGTGTGGCGGAGGCGGCTCGCTCCGCGCTCGCGGCCGGCGTGGGCTCGGGGGACGGCGCGGCCGTGGCCGCGGAGGACGGGGAGGACGGGCCGGGCTGAGCCGTGGGGGGGCGGCGTGGTCGCGGTGGCGGGCGGGGTGTCGGGGCTCGGGGCGGCGAAGGCCGCGGCGGCGGAGGGGCGCGGCGGCGCCGGCGGGGGAGTGACGGGCTGCGGGGTGAGCGTCCGGTGCGCGGGCGACGGTACGGCCAGGCCTGCGGCCTGCGTCATGGTCCTGCGGCTCCCCGCGTCGTGCTGCATCGCGGCACCGATCACGATCGCGGTGCAGGCGAGTGCCGGGGGGAGAGCCAGGCAGGCGCGCTTGATCATGCGATTTCTCTCGGTCGGTCGCACCGTTCGCGCGGGGGAGCGCGAGCGCCGCCCGGGTGGCCCACGCCGCGATGCCGGGCGCCGTGGGCGGGCGCAGAGCATGCCTGATCAGCGCTCATGCGGCCGTGGGGACAGAGCGCAGCCGGAACACTGCCGAGGGCGGCGGTGCGATTTGGGCTGTTTGTAACGATTTGGGGGATATGGGGCACGAGTATAGGCAAAGAACCGGCAAAAGGAACAAACAGGCACAAACTAGAGGTAAATCATCCTTTACCTAGGCCGCGCGGCGGTGATCGTCAGGACCGTCGTCCGACCTGAGGGCGCGCACGCCCGCGCGCCGGCCCCGCCGGGCGCGGCGCGCACGCCGCCCAGCCTGTTCGGGCAGGTCGTCAGCGCCCTCGCCGGGCGCGGGGCTCGCCGCCGCGCGGCGTGCGCACGGATGACGGAGGCGCGGTGATGGAGGCGGGTGCGCCGGTCCTCCGTCACGGCACGCCGGCCACCGAGGCGATCTCGCCCAGCGGGAACTCGCGGTAGCCGCCCGTCTCCTCGCACCAGGCGCCGAGCATCCCCGCCCCGCAGCTCACCGCGGCTGATCGTCGCGGTCATCCCGTCGGTGAGGGTGATCCGGGCCCGGCCGTCGTGGTCGACCACGCGGCCGAGGAGCGATTGCTGGGCCACGGGCAACCGGCGCGCCATCCGGCCGATCACCGCCCAGGTGCGCCCGCCGTGGCCGGCGGAGGCGGCGCCCACCAGGCGGGCCGCGAGCTCGCGCGCGTCACGCGGCGGATCCCCGGCCGCCTCCCCGGCCTCCCGGCCGCCGGGCGGGTGGATCGGCCGCCCACCGGCCCCGCCGTCCGCCGCAGCACGCGCCCGCCCGGGCCGCCGGGCTCGCCCCGGCGGTCCTCGCCGAGGCCGGCGTGCTCGGCCTCGTCGCCGGCGGTGCGCTGACCGAGCTGGACCGCGCGCTCGCCCCGCTCGCCACCGGGCACGAGAGCCCGCCCGCGCGGCCCGCCGCGGAGCACGCCCCCGAGCTGGTGCGGGCCTCGGCCCTCGACGAGCTCCCGGTCGAGGAGCGGCGCCCGCCACCCGACCGCCTGGACGAGCTCGGGCAGCGAGGCGAAGCGCCGGCCCGCGGGGACCCCGGCGAGCACGGCGAAGATCGCCCGGCGGACCCTGGCGACGGTCTCCCCGGCGGCGTGGCCGTGCCCGCTCAGCGGTGAGCGCTCCATGCGCCACCAGGCGGCCAGGAGGAGGCGCAGCCGTACCGGGTCGCCGGCCGCGCGCCAGGCCCGCCGGGCACCGGCGCCTCCGGCGGGAGACAGGAGGCCGGCCTCGGCGGCCACCTCGGCGATCAGCTGGGCCTCGCCGGCGGGGCAGCCGATCGCGGCGGCGAGCCGCCGTGCCGCGTCCGCCCGGGCAGCACTGCGGTGCAGCGTCCGCACCGGGTTCGCGTCCAGGTGGCCGAGGAGCGCGCTCACCCGCTCGACGAGGAGCGCGGCGGCGCGGCGCATCCCGTGCGCGACCGCGTCCGGATCGGCCTGGTGAGCGCGGCGTCCGGCGGATCCGGGGTGAACGGGGCGCGGTGCCCGGGGCCGCGGAGGGCGAGCGCGACCTCGCGGGGCATCTCCGCCACGTCCCCGCGGGCCAGGACCAGGAGGCACCGGTCCCGGCCAGGTGGGGCGGGGGAGCGGAGCGGGGCGTGCCCCGGACAACGCGAGGGCCGAGCGCCCACCGCTCCGGGGTGCCGGGCCGCCGGTGGCGCCCGCGGTCCAGGGTGCGCACCGGGCCGTCCCAGGCGAAGGCGTCGAGCAGCTCCAGGGTTCCGCCGGGCGCGCCGGTGAGCAGGAGGCCGAGCCGGTCGGGGTCCCCGAGCACCGCGCGGATCCGGGCGGTGAGCCGGTCCCGGCCGCCCCGGACCGGCAGGCCGAGCAGCCGGCCGGCGCGGCGCAGGTCCTCGGCGGCGAGCCCGCGGGTGCAGGCGCCGAACGGCCGGCCCAGGCCGAGCGGCGCCGGGCACCACCGCGCCACGGCCGGGGCGAGGACGATCCGGCCGTCCGGGCCGGGCCAGGCGATCGCACGGTCGTAGAGGTGGTGCAGCCAGCGCCGCACCTCGCGGGTGCGCACCCCGGTGAAGGCGGCGAGCCTCGCCTCGCCGGCCGGGCCGTCCAGCGCGAGGCGGGCCTGGATCAGCTCGAGGGCGGGGAGCGGGAGGTCCCGGATGACCTCCAGGACGGCGAGGTCGTCGGTGAGCCGGGCGGCGAGGGCGCCGAGGTCGCTGGGCCACGGCGGCGCCATGGCGTCCGGCCGGTTGGCCAGGATGCGGGCGAGCCGGTCCTCGCCGAGGGTCGTCAGCCAGCCGAGGAGGTCATGGGGCATCGTCGATCCCTCCGGAGCCGCCGGGAGGCACCGTCACGCCCGCCGTACCCGGGGCGGTGCCGAGGCGGGCGGCGATGCCGGGCCGCGGGGCGCCGAGGGGAGCCGGGCGCCGGGTTGACGGCGCGACCACCGTGGGCGGGCCGCGCACCGCGCCGTGCGGGCGTCACCGTCCGATCTCAGCACATGGCCGCATGGTGGCGCGGGCATTTCCGCGGATCGGGCGTCGCGCGCGTGCCGGGGCGCGTCGTCCGGCGGGCGGTCGGCGGTCAGCCGCCGAGCACCGCCCAGACCGCCTTGCCGCGCGGGGCCACCGGGCACCACCCCCAGCGGACGCTCAGCGACTCCACGATGTGCAGGCCGAGCCCGCCGGGCTCGAACGGGGAGGGATCCCGGAGCACGGGCGTCCCGGGCCCGGGGTCGAAGACGACGCAGGTGACCAGCCGCCCCCGGCGGACCAGGGCGAGCCGGATCACCTCCCGCCGGGGTCCGCCGCAGAGCGCGAGGCCGTGCCGCAGCGCGTTCGTGACCAGCTCGGAGACGACCAGCCCCATGCCGTCGGCCAGCCCGGTCATGTCCCAGCCGGCGAGGGCGCCGAGCGCGAAGTTCCGCGCGGACCAGACGGATTCGGCGATCGGGGAGAGGACCAGGGTGGCGCTGACCGGCGGTGACCCGGGCTCGATCAGGTCTCGGGCCGGCTCCGGCCACCAGACGATCGGTGGCCACCAGTCGAGCAGCGGCGATCGCGCATGGCCACGGGTCACGTTCGCGGGCTGCACGAGATCATCATGGTCGATGCGAACGTGCGACTGCAAGAGCGGATGCACGTGCAAGAGACCGCGGGAAGCGCTACCTTACTTCCCAACATCCTGGATCGAAGGGGGCGATCTTTGACAGACTTGAAGCCAGTCCAATAAACGGAGGAAAAGGACGTGTCGATAGATCCGCCCGGTTCCGTTTCCACCGTTCGGCGCATCATGCTCGGGGCCAGCCTGCGGAGGCTGCGCGAAGCACGCGGACTCTCCCGTGAGCAGGCCGGGTTCCACATACGGGCCTCGGAGTCCAAGATCAGCCGGATGGAGCTCGGCCGGGTCGGGTTCAAGACGCGTGACGTCGAAGACCTGCTCACCCTCTACGGCGTGCACGACGGCGCCGAACGGCGCAGTCTGCTGGAGATGGTCCGGGAGGCGAACGCGCCTGGCTGGTGGCACAAATACAACGATGTGCTGCCGGACTGGTTTGTCACATATGTCGGCTTAGAAGAGGCCGCGAGCCTGATCCGCACCTACGAGGTGCAGTTCATTCCCGGGCTGCTCCAGACCGCCGAATACGCCCGGACGGTGTACAAACTCGGCAATCCGGAGGCTTCGGACGACGAGATCGAGCGGCGCGTGCATATGCGATTGCAGCGGCAAGAGCGGTTCACGCGCCCCGACGGTCCGAGGCTCTGGGCCGTCATCGACGAGGCCGCGCTCATGAGGCGGATCGGAGGGCGGGAGGTCATGCGCGAGCAGATCCAGCACCTGCTCGACGTGTCGGCGCTCCCCAACATCACCCTGCAGGTGATGCCCTTCGAGTACGGGATGCACACGGCCGAGGGCGGCGCGTTCACCATCCTCCGCTTCCCGGAGCGCGAGCTCTCCGACGTCGTCTACGTCGAACAGCTCTGGGGTGCCCTGTACCTGGACAAGCCCGAGGAGGTCGACCCGTACCTGCGGGCGATGGAGCAACTGTGCGTGGCGAGCGCCACGCCGCGGGGCACCGTGGAGCGGCTCCAACAGCACCTCAAAGACCTGGACAAGTGAGATCGGATATGAAGCCGTACAACGGTATGCCCGCCAAGGACCTCAAGGGGGTCACCTGGCGGAAGAGCGCCTACAGCAACTCCCAGGGCAACTGCGTGGAGCTCGCCGAGCTGCCGGACGGCAGCGTGGCGGTCCGGAACTCGCGCGACCCCGACGGGCCGGCCCTGATCTACACGAAGGAGGAGATCCGCGCCCTCGTGCTCGGGGTCAAGGACGGCCAGTTCGACAGCCTGCTGGTCTAGCCTTCCCGTGCACGCACGCCGCGTGCACCCGGCGCGCACTCTTCGCAGCCGGCGGATCCGGGTGGTGTGCCACCGATCCGGCACGGGTGACCCGCCCACGCGCCTCGGGGCCCGTGATACCGGATCACGCGATGCGCGTGCCCGGTCGCCGGAGGTGTCCTCTCCACGGTTCTCGTCGCTCCCGGTGGCCGAGTGACCGGCCGGCCACGGCGTTCCGCACCTCCCGATCCGTAGCCGATCCGGACGACGAACCCGCCCTGATCGCGCACGGGATCCCGGGTGACCGGCCCGGCCGGGCACCGGCCGCACCGGTGGGCGCGATCCCCGTTCCACGGCATCGGATCCCACCTGCCCGCACCACGGTTCCGCGTACCCGAGGACCCGGGGCGCACCGGCCAGGCCGGGCAGGGATCCCCATAACGCGGCCCCGCCCCGGCTGACGCACCGGCCCGTAAGGCGGGACGCCCGGTAAGACGCGGCGTACGTCCGGTTGGTACTGTTGCCTCCGGAACGCGTCGTGCAGCGAAGTCCGGTGGGAATCCGGCGCTGTCCCGCAACTGTGATGCCCCCTCCGGGGACGAGCCAGGTCGCCTGCACGCCGCGTCGACGTGGCAAGACCCTCGCGG